>JBKPAI010000095.1:0-39415 GCA_046726355.1 Acidobacteriota bacterium | reverse complement strand
AGTGAGCTGTCGCGCAAGAGCTTCTGATAGATCTTGACCTCTTCCGAGACCTGCAGACAGTAGGGCACCTTCACGAGGTAGATCCGGTCGAGGAACGCCTCGTTCCGCTTGTTGTTGCGGAAGCTGTGCCACTCGGCCTCGTTGGAGTGCGCGAGGATCGTGCCCTGGAAGGGAATCGCGCCGAAGCCTTCGGTGCTCTTGAAGTTCCCTTCCTGCGTGGCAGTCAGGAGCGGATGGAGCATCTTGATCGGCGCCTTGAACATCTCCACGAACTCCAGCAGCCCCTGGTTGGCGAGACACAGGCCGCCGGAGTAGCTGTAGGCATCGGGATCGTTTTGGGCGTACTCTTCGAGCTTGCGGATATCGACCTTACCCACGAGCGAGGAGATGTCCTGATTGTTCTCGTCGCCAGGCTCGGTCTTGGCGATGCCCACCTGCCGCAACACCGAGGGGCACAGGCGAACGACCCGGAACTTCGAAATGTCCCCGCCGTGCTCGTGCACGCGCTTCACGGCCCAAGGGGACATGATCCCGGCGAGATACCGCCGGGGAATCCCGTACTCCTGTTCGAGCGTCTGCCCGTACTGCTCGACGGGAAACAGTCCCAGTGGCGACTCGTTGACCGGAGAACCCTTCAACGCGTAAATCGGCTGACGCTCCATCAGCTGTTTGAGCCGTTCCGCCAGCGAGGATTTGCCGCCGCCGACCGGTCCGAGCAGGTAGAGGATCTGTTTACGCTCTTCGAGCCCCTGCGCGGCGTGGCGGAAGAACGACACAATCTGGTTGATCGCCTCATCCATCCCATAAAACTCGCGGAAGGCGGGGTACCGCCGGATGATGCGATTCGAGAAGAGGCGCGAGAGCCGCGGGTCGTGGCGCGTGTCCACGATCTCGGGCTCCCCGATCGCTGCCAGCATCCGCTCGGCCGGATTGGCAAAGGTCGAAGGGTCCCGGCGACACCGATCGAGGTACTCCTCGAGCGACATTTCCTCTTCCTGCGTCGCCGAGTACCGGGTCTTGTAGCATTCAATCAAGGTCGCCATCACCATCACCTGGCCGCATGGGCCTCCGCAAAACCGACTGTGACACTTCCAGGTTTTCGATCAGACGCATGCCGCCTGCGAAACTGGCACGTGGGATCGAGGCGTCGAACCGTGATCCCGCGGCGGGAATCCCGTCGACTCAGAGCCAAGCAAATGTCCGGCCGGGTTCCGGTCTGCCAATCGATCGGCCCGCTGCCGGCTTGAGGACGCGATCACGCTACGGATTATGCGGTTGCGCATTTCTGCCGACCGTTGTTTGCCCTGGCGCGGAGACATCCCCAGGACCGGGACTCGGCCTGTGAGGAGACGTTCGTCTCCCTCGGGGGCGACTTTTGAATCGGCGGGTCTGGTCGCAACGGCCCCGCCGCGGCCGGCGCGGAGCCGAAATCACACTCGGCCGGGTGACGCCGATCGGCTTCAGGATTCGGCGGCGGCTTCGGGGCCGGAAGGGAACAGCCGCAACGTAGAGCGACTGGGAGAAGGGGGCGGAGGGGTGCGCGCATTTCCCGCCGGCCCGCTCGAAATCACCGACAGCGGCACCCGGTTCGTGCGTTCATACGAACCGTTCGCCCGTGGCTTGAGCACAGCGTCCGAAACCAGCGGACCGTTGTCGACCGGTGTCGGATTGCCGATGCTGGTGACCGGATTCGAGCCGTAGAACACGGTCGGCCGGTTCAGCGACGCGCCCGCGTTCAGCCTCCAGCCGCTCGACAACCGCCTGCTCAGGACGAACGCGATCCCATAGAGGGAAAACTGACCGGTGGTGTCGACGCGCTCACGCACGCACGTGAACCACGGACGTTGCTCCAGCAGCACGCTCGAAGCTCTGGCGCGCAGCGTCAACCAGATTATGCTGATCGCCCGGAAAGCCACGAGCGCTTATTGAGGCATCACTGCTTTCAATCACCGGCGCCCTTCATCCACACGGCCGATCGATCGCCGGACTCTGCGCGGTAAGGACCGCTGTGCGGCGCCACAACGAGGAACAGAATTGTCGTAGGCGCGCAGCCGTCAATAGACTGGACCACTCTCGAATCAGCTGGCGAACGGTGTTGACACTCCGCTGAGCGCGCCCCAGAATCCGCGCAAATGCATCGACTCAAGCATAAAGTCGCCATCGTAACCGGAGCCGCCCACGGGATCGGACGCGCCGTCGCCGAGGTGTTCGCGGAAGAAACGGCCCGGGTGGTGCTCGTCGATATCGACGCGCAGGCGGGAGAAGCGGCTGCCACGGCGATCCGCGACGCGGGTGGCAACGCGATCTTCTGCCGGGGCGACGTCTCGTCGCCGGACGATGTGGCCCGCGCAGTTGAGCTCGCTGGCAGGGACTCCGGTCGCATCGACGTGTTGTGCAACAACGCCGCTCATCTCGGCGATTTTCACGCGATTCTGGAATCGACATCCGAGGAATGGGACAGGTGCATCCAGGTCTCGCTGTTCGGCACGCACCACTTCACAAAGGCCGTGCTGCCCTTCATGATCGCGTACAACCAGGGTTCGATCGTCAACGTCGTTTCGATCCAGGCAATGGTTGGCTGTCCGACGTCGGTGGCGTACACGACGGCGAAAGCAGGTCTCCTCGGCTATACCTTGAGTGCCGCATACGATTACGGCCGCCACAACGTGCGCGTAAACGCCATTTGCCCGGGGCCCATCCAGACCCGCATCTCACCAAAAGAAGGTGAGCCGCACTACGATTGGCAGTGCGGCCAAACATTGCTCGGACGCGTCGGTTCTCCGCGCGAAGTTGCCTATGCGGCGGCGTTTCTCGCCTCCGACGAAGCCTCTTACATCACTGGTGCCATCCTCCCGGTCGACGGTGGCTGGACTTCCAGGTAGTTGAATTCCGAATTTCCGAATCGCTTCCGCAGTGGCAGTGTTCTGGCACCTACCGCGGCGGCAGCAAGCCCTGAAGCAGCTCCTCGGTGAGCTCGAAGCGGGGAGTGAACCGGTCCCCGCTCGCGTATCGCAGCAGCCGATCGAAGAGATAAATCGCGTCGGGGTAGGCTTCGTCAAAGTGTTCCCGGATCCGAAGCGTGGTGACGAGAAGCCTGCCCTCGCCGACCTTCGCCTCGAACACGTACCCGACGCGTGAAAGGTTCTTCAGCTTGCTGAGGAAGCTCGCGGTCGTGCGAATACCGCCGACGATCGGTTGAAGGTCCGTCGGCCAGCCGTCCAGCGGAAACGGGACAGCGCCTTCCAACACGTTATAGAACTGCAGGTCGCCGAAGCCGTCATGCGGAAATCCCTCGAGAGCACGATGATCGCGCACCATCGTCCCGATAGCTCCTCCCGCTGCCGGGAAGAAGCCGACTTCAGTGCGCGGCTGAATCTGCCCGCGCTCGGCCATGAGCCACACGCGGCCGCCGGAGCGGAGATGCTGCAAGGCGGTTTCGTCCAGCGCGGGTGAAATCAGTAATCCATCGGGTCGCATAGGAGCGGTGAGCTGACGTATGAACGGGTAGAGCCTGCTGATGGCTTCCCATTTCACCGTCGAGGACACCGGCGTGCCGGTGCTGTCGAGCAGCCCGTTGCGAGGGAACGACCAGAACGTCCACCGGTTCGCATGCGTTCCGTTCACGTCCACCACGAGCTCGAGCTTCTGCGCGCTCGTTCCGGACAGGGGGCCGAACGCAATCGACGAGACGCTCTTCACGGTGCCTGTCGGCACGTTGATGGGCACTGTGCCGGACGCGACATTCCGTCCGTCTGCGACGAGCTTCCAGGACAGCGGCGCATCGCGCAGCTCCGTGTCGCCGTAATTCGAGACGGTGATATCGATCTGTCGTCTCGACTCGCTCCAGACAGCTCGATCGTGAACGCCTGCGCCGATCAGGGGGAGGACGGCCGTGTTGATCTCCTGACCCTCTTGCGGAGTAATCGCCTTCGGGCGCCAGAAATAATCAAACCACCCCTCCTCCCACGAGTCCCCCTCACCGGTTCCTCCGGGGTAGTCGACGATCAACCAATAGTGATAACCGGTGACATCCGGCTGCCGGCGGACCCGTTCGATTTGGTACTTGCGACCGAGATGCTGTAGTCGCTGAGAGTTACGCACATAGGTCGGGTACCACTCAGACAGCCCGTTCTCCTCCACCCACCGCTTCTTGGCGTCAAGCCACTCGGGCCTGAAGAGACCAACGAAGCGGTCGATGAGAGAGATGTCGGGCAGGGAGCAGTAATAGCCACCAAACTCGTGCTTTATTGTCGGGATATCGGGCAGGCCCGACCCAAAGTGACTGGCCAGATCGCTCGGTTTCATGATGAGGCCGTCATTCGAGAGCACCAGGCCGTCGGGATGCAGCGTTTTGGCGAGGCGGTAGAAACCATCGACGGTCTCGAGAAACGCCTCACGTTCATGCTCCGTCTTGAGCCAGCTCAGATTGAACTCGTTGCCGAAGGCCACCGACAGCAGCGAAGGCCGGTTTCGATAGGACAGGATCACCCGCTGGAGCTCCGCCCGGAGGAAGTCCTTGTGCGGCAGGAGGTACTGTGTGTACGCCGTCGGCAGCTCCGCCATGACAAACAGGCCGACTTCATCGGCGGCGCGAAAAAACTCCTCTGGCGGCGTCATCGAATGGAACCGGACCGCGTTGAACCCGAAGCTCCGTGCCAGCCGCAGGCGATCGAGATAGACCTCTCGCGAGGATGGCGGAAAGCCCGTGAGCACTTCGACGTTGTCGTCTCCGTAACCGCGCAGATACAGTGGCCGGCCGTTGAGCAGCAGTGCGTTGCCGCGCGTTTGCAGCTGCCGCATTCCGAAACGTTCCTCGACTCGATCGCTTTCGACCGCGCCGTGCCGCAGAGTGATGACGGCCGTGTAGAGATGCGGTTGTTCAGGTGACCAGAGACGCGCGTCGGGTATGGACACATCGACGTCCGTCTCCGCGTAGCCGCCCGGTGCCATCCGCACCATCGCACGACCCTGATAACGGGGCGCGATCGCCACTCGCAGCTCGCCCGCATAAGGCAGTGTTCCAGTGCTCCTCACAATGATTCGGAACCGTGCCTTCTTGCCGGCGATGTCGGGTCGGATATAGACCTCATCGACCCATGCAGGCTCTGTCGCCTCGAGCGCGACGTTTCCGTAAACCCCGCCCCAGTTGCCGATGTAGTTCAGCAGGCCTGTCGGGTACGCGGGCTCCTGTTCTCGCGGCCCGTCGGTCGGCGCGGATCCGGGGTTGACGACGCGAAGGGCAATCACGTTGTCCGCGCCGGGCCGGATGGCAGCGGTCACGTCAAAAGTGAACGGCGTGCTGAACCCCTGATGCTCCCCGACCTTCGTGCTGTTGACGTATGCGGTGGTGTAGCGATGTGCGCCGCCGATGCGCAGCCTGACCAGCTTGCCCTGCCATGCCGCGGGCACCGCGACCGTCCGTCGATACCACGCCGGGCCCGCATAATCGTGCCGCAGGATGCCCCGCGGCTCACCGACGCCCTGTGCCTGCCAGGCCCCGGGCACAAGTATGGTGCGATCGAACGGCTGGTCGGCCGAGTGCCAGGACTCGGTCTCGCCCTGATTCCTCGGATCCGCCTGGAACTGCCACGTGCCATTCAAATCGACGCGCGCGCGTTGCGCTTGACACACGGCGGGGGCGACCATGATCAGCGCTGCAAAGATGACGGGACGCATCGGGCGTATGCTCTCCTGTGAAAGAATGACCACGCACGGCGGCGCACTTCGACTTTCGGCCGCGCGCAAAGTGTACCGCCTTTCAGGCGGTAGCTCTTTCAACATGCGTCATATCGCGCCGGGCGACTGCCGCGTACGACAGGGTCGTCGCTACACGGCCTCCTGGGGAAACGCATCTGTGACGAGGATCCTCACAGCCGTTGTGCTGCTGGCTACCGCGCCGGCAGCCGCACAAGCCGAGCGGCTGAACGTTCGAATCTCATGGGGTCACGAGGATGCTGCGTCGGCAGCGTACTACGTGGAGCCGGTGCCCGGTTCGCCAGGGATCGAGATCGACTCCGTGACGCCGCGCGGGTTCGAGAGCGA
Organism: Acidobacteriota bacterium; assembly: GCA_046726355.1. GTDB lineage: Bacteria > Acidobacteriota > Vicinamibacteria > Vicinamibacterales > CAVVIG01 > QHWF01. The sequence goes on along the minus strand of JBKPAI010000095.1, from coordinate 33,373 downwards.
TGAATACGTGCGCGGCCGCGCCGCGCAGACCAGCGCTGGAGCCGGGGACATCGATGGTATCGATCTCGTCGTGACATTTCCCAACGAGGGCACGGCCGAGATGTCCCAGAATATCCACGTCCTCTGGGCAGATCTGATTGCCGCGAGCGATGCCGGCACGGCGATGCGCCTCGTCCGCGACCCGGCGTTCCGGGTGCGTCCACCAAAACTTACGATCCAGATGGACTCGGAAGGCACACGGGGCTTCACCGTCAGCGTCGATCAACTGCTGACCGAACGGGCACTCTGGATACCCTCGCTTCACGTCTACATCACCGCCGGCGACGCCGCGGTGCCCTTCCAGGAACACCTGCGATCGCTCGAGCCGCGGAAGGGCGCGCGCATGCTCGACCGGGTGCGCCGCGAACCGGAAGCTAGCCTCGATCAGTACACAGCGCTCTGGGAAGATCTGGGCCACCCGGGCTACACCAACCCGCAGCAGCGCGGTCCCGGGCACATCGTCGGGCTCACCTGGGACAGCGCCATTCACAAGTTCGGCATCGATCGGGCAGCGGGGGTGTGGAACGACGAGGGCAATCCCGATCGATTCCAGTTCTGGTTCTCGTTCGGCGATCTGACGAAGGGCGTCGCGCGCACGTGGAAGGGACAGCGCCTGAAGGACGGGCTGCCGGTGATGACCACCACCTTCGAAGACGATGGCGTGCGCTATGAAGTGGAGCAGTTCGCGTATCCGCTGAACGGGCCTCCTGCTGAGCGCCGCGGCGACATCCCGATGGTCCTGCTTCAGCAGGTGACCGTTCATGAGCTTCAGGGCAGGGCGCGGTCGCTGCCGATTTCGATGGCGCATCGACGCGAGATGCCGTCGTACCTCGACTCGGCAATCGTCGCGGATCGACAAGGGGCTGCTGTACTGTTCCGCGAGCGCGGCCGACGCGGTGTGCTCATGTCGGTCGAGGGTGCCGGCGGGACACCGGCATGGAGCGGCACGCGCGACTATCAGCGACAGCGGAAGCGGATTGAGGCAACGATCTTCATCGACCTGCCCGCCCGCGGCTCGCGAGGGTTTGTCGTCAAGCTGCCTTCCCCCATTGTCGACAGTGAACAGGCGCCGGTACTGACCGCGATCGATTTCGCGCGTGCGCGCGAGACGACGTTGCGGTTCTGGTCAGACTACGTCGACCGCGGCGCGCAGTTCCACGTGCCAGAAGAGACGGTCAACAACCTCTTCCGCGCGAGCCTCTGGCACGCGCTTCGGCTCCCGCGGCGTCATAAGGGAGCAGCGACGGACGTCACCATCGACCTGCCGTACTCGAACTTCGCCTACAGCCAGACCGGTACTCCCTGGCCGATCAACCAGGCCGTGTACGTCGATTACATGCTGTACGACCTGCGCGGCTATCACGCCATCTCCACGGAGGAGCTGAAAGCTCAGTTCCGAAATAATCAGGAACATGACGGGCACGTGAGCGGGTATGCGAACTGGCTCGTCTACACGCCGGGCATGCTTTACGCCGTCGCGCAGAACTACCTGCTCTCGCAGGATCGCGATTCGTTCGAGCGGCTTCTGCCCGAGAGTCTCAAGGCGATGGACTGGTGCCTCGCCGAGATCCGGGATGCGTCACGGCGTGAGGGACCGTCTCGCGGGCTGGTGAACGGGCCGCTCAACGACGGAACGGGCGAGGGCGTCTGGGCGTTCAACCAGGCTTACATGTTTGCGGGACTGGATCTGTTCGGACGCGCGCTCCAGCAGCATGGGCATCCACGCGCGTCCGAAGCGCGCGAGACGGCCCGAACACTGCGCGAAGCGATCGCGCGCGGTTTCGCCGCCGGCAGCATGCGCTCGACGCTCGTGCAGTTGCGCGACGGCACCTGGATCCCATATGTACCCGCCGAGGCGCTGACGCCGCGTCGACTGCTCGAGCAGTGGTATCCCACCGATGTCGACACGGGAGCGGTACATCTCATCCGACTCAAGGCTCTTCCAGCGCGAGGCGTGCTGGCCGACTCGCTCCTGCACGATCACGAGGACAACTTGTTCTACAGGGGATGGGGCATGGCGAATGAACCTGTCTACAACCAGCAGGCGACGGCATACCTGCTGCGTGACGAGCCGGCGGCGGTCATTCGCGCCTTCTACAGCTACATCGCGAGCGCCTTCAGCCATTCCGTGCTGGAGCCTGTCGAACATCGCTGGTCGCACGGCCAGTACTTCGGTCCTCCGAGCACCGATGGCGCATGGTTCGAACTGTACCGGAACATGCTCGTGCATGAGCGGGACGATGACGTGCTTCTTCTGGCCCAGGCCACACCGCGTGCGTGGCTGCAGGACGGGAAGACGATCGAGCTGCACCGCGTGCCGACGTATTACGGCCAGCTCTCCATGACTATTGAAAGCCGTGCCGGTGCCGGCGAGATCACCGCCGACGTCCGCATGCCGGACGCCGCCCGGCCGCGAACGGTCGTGGTCCGATTCCGCCATCCCGACCGAAAGACGATGCGCTCCGTTTCCGTCAACGGCCGCCCGTGGCGGGACTTCGATACGTCGAGCGAGTGGGTGCGGCTGCCGGAGCCCCGAGAAACCCGCTATGTGATCGTCGCTCGGTATTGAACTGACATTCGGACAACCCTGCGTTTCGGGCGGCGGACGATTGAATCCGGTGACGAGGAGGCCACGAAATGGTGATCGGTCACATGGTCGGGAATGGATGGGGGGCATCGATGTCACACGTCAGGTATCTCGCTGCCGTTGCCACCATGTTCGTGCTCGCGGCTCCCGCCGCGCTCATCGCGCAGGTCGGTACGCAGGGCTCCATCCTGGGACAGGTGACCGACACCTCGAAGGGCGTACTTCCCGGAGCCGAGGTCACCGTAACGCACCTGAGTACTGGCCTCACTCAGACGGCCATCACCGATGCCGAAGGGAACTTCGAAATCCTTGCCCTCCCCATAGGCGCCTATTCCGTCACCGTCTCGATGACTGGTTTCAAGACCTGGCAACTGGCGAGGATGGAGATCACCGTCGGCGAGCGCAGCCGCATCTCGCCGGTTCTCGAGGTCGGCGCGGTGACCGAGCAGGTTTCCGTACTCGGCAGCGCCCCGCTGCTGCAGACCGAGCGCAGTTCCGTGCAGACCGTCGTGCAGTTACAGCAGATACGCGAACTGCCTCTCAGCGCGCGCAATCCCGTCGAGCTCGTCAAACTCGTGCCCGGCATGCGTTTCACGGGCTCAGGGGGGCCGGAACGTGGATCGATGGTACAGGGCTTCGGCGTGCGATCGAACCAGACCGAGTTCCAGCTCGACGGCCTGAACGCAAATGCTGCGATGGACGAGGGCGCTATCACGATCCCCAATGTCGACACGATTGCCGAGTTCAGCGTCGAGACATCGAGCTTCAGCGCCGAGAACGGCCGAAACCCGTTGCAGGTTCTGATCGCCACGAAGTCCGGGACGAATACCTTCAACGGCACGGCGTGGGAGTTCAATCAGAGCGACAAGTTCACCGCGAAGAATGCCTTTGCCGTGGGGAGTCCGCCCAAGCTGCGCCGCAACCAGTACGGTGCTGCGATTGGCGGCCCCGTCGTGCGCAACAAGACGTTCTTCTTCGGCAGCTTCGAGGGGACCCCGATCAAGCGGGAGACCATTTACAATTCGGTGGTCGCGCAGCCGCAGATGCTCCAGGGCGACTTCTCCGGGCTGTCACGCGCCATTCGCGACCCGCTCAGCGGGCAGCCGTTTCCCGGGAACATCATTCCGCCAGGACGGATCTCCAGCGCGTCCAGGTTCTTCTTCCCGTACCTTCTTACAGCGAACTCGCCTGACGGCCGCTTTCGCGCCGTCGCACCGGTGACCGACGACACGTACCAGTCCACCGGGCGCCTCGATCATCAGATCACGAACAGCCAGCGTATCTACGGCCGCTGGGTGATGAGCCGGAACACGAACGACTCTCCCGGCTACTCGCCCGATGTCCGCTCAGCGAACGAGACCATCCAGCACAACATCGGTGTGAACTACACGAACACGCTCCGGTCGACGCTGTTGCTGACCGTGACTGCCGGTTATCTGAAGTCGGACAACCGGTTCACGTCCCCGGTCGTTGGCTCCCAGAACCTGGTCGAACAGGCGGGCATTCGGGGCATCAGCACGGCGGGCCGTGAGGACTTTGTCGGGCTGCCGAACGTGAACATCACCGGGTATACGGGCTTCAACACTGCCTTCGGTGTCAACGGCCGTCTCTGGAGCGATGTGCTGAACGCCAAAGCCGGCCTCACGTGGGTGAGCGGCGCGCACTCGATCGGCACGGGCTACGAGTACAACACCCGCCGTGTGTACGGCCGGCACGGCTCACACTCGCCGCGCGGCAGCTTCGACTTCAACGGCCAATATACCGGCGATGGCTTCGCCGACTTCTTGCTGGGCCTGACGCAGGGGACCCGGCGTAACTTTCCTCTCGAGACGTTTGGTCTCGACAGCTCGCCTTACTCCGGCGCGTACGTACAGGACTTCTGGAAGGTGCGGTCCAACCTGACGGTCGGCCTCGGGCTGCGGTACGAGTACTGGCACGCAAAGACGCTGAGGGCCGGCAACGGTGCGACGTTCGACCCGCGCATCGGCAAGGTGATAGCCGGTGTGGACAGTGATGGGAACGTAAACCTGACGCAACAGCCCGTGTCGCCGTTTCTTGCGGCCGCCACACAGGGGCTGTGGGTGCCTGCGAGCGAAGTGGACGTGCCTGCCGGCCTGTTCAAGGCCAAAGGCCGGTTCTCGCCGCGTGTCGGGCTCACTTGGCGTCCCGAGGCCATCAACGACTTCGTTGTCCGTGGCGGCTACGGCATCTACTACAACAGCTTCACCGGCAACCGATCGGCATCGTCGATCGTCGGGCTGCCGTACTGGACGTGGGAGGCGCTCTCGTTCAGCCCGCTGTCGCCGCAGCGGTGGGAAACGGCGTGGCCGGCGGACCCACAGCAATTCATTCAGCCATCGGTCGGCGAGTCGCCGGCGTGGGATATCGATCCCGCGACGACGCACGAGTGGAACGTGTCGGTGCAGAAAGGGCTTCCGTTCAACGCGGCCTTGACCGTGTCGTACGTCGCCACCCGCCTGCACGATCAGGTGTCGCTCTATCCCTACAACGAGGTGCCGCCCGGCCGATACCCGGACCTGCAGGCGGTCAAACCCTACCCGGCATTCGGCCAGATCAACGTGCTGGAGAACCGAGGCGACGCGGAGTACAACGGCCTCCAGATCAAACTGGAGCGACGGTTCACCGACGGCTTCTCCCTCACCGGCTCGTACTCGCTGTCCAGAGATACCTCCGACAACATTGCCGATGGTGAAGAGGGGCGGCTGCAGCCCTTTACACCCGCAGGTTATCTCAGGGGGCGCTCCTCGAATGATCGCCGCCACATGCTCTGGGTGAATGCGGTGTACGAGCTGCCAATTGGCCGCGGCAAGCGCTTCCTCGACGAGTTGCACCCGGCCGCCGACGCCGTCCTCGGCGGCTGGCAGCTGAGTGCGATCAACAGCTTCGTCTCGGGACAGCCACTCAGTATCAACGTGCCGGGCGCGACGCTGGGCAACGGCTGGGGCACCCGCGCCAATATCGCAGGGGACGCGAACGTTGCCGACCCGTCTGCGGACCAGTGGTTCAACACGGCCGCGTTCTCCGCGCCGGCGCCGCTCGAGTACGGCAACTCGCCCATCGGCATCATCGAGGGGCCGGCCACGCACATCCTCGACCTGGGGCTGATGAAACGGTTCCGAGTTGCTGGAGACACCTACATTCAGATCCGGGCCGAGGCGTACAATGCGCTGAACAAGGTGAATCTTCTCAATCCAGGAACGACGCTCGGAACCGCGAGCTTCGGGCGAATCCTGAGCGCCGGCGCCGCGAGGACGATGCAGTTCGGCGTGAAGGTGATCTTCTAGTGACCACTGGCCAGATCTACATGCTGCTCGGCCTCCTCAGCTTCAGCCTGCTCGGGGTTCTGCACAAGCTGGCTGACGTCAAGCGTTGCCGGCCGAGTGCGGTGAATGCCCTCTTGTACGCGTGGTCGCTGTGCTTCGTTCTGGCGATCGTCACGCTCGGAAGAACCACTGGGCCGGCGGTGCCATCGCGTGTCGTCGCGATCGCGCTGCCATTCGGGATCTGCGCCTCGGTCGCAATCCTCGCGTTTCAGGCGGGCATCAAGCACGGCAACATCGCGACCAGCTGGCTGGCGATCAACCTCTCGGCCGGTATCCCGACCGTCGCGTCCGTGCTGATCTATGAAGAGCCGGTTCTGCCGGGCAAGGCGGTGGCGCTGTGCCTCATCCCTGTCTCGATGTTCCTGTTGTGGAAGGACAAGAAAGACGACGAGAAGCGGCGTGAGGTGCTGGCCGACGGGGCGGTGCCGGTGGCACGCGGCGGGCGGCCGTGACCGACCAGAAGGACGCGGGCGTCTGGCTTCGGCTGATGCTGATCGCCTTCGTCGCGAATGGTCTGGGTCCGTTCGGGCTCAAGGTGCTGAGCGAACGCGGGCTCGCTGACGAGTACCAGCCGCAGTACCTGCTGTACTGGTACTGCGGCGGGTTTGCGTTCGCGGCGGTGGCGCTGCTGCGCAGCGGCGTTCGTCCGCACGTTCGTGAGGTGACGATTGGCGCGCTGATGGGCGCCTGCAGCCTGGCCGGCCAGTCGTTCACGGGGATGGCGCTTTCTCACGGTCTCCCCGGGCACGTCGCCTTCCCGCTCACCACGGGTGGGTCGTTGTTCCTCGTTGCGGCGTCGGGCGTCTTTCTCTTCAACGAGCGCGTCGGTCCGTACGGGATCGCGGGCATCGTGCTGGGGATCACCGCGCTCGTGGGGTTGAGCGTCGGGTGATCAGAAATCAATCTACTCGAGAGGACTCGAACTTGACACAGTCACACAGCGAAACGACCTCAGACGGCGTGCTTCAACGAGATCTCGAGCTGTTCGCGCACCTGGAGATGAAGCTGTACACGGCAGTCGTGTCGGACGCGCTCGACGAACTGGGATTCCGGGACCGGGCGATGGCGGATCATCTGCGGCCCGTCGGGCCGAACGTGAAGTTCGCCGGCCGGGCCAGGACGATCTGGTGCGTGGACACGTACTACGTGGACGACAATCCCTACGAAGCGGAGATCGCCGCCATCGACAGCATCCAGCCTGGAGAAGTGGTCGTCGTGTCCACCGGCGGGTCGAAGCGTAACGCCCCCTGGGGAGAGCTGCTGTCGACGGCGGCGATCGCCCGCGGCGCCCGCGGCGCAGTCGTGGATGGTCTGGTGCGTGATGTGAAGCGGATCCAGGAACTTGGGTTTCCTCTGTTCGCCGCTGGGATGAAGCCGGTCGACTCGAAAGGGCGCGGTGTCGTGATAGCCCACAACGTGCCGGTCCAGTGTGGCGGCGTGCTGGTGTCTCCGGGCGATCTCGTGTTTGCCGATCTGGACGGCGTCCTCGCGATTCCAGCGACGGTCATCGGGGAAGCCGTCCGCCTTGCGACTGACAAAGCCATGCGCGAAAACCACAGCCGTGACGAACTGCGTCAGGGTGCATACCTGCGAGATGTGTACAACAAGTACGGTGTGCTCTAGGGGCCCTTACCGCGGAGGACGCACAGGACGCGGAGGGTAATCCTCAGGATTTTTTCCTCCTGTCCTCCGAGTCCTCCGTGGTGGGATTGTCGGTAGTCAGACACGCTCTGGTGATTTCATGATTTTGAAGGCAGCACGAAGCGAGGCCGTTGCGGATGATCGTTGACGTCCACACACACGTGTGGGAGCGGGCGCACCTCGGAGACCAGTTCGTTCACGACGTGCGCGTGACGTCGGGCGATCCCTCCAGGGACATCGCGGTCGATCTCGAGGAACACTGGCGGGCGATGCAGCCAGTGGATCGCGCGATTGTGCTCGGATTCCGAGCCGCTCATGTCGGTGTGCTGGTGCCGAATGAATATGTCGCCAAGTATGTGAGCCGGCATCCCGACAAGCTGATCGGCTTCTGCTCCGTCGATCCGCGGGATCCCGACGCTACCGAGCAGCTCGAGCACGCAGTCCGCAATCTGAACTTACGGGGGCTGAAAGTCGGACCAATCTACCAGGACGTGCACCCGGCAGATCGGCGCTTCGTGCGCCTGATGAAGCGGGCAGAGGAGCTCGAGGTACCCGTGATGATTCATCAGGGCGCCACGTTCTGCGCAAACGTATCGCTGGAGCTGGCAAACCCGGTGTCCCTCCAGCCCATCGCACTGCGGTGCCCCCGACTGCGCACGGTGATTGCGCATATGGGCCATCCCTGGATTGCGGAGACGCTGGTGTTGATCCGCAAGAACCGGAATTTCTACAGCGACATTTCAGCCCTGTACTACCGCCCGTGGCAGTTCTACAACGCGCTCGTCATGGCGATGGAATACGGAGTGCTGGACCGTTTGCTGTTTGGTACTGACTATCCATTCACCACGCCGATCTCGACCATGGAAGCCCTGCGACGTGTGAACAGCATGGTGGAAGGCACGAACCTGCCGCGCATCCCGGAAGGCAGGATCGAGGATCTGATCTACCGCGACAGCCTCAGCCTCCTCGGCCTCGCCGGGTAACCTCACGCGATCCGGTATCGCTCGATCGTCTCCGCGTTCACCTCGACGCCAAGCCCGGGACCACACGGGACACCGAGCCACCCGTCCACCACCCGAATCGGCTCGCGCACCATCTCGCGGCTGAGCGGGCCCTGCGAGGTGTTGAACTCGACGAACTCCGCGCGCCGTTGGAATGCATTGAGGTGAAGCGAGGCGGCGGTCAGCAGATCCGACGACCACGAATGAGGAATGACCAGCACGTTGGCGATCTCGGCCATGTGCACGATCTTGCGCGCGGCGGTGAAGCCGCCGCAGCGGGAGAGATCGGGCTGGAGCACGTCCACGCGGGCGCGCTCGATCAGCTCGCGGAAGCCCCATTCGGTGGCCTCCTGCTCGCCGCATGCGATCAGGGTGTCGACGGCATCCGACACGCGCCGGTAGCCATCGTAATCCTCCGGATGCAGGATCTCTTCGACGAAGAAGGGGCTGAATGGTTCGATGGATCGGATCGTCCGGATCGCCTGCTTGGGCGTGCGCTCGATGAACCAGCCGGCGTCGATCAGCAGGTCGCGGTCCGGGCCGAGCGCCTGACGCGCCGCCTCGACGAGCTCGACGTCCAGGCGCGGATTTTTGCCGAACACGCCCCATCCAAACTTCACGGCGGTGAAACCCTGATCGACATAACGCCGCGCCGCGTCGCGCATGGCCTGCGGCGTCGGCCGAAAAAGAGTACTGGCATACGCGCGCACCCGCTCGCGCCATTTCCCGCCCAGCAGGACGTGGATCGGCTGCCCGTAGAACTTTCCCGCGATATCCCACAGCGCGATGTCGATTGCGGAAATCGCCTGCATGGCGACGCCGCGGCGGCCGTAGTAGATGCTGCCACGATACATCTTGTACCAGAGGCGCTCCGTTTCCAGCGGATTCTCGCCCACGAGCAGAGCGGCCAGTCCGTCGAATGCCTCCAGGCCTGCTTCGCTCCAGCGCGGTGCTTCGACGGCGGCTTTGGCGACGGACGCCGCAGTTTCCACGTCCGAATAGCCGGTGAGGCCAGCATCCGTAGAGACCTTCACCAGACCCATGTACGTCGGGCCGGGGGGCTCCTGGGCGTCATCCGGGCTCCGGTACAGACCAGGGGATTTAAGGACGAGGACTTCAACGTTGGTGATTTTCATGTTGTCGGCGAGATCTCTTCGGCGACGACGTAGAGCGTGGCGCCCTGCTGCACCACTGCGCCAAAGTGCAGGGCGATGATGACGCCGGCGCGGTGCGCCCGGACCTCGATCGGTTCCGATGAGTGATCACCGAAATCGTGCAGTCGTCCGATCAGCTGACGTTCGATGACATCCTCGCCGGCCTCGACCACGGGCTCCCAGATGGCCGTCCTCGGGCACGGTATGTAGTCGGCCAGGTGCGGCGCCTGGACCAGGCGCGTCGCAGCCTGTCCCGGGCTCACGCGCTGAATGTCGCCGGCGAGCATCCGATAGTGGCGGAGAACGTTCCTGACGCCTTCATACGCGTGCCGGATCCCTCGAACGCTGGACCCTTCGCCAACGCCGAATTCGCCGCCGACGGCAATCTTCCCGTCGTCCTCCGCCTCGTCCGTGAGCAGGCCGGACGCCATCTGGCGCGAGTAGATGTAGATGAACGGCGTGTCGAAGAGCCGCGCTGCCGCAAGCGTCTCGGCGTACTGTGCCGGGTCAGCGATCGGGTGCAACGAGGTGCAGAGCGGGAACGACGCCTCGCACCCTCCCGCGTGCAGATCGAGCACGACGCCCACCTGCGGAAATATCTGGGTCTTCACGAAGTGGGCGATGCGATAAGAGAGCGTTCCACGCGGGTTCCCTGGGAAGGCGCGGTTCATGTTCACGCCGTCTTCCGGCGAGATGCGCAGGTGGGCCGCGCACGCACTCTCGCTCAATTGCGGCATCAGGATGACGCGGCCGGACATCTCCGCCGGGTCGAGATCGCAGCAGAGGCGTTTCACCGCAATCTGACCCTCGTACTCGTTGCCGTGGGTGCCGCCGAAGACCGCCACGCCCGGTGGCGGGCGTTCACCGGTGGCACGCAGCCCGTTGATCACGGTGAGAGGAACCAGGGAAAACCCCCAGCGGCTGTCGAGATGGAAGGCCGCACGATAATGATGTTTCCCAGGTCTATCGAAGTCGATCTGGCCAGGATCAATGCTAAGGGCGAGCACGCCGGTCAGACCTCCGCAAACATGGTGCAGGTGTCACCCCTACGCAGGTCGTCTAGCTGCTCAAGCTGCGGTCCAGCCAAGCCCTCGTAGAACGGTGTGCGTTCGGACAGGTTGTGTGAAAGCTTCAACAGCATGATCCCGCATTCTAGCTTTCGACGTGTTTGCGAGTTCTAAGCGATTGACAACACCTGAGTAGGTCAGATGAAGCGGCGCACAACGAAACTGCGACAGTGCGCCCGGCGCGGAAGCAGTGCCAGCCAGAGCATCGACACCGTCACCCTGCCGCGAGGACCGCAACGGCCCCCGACAGACAGTTGGGTGCCGACGCTGGCCTGATCTGACCGACTACCGTGCAGCGACGAAGGAAAAGGTTTCCCACCGACCCGCGCTTCGTTGATTGACGTGGACGTCGCCTCCTCCGCCAGCGTCGGCACTCACATACCATGCCGGCTTTGTTGTCGTGCGGAGCCGGCACGTGTCTCCGTCCGCAATCGAGGCGTCACGACCGGTTTCGACCACAAATGTCTCCCACGAACCTTCGATCGTGCCAGCCGCGGTCAGCAGATCACCGCCGCCGAGGCTTGCCTGCAGATAATGGCGGGCATCGCTCGTGCGGAGCGTGACACGATCGCCGTCGAGAACGGGACCGCCGTCGCTCGCCGCCATCACGAACGTCTCCCATTCACCAGGCTGACGCCGATCAGCGTGGACAGCCGACCCGCCGCCGCCTTCTGCGGTCAGGAAGTGACCGTCGCCCGTTTTGATTTGCACGCGAGCGATGAGCGACGTCACGAACATCCAATCCGGCTCCTGTCGGGACTGCAGGAGATCGCTGAAGCGTGCGGCACGCAGGTTGAAACCAAGATCGGTATGAAAGCACCACGCGGCGGCACCGAGGCGCTTCGCGTTCTCGCGCGCGAGACGGAAGTAATCAGCCCGATCGGTGGACGGAAATGGGAAACGTGCCGGCTCTTGCAGGTAGGCGGGCCGGCCGTTCGTCCGCAGCACATCGACGAGTGATGCCAGCCGGCCGCGGTCAAACCAGTTCCGCACGCGGTCGTCGTGGTACGCGGTCACGTCGAGGGCGGCGTCCGCCGTGAACCGCGCCGCTTCTGACGGCGACGTGTTCGGCGAGTTCGAGGCGGTCACGATGCGCGACGGGTGGACACGTTTCATGGCCGCCGCGATCGCGGCAACATTCGTCGGCGACAGCGATCGGCCGAACGGCCCGTAAACGTCGCGCTCGTTCTGGATATCGAAGAGGATGTTGCCGTACGCGACCAGCCTTCGAGCGGTCGCGATGATCGCGTCGCGGAATCGTGCCGTATCGAGCCCTTCAATCTGTTCCGCGGTGAAGCTGATGTCGACAACCAGACGCAGGGACTGCGCGCGGTCGAGCACGAAGAGCAGGCGGTCGAGCGAATCCGGATTGAGCGATCCGTCCGCACGCATCAGCTTCGGACCATCGCGCCAGTTGGGCATGATCCGGATGCCGTCGAACCCGATGTCATGCAGAAACTGCAGGTCTTCCGCGACATCGGCAGCGCCCAGCGCGCCGAAGTAGGTGATGAACGTCAGAAATCGCGGACTGCCGTCGACAGCGAACTTATCGCCTTGAATCGTCAACTGTTGAGCTGCGGCAGGCACCGCCAACAGCAAGGAGGCAAGGAGGATCCCGCTTCGCCCCATCATGTTTCATTCCTGTTTCAACTGGAATGATGGAATCCAGGGCGAAGGCTGCGGGCGCCTGACTGTGTGGACGTCCGCTTTCCACACAAGGACAAAGCGGCTGAGATCATCACGGTGTACCGCGAGGCGCGTCCGAGCGCGAAACCGTTCGACCTGTTCTCCCCGGATCACCGCCGCCCGCGTGCGGCAGAACGCGGGGCAAGGCCGCGCACGGAGCGGATGTTCGACCGGCCCGGTGGGCGGCCGGACGCTCATGGTGCTTCCCGGCTCGTCGACGCCGGCTCAGAGATCGCCGCAGCGGCCGATCGCGCCGCCGCCGGTTTCCTGCCGGCGATCCACCGTTTGAATCGAAACGCGTTTTCCGGCAACTGCAGATCCATGCCGTAGTGGTTCGGGCCGACGGCGGCAACCTTCGCCACGATCACGCTGAGATCGTTCCGCGCCAACGCGTCGATCGACGCCTCGCCGAAGGCGATCACCGAATCGACGGCGGCGACATGCTCGATGCCCGCGCCCCGCGCCATCGCCGCGAGATCGGTGATTCCCGAGCTGGTGTGCGAGTCGAATCCTCCGGTCGAGAGCAGGCTGCCGTTGTCGAAGATGAACTGGACGAGATTTCGGGGCCGGTACCGCGCCAGCGTCGCCAGCGTGCCGAGGTTCATCAGGACGGAGCCGTCGCCGTCGAGCACGACGATCTTCTCGTGCGGCAGATGCAGGGCAAGGCCGAGGCCGATCGAAGACGCCAGCCCCATCGCGTGCTGCAGATAGAAGAAGTTGTCCTTGTGCCCGAGATCGTAGAGCTCCTGCGCGCACGCGCCCATGATCGTGACGACGACCTTGCCCTCCAGCTCCGGATAGAGCATGGCGATGCACTCGACGCGCTTCACAGCGCTTCCTCCATCAGGTCGCGCGTGAGGAGCAGCGCGACCGGCGACAGCGAGCTCTGCGAGAAGGTGTAGGCCTCGCGAATCTGCCGCCCGACCTCTCTCGGATCGCGCGCGTACTCGAACGGAATATTCAAGGCCCGCAGCACGCCTTCGGTGACGATGCCGCCGCGCGTGTGCCAGGGGTACGGCTCGCCCCAGTGGCCGCGGAGCGCGATCAGCATGCACAGCGGGATGCCGTACAGCATCGCCAGTGAGACGATGCCGTTGATCGCGGCGAGGAAGCCGTGGTTCTGCATCAGGAGGATATGCCGCTCGCCGGCGAAGTAGGCGCCCGCGGCGACGCCGATGGCCTCTTCTTCCTTCGCCACCTGGATCAGCGTGACGTCTGGATCCCGTTCGGCCTGCTGCAGCAGCAGCCCGAGCCATGTCTCGGGCAGCGCCGAAAGCGACCTGATGCCGGCGTCCTTGATGCCTTGAAAGACGATCTTCGAGTTCTCGTAGGAGACGGACATGAACGATCGCGATTTTAGATCACCTCTCCTCGCGCCTTCGGAGAATGGCCGGGCGCGGCCAGCCTTGGCCAAGGCAACGGTCCGCACGACACACCGGAAGGATCTCTTTATCGGCCTGACAGCTGAGTCACCGCGGCCGCGCCTCGCTCTCCCGCAGCGTCAGCGCCTGGTTCGCCGGCACGTCGTGCAGCATCTGTTGCAGCCCGCTCGGCCAGCGAATGGAGACGCGCCGCGCCGCTCTGTCGCGGCCGAGTCCGACGTGGATGCGCTTATCGCTCTCAGAGAGATAGCTCGATCCGATCGTTGAGCGATAATCGGTCCGCGTCAGATCGCGCCGAACGAGTCGAGAAAGGAGTCGCCGATGCCGAAATCAACGCTGGGGGCATTCCTGTTGCTCTTCAGCTGCACCGCATTCTCGCAGCCGCCGCCGCGGAGCACCGACCCCCGGGGCGCGACCGAGCGCATACCACCGGGCAGCTTGCGCCAGATCATTCCGGGTCATTATCTGTTCAGCTCGACGACGTACAATAGCGGGATCGTCGTCACCAACGATGGGGTCGTCGTCCTCGACGCCTTGAATTCGGAGGCGGTCGCCCGGGCGCAGCGAGAAGCGATCGCGAATGCCATCCGGCAGCCGATACGCGTTCTCGTGTCCTCGACGTTCCACGACAACTACTCAAAGGGCAATATCGCGTACGCGGATGTGCTCAAGATTGGGCACGAAGACTATCGCACTGACCTTCTCGCGCTGATGCAACGGCAGAAGGTGCCGGCCGAGGAACAAATCGCCCGCCTGCCGAATCTGACGTTCAGGGAACGTCTGACGCTCTATCAGGGAGGAAAGGAGATTCAGATTCTCCATGTCGGCCGGGCACATACGCGAGGTGACAGCATCATTTTTGTGCCGCAGGACCGCATTGTCTACCTGAGCGAGATCTACTTCGCCGATCAGTTTCTGTTCATCAACGACGGGTACGGCCTCGACTGGCTCCGTGCCCTCGACACGGTCGAAGCTCTCGAAGCCGACATATTTGTGCCGGGACATGGACCCATTCCTGCTGATCCACGAGAAACTCGACAAGGACTCCGGCGGTTCCGTCAAATGTTAGTAGATGTGCGAGAGGCCGTTGAAAGAGAGATCAGGCGCGGCGCGACGGAAGATCAGGCAGTTGCCACCATCCGATGGCCGCAGTATGAAGGACTGCTCGGATATGACACGCAACGGGAAACAGCGGTGCGCCGGCTGTACCAGCAACTGACCGGCAGGCTGCCCTAAATCGATCGTACGAGCAAGCTGACCGATCACTCAGGGATGTCATCCTTCGATCTCGATGACCGCGGCATCATCGCGCCGTGCACCGCGTGCGGCCAGAAGAATCGACTCACGTACGAGCGCCTCGGCGATGCCGTCCGGTGCGGCCGCTGCAAGCGGCCGATCGCGCTGCCGGACGAGCCGATTGAGGTCCGGCGCTCCGGCGATTTCGACCGCCTCGTCGCGCGCGCGCCGCTCCCGGTGGTGGTCGACTACTGGGCCCCCTGGTGCGGGCCGTGCCGGATGGTCGCCCCCGAGCTGCAGAAGGTCGCGGCGCGCCAGGCTGGCCGCTGGATCGTCGTGAAAGTCAACACCGACGAGCTGCAGGATCTCGGCGAGCGGTTTGCGATCCGATCGATTCCGACGCTCGCGGTCTTTTACGCCGGCCGGGAGGTTGCGCGAACCGCCGGCGCCAGGCCGGCCGCCGACGTCGAGCGGTTCATCGAGCAGGCAACCGCCACGGTATCGCAATAACCCTGTAGCGGGTCTTCAGACCGCCCGCACGCGATCGGTCTGGACCGCGCGAGGCGGGACACGGGCCTGACGGGCGTGCCCTACCAAGCATTGCGAGTACAAAAACACCTGTTGCTCGCGCTCGGAGACTGAATACGGTGCAGTGTGACGCAAAACGCAGCGCGCGATCACGAGCGTGGCGTCGAAGTGCAGCGCCGCGCAGTACTCGGCGATCGCTTCATCGACGCCCGTCGCGCGATAGAAACCGTACGGACGAGAGCGTGAACGATCCTGAGGCACGTCATAACGTTCGCAGGAATGCGATCGAGTGAGCAAATTATGTCCTACTTCGTTCATGTCGATGGGCAAACGGACACATGATCGGCGGTGCGATGTGGGTACCGATTACGGCTATCGGAGTAGCGGCCCACAACATGGCCAGCGGCATTGATGCCCCAAGCTTTCGTAAATGTCGCATCCGGGACATCAATGCTGGTGAAGCTGACGGACGGCCCCCGAGGAAATCCTAATGAGAGTGAGCACGAACACGCTCAGTGCCCCATGTGGCGCACGTTACAAAGCTGGCGAATCGCCATCGAACTTCGTCAGCGCGTATGCCCGGGCAGCATCCTCATGTTGTCCCGGACGGTTCACGCTGGGCGGTTTCGGGCTGGACACCTCGGACCCATCATTTCAGCGGGGCAGTAATCCTGTTTTTCTTTGCGGTGGTTGAGCCGCCTAGCCGGCCGATCGCCGTGCGCGGGTTTCGGTAGCGTCGGCATTTAGGCGCTCTGGCGGTCCCGGATGTGGTCAGCTGGTCTGAAGCGGGACACTGCCGATGACGTGGTACGTCGATTGAAGTATCCCGTGATATGGGTCCCTGTGCCACGATTCTGCTGTTTGCTGCGACCATTTCTGCTAGCGCGGCCGACTTTGGGGCGGTGAAAAACAACCGGCGCCGTGCTGCCGGTACGGTGATGGAGATGACGGCGACCGCGTATTGTCAAGCCGGCACGACGAAATCAGGAGAGCAGACTCGTCCTGGGATTGTAGCGGCTGATCCTCGCGTACTTCCGCTCGGATCGAAGATTCGAATCTTAAAGCCCGAGCGCTATGCGGGTGTTTATCAAGTGGCGGATACCGGTCAGTCCGTAAAGGGACGCCGGCTCGACGTTTACATCCCGAGCTGCCGGGATGCCAGACGCTTTGGCCGGCAGCCGGTCGTCGTTCGCGTCGAGCCTTCACAACTCACGCGCGCAGTCTCCGACTGACGGTGTGTGGATTGCGCTTATGTTGCGCAGCAATTGCCGCGCGCCGGCCGCGCAGTCGACTGGGGAATGACAGCGTTTCGAGGATCGACAGCCCACCTCCACTGCACTCCGGCGCGGTCATCGCGATGTTCATCGCGGGTTGTGCCGTTGTCACGTTGTTCGCCACCGCGTTCCTGCCCGACTCCACAAACAAGGACATCCCCACGGATTGATCTGCCGCGGGTCGGTTCGGCCGGTTCGTCGCGGCACGTTCACTGGCCAGACCCGGAATGCGCGGCCGCTCGGCCTTCCTCTACCGTCAGCACCTGATTGACGTTCAGATTCTCGATCCTCTGGGTGCGCCCGGACGGCCATCGGATCTCGAGCGAGTCGATGCGGTCATGCGTTCCCAGCCCGAAGGACACGGCCAGGTCATTGTGCGAGATGTAGCTCGTGCCGGCTTTCACTTCGCGCATCTGCTGCCGCCCTCCGGCCCGGAGCGCGAGCCGCGTCCCGACGGCGGATCGGTTGCTGCGGCTGCCGATGCAGCGAACGCGCAGCCAACGGTTTCGGTTGCCGCCGTCATTGCGCAGCAGCGTTGGCGGACCGTCGAGATTGTTGACAAGGACGTCCAGATCGCCGTCGTTGTCGTAGTCGCCGAACGCGGCCCCGCGGGCGTTGTCCGCCCGGGTCAGACCGAAGCGGGCCGCGGTTTCGACGAACCGGCCACCGCTCTGGTTCATGAACACCAGCGGCGGCTGCTTGTACTTCAGACCCATGGCGAAGCGGTCCGCCTCCGGATACAAATGCCCATTCACCACGAACAGGTCTTCCCAGCCGTCATTGTCCAGATCTGCGAACGCCGTTCCCCATCCGACCGAGAGATACGTGCTCTCGCCGTGACCGGCGATGCTGGTGACGTTCGTGAAGGAGCTGCCGTCACCGTTGTTCAACAGCAGGGTGTTGGTCTCGTACGAGGAGTTCGTGTAGTACAGGTCGAGCCATCCATCGTTGTTGAAATCTCCGGAATCGACCCCCATCGACCCTTCCTCGACGCCGTCTGGCGAGAACGCTGCGCCGGCGGTCAGGGCTACCTCCTCGAACGCGCCCGCCCCGAGATTGTGGTAGAGGAGATTCGGGGTGAGATCGTTGGCTACGAAAATGTCCGGCCACCCGTCGTTGTCGTAGTCCGTCGCTACGACGCCGAGCCCGTACAGCTTGTCGCCGTCGATGTCCCGCTCGACGGCGACGTTGCGAAACCGCCCCTTGTTGTCATTGAGGAACAGCGCGTCGCGCAGGCCGGCGAGTCCTCGTGGCCCGCAGAACACCGGGAACCCGCGATAGGTGCACGATGCGTCGCGCCGGGGCAGTCGGTCGAGCGGGTACTCAAGGTAATTCGTGACGTAGAGGTCGAGGTCTCCGTCGCGATCGATGTCGACAAACGCGGCGCCGAGGCTCCACTGCGTGTCGGAGACGCCGGCAGCGACCGACACGTCCTCGAACCTGCCGTTGCCGCGATTGTGAAAGAGAAAGTTGCGTCCGTAGCCGGTGATGAAGAGGTCGTCCCACCCATCGTTGTCGTAGTCCGCCACGGCAACGCCCATGCCCCACCCACGCGCGTTCAGGCCAGCGTCCTGCGTCACGTTCTGGAACCGTCCCGCTCCGTCGCCCCGGTACAGAGTGCAGACCGGATCGCCGCCGGCGCGGTAGCTCTCGATGGTGGCCCCGCGTATCAGCACGATATCCAGGTTTCCGTCGCGGTTGTAATCGACGAATCCTGCGCCGCCGCCCATGACCTCGAGAATGTGCGGCTTCTCCAGGCCGCCCTGAGTGTTGCGGAAGCCCGACAGGCCCGCTTCGGCGGTCACGTCGGTGAAAATATGTGCCGGGCTGTCGTTCCGCGGCAGGGCGGACCCGACAGATGTGAGGGCCGGTTTCGGCTGGACCTCCGCGCCGATGCCGGTCAGCAGCGAGACAGCGAGCGCAGCGACGCCCTTATTGAGGGACATAGCGCCTGTCGCCGTCGCGATCGCGCCGTTCCATCCGCTTCCGGTTGAGCACGGTGAATGTCTCGGACGCCTGTCGGGCGTCGGCCAACCTGCCGACGGCGCGATACGCCTGAGAGAGATAGAGGTGCGGCGGCGCCTGATCAGGATGGAGGCGAATCGCCTTCTGCATGGCGACGATCGCTTCGTCATACTGCTTCAACTGAAGCAACGCTTTCCCGAGGGCGATGTGTGGCTCGATCAGGTCGGGACGTCGCTCCGTCGCGGTACGCAGATGCCCGAGGGCCTGCTCAACCTCTCCCTGTTGCAGCAGGACATCGCCGAGCGCGCCGCGCGCCTCGTCGAGATTTGCGTCGAGCGCGAGCGCCCGTTCGAGGGGCGGCCGCGCCTCTCGGTAACGCCCCATGTTGTGCAGCTGCAGCGCAAGGACCAGGTGGCTTCTGGCCACTCCCGGGAAGTCGTTCGCAGCCTTCCGCGCCTCGTCGAGCGCCCGCTCTGAATCCTGATTCATGTAATGCGCCTGGATCAGCAGGAACCGCAGCTCGGGATCGTCCGGCTGCAGTGTAATCGCCTTGCGCAGCGCGTCGAGGGCATCGCTGTAGTAGTGGCCCTCGGTGTACTTCAAACCGAGCAGCGCCAGCAGCCGCGGGTTGTCTGCTCGCATCTCGACCGCTTTTCGAAGGTGCGCGATGGACTCATCGCCCCTGCCTTGCTGCGCCAGCAAGGTCCCGAGCAGTGAACGCGCTTCGTACGACTCCGGCTTGAGGAGTACCGCTTCGCGCAGCGCTTCGGTCGCGCGCGGCAGCTCTTTCAATGCGGCCAGTGTGACCGCGAGGTTGAAGTGGGCCTCGTAGGAAGGCGCGAGCCACGCCGCGTCTTCGAGGTACTCGATCGCCTCCCGGTGATGTCCGTGGCGTCCGATCAACGTGCCGACTGAAATCAGGAGATCCGGATCGCGCACCTGCGCCAGCTTGCGCGCGAGCGCAAGCGCCCCGGCGTGCTGCTTCTGGCCCAGGAGCCGCTCGCACTCCATGAGATCCCGGATCTGGTCCTGATGCTCGCCCTTCAGCTTGCGTGTCGTCTCGAACTCGCGCTCGGCTTCGCCCTCGCGTCCCGCCCGCTGATACGCTCGTGCGAGCTGGTAATGGGCGTCGCCGCGCTCGGGATGAACCTTCACTGCCATTTCATAGTGGTCGATGGCGCGGGGGAGATCGCCGAGCTGTAGATATGCGCTGCCGAGCCGTTGGTGCACGTCGAGGATCGGGCTGATGGCCATCGCCATCTCGAAGCGGCGAATCGCCTCGCGATGACCACCTTCCGCTGCGGATATGCGCCCGAGGTAATAGAGCGAGTACGGATCCGGCGGATCGAACTTCAGCTCCCGCTCGAACGCCTTCCCGGCGTCCGCATAGCGATGCAGCCGCCAGTATGCGTAGCCAAGCTGGTAGTACGCCCCCTTCATCTCCGGTCTCAACGCGAGCGCGTGCTCCAGCTCGGATGCGGCCTGTTCGAACCGCTCCGCGTCGAGGTGCGTCTGAGCCAACCTGAGATGCTCGTCGACCTTCTCGATCTGCGCCAACGCGACGAGCAATCCGAGGACGACCGCGAGCACGTTCATCGCAGCCCCTGGTTTTTCTTGATGCTCAGGGCGCGCGCCGTCTCGGCAGCCCGCTGCGCTTCCTCGATCCGGCCGAGCGCGCGAAAGGCGACCGCCATTTGCGCATGGACGCCGGGATATTCCGGATCCGTCTCCAGCGCGTGCTGGAACGCGGCAATGGCCGCCTCGTGTTTGCCGCTGCCCGCAAGCGCCCGCCCGAGATCGCGGTACGCCTGTGTGAGATCCGGCATGGCCCGGGTGGCGGCCTGGAGGTGCACAATCGCGTTCTCTCGATCGTCGAGGGACAAGTACGCGTTACCGAGATAGTAGTGGGCGAGTCCGTGATTCGCATTCCGCTGCAGTTCCATGCGCAGGAACGGGATCGCCTCGTCCCATCGCCGCAGCTTCCAGAGAATCCGCCCCATGGCGTACTGAACGCCGGGCACGTCCGGCTTGAGTGACAGCGCCATCCGATATTCCTGAAGCGCCTGTTCGTACTCGGGCGGCGACCCTTTTTCATGGGCCTCCCCCCGCATCAGGCGGGCGCGATACGAGTTCGGGTAGAGCTCGAAAAGGAGGTTGCCAACCGCTGCGGAGCGTGCGTCGTGAAACTTCCCGAGCATGTAGAGTGCATCCGGGTCGTCCGCTGGATCCCCCGCCGGCGGTTTCGAGGTTCCCCCCAACTGCATGCGGACGACGAGGGGGGCGGAGCCGGTTCCGTCTTCAGCCGTCATCTTCTCCAGTTCGGCAAGGACCTGGCGGGCGTCGTCATCGCCGGGTCGAAGCGCCAGTGCCTTCTCCAGGGCGACCACCGCCGGACGGATCAGCCCTTCGGCAAGCGCATCGTGCGCATGCAGCTTATAAGCAGCCACCGAGTCCGGCGCGATCGTCAACAGGCGCTCGAGCAGGAAGGCGGAATATTCGGCGTGGGCGCGCGCCAGCAGATAGAGCGTCTCCAAATCCTCGCGCGCCGTGTTGGTCGCGATCTCCAGCTCGGAGATCGCTTCCGGATAAGACTTCAGCGCCAGGTGAGTTGCGCCCAGCCAGTACTGCGCAAGCGGGTTGTTCGGCTCCAGTTGCCTGGCTTTCTGCAGGTCCTGGACGGCGTCCGAGAACTGATTGACACGGAACCGGCTGATGCCGAGGTAGAGCAAGGCTCCGAACAGCGTCGGATTCAGATCAAGAGCCTTTTTCAGGTGGGGTACCGCTTCCGCATATCGCCCCTGCAGATACAGCGCAAGTCCGAGGTTCTGGTGTGGCACGGGGTCCTGCGGCCGTAGCTTCACGATTCGGCGATAGACCTCCTCGGCGCGCCCGTAGTCCTTCGCCTGTTCCGCAGCGCGTGCATCGTGAAGGAGCTGATCAAAGGTGGACGGTGACTGCGAACGGGACTCGGCCGGCGCGGGCGCGATCAGCAGGACCGCGCCCGTCGTCATCAAGATCGAGGCAAGGCTTCTCGCCGCCCGATCGATCATGGTGCGTATTCAGAACAGGTACTTGAGCCCGAACTGAATCTGCCGCGCGGGTGCACTGCCCGAAATCCGGCCGAACGCAGCTGTCCCGAAGTTCGTATCCGGGTTATTAAAGTTCGTCCGGTTCAGCACGTTGAACGCTTCGAACCGCAATTGTGCGCCGCGATTGTCGTTGATCGGAACGTTCTTGTATAGCGCCATGTCGACGACCGCGAATCCGGGGCCTTCGACGATATTCCGGCCCGCGTTTCCAAACGTGTACGGCGGCGGGACGACGAACGCGCTGGTATTGAACCACTGGTCGCTCGTCAGGGGACCCTCGATCGGCCCTGCCAGGTTCGGTCGCTGGAAGTTGCCCCGCGACCCGACGTTGGCATTGTCGAACTGCAGGACCGGGGTGAGGAAGCGGCCGCTCCGCAACTGAAGGATCGTATTGAACTGCCAGTCGTTGACGATCTTGCCGGCCATGCCGGTCAAGCTGGCGGCGCGCGGCAGCAGATACACGAGGTCCGCGGAGAACACGTGCTTGCGATGGAAGTCCGACAGTCCGATCGAGTCTTTCAAGTTATAAGCATCCTGCGGTGAGCTGCCACCCCATTCGGAGTTGAGATCGGTCGACCTCGACAACGCGTAATTCACATCAAAGGTGAACCCACCGTTGAAGCGCTTCTCGAGCTTGGTGATCAGGCCGCGATAATTCGAAGGCCCCACGCTCCGGTTTTCGCTGAACCCTCCGAGGTGTTGAGGGAACGGGCGGCGCGGCTGCACCTCGCCCGGTCCCGGGCGCGCGTCGTTGCCGCTCAGGAACGACGAGAGATGGCTTCCTTTCGACCCGACGTAGTTGACTTCGAGCAGCAGGTCCGCGGCCAGTTGCTGCTGGATGCCGGCGTTCCATTGCTGCACGTACGGCATCACGTTGTCACGCCGGGCCGTGTGCTGCGCGCTTGGCGGCACCGTCGTTGGATCGAGCGGGGGAAAGGGATTGTTGGTGGGGTTGACCGGGACCGTTCTGTTGAGCGGCAGGTCCTGCCCGACTGCGTAGGGCCAATTGCCCCGCATGTGGTTCCCTTCCCAGGCGATGTTCGATCCGTAGAACATCGCGTAGCCGGTCCGGAGTGTCGTCTGAGGTCGCAGCAGGTAGGCGAGGCCGAGGCGCGGCGCCCAGTTGTTCCGGTCGGGCTCGATGAACCTCTCCGAGGTATTCGCCGGTTCACCCGTGATCGGGTTGGGCCCGGCAAACACGAACCGCCCTTTTCCGTCCTTGCAGCCGAGACGGATCTCCAGCGGCCCGCAGTCACCCAGTGCGTCGAACCACGACGAGTTCGAGGGATCGTTTCGGCTTTTGTACCACGATGTGTACTCGTATCGCAGGCCGACGTTCACCGTGAGGTTCCGGCCCGCTTTGATGTCGTTCTGCACGTAAAAGTGGTAGAGGTCCTGCTGCATGTTGGCTTCGGTGCACGACTCGCAGCCAGGGGCTTCGAGAGGCAGGATGCGACCGGCGGCTGACGGCCAGCCGAGGAGGAAGCTGGCGTAAGGATCGCCCGTGATCCCGGCCGTGTCCTGCGGATCGGCCGTCAGGAGCCGGTCGTGATTGATGTTGGCGAAGACGCCGTCATGCAACACGTGACGGATCTTGATGTCGGCGCCGAACTTGAGGTTGGACCGACCCATGACTTTGGTGAGCATGGGGAGGAACTGCCACGTTTTCTGTGGTCCCGACTTGAACGCGGTGAGCCCGGCGCCGCCGTACCCCGAAATGTTCATCGAAAGCGGGAAGTCCATCTCATCACGGAAACGTGCGGGCACGTCGCGCATGCCCGCGGACACGATCGCGGGCAGCAAGCCGAGAGCCGCATCGGGCGTGGCGCGCTCGATGTTGTCCTGGTTGAAGCCGAATTTGAACTCGAAGAGCGTTGTGGGACTGAACACGTGCGTGTCGCTGATGGCCAGGTTGCGGAAGTGATTGAAGAAGGTGACCTCGGTGCCCGGGAACGACTGCGGCTCGATGCGGTCGTTGTCGGCGTACGAAAACCGGCCGAACAGGTTGTTCTTGAAGCTGACCTTGTGATCGACGCGGACCGTGAACTGGTCCTGCGTGTCCTTGACCGGCGTGGTGTTCACATAATTCTGGCGCCCAGGCCGGTTCGGTGGGTTCGGCCCGTACAGGGCGTTTTGCCACGCGACCGAGACCGGATTGAACCGGTCTGCGGGAATCTGGTTGCCCGGGAACGGGTCCCGGATGAGACCATCGCCGTTGGGGTTCGGCCGCGTGGTCAACGGATCGTAGATAGGCGGGGCGGGCGTGCCGTCCACACGGCGTGAGAAGTCGCCGCGCATCATCGCGGCGGTCGGCACGGTGGTGATGTTGGTGCTCTCGCGGTGCTGACGGAACCCTTCATAATTGCCGAAGAAGAACGTTCGGTTCTTGGCGACCGGCCCGCCGATCGTGCCGCCGAACTGGTTCCAGCGGAACTCGGGCTTGCGCTCGGCGAAAGAGTCGCGCGCGTCGAACATGTCGTTCCGCACGAATTCGAACAACGTGCCGTGCAGCGCGTTGGTGCCGGATTTGACCGCGACGCTGACGTTGGCGCCGGCCGCTTCGCCGTACTGGGCATCCGTGATGTTCGTCTGAACCTTGAATTCCTGGATCGCGTCGATTGACGGCCGGATGCCGTAATGCTTGAAGAAGGTCTCGTTGTTGTTGACGCCGTCGAGCGTATAGTTGTTCTGATCCGCCCGGTTGCCGGTCACCGCCACTCGCGAGCCCCCGATGATGATCCCGTTTCTACCGAACGGCGCAGCCCCGGGGAGAAGCAGCGTGAGCTGGGTGAAGTCGCGGCCGTTCAGCGGCAACTCGACGATTTTCTCGTTCGTGATGACCTTTCCGATCGTGGCACTCGAAGTCTCGAGCAACGGCGCCCGGGCCAGGACCTCCACAGTCTCGGCGAGCTCGCCCACCTGCATCGCGAAATCGACGCGCACCGACTCATTGACCCGGACGATCAGGCGGCTGCTGGTGGCCTTCTTGAAGCCGGACATCTCGACGCTGACGTCGTAGGTCCCGGGAAGAAGGTTGATGATCCGGAAGTCTCCCTGGACCCCGGTCGTCACCGTCCGCGACAGGCCGGTCGCGGTGTTCGTGGCGGTGACGCTGGCGCCCGGCATGAGCGCTCCGGATGCGTCGGCGACGACGCCTACGATGATGCCGTAGGCGCTTTGTGCCGCGGCGGGCCCAGCGAGCGCGACCAGCACCGCGCTGAGCAACGCCAACCGGATCGTATCCCCAGGATGCTTCATCGGAGAGCTCCTTCCGGTTCTACACTCCTGCGCCAGGGGCTCCCAACTGTTGTACGCGCAGGCTCCAAGTCGGATATTGGCGCACGTGCGACGGCAGGTGCGGCTCGCGCGATAGCAACAGTTGTGCCGCATCCGTATTCGTCAATGCATTGAGGGAATGTGGTTGAACGAACAGGCGTGCGTTATCGAAGCGGACAGGTCCTGTCTTGCATTACGACAAACCCTCACTCAGTGCCGCTCCCATAGACTGAGCTCGTGAACGCTCCAGGCCCACCGCGTCTCGCCGGTCTGACGGAGGCGAAGCACCGAGGTCGTGTTCGTCGCCAGATCGATATCGATTGGCGGGCGGCGATCGTCGATAGTGATCGACTCAATCAGCCGCTGGAGGACCGTGCCATTGAAGAGGACGCGCGACCTCCCACCCGCGTCGACCGATTCCACCACCAGCCGGCGCGGGTAATCGACCAATGCGCGCGGCGACATCTCGATGCGGACGCGGCTCACGTCGCGCGGCTTGTCCAGGCGCAGCTCCAGCCACTCACTGCCAGCCTGCGGCGTACCGGTAATCCAACCCGTCTCGATGTCCCCGTCGAACAGCAGCGGCAGCCGCTCCTGCATGTCCGATGCAGCTGCCGTGAACGCGCCTGGATCGATCCGGACGACAGTTGGCGCTGCAGAGCTGGCAGGCCGCGCGGCCTCGGCGAGACGCCAGGCGAAGGTCGATTTGAACTGCCGCTCTTCGACGATCTGATCGGATGCGGCCCGGATCGCCCACAGTGTCTGCGCCGCTTCGTTGACATCGCGGTACGTCCACCAGTGCAGGAGCAGATAACGGACCCCGATGGCGCGCAGCGCACGGAGCGTCTCGGACAGCCGCGTGGCATCGCCGAACGGCGCCGCCGGGCCGCCGAGAAACTCCTGCAGCACCGACGGCCATGCCGAGTACCCGTTGACGATCGGGTGCCGATGAATCAGCGTGCTGAACTGATAGAACAGCGTGAAGGAATGCGCGTCGTTCTGCTGGGTCATCCGCAACTCGACGACGGCACCAGGCGGCTCATCGCGGAGCCATTCGTAGGTCGCGCGATCGAGCCGTCGCTCCACCGGTGGAAAGGGATCGACCGACATCTTCTGCTGGCCTTCGACGATGACGAGCGTTCCGAGCGCGATCGCGACAATCAGGGCGGTTCGGCGACGCAGCCGCCTGAACAGCCACGCCGCGCCGGCCGACGCGAGCACGACGAGGCCCAAATCCACGACCGTGGCGGTTCGCGCCGGGACGCGCATGCCGCTGAAACCGGGCATCAATCGGTAAAGAAGCCCGTATGGCCGCCACGCACCGGGACCGAGCGACAGCCAGAACGCCATCAACGTGACCAGTGTGTAGGTGATGACCAGACGCATCCGGCGGCCGCGGCCTGCCAGGTCTTCCTTCGTGGCCGCCGTGATCAGTCCCAGAATGGCGAAGGACATGGCATAGCACCCGAGGTACAGCTGTCGCTCGGGGGCGCCTTGGTGGAGGAGGCCGCGCCAGTTCCAGACGCCTTGAGGCACGGTCACATAGTCCGACAGACGCGCGGAATAGTTGATGAATTCGTCGGCGCCGCGATAGAACGCGTTTTCGCGCTGCACACGGAGATACATCCACGCGAAGGGTGCCAGGGTGGCGGCAATCACGGCGCCGGTGCCAGCGAGCTCAGGAAGCAGACGACGTAAACCTACAGCCGGCCGGACGATCATCTCCACGCCGATGACGACAGCGACGGCGAGCGCAAAGAAATACAGGTAATACGCGTTCGAGAGCGACAGCAGCAGGAACGTCACAGCGAATCCCGCCAGCGCGGGGCGCGACCCGCTTGCCAGATACCGATGCAGCGCCCACAGTGCCACCGGCATCCATCCGGCCGTGAGCATCTGCAGGTGCATCACGTGGCCGAGACGGTACGGGCACAAGGCGAACGCCAGACCCGCGAGAACCGCGGCGTCCCGGCGGCCCCACAACGACCGCGTCAGCAGGTAGGCACCGACGCCGGCCAGCACGTACGATCCGAGAAAGGCCACGTTGTAGACGAGCACGGGGTTTCGCGTGAGCCATTGCAGCGGCGCCGTCAACACGGCAACGCCGAGCATGTGTTCCGAATATGCGAGGGTATGACGGTGAGGAAAAAGAAACGGCGGTTCCCAGAAGTTGTGAAATCCGTGCGCAATCCGATCCGCATCCCACGCGAGGAGGAACGTGACGAGCGCAGGATCGCCGAGGCCGGCGGGGAGCGCGAATGCTGCGCGTCTGATGAGCGGATACGTCGCGGCGACCGCCACCACGGCAAAAAACGCGGTGATCGCCGCTGCCTCCTGTCGCCAGCTGGACGCGATCATTCAGGCGTCCCCGGATTCGCATGGGCGCCACAGCACCACTCAGAGAGCGTGAAGAATTCACACGTCTGGGCACCTTTGGAAACCACAAAGCTCACAAAGATCACAAAGAAGAGGCTTTCTTTGTGGCCTTTGTGGTTTGATTTGCCAGCCGATTTTTCACAGAATCTCAGAACTGAAACCGAACCTGCGCCTGCACGGTCCTTGGATCCATGTACAGGTTCGCCACGCCGAATCCCGCGTCACGCGGCCGCAACCGCGAGGCGATCGGATTGCCATTCGCATCGAACGGCAGATTCGTAATCGTCACGGGATCGCTCGGACTCGAGAGATTCATCGTGGTGTTGCGTCCGGTGACAATCGCCGCGTTTGGCGCATTGAACATCTCGACGCGCAACTGGATGAGCCGCCCCTTCGACAATCGAATGTTTCGCGCAACGGAGAGATCCAGCACGCTCTGGAAACAACCTTTCACGTAGTTGTTGCCCGACTCGAGACCGACGCTGCCGACCAGGGGCCCCTGGAATGCAGCGGTATTGACTTGTCGATAGATGTCGTCGGAGCACCCCGGGCCTGGATCGCCAATCACGCGCACGCGCCCGGCGTAGTCGGGCGAGCCTGTGACATTGACGTTGCCAAAGCCACTCGGGTAGCTGAACCCGATCTGGTACGGCGCATTCGTGCTGGCCGTCCAGATGCTCGACAACTGCCAGTCGTTGAGAACCCGGCCCACGGCGCGAAGGGCGGACCGTTCACTCGCGAGGTCCGGCAGATCCCAGACGAAATTCGCCTTCATGGTGTGGACGACCGGATCGGTCTGAAACAATTCGTCGGCCTCCGCCTGATCCGCGCGATACGAGAACGACCCGTCCGCCGCGTGCTGAAGCCGCGCGGCGCTGTTCTGGTGATCGTAGAGAGCGATCGTGTCGTTGAAGCCAAACGACACGCCGTGTATGAAGCGACGCTGAAACGACAGGTTGATGCCGTGGAACGTGCGCCAGCTCGTCGACATGCGTCGAGTGATCGCGCCGTAGCCGCGATAGCCGCGCATCAGATCAGAGACCACCGCCGTTGCGCCGGGTGTCGCGCTTGCCGCGAGCGTGCGATCCTGGTACTGCGGCAGGAACGCCGTCCCGAAATCAACGGCGTTGATATTGACGGCCTGCGGCGTATTCCAGCTGTGTTGCCCCGTGTAGGCGAGATCGAGCGACGCCGACCAGGGCACCATCATCTGGATACCGGTGTTCCACTGCCACGAGGAGGGCAGCCTGGCATCGTACTGGTACACGTTGAGCGTCGGCGCCCCGACGGTTGAAACTCCGCTGTCCAGCGCCCGTAACTGACCATACCGGACCGTCACGTTCTGGACCGCGGGAGGATTGGTGACCTGCGCGTAGATGTCGTTGCCGTTTGGACGGTCGTAGAACAGCCCGGCCGCTCCACGAAGGACAATCTGCTGGCTGCCGCTCAGGTCATATGCCATCCCGAACCGGGGTCCCACCCGAAGCAAGGGGTAGGTGTACGTGGTCTTGCTGATGCCCTCGCCCGACAGGAACACGCCGTTGAGCGGATCGCCCGTATTCGGCACGATCGTTCCGATTGCTGCCGCCGAAAGAACCCCGAGGAGTTGCCCGGTCAGGGGATTCATCGCCTGGCGATTCGCGCCCGAGCATGGGGTGACGCCGTTGACACAGCCGGCGACATAGAGCACGGGGGCCTGACCGCCGCTCCATTTCTCCGGCAGGAAGTTCGACGCCTGACCCAGTGAGTCGTATTGCGGCTGCTGCCGCACCAGTCGCAGGCCGTAGTCCAACGTGAGCTTGTCGTTCACCTTCCAGTTGTCCTGCACGTATCCCTCGGTGTTGTCGTACACGTACCGGCCCTCGATGTATCGGGACAACTGATTGTACGAGGTGAAGATGCCGAGGACCGCGTTGGCGAACCCGAACTGCGCATCGATCGGATTGTTCGTATCGTTCGAGAAGTTCAAAGCGCCGAACGTCGCGCCGCTGTTCTGGTTCTGCGATTTGCGACTGTGGTTGTTGTAGAACCCGGCTTTCATCGTGTGGCGCCCCGCCACCTTCGTCACACTGACCGCCACATCCTTCGTGGCGTTGATATTGAGAAACCCTGGATACGTCATGCTGGGCGGTGCATAGTTCGGCGTGGTGTTGCTGAGACGATTTCCCCAGGTCAGGCTGGTTGGCGTGATCCGGATCTGGCCGTCGACCCAGAACGGTGGCTGCATCCGCTGGAGGATCTGATACGCGTAGTAGCGCGTGTCCAGCGTCAGCGCGTCCGGGAAGATCATCGGGAGACCGCCGAGACCGGCGGTGTCACGATTCGAGACCGGATTTCTCGGAATCCCGGTCGTGCAGAACACAGGTCCCGTGTTGCTCTGGCCGAAGATGCACCCGCCAAACGCATTCTGGCTCTGCCCGTAGGTCGCTTCGAGGAAGGTCGAGGCATTCAGGTTGTAGTTCGCCGTCATCGACAGCGTGCTGATGACCGGGTCCTGCTGCTGCGCGTCGTTGAACCCGGGCAGCGTGCCGTTGAAGACCTGATTCCGTTGTCTGAAGCCGGCGTATTTGACGGTCGCGCGCAGCGACGGCATCGGCTGGTAATCGACACGGATCGCCGGCTGCATCGCCAGCGCCTTCTCGATCGGTCGAGTGAGCTCGTAGTTGTAGGCCAGACCCGCTCCGTCGATGTTGGGGAGCGGATACAGTTTGAGCAGGTTGACGCCGGTCTGATAGAGGCGGTTCGCGGGAATCCTGCCCAGGACGCCGCCGTCCCTGAAACACGCGCTCTGGTCGGCCGCGGAACACGTGCCGCTCAGTTGTGGATCCCTGATGTACGGGAAGAGCGCGCCGTTGTTGTCATACGTCTGTGAGAAGTCCCCCTGGCGTTCGAGGGCCGTCGGCATCCGGTAGCGCACCACGTTGTTGCCCCCGGTTCGCGGTGCGTACTCGTGGCTGTAGAAGAAGAACAGCTTGTTATTGCCACCCGGTCTGCCGATCGGTCCGCCGATCGAGTAGCCGAGATCTTTCTCCTTCAACGCCGTCTTCGGATCGCCGTTGAGCACGTTCGTCCGGCTGTTGGAGTTCCAGTCGGAGTCGCGGAACACACCGTAAACCGATCCGCGGAATTGGTTCGTACCGCTCTTTGTCACGGCGGTAATCTGCAGTCCGCTGGATCGTCCGTATTCGGCCTGGTAACTCGACGTGAGGACTTTGACTTCCGCGATCGATTCCACGTTCATCTGGAGCAGGATCCCGTTGTTGCCGGTGTCCATGGTCGAGATGCCATCCATCATGATGTTGTTCTGGCCGCCGCCCCCGATACGTCCGGGGTTGTTGCCCGAGGCCACGCCTGGGGCGAGCGACGCCAGGCTCGCGAACCCGCGATTGGCAATCGGCAGGTTCTCGACCGCCTCTCTGGCCACGATGAACGACCGCTCGCCGCTCGACGCCTGGATGACCGGCGCCACACCCTGGACGGTCACCGTCTCAGCCAACGCCCCGACTTCGATAGTGAGCGTAGGCACGGCCAGCCGATCCCCGGGGCTGACGACGACGCCCGGCCGCTCCAGCGCCTTGAAACCATCCATGGTCACTCGAACGACGTACGTCGCCGCCGTCACGTTCGGAAACACGAAGTCACCGTCGGCGTTCGTTTGCGTTTCCGTCGTGGTGCCGCGGGCGGCGTTCACCAGCGTGACCGTGGCGCCGGGCACCACGGCACCCTGCGTATCCCGGACCGATCCCGACACCGTCGCGGTCGTGATCTGCGCCGATGCCGGGAGCACCGTCACCGTCCAGACGGCGATCCACGAAACAGCAGACCTCCTGAGAAGCTGTCTGAACATACCGCCTCCGTCGTCGACTGGTTGACCGAGTTGTTCACGACGAGAAACGAGTCAGGGCGGCGCGCGTCGCGGTCGCGGACCGTACGAGGTCCTGTTCGTCACGAGGGCATGCCGACTGCTGAGTCGTGCGGTGCGGCACGATTCTACGAACCAGGAGGTCGCCGCAATCAGAAGGTCAGACGGAAACCGAAACGGAACTGCCGCGAGCGCCCCATTGCCCAGTTCGGATCGGTGGACAGGATTCTTCCGAAGTTCGCGCTGTTGACGCTTACATTCGGGTTGTTGAAATGAGGCGTGTTGGTGACATTGAACGCCTCCGCCCGGAACTGAAGATCAACCGCGCCAGTCAGGTTGAAGGTCCGGAAGAAACTCAAGTCCAGGTTTCTCTGACCAGGCCCGCGCATGCTGTTCCGACCGACGTTACCGAACCGCACCTCGGTCACGCGCGCAAAGGCGCTGGTGTCGAAATATGTCCCGGCGTCTCCCACGTCTCCGAATATTTCCACGTGATCTTTCACCTGGTCCGGGGTCTGCTGGTTGCCCGGCATGTTCAGCGAGGCACCCGACGCCGTCAGCGTGAACGGTCGTCCCGAATAGACGCTCAACGCTCCGTTCATCTGCCATCCGCCAAGAATCGTCCTGCTGGTCCCGCTTGTCGCCCACGGTTTTCCGCTTCCGAACGGAAGTTCGTAGACGAAGGCAAACTGGAAATTGTGAGGAATATCGTGTGACGCGCGGGCGCGGTTGCGATGAAATTCACTCGCGGCGTTCCACAGGAATTCGGTCCAGTCGCCGTACGTCGCCTCGTCGATGGCCCTCGACCACGTGTAGGCACTCTTGATCAGCAGGCCCCTGCTGAACCGGCGGTTGAGCGTGGTCTGCAGCGCGCGATAGTCGCTGTGCGTCCGGCCGTCCCATTCTCTCGTCGGCGTCGTCCGCCCGAAGTCGGCGAAAAGCGGACGGCCTTCGTCGCCGGAGCCCGGGATTTGTGACGCGTTGATGTCGAGAAATGCAAAACCTCGGACGGAACGGGAACCAACGTATCCGAGCGTGCCGACCATTTCTGCCGGCAGCTTGCGCTCGACGATCAGGTTCCACGACTGGATGTAGCCGCGGTGCAGCAGCTCGTTCGCGCGTGGGTAACCCGTTTCGGCGACAGCCGGCAAAGGAACCCTTCCCTTGTCGATGTCAGGACAGCAGATCGAGGGAATGCCGACATTTGACCCCAGCGGTTGATTCGGGATATTCGCGGCGACGTACGCACGATCCGTGGTGACCGGTTGATAACCGTTGACGCCGGAAAAAACAGCCACGAGCGTCAGCGGATACCAGCCGCGCAGCGCCTGCGCGCCCCAGGGATGCGAATGGTACGTGATCCCGTAGCCGCTGCGAATCACAGTTGAATCGGTCACCTGATAGGCAAAGCCGACACGCGGCGCGAACAGCTTCTTGCTGTATCCGATCCCGTTGTCCCGCGGAATGCCACCTTTCCCGCCGATCAGCACCTCGTTGGTATCGGGGTCGTACGACTCGATGCCCAGGCCCTGGGAGCGCCGCCGGTTCGGGTAGAGCTCCCATCGCAGTCCCAGGTCGAGCGTGAGATCGGGCCTTGCACGCCAACGGTCGCGGATATAAAGCGCGTATTGTTCCTCCATACTATCCATCTTGATGAACTGGCTGCTCTTCCCGGACACATCCGGGGTACCGAGCAGAAACGCGGCGAACGCGTTCCAGTCGTTTTCGAACGATGGCCTTCCTCCCTGGAATCCGACGGCGCTCGCCAGCGCGTCGGGATTCAACGCGGTCACGCCCGGATCGAAGTAAAACGCTCCGCGCGGCCCCTCGCCCAACTCCGGCTGCCAGTGGCGCATCAGGTGATGA
>JBKPAI010000094.1:0-43021 GCA_046726355.1 Acidobacteriota bacterium | reverse complement strand
CCAGATGCTCCACGAATGGGCGCTTCACGATCTGGGTCATATCCGGCAGATTGCCGAACTGGTGCGCGCCAGAAAGTACCTGGAAGGCGCCGGTCCACTGGGAAGCAACTACCAACTGAAACCGTAAGCGGCCTGTTCGATGGACCGGCTATACGATGCTCATTCACCGCATGCCGCCGGCCTTGGGCTGTCGCCCGCCGAGGCCGAGGACGACGCCGTCATCTATTACCATGACCTGCCGTCCAAGCTCCGAGCCGAGGCGCAGGCGCGGACGTGGCAGGACCAGTCGATGACGCTCCTGGATGAGCCCTGGCCGCTGGGCTCATGGCCTGATGTCCCGACCCGAGTGCTGGCTGGCCGGCACGATCGGATGTTCCCGCTCGACTTTCAGCGCCGAGTCGCCCGCGAGCGGCTTGGCATCGAGTGCGAGGAAGTCGACGGCGGACACATGGTCGCCTTGGGTAACCCCGCCGCAGTGGCCCGATCGATTGGAGGCCTATCGCCTCGAGGTTCAGGGTGAGGGGCGCGATGCCGGGCGGTGACCCGCGGCACAGAGGTGGCGCTGGAGCGACTGATGCTGACCCATGCTGAAGCGCCGTGATCGACTACGACGCAGAGCTCCAGCTCCACCACGAGCAGTTCCGTGGGGCATTGGGCATCCGGGCGGCAGACCGTGTGCTGGACCTCGGCTGCGGGACGGGCCAGACAACACGAGAGGCGGCGCTGGTAGCCTCCGACGGCGATGCGTTGGGGGTCGATATCGATGGAGGGATGATCGCCCGCGCCCGCGAGCTGGCGGACCGCGAAGGCGTGCCGAACGTCCGGTTCGAGGTGGGCGATACGCAGGCACATCCCTTTCGATCAGGAGCCTTTGACGTCGCGATCAGCCGCTTCGGCACGATGTTCTTCAGCGATCCCGACATGGCCTTTCGCAACATCGCGCGTGCCGTCCGAGCCGGTGGGCGCCTCGTCATGATGGTCTGGCGAGCGCACGACCGGAACGAGTGGGCTGTCGCGATCGATCAGGCCCTCGGCGTGGGAGAGCGCGGAGTCGCGGCTGCGCCCGGATCGGATCCCTTCTCGCTCGCTGAGCCTCCGACGGTCCGACGGATCCTCGCGGCCGCAGGCTTCGCCGATAGCGAGTTCCGTGATGTCGACGTGCCCGTGTATTACGGCCAGGATGTCGACGCCGCACTCGCCCTCGTCGGCCGATTCGCGAACGTGAGCGAGGCGCTGAGCCGGTCTGGTCCGCGTGCCGCCGGCACCATGCTCGCCCGCCTGCGTGCGACGCTCGAGTCGCGGGCCTCAGAACGCGGCGTATGGCTCGGCTCCCGAGCCTGGATCGTCACGGCTCGGCGCCAATGAGGGCTTTGGCCCGCCCCTGCCGGCATGTCGGACGCGACCGACTCGCGAGGAGTCCTGTAACGTGCCTTGTCCTTACTTTCCGAATCGCTCGAAGCGGTACGCCGCTAACAAGCCCGATGGCTACCTTCTAGGCTCATACCGCATCGCCACCGCCCCACGTTTCTGCATGAGTTCCCCTCGTTACGGCCGCAGCAGCGTCTGATCGCGCGGCGCTCGTCCATCGCCCGTAGCCTTCCGCGACCTGAGTGGCAGGGTCAGGTTGAACACTTTCCCGGATCGATCGTGCCGTTCATCTCGGTCGCAACGAGTCTCTCAACTTCTCCGCGGCGACAGCCGCTGTCCAGAGGAGTCATGCTGAGAACTCGTAACCAAAGCGGCATAGAGCGCAGCACGCCGATACACGGATGGCCGCGACCGCAACATCGTGATCGACGAGTAGCCGGCGTCGGTGAACAGCGACGTGAACTTCTTCCGTGAGACCGGATGGGGCACCCATCGACTGGATTCGTCCGTATCGTATTCGACGATGAGGAACCGGCGCGGAACCGTCATCCGACGTTCGCAACTGCGGATGAATGTCGTCTGATTGTCGACGTAGTGCAGCGAGTTGGCCATGAGAAGGCCATCCAGGTTGGCGAATGGCCAGGTGTGGTTCGTGAAGTCACCGCGATGCGTTGTGATGCTGACACCCTTATGCGCGGGCGGGATCCTTCGAAGAACCGAGCCGTCTCGGTCCATCGCGTGGATGGTGCTGCCCGGTGAGAGTAGGTCGGCAAGCGCGAGGGTGAACGTTCCAGTGCCACAACCAAGATCGGCCCATTTCGTCGGCCCAAGCGTGTTGACACCACTCTCTGCAAGCATTTCGATCGCATCGCGCAGACGCACCGTCGGATCGTACCGCACGCGAAGATCGCGAATCTCTGCGCCAGCTGGGACGCGGTTATCAACGGTGGGCGTTACTCGGAACGTCGCGCCGGAAGAATCGTTCTTCGCGAGGAACAATCCGGTGAATTCGGTTTCCTCGTGCACCGCTGGTCAAATCGCGCTTCGCCTCGGAGCGGCCGCCGGCCGGCCCGCGGACAATACCCCTACTTCTTCCGTTTCCCAAGGTTGAATGCGACAGCGGCGCGAATCAGCTCTTTGAATGCCGCTTCCTCAATCGCGTCGTCTTTGTGAATGTCGATGGCCCGTCGTGTATTCCCTTCGAGGCTCGAATTAAAGAGATGAGCGGGGTCCTTCAGCGCGGCCCCGTGAAAGAAAGTCAGTTTTACGACCTGTTTGTACGATTCGCCCGTACAGATGCCCCCGTCGTGGGACCAAACCGGCGTTCCCGGGGAAGATGCTTTCTTCCATTTCCATTCCTCGACGACCTCAGGGTCCGCCTCGTGAATGAGCTCGCGCATCCGTTTCAGCGCCGAACCTCGCCAATCGCTGAGCTCACCAATACGCTCGTCAATCATCTGCGAGGCGGAGTTGGGCATTCGGGAGCGATCATTTCGCGGCAGGGGTCGTCCTCTTCGTGCGCTTGCGGGTTGATGACTGGACGACCTCGTGCTCGGGGCGGCTTTCGGAGCGACCCGCTGCTTGGCGGCGACCTTCTCTGCAACCTTCGCTGACTTCTTGGACGTCTTACCTGCCATTGTGTTCACTCCAGGACTGCCGTGACTTGCGAGGATCCCGGCCGGCGCTACGGGACCCAGCCGGGCCGCTGCGATGCCTGCCGAATCCAACTCGCCACGAGCTCCTCATCGAGCTGGTCGTCCTCGTGGATGTCGAGGTAACGCACTTCCTGGTGCTTGGACTCGCCGGGAGGGAGAGGACGCAAAGACGTGCCGCGGAAGAAAGCCACTTTGACGTACTTCGTGAAGCAATGAAAGTTGAGGAACCAGCCCTGGCCCTCGATGCCGTAGAAGGGCGAGTTCCACTTGACTGCCTTGCGCACGTCGCGGACGGTGCGGGCGATGAGCGCGTCGAGCCGGCGCCCGACGTCACGTTTCCAGCCCGGCATGGCCGCGATGTAGGCCTGCACGGGGCCGTCGCCGTCGGCCTTCGCGATCTGAGGGTTGCCCCCGGCGAGGAGCACGGGGACCCTCTCGCCTTCTCGCACCCTGGGCGGCTTGGCCTCCCTGGCACCCGGCTTGGTCTTCGCGCTTGCCTTCGGCTTCTTGTTTGACGCCTTCATCTGCCGCTGGATTCGTCGGTTTTGAGTCGCCACGCTTCGTTCCTGTGTTCGAGCCGTGACCTTTCGCAAGGTTAATCTCCAGCCGGGCCAGCCCGGAAGGGGGTGCTCACCTCGTGGTCAGGCGCTCGGCGGCATTAGCCTGGAGGCGGCGCCAGAAGAAGTACGAGAGGCCCCAGAGCACGCCGGTGCCAGCCGCCCAACCCCACGCCTCCGGGCCATCGCCCACCGCGAGGTGGGCGATGAGCGCAGAGCCGAGGGTGATGGCGAAGCCGGCGTAGGCCCATTCCTTGAGCCGCGCCGGTACCGGCGCAAGCAGCAGCACCACGCCGAGGAGCTTGGCCCACGACAGTTCCACCCGGAAGTAGGCGGGGAAGCCGAGGTGGGTGAACGCCTCCGCCACTTGCGGCAGGCGCAGTTGCGCGTAGGCGGTGAAGCCTATCTGCAGGCAGAAGAGCGCGGTGACGATCCAGAAGCCGATGACGATTCCTTTGGCGCGGGAAATGCTCAGGTCCATGGGCGAGAGGGCGGGGCTATCTCCTAATGTCACATTCATGTCGTCCTCCTTGTCGCCATGACGGACCGCACCGGGTGAATGTGACTGCTGCGCCCTTTTCCTGGCCACATCAGCGGTTTCGTCCGTCAGTTACCATGACGGAGCGCGACTGAGGAATGTGACCGATGCCGACGCCTGAGTGGCTCGCTGAGCAATTCGAACAGCACCGCGCCCATTTGCGCGGTGTGGCCTACCGGATGCTCGGGTCAGCGAGCGAGGCAGAGGATGCTGTCCAGGAAAGCTGGATTCGACTCGGCCGCGCCGATGTCGGCGCTGTCGAGAACCTGCGAGCCTGGCTGACGACTGTCGTCGCGCGGGTGTGCCTGGACATGTTGCGAACGCGGACGACGCGCCGGGAAGCTCCCCTGGATACGCACGTGCCTGATCCGGTGATCACTCGCGCCGACGATCCGGAGTCCAACGCCATGCTCGCCGACTCGGTCGGTCTCGCGCTCCTCGTGGTGCTGGAGGCCCTCGAGCCGGCGGAGCGGCTCGCCTTCGTGCTGCACGACGTGTTCGGCATGACATTCGATGAGATCGCGCCGATCGTGGACCGGTCGCCGGTGGCAGCGCGGCAGCTCGCAAGCCGTGCGCGTCGGCGCGTTCAGGGGAGCGTCCCTGACGCAGACCGCGACCTGCAGCAGCAGCGGCGTGTCGTCGATGCGTTCCTCGCGGCGGCTCGCGAAGGCGATTTCGAACGGCTGATGACCGTCCTCGATCCGGACATCGTGTTGCGAGCGGATGCCGGTGCGCTCGCGAGCGCATCACGGTTTGTGCGAGGGGCCCAGGCCGTCGCCGAGCAGGCCGCGACGTTCTCGAGGCTCGGCTTGTCCAATCAGGTGGTCCTCGTGAACGGCAATGTCGGGCTCCTGTCGCGCCGGCCCGACGGCCGGCTGTTTTCCGTCATTGGCTTCACGATTGCCCGCGGGAAGATCGTTGAGATGGATATCCTGGCCGACCCAGAGCGTCTCAGCCGACTCGATCTGTCGGCGATTGAAAGCTGAGCACCTTGGGGATTCGCAGCGGCACGTCCTTCAGGTTGTTCTCCCGCGCTCTTGATCTCGATGCACTCGTTCATGTCGTTGCTGACCGTCCCGCCTACCAGCGCTTCAGCTGCGTGACCTGAATGAGATTGCCGCAGGTGTCGTTCAGCCTGGCGATCCTGGAGCCCGTCACGTCGGTTGGCGGCATGGTGAACTCGGCGCCGCGCGCTTTCATACGCTCGTAATCGGCCTGCACGTCATCGGTGAAGAACATGGCCGCGGGCTGGCCTTGCTGGAACATCGCCTGCTGGTAGGCTGTGGCCGCCGGGTTGTCGTTGAGCGCCAGCTGCAGCTCCGTGCCGTCCGGGTCTTCTGGTGAGGTCACCGTGAGCCAGCGAAACGGCCCCTGGCTGAAGTCGGCCTTCTTCACGAAGCCCAGCACTTCGGTATAGAAGCGCAGGGCCTTCTCCTGGTCGTCGACGTGCAGGCTGGTCAGTCTGATCTTCATCGGTTCCCTCCTCATGTCACACTCGCGGGCGCTGCCGCGTCACTGCTATGACGGAACGCGTTCAGGAAGTGTGACGGATGAACGAACGCGATTATTTGGCCGAGCGGTTCGATCAGAACCGAACCCACCTGCCCGCGGTCGGCTTACCGGATGTTCGGCTCATCGATCGTGTGACCAGGGCTAGAATTCGAGCGTGAAGGCTGGACCACGTGTCGCGCTCGTGACAGGTGCCAACCGCGGCCTGGGACTCGAGACGAGTCGTCAATTGCTTGCGAAGGGACTCACGGTCGTAATGGCGGGACGAGACCGCGCGGCGATCGAGGGCGCGCACCGGACCCTCGGTCAGGACGAGCAGCGGCGCGCGATGACGGTCCGCATGGACGTCACCGACGCCGACACCATTGCTGCCGCGCAGCGCATCGTGGCCGAACGGGTCGGATCGGTTGATGTTCTCGTCAACAACGCAGCGGTGCTGTTGTTCGAGAACGAGGACGTCCTGTCGATTCCGCAGGACGCTTATCGCCGCACGTTCGAAACAAATGTCTTCGGCGTGATCGACGTCTGCCGCGTCTTTGCACCACCGATGGCGCGCGCCCGCTACGGTCGGATCGTCAACGTGTCGTCAGGCGCGGGACAGCTCGCGACGATGTCCACGTACGCGCCGGCGTACTCGCTGTCGAAAGCAGCCCTGGATGCGTTCACCCGGATCCTCGCGCACACCTATCGAAGCAGCGGAGTGCTGGTGAACGCCGTCGATCCAGGGTGGGTACGCACGGATATGGGCGGCCCGTCGGCACCTCGATCGCCGCAGGAGGGAGCCGACACTATTGTCTGGCTCGCGACGCTCCCAGACGATGGCCCGAGCGGCGGATTCTTTCGTGACCGGCGTGCCATCGACTGGTAAGCGACCCTGGCAGTCCTGGTGAAACTCCAGCGTCGCACCGAGGGCGGCGAGGCGCCCCGCTGACAAGGCGCCGAGTCTTCATTGTCCCTGCTCATACCAGCTGAGGACACGCAAAGCCCGCAGCGTGTTCCACCGGCTGGGCCGACCGTCGCCGTCCTCGAGCGCAAAGTGGACCTTGCCGGGATGCGTGTTCTCCAGCAGCCAGGTGCCATCCGGCTGCTGCTTGGACCGGAGCCAATCGATCGCTTCGTCCATCCGGGAGTCCGGCGCATCCCCGACCGAGCGGAAGTATTCGAGGGCACGCAGCACGTCGTAGTGCCAGCGGGTCGGAAACGAGCATTGCAGCCAGGCGGGGTTGACGACTTCGCCCGTGCTCTTCCGTCGGACCAGCTTTCGTTCGAGGAGGTACTCCTCTCCCCGGCGCCGGGCCGCGATGGATTCCGCAGAGCCACCGCTTGCCCGCTCGTGCGCCAGCAGCCCTTCCAGGACGTTGATCGTGGTCGCGAACGATGAGCGGACGGAACCGTGCTCCACTTCGCAGTTCCACCCGCCGTCCTCGAGCTGCTCACCAACGAGGCGGGCGACCACGCCGTCCACATCTTGATCAAAGTGAGTGCCCAATGTGACAGTCCTGCCATTGATGCACGGCTCGACCTCCCCGCTGAAGAACGGCTGCCCGGCGTGCTCCCAACGACAGTGATCTCTGACTAGCGCTACCGCCCGGCGCACCCGGTCAGAGCACGGGTCGACCCCGAAATCACGCAGGAGCTGGAGTGTCGGCAGCGTGGCCGTCCAGGGCTGGCCCTGGTTCTCGTCGCGCCAGTGGAAATTCCGCGCCGGGAAGCACGCGCCTCCCGCCCACTGGCCATCTTCACCCTGCAACGCCAGCAGTCTGGCCCCCCAGCCCTCGGTGGCCACCCGCGCGCGCTCCCTCGCGACGACGTCAGCCGGCGCATGGACAAGATCGCGCAACACCTGCCAGCGGATGGCGGGGTCCGAATCGAGCAGCCAGTCCAGTACGCTCATGCGGCTGAATCTAACACGCGGGTGGGAGGCACCCACTCTGGGGTCTGCGGCTCTTCCAGTCCGCCGCCTTCTTCCTCAGCCTGGACAAGCGCGGCGAGTTTCGCCTGCGCTTTCCCGCCAGCCGGCCTCGAAAGGGTCGACACATCCTGAGAGTGCTTGCTCGCGTGCAGGAGATTACGCTGTCTGGATGCACGCGGCGGCTGGCCTCGAGAGGCTCAGTCTTCCCTGGTGACTGGCGCAGCGCAGGATCGGCGTGTCGAACGGGATCGCCCCGCTTCATTTACTTGCGCCTGGAGTCGACGGGAATTCAGGAACCGCCGCCCGTCGCTGAGCCTCGCCTGGGCCGGCGGACCTTCCTTACCTTCCCGCTCCTTCCTCCTCCGCAGAAGAAGTGATCGCCGCCATCGGTCTCGAGCCCCGACACGGCCACGCCGGGCGGCATCACGAGCCGCTCCAGGACCTCTCCGGTCCGCGGATCGATTCGCCTCAGATCGCTCTCGTCACCTTCCCAGGTGCCATGCCAGAGCTCTCCGTCGATCCAGGTGACCCCGGTGACGAAGCGGCTGCACTCGATCGTGCGAAGAATCGCCCCGGTTTCGGGGTCGATTTGATGGATCTTCCGATCCCGATACTGGCCCACCCAGAGCGTCCCTTCGGCCCATGTGAGCCCCGAGTCGCCGCCGCCGCCTGGCGCCGGAATCGTGGCGATCACACGGCCGGTCTTGGGATCGATCTTCTGGATGCGGTCCTCGGCAACTTGAAACAGGTACTGGCCGTCGAAGGCCGTGCCTGCATGCCCGGCGACATCGATCGAGCGCAGCATCTTCCCGCTCGCAGGATCGAAGGCATTCACCGTGTCTCCAGCAGCAAACCACACGTGCTGGCCGTCGCAGGTGACCCCATGCACGTGATCGACGCCCGGAAAGGGTCCATACTCACGGACGATCTGCGCGGTCGATTGAGTCATGCGTGCATCCTAGTCCGTCGGCAAAGGCGCGGGGAGTAACAAAGCCGTCGTGATTCCCGGCAGGGGAGGGGTCGTCCAGCGACGAGCCCGCCCGCGGCCAAACGACTGCACCTTGCCAGCCGCCGCAAGCGCGTCGAGCGCCCGCT
Organism: Acidobacteriota bacterium; assembly: GCA_046726355.1. Lineage (GTDB taxonomy): Bacteria > Acidobacteriota > Vicinamibacteria > Vicinamibacterales > CAVVIG01 > QHWF01. The sequence continues at coordinate 34,387 of JBKPAI010000094.1, read as the reverse complement.
GCACGGTGCGCTGGCTCGTTCCAAGCGCAAGCGCCAGGGCCGAGCTCGACCACGACTCGCCGTCCGCGAGGAAGGCAAGCACGGCCGCGTGCCCTGCGTCGATTTCAATGGGCCGCGCCAGCACGACGACCTCGCGTGCGCGGCGCGGCGCCAGCGCAAATCCTCGCGTGGTCGCGCTCACGCCGGCCAGCGTCCGAAGCATCGTGCGAAGCCGCCCGACCTCGACTCGCAACCGGGCGCGATGCGATTCATCGGCGAGCGTTCCTCCGAATGCCCGCGCAACGAGCATGTCCCTCGGCACGTCTCCTGGCCACGCTTCGCCCAGCGCGCGGGCGAGCGCGAACAACACCGGACGTCTTGCGAGCGACACCACCGTGCGTGCGTTGCGCACGATATGACGGCACGCGTCTACGACGAGCGCTTTCGACGCCAGTAAGACTTCGACGTCCTCGAGCAGGAGGAGTCGCTCCTCCCCCCTCGCAATCAGGCGCGCCGCGGGCGTGTTCAGGACACGGGATGCGCGTTCGACCTCCGCGGTCAGCGCGGGGATGCGTGCGTGGCGCGCGGCGCGCTCGGCCCGCGCCAGCGCAGCGCGCGCCGCCTTGGTCCGGAGTCGCCGCATCGCGATCCCTGCAACCACCAGCTCGTGAGCGGTCCTCGACGCGGGCGGGAAGGGCGCCGGGTCGAGCTCGCCGAGTGTTCGCTCGGCCTCGTCGAGGCGTCCGATCAGGAGGAGGCGCCGGACCTCGAGATTCCGCGCATGCGCGGCGTTCACCCGGTCGCCATGCGCTTCGAGCGTCGCCCGCGCCGCGCCGAGCGCCTTCGCAGGCCAGCCCAGGTCGCGCGAGACGAGCGCGATCTCGGCTTCCGCGACGACGCACCTCGCGCGGGCCACGGCCTCTCTCGGACCGAACGCACGCGCGGCACTTCGCAGGAGCGCCTTCGCGCGAACGAGATCGCCGAGCTGCGCCATCGCGATACCCCGAAGCGCGAGCGCAGGCGGGTCGTCGCGCAGCGCCACCCGCTTCAACGCGCCGAGGGGATCACCCGCCGCGAGCGCACGCGCCGCCGCCGCGATCAGCGAGTCCATCGGAATCCCGCCACACGTGTCACTCCCACCGTTCGAGGCCCGGACGCTAAATCTATCTCACGGACGCGACGGAGCGACGGCTGGCGCAGCAGCGACAGGAGCTGCCATGGGTTCGCATCGACAAGAAGTATTGGTTCGACACCGACGAGGGAAGCGCCTCCCTACGCACGATTGGAAGCCCACGGGTTCTACTGGACGGCATCCGCATCGGATCCGGTCAGTGCCTGGTTCTACAACTTTGGCCGGGGCGGGCAAGCCCTCCATCGTCAACGTGAGGGCAACAGGCAGATGGCGGTGTGTCAGGGAGTGACGGCTGAAAGCTCTGGCCCGCGAGACGAAATAGTGAGCTTTGTGCTCTTTGTGGTTCCCATGAACCTCTTGGCGGTTCCTGACACGCGCAGTCACCCGATGACCGATTCACGATGCGAGCCGGCGGACGATCCTTCAGTCAGGAACTCGACAATCGCACTCGCCTGATCGCGGACAACGTGTCCGACCTGAGGCAGCCACCGAACGGTTGCGCCGCGCGCGAACTGTTCCAGCCGTCGCTTCGTCGCATGAGCGTCGAGCAGAGCATCGCGTGCGCCGAGAATGGCCAGTACGGGCATGGTCAAGCGGCTCAGATCTCCATCCCCGAAGATCGGCACCCTGACGCGTCTGTGCCGAAAGTGCCTGGCCATGAGCATCGCGAGCGTGCCGACGTCACGATCCAGCGGATGAGGGCGTCCGGGCGCGGGTCCAACGGCCAGGGCCAGGGCCTTGCGCCGTCCCCGTTGCCCGAGCAGCATCAGGGCGCCAGCCTTGAACATGAAGCTGGTCTTCGGCCGGCCGATGCCGCTCGGATTGACGACGACGACCTTCTCGACGCGATCCGGCCGGCGGATGGCGTAGTCGAGAACAATCCACCCGCCGAGCGACACGCCAAGGAATGACGCTCGCGTCAAGCCGAGCGCCCGCATCACATCGTCCAGCCACAGCGCATACGCGTCAGAGCGAAGCGGCGGCCGCGACGGCGCGCTGAAACCAGGCTCGCCGATGACGTCGACGGCATAGACGCGATGATGCTCCGCCAACGACGCGACATCGCGCAGCCACATGGCGGCATTCGCACCGGATCCCTGAAGCAACAGCAGCGCCGGCGCCGACGCGGGACCGCACGCGACCGAAAACGTTTCACCCTCGCGGGTCGCCACCCGACATGGCTCGCACGGAACCGGCCATCTCCCCAACAGCTCGGAGTACCGCGCGTGAACGGCCTGTCTGCCTTCAGTGGACGTGTAAATGCCGCTCATATGCCCTCCGGCTCAATGATCTTGTTCAACAACCTGAGCATGCTGATCGTCGTGACGATGCTTCCGGACACGAAGACCTTGAGGCGCGCCCGCTCCTCGTCGTAGCTCGTGTCGACGCGCAGCGGCTGATCGTCGTCTCGCGGCTCTTTGGCCGCCGCCATCAGCATGTTCGTCACGCGGCTCACAGACCCGGGGCTGATGACATCGATCTGCACGATGGTGGACACGTCGACCTGCCGGTGCCGGCTGATTAGCTCGCGAAGAGCCGACGAGTCTCTGCCGACCAGTGCATCCAGGTCCTGGCGTCGGATGCGGTATTGCTTGCCGATACGGACGCCTTTCAAACGGCCGCTGCGAAGGTAGGCGCGAACCGTCCGCACGTTGAGGCCCAGGCACCGAGCGACCTCGTCTACAGAGCACATCTCGTGTCCACTTAGAGTCATATACAGCACTATACGTCATATTTATACAGCTGTATACAGTAAATTAGCGCTTAAGGCCCAAATTGGCTTAGAACACGGCCGCATGTGATGTCAGACAGGGCCGTCTCAGGACATTCCGCTGACCAGCCGCGCGACGCTGGCGAGCACCCCTTCACGCGTTGCCGCATCGCGCCGGGTCTCGGTGAGGTAGGCAGCGACCAGAATGGGATCGCGATCGGGCGGCCACAGGATTCCGACGTCGTTGGTCGTGCCGTGCTCGCCCGAGCCGGTTTTGTCGCCGACGCGCCAGCCTGCGGGAACACCGGCGCGCAGCCGTCGATCGCCGGTCTTGCACGCGATCAGCCAGCCAACCAGTTTGTCGCGAGAGGCGCGCGACAACGCCGTGCCGGCGAGAATCGTCTGCAGATCGCCGGCGATCGCCGAAGGTGCCGTGGTGTCTCGCACATCGTGAGGAGCAGCTTCGTTGAGTGCCGGTTCGCTGCGATCGAGGCGAGTGACGCGATCGCCGATCGAGCGGGCATATGCGGTCACGCCGGCGGGGCCGCCGAGTAAGGCGAGGAGCAGGTTGGCAGCCGTGTTGTCGCTCATTGTGATTGCTGCCTCGCAGAGATCGGCGATCGGCATGCGGCCCTCCGCGACCCGTGCCCGGGTGGCCGGCGCGTACTCGAGCAGGTCGGCTGCAGCAAACGCAATCGAACGATCCAGCCGTTCGCGGCCGCGATCGACCTGCGCCAGTACCGCCGCGACCGCGAGGAGCTTGAACGTGCTGCACATCGGGAATCGTTCGCGCGCCCGGTAACCTGCCTGGACGCCGCTCCCGGTGTCCAGCACCGCCACACCAAGCCGTCCGCCGCTCTGTTTCTCGAGATCGCTGAATTTCTGATCGAGCGTCGAAGAGGCGCTTCTCGCCAACTGCGCGAGGCTGACTGGAAGGAGAACGGCGTCCGATAAGGCGGTACGCCGACCGATGAGGCGACTCATATGAGCGCGGCGTCAGCGCTGCAGGAGACGGCCGGACTCACTCCCGGCGAGGCGGCACGTCGGGCAAGCCTCAATCGCTGTGACCAGTTTCGGTTACTTGACACTGCCGTACCGGTAGCCAAAGAGTATGACGTCTTCGCGGAAGCGACTAGCAACGATCTCCCGTGACTCCGGACTGTAGTACTCCGTGTATCTCCTGCGCGTACCTGCGGCTTGAACGTGGGGGAGCATCAGTAACGGGAGGCCGAGCTTCTCGCAGACAGCCCGGAAGTCCTCGGCGAGCGCCTCAAACCGGCCTACGAAGTCAATCGTGATGTCCCCGAGAGTGTTCGTGATGAAGGTGTGCTGCGAGCGGAAGTGATCATCTGCCTCCTCGTCAGGAATCGCAGCGACAGCCCTCGCGAAATCGTCGAATGACATGCCAGCTCGGAAGGCATCGAAGCGCGCCAGGCAGTGCGCCACGCCTCGCCTCGCGTCGAATGATGTGAAGTCGGGCACCTCGCCCAGAATCTTGTCGCGGTAACACGACACGAGGCGATCCCAGGGGTTCCGAACGAAGGTAAAGCTGAACAGACCGGCGTCCAGGTCCGATTCGGTTCCCCCCGATACAGGTGCCGGGAAGCACACCTTGTGGGGATTGCCACCCACTGCTTCTAGGTCGACACCTAACAGACCGGCAAGAGCCATCTTAATGCTCGAGGATGCCACCTTTGGCACCTCGATGTAGATGGCGCGGTACGTCCTGAGAAGAACAGCGGCCCTCTGCGCGCGGACTGAGGAGCTGCTCACACTAATTCCCTGTCACTGTACGCGGCGTTCCATCGCGCAGCCATTTCTTGACTCAATCTGCTCATGCTAGCAAGTCAACGAATCGGGCGGCCTGCCTCCGGGTGATCGAGATTCCAGTCGATGCCCATCCACGCGGCGAGGGTGGCGGCAATCTGGCTCGTCGAGAGTTCGCCGTCACGCCATTCCCCTCGGCGGGCCATGCGTGGGGAGACGAAGGCAATCCAGGTGTCCTGCGACCCGTCGACCTTTGCGTTGTGGTCGCGCCAGTCCTGCGCGGTCCGGCCCCGGCCGTGATCAGTGGTGATCAGCAAGTGCGTGCGGCCGCGGTAGTCCGGATCTGACTGCACCCAGGTCCACAGTTCCCTCAAATAGCCGTCGTTCCGGGCCCACGCATCGAGCACGCGGTCGTAGTAGCCGTCGTGCGCCCAGTCGTCGGTGTCGTTGAGTGCGATGCAGAGCACGCGCGGCTTCGTCGCGCGCAGGTAATCCATGGCGAGACGGAAGGTAAACGCATCGAACCGGTTGTTCTCCCAGGGGGACGGGATTTCGCGTTGCAGGGCACTGAGCAGACCGGCGTCCCCGGTGGCCCCCGGGAGCTGCTCGTAACCCGCATTGATGAATGTCGCGCCTTCTTCGTGCTCGGCGATCTGATTGAATATCTTCCAGGAGCCGAACGTCGCGACCTGGCTCGACGGAAGGTTCAGGCGTGCGCGCAGGGTCTCGAGCACGGTCGTGTACGGATTTCTGATCGCGTCGTTGCTCTTGATAGTATCGTCATGCGGCTCGCCGAGGAGAATCTCTGCGTAGCCCGGATAGGAGACCCAATAGCCGTTCTTCAGGCGCACATGGCTGCCGACGGTGTGATTGCCCGCAATTGATCCATCCGTCGAAACGAGATTCCAGAAAAACGGCATCAGCTTCTGACGCCGCTCCTGCGATGAGGCCGCCCAGAATCTTTGGTACGCCGGCGCCGTTTCGATTGTCTTCGGATCTTTGAGCGTGCTCTTGAAGACATCCAGATCGAGCCCGCCAAAAACTTCCTGCGTTCGGGCGCCATCAATCGTGATGAGGACCAGACGTTCGCCGTTGTCGCGGATTTGTTGAGCGTCGCCGGTGCGATTGGATCCAAGACACATCCACACGCAGATGATCATTGCCACGAGCCGCCTCATGAGTGTCCTCCGGATTTTACGCAGGTGCGCGAGTTCATAAAAACTCCACGAACGTTCTTGGCGTGCTTTAACGAGCGCCTGCGCGCCGCAGATATGACAGCTGCCTGGACACCGTCGGCTGAGCAGCATTCAGAATCTCAACGAGATCGCACACATACAAGTCGGCGCCCAAAGGACGTTAGGGTCGGCGTCCCGCAGCGTTAGGCATTCAATCCGTTTCGAGCGGACCGCACGCAGTCCAGGCAATGTCATATGGAGAGCAGTCGCCAGAAAGCGTCTCGTCGCATATGGCGGGCAGAGAGTTCGCTGCCACGCGGTCTGCCACGCGGAAATTGACCGTCTGCGACGTGACGTGATGCGGTGGGCCGGAGGCCGTAGTTCGCGACTTCCGGAACGAATCTGGCAAGAGAAGCGCGCCCGACAGGATTCGAACCTGTGGCCTTCGGCTCCGGAGGCCGACGCTCTATCCAGCTGAGCTACGGGCGCAGAACCCTCAGCGTATCGCATTCCCGCGACGTCACGCCAGCACCATTCGATAACAATCGCGAACGCGCACGCGGAATTCAAGTCTGGCGCGATCGCGCCCGCCAACGACCTTCACCCCTCCGCCGTTACCGGCTGCATCTGGTCGACGTCGGGTTCCGCGCGGAACGCCGCCCTCCCGCGGGCCGTCTAACCTCAAAATGTTTCCAGACACATTCGGCCAGGACGTTGGCACCGGCCTGCGCATTCTCCGGAAAGAACGGGCCTTTTCCACCCTCGCCGTGGTGGTGCTGGGCCTCGGCATCTGCGGCGTCACCACGATGTTCAGCGTCGTCAACGGCGCGATGCTCCGCGGATTCTCATTTCCGAACGCTGACCGCCTGGCGAGCGCCAATTTCGTCGACCCCACGAGCACGAACTTCTTCGGCATCACCGGTCAGATCAGCGCGATGGATTTCCAGGAAATCCGTCCGGTCCAGCAGTCATTCGAGCGGCTGGCGGCATATCTCAGCGGGTCGACGGTGAACGTCACGATCGACGGCCGGCCGCAGCGCTACACCGGCGCTTACACGACCGAAGACTTTCTGCCCAGCCTCGGCGTGGTGCCGATGCTGGGTCGCGACTTCTCGGCTGCCGACAATCGGCCCGGCGGCGAAAAAGTGGCGCTGATCGGCTACGGCATCTGGCAGCGCGATTTCGGCGGCGCGGCGGACATCGTCGGCCGGCACGTTCGCATCAACGGCCGGCCGGCCACGATCATCGGCGTGATGCCGAAAGGCTTCGCCTTTCCGACCAACGAGGAGCTCTGGCTGCCGCTCTTCACCGAATTCCCGCCGCGGCCGCGCGGCGATCCGGCGAACGTCAACCCGGCGGTGCTCGGGCTGCTGAAGCCGGACGTCTCACTGGACCAGGCCACAGCGGAGTTCACCGCGCTCGCAAGGCGCCTGGCCGAGGCGTATCCGCGCACGAATAAACAGTTCAATACCGGCCAGGTGCAGCTGCTGATTGAGTCGTTCACGCCTCGTCCGCTGCGCGGCACCCTGTACACGATGCTCGCGTTCTGCGTCGGCGTGCTGCTCATCGCGTGCGTCAACGTGATGAACATGCAGTTCGCACGTGCCACCCTGCGGGCGAAAGAGCTGGCGCTGCGTTCGGCGCTCGGCGCCACCCGCATCCGCCTCGTACGTCAGATGCTCGTCGAAAGCCTGCTCGTCGCCGGGATCGGCGCAGCGGTCGGCATCGGCCTGGCCTACCTCGCCATCGACTGGCTGCAGACGACCGTGCGTAATCTGGAAAATCCGCCGCCCGCATACATCACCTTCGATGTCGACGCGGCCGTGCTCGGATTTACCGTCGTCGCCACGCTGGTCGCGGCCGTGGCGTCGGGGCTGCTGCCGGCCTGGATGTCGTCGCGGGCCAGCAGCAACGCCGTGCTCCGCGACGGCGCGCGGGGAACGACCAGCCGAAGGATGATGCTGGTCACGCGCGGCCTCGTGGTCTTGCAGATCGTCGTCACGTGCGTGCTGCTCATTGGATCGCTCCTGCAGCTGCGCTCAATCCTCAACCAGCAGAATATCGACTACGGGTACGACACAAACGGGCTGATGTCGGCGCGCATGGGTTTGATGGACGGCGACTACCCATCGAACGACGCGCGGAAGCTGTTCTACGACCGTCTGCTGCGCGACTTGCGCAGCGACCCCGAGTTCGCGGCGGTCGCGTTGACCAACCGTTTCCGAATGGTGTTCTCCGGCAGCGGGCCGATTGAGATCGAGGGGAGGCAGTACCAGGACAACCGCGATCGCCCCCTGGCGAACTTCGAACAGGTGACGCCGGGCTTCTTCGACGTCACCGGCCAGCGGCTCCTCGAAGGGCGCGCCTTCACCGACGATGATCTGGACGCGAGGCTGCCGGTGGCGGTTGTCAACGCAGCGTTCGCTCGCAAACACTTCGGCACCGAGGCGGCGGCCGGCCGACGGTTTCGCACCGTCGTCAACAACGGCACCCAGCCCGGGCCGTGGCGGACCATCGTCGGCGTCGTTTCGACGGTGCGCATGCTGGGGCCGTTCAACAACGCGAACGTGGACGACAGCGGCTTCTACGTGCCGTTCTACTCCACTGCCGCAGGACCGAGCACGCCAGGACCGTTCGTCAGTCAGTTCGCGACGGTGGTGGTGAAGCCGCGCAGCGGCACGCGCGGCGAAGCATCCATCAGCCGGCTGCGAAACGACGTGCAGAAGGCCGATCCGAACCTGCCTCTCTACTTCGCCGGCACGCCGCGCCGCCAGCTCGATGCGTTCGTCGCCCAGAATCGGATTGTCGCGACGCTGTTCACGATCTTCGGCGCGGTCGCCGTCGTGCTCGCCTCGGTCGGGATCTACGGCGTCATGTCATTCAGCGTGAACCAGCGGACGCAGGAATTCGGGGTCCGGATGGCGCTCGGCGCCAACACGCCGCGGATTCTTCGGATGGTAGTACGGCAGGGCGTCGTGCAGATCGCGATGGGCCTGGTGCTCGGGCTCGGACTCGCGCTCGCACTGGCCCTCGTTCTGGCCGACGCCATCCGGAACACGCTCTTCGGGGTCAGCGGACGCGATCCGCTCATCTATGTCACCGTTGCCGCGCTCGTCACTGTCGTGTCGCTGCTGGCCGCGTTCGTGCCGGCGCGGCGCGCGACGCGGGTGGACCCCATCATCGCGCTGCGCGCGGAGTAGACTGTCATGAACTCCTCGCGTGATGAGGTACGCGGCTGCGCTCGCGGCGTCGATGTGGCTCGCTTTCGCTCGAAACACGGCGGCAGGACAGGCTGTCGACCCCGCTGGGCGCTCGGCTGAGATCCACTCCAGGGAACTGGCGCTTGCCGGCGCCATGCACGCGAGGGACCGGCAACGGCTCGAGGACCTGCTCGCACCCGACTTCATCCTGCGGAGCGCGCCCGACATCGATCGCGACACGTGGATCCGCAACGCGATCACGTTGTGCTGGGGCGATCGTTCAACGATGGACGGTTTTCGCGCACGCGAGCAGGCCGGCGTCGTCATCGCGGCGTTCGAGCTGACGTTCTATGTCGACCCGTCCACCTGCCGTCAGGCGGTGATGCGCAGTCTCATCACCGACATCTGGACTGAATCCCCGGACGGCTGGCGCCTTCAGATTCGGCATTCCGGGCCTGCGCCATCCGCAGGCGCCGGCGTCGCCGCGCAGTACGGCGTCGCGCCACTGCCTCCACCGGCGTGGGACGTGAGCGGCGAACTGTCCCTGGTCGCCACAGCCGGGAACACGTCGACGCGCACCGCCGGACTCGGCGGCAGCCTGATCCACCGCAGCGACCGCACCAGCACCCGCGCCACGCTCGCCTTCATCACCAGCGAGGCCGACAATGTGACGCAGGCGCGATCGACCACGATGCAGGCGCGCCAGGGGTTTCGTCTGGCAAAGCCGACCGAACTGTTCGCGCGCGGATCCTACGCGCGAAATCGATTCGCCGGCGTTGACGATCGCGTCACGGCAGAAGGCGGTTTCGCCTTCGTCAAGACCCTGCCGCGAAGCAATGCGCTCACCACTGAAGCGAGCATCGGGTTCACGGCGGAGCAGCGTGTCGATCACACGGAACTGCATTTCGTGACCGCGACCGGTGCGCTGAACCACGTCTGGCGGATTGCGCCGGGCACGGAGCTGGCCGATGACCTCGCGACGATCCTCAACCTGGAGACCGCGCGCGACTGGCGGGCGACGAGCACCATCCGGATGACGGTGACGTTGACGCGGCTGTTGTCGCTGAAGGCGTCGACCGTGCTCGAGCACCGCAATGCGCCGGTCGCGGGGTTCGGCCGCACCGATATGCGAACCGCGGCGGCACTCGTGTTTTCGTGGCAGCAGCACGGGGCTGTTCGCTGAGCTCAGTTCGCGGCGTGGCGCGAGCTCGGGCGCCGTGAAATCGGGTGAAACTCAAAAAACGAGACGCGCGCCGAGCTGCACCTGGCGGGCGGCGGTGATCGTCGACCGGATGCGGCCGAAGGAGGCTTGCGGCAGCTCGTCGTCGGCGCTGCCGGTGAACGCAATCAGCGTTGGATTCCCGAAATTGGCGCGATTGAACACGTTGAACACCTCGAGCCGCAACTCGACGCGCGTCTCTGTTCCGAGACCAATGGACTTGACCGCGACGGCATCGAGGGTGCGCAGGTTCGGACCGCGGAAGGCGCCGCGGCCGCTGTTCCCCAGCGTGCCCGCCGGCTGCAATCGAAAGGCGCTCGCGTCGAACCATTGATCGGGTCGCCCGAGAACCGCGCTCTCCGGTGTGCGCCCTGGCGCGAGATCGGGCCGATCGAAACCGATCCCGGGCCCGAGCGAGGGCGACCATTGCGATCGCGATCGATTGTTCTGCACGAACACCGTCAACGGCTGGCCGCTGTGCACCGTGCCGATGGCCGCGAGCTGCCAGCCGCGGAACAAGGCGGCGCCGCGACGGTCCTGACCGTACGGCACGGCCCATAAGACGTTGAAGACCCAGTTGTGCGGAGTGTCCCAGTCGGCGGGACCCTTGTTGTAATCGGTCCCGAATTCGGGGAAGGCGGAAGTCGTGCCGTTCGTCGCATCCGAGAAGAAGGTCGATGCCTGCGTGGTATCGACCGTTTTCGACCAGGTGTACGACGACTGCGCCGAGAAGCCGCTGTGCCATCGCCACCGTACCTCGAACACGAGCGCCTTGTACCAGGAGTTTCCATCGCTGCTCTTGAGCTCGATGGTGGAGAATGCGCGATTCGGCCGCGGCGTGCCCGCGGCCGGAAAAACCAGGCGGCCATCGGCTTGCAGCGCCGGCACCGGTATGTTCACATCGCCGCTGCGCAGGAGATGGAGGCCACGGGACGCCGCGTAGCCGACCGTGGCCAGGACGCCGCCAGGCAGCAGATGCTGCACGCTGACGTTGCCCATGTGCAGCCGCGGGTTCTCGAGGTCCCATTGAACGGGCCGGATCGAGTTGCCGACTCCGCGCTCGAACGGCGGCGCGGGGAATGACGGGTTGGCGATCACGAACCGCGGCGTCGCCGGTGGATTCGTGACGGTGACGATGAGGTTCTGCTGGTTGTTCGTGTTGAAGTAGAGGCCGTAGCCGCCCCGCACCGAAGTCGTGCCGTTGCCGAACACGTCCCACGCGGCGCCCAGACGCGGAGAGATGTTGGTGTAGGTCGGGTTCTGATAGAGCTGACCGACAGTGGGGGCGGTATCGCTCAGGTTGATCAATGCCGAATCGCGGCCGCCCTCGTCTCTCGGCATCGTGGTGAACTCGTAGCGGAGACCACCCGTCAGCGTCAGCCTCGGATGGATCGCGACGTTGTCCTGTGCATACGACCCGACCAGCGTGAACGGCCACTGGCGATCGATCGCGCCCTGCGGCGACAAGCCGATGAACCGGAGCGGCCGGTTCTCGAAAAACGCCCGCGGTCCGGCAAACGTGTAGATGCCCAGACTGAACGTCGGATTGATCATGCTTTCCCGATAGTGTTCGACCAGCGTGCCGGCCTTCAACAGATGCCGGCCGCGCGTCTGCACGAGATCGTACTGACCGCTGAACACGTTCTGCAGCAGCCGCAGATTGCCGGAGCTCTGCGGGCCGAAGCGCTGCATGCCCGTGATGTCGATGTCGCCGACGAGGGCACGGCCGGCAACGAATGGGGTGAGCGGCGGCGCCAGGTTGGCCTCGACGTCCTGGCCGATGCGTGTCCGGCTGAAGCCGAGCCGCCACGTCTGCAGCGTACGATCGGACCACACATTCCGGTACTCGCCTGTGAAGAACTGGTTGCGCGAAAGGAACGTGCGCGGGAACTGCGGGTAATCGGTCGGCAACCGCTGGGTGCTGGTGTCGAACGTGTAGCGGCCGAAGAACTGATGCCGGGGCCCGCGGTTGTAGTCGATCCGTCCCTGAGCAAAATGTTCGATCAGTTTCTGGTTGAATCCAAACGTGTAGGCAGCGAGTCCACCACCAATCGCGGGCCCATTGGCAGCGGGGATGGCGTCAAGATACGGACGCACGGCGGGGTCGATTGTGACCGGGCCATCCGGCAGAACGCCGCGGCGCGCGGCATCGTCGGGCACAAAGCTCGTGATGGTCTTCCCCAGCCCCTCGCGCAGCCCCTCGTAGCCGGCGAAGTAGAACAGGCGGTCCGTCTGCAACGGCCCGCCGAGCACGCCACCGAACTGATTGCGCCGGAAATCGGGTTTGCCCGCGGTGTCGAAGTAATTGCGAGCATCGAGTGCGTCGTTCCGATGGAACTCGACGACGCTGCCATGGAGCTGATTCGTACCCGACCGGGTGAGGACGTTGACCTGCCCGCCAGAGTTGCGGCCGTACTCGGCGCCGTACGCGTTGGACTCCACGCGGAACTCGCGAATCGTGTCCATGCCGAGCGTGGTCCCGGCCGCGCTGCCCGCCGGTCCGTTCGTGAAGTCGTTCTGCAGCGTCCCGTCGAGCAGATATACATTGGATCGATAGTCCTGTCCGTTGATGCTCATGCCGAGGCCGTGCGCGACGACCGAGCCGCCATCGCGCGACGGATACGCGAGCGTGCCGGGCTGGAGCAGCGCGAGGTCCGTGTAATTGCGACCGTTCAGGGGCAGGGTTTCAATCGACTGCTGACCGACCAGGTAACTCAGCTCGGGTGTCGTCGCGTTCACCTGCAGCGCGCCCGCGCTGACCGTCACCAGCTCCTCGACGCCGCCGACTCTCAGGACCAGCCGCACACTGACCGTTTCGCCAACGGTCAGGACGAGGCCCTCCGTGACGTAGGGGCGAAAGCCCGCGAGCTCGGCCCGCAGATCGTACCGGCCCACCGGCAGCACCGGAAAGACAAACCGCCCCTCAGTGCTTGTGACAGCGACGCGCGTAAAGCCCGTCTCGACGTTCCTGATGCTGACCTGAACACCCGGAAGGATCCCCCCGGACGCGTCCTCCGCCGATCCGGTCAAGGTGGCGGTCGTTTGAGCTGAGGCTGGAGCGGCGACGCTGACGAGAATGACCGCGCAGACCGCGCACACAGACCTCGTGATCTGTCTCATCCGTCGCATCATGACCGGTTCTTGGAATTCTAGCGAATGAGGGCTGTGCTTGTAGTGGAGGCCTTCAGGCCTGCCGGGCGGACCTGAAGGTCCGCACTACACCAGAGGAGAGTGTTTCGGGAAGGTCTGTACAAACGCCGAGCGCTCCAGACGCAGTCAACCGCCCTACCGGTCGAAAGACGTTTGCACGTCCTTTGTTTTGAAGGACCTCGAAAAATCTCGTTCAGAAAACCGCATAACATTCTTGCCCGCAACACGCTTGCGCGTGCTGAGCGACAAATACGCTCGACGGCTTACTGCTCAAGACCCTTCAGGTTCTTCTTTTCCGAGAGTGCGCTCCAGCCTGGGCCCGTAACCTACACCGCCTTTCCTTTCGAAAACGCAGTGCTCGTCACAGACCAATCCGTTCGCATTCCCGAACCAGTGAAGCTGGCTGCCCGCGTCCGGCGCGCACAGCGGTGCACAATGTAGGCGCGGATCGCGCGTTGTCAAGTCCGCGCGGTTCTCCCGGACCCGTCACCACTACTTGTTGATCGGGATCATGACGTGCGCGCCCGGCGTGCCGGCCAGCATCAGCCAGGGCCGCCCGTCGCCGCCGATGGCCTCGTCGCGCCGGCTCGCGTCCGACACGCCGATCGACTCCGGCGTGGCGCCCGGGACCGACAGCACCCACAACAACCGGATCCGATCCTTCTTCCCATAGAGCCGGTACATCATCGTGCCGAACGGCGCCGGCTTCAGCGTGCCGTCTTTCGTCGCGGCTTCGACCGCCTGCTGAATCTCCTTGTCCGACTTTCCCTGCGCGCGCAGTTTCGCCGAGAAGTCCCGGCGTGGAGCGGTGACGACGTTGTAGCACCAGGTGAAGCCGTCGGCGTCGCGGGGCATGCACTCGACAAAATTGGTGCCCTTTCGCAGCACGATGCGCTCACCCGTCTTCGCGTCGTACTTGTAAATGGTGGCGCCGCCGCGAAGGTCCTCGGGCAGCGGCAAGGTCGCTTGCGCAATCTCGTCCGGCGCTTCATCGGAGATGGAAGACGACTTCGCGGGCGGGTTGATCGGAATCATGATGTGCGCGCCCGGCGTCCCCGGCAGCATCATCCACGGCAGCCCGCGGCCGGCGAGTGCCGCGTCGCGCTGGCTCACAGTAGACACGCCAACCGATTCGGGTGTGGCGTTGGGCAGCGACATCACCCACAGGTTCTGGATGCGATCGCTCTTGTCGTAGCCACGGTACGACATCGTGCCTTTGGGCGGCGCCGGAAGCGTGCCGGCCTTCACCGCCGCCGCGACCGCCTGCTGGATTTCTTCGTCGCTCTTCTTCTGCGCGCGGAGCTTCGCCTCGAGGTCGCGGCGCGGGCCGAACGCCTTGTGATAGCACCGCTCGAAGCCGTCGGCCATCCGCGGCTGGCACTCGATGAAGTTCGTCCCTTCCCGGAGGACCTTGCGCGCGCCGGTGGCGGCGTCGTACGTCACCACCGTGGCGCCGGCGCGAAGGTCCGGAGGCAGGATCTGAACGGCGGTGGCAATCTGCTGCTCGACTGGTGTCTCCTGCTCTGCGCCACTGGCGAGCGGCGCAAACACAAGGACGGCTGTTACCGCGAGGATCACGGCTCTCATGGTCGGAACCTCCCAGAATGGATGACGGGCTGCGTGCCACAGTATACAGGGTTGTGCTCGAGGTTTGACACTGCCCGCCAGGCGACGTGAGAGCTGGTATCAGGACGTCACGGCGCTCGCAATCGTGCGGCGACAGCCGCCGCGATCGTGCGTGCCGCATGCGCGTTCGGGTGCCGGTCCCACGGCAGGCGCCAGGCGGCGTCGAGTTCGATCCACACATGCGGCAGGCCGGCCTCTTCGATGATGCGCCGGCGCAGCATCCTTTCTACCGGCTCCTCCGGGCCGAACTGCGGCACCACGATCAGCGGCGTCGCGCCGCGTGCCCGTGACAGGTTCACGCCAGCGCCAAGCACCTCGCGCGTGACGCGGATGCCGCGTTCGACGGTGTCGACGCTCCGGTACGGCACGAGCAGCTTTCCGAGCGACGCCAGCCGCGAATGTTGTTTCGGGGGCAGCCACAGCAGTCCCGGTCCGAGATGCGGTCGATCGTCATCGAGGTTGCGGCCGAAGAGTGCGGTCATGAACAACGTCACCACCGCGACGGGCCGTCGAAACCGCGGCAGCTCCGCCTGCAACCGCAGGAACGACTGGTCGGTGCCGTACCCGTGCACGGCCAGGTTGACGCTCTGGAGGTTCAACCTCGCTCCGACCTGCGCCGGTACGCTTTCTTCCCACGTCAGTCCCTCCCCGAACATCACCGACTCGCCCGTGAACAGAATCGCGGCACGTTCAGGGTCGACGGCATCGTCGGTCCGGCGGACGCGATACCCGGAGGCGTCTATGGCGTAATCGATCGTGCGGCCGCCGACCGTGCTGCGTCCGGTGCGCGCAGGCACGAACGACCATCCAAGACGCGGGTCTGGCCGCCGCCACGGCTCCTCTGCCGGCAGGAGCCAGCCGACGGGGCGGAGATGCACGCGGCGGAGCACGAACTCGCTCGCACCCAGCGCCAGTGCTGCCGCGACCACGACCGGGAACGCACGAGCAGACAGGCCCGCCGCGAGCCTCGGCGCTCGAAACCGCGCGATCAGCGCGAGCGACACGCCCAGCGTTGCGAGCGCGAGGCGGACGAACATCTGAATCCGCACGTACCACACCCGCGGAAGAAAGAACGACGGCATGAAATGCCGATCGAACCAGCGCTGATTGGCGGCGACGGCGCCGATCACGAGCACCACGCCGATGGCCGTGATCGCGATCTCAAACAGACGGGATATGGGCGTCTTCGATAGATCCAGATTCACAACCCCTCCGGGGGCTGGTCGCTTCCGCAACGAACACGTGCGGGTTACGGTGGATATGCTAAGGTAACGCCGCCATGCCTGCCGGACGAGCGGCGCGCGTCGACCGGGTGTTGCGGCCGGTTCATCGATGGATCTGGGGCGATTTCGATCGGCGCGTGCGCAAGCTGCTCGCGTTTGCGGAAGTTGAAACCGAGGGCGGACGCGATATCCTGCGCGCTGCAGAAAAGACGCCGGACGCGCTGTTGCGCCGCCTCTATCTGGCGCACGCGATTGACGAACTGCACCACGGGGATCTGTTCAGAGAGCGCGGCGCCGCACTGCTGCGCACCCGCGGTGCGCGCAAGGTGCTGTTCAACACCACTCCCCTTCCCGGCGGCCACGGCCTGGACGACCTGCGTGTCGAAGACGAGCCCGATCATCGGCTGCTCGCCTTCCTGCACGTGGCCGAGAAAGCGGCCGCCGGCCGCTTCGCCATTTACCGGGACATCGTGGACGACGATCCGTCGACGCGGGCAATCTTCGAAGAGATCCTGCGCGACGAAGTGTTTCACATGAACTACACCTACACCCAGCTCACGCGCATCTCGCCGCGCTCGTACCGCCGGCAGGTCTGGCGGGCGCGCGCGAGCCGCCTGTGGAACCGGTATCTGCGGCTGGCGGCCGCGCTCGCTGGCCTGCTCGGCACGATCATCCTGATCCTCCAGTATTTCGTCCTGCTGCCGCCGTTCGCCTGGCTCGCCCGACGCGCCGCACGCCGGGAGCGCCCGGGCTGGTCCCCTATCCGCCGAGGCCGCGATGACTCGCTGACAAGTCAGTATTGAGATGAAGATTCTCGGCATTTCCGCGCACTACCATGACTCGGCGGCCGCGCTGGTCGCCGACGGCGTACCGGTCTGCGCCGTGCAGGAAGAGCGCCTGTCGCGGCGGAAGCACGACGCCGCGTTTCCCGGTGCGGCAATCGAATGGTGCCTCGATCACGCCGGGCTCAAACCGGAGGACCTCGACGCCGTGGTCTTCTACGAGCGCAGCATGCTCAAGTTCGAGCGGATCCTCACGTGCACGCTGCGGGCTTTTCCGCGCTCCTGGCGATCGTTTCCGAATGCCATCAGGAGTTCGCTGGGCGAGAAGGTCTGGGTGCGCGGAATCATCGGCTCGTACCTTGATGTGCCCCGGGAGAGGATTCTGTTCACCACTCATCACGCGTCGCACGCGGCCGCCGCGTTCCTGACCGCTCCCACGCGGCGCGCGGCGATCCTGACTGCCGACGGCGTCGGCGAGTGGGCCACGCTGACTGTCGGCCACGGCGAACGGCGCCGCGGCAGCGGCGCTGCGAACACCGATATCACGCTCGTGCGCGAGATCAGGTTTCCGCACTCGCTTGGGATGTTGTATTCGACGTTCACCGCGTATCTCGGATTCGCCGTCAACGAGGACGAGTACAAGGTGATGGCGCTCGCGGCATTCGGACGTCCCACGATGGCCGGGCAGGTGCGCAAGTTGATCCGCCGGACACCGGATGGCGCGTTCGCGCTGGACCTGTCGTACTTCGAGTATCACTCGACAGCCTCGCGATCCTATTCGTCCCGGTTCATCGACCTGTTCGGTCCGCCGCGCAACCCGTACGAGCCAATCGACCTCGCAACTCCGGAGGGCCGCCGCTTCGCCGATTGCGCCGCGAGCGTCCAGCGCGTGCTCGAGGATACGCTGGTCGATCTGACGCAGGCCCTCCATCGCGAGACCGGTCTGGACGATCTGTGTCTCGGCGGCGGCGTGGCGCTCAACGGCGTCGCCAATGCGCGAATCCTCGCCGAATCCGGCTTCCAGCGCGTGTTCGTTCCACCGGCGCCGGGCGATGCCGGCTGTGCGCTCGGTGCAGCGCTCTTTGCCGACCGCATTCATTTCAAGAACCCCGACCGCGACGTGCCGGACCATCCGTTCTGGGGCCCGGTGGTGGACGCGAGAGACCTTTTGCGCGTGGCGAGCGAGGATGGGCAGGCGGTCGAAGAGCTCGACGATGGCCGGCTGATCGAACGGATTGCCGACGAGCTCGCCGCCGGCCGGGTAGTCGGATGGATCGAAGGCGCCTGCGAGCTCGGACCGCGTGCGCTCGGTCATCGCAGCATCCTGGCCGCGCCGCATTCGAGCGAGATGCGCGACCGGCTCAATCGCGACATCAAATTCCGCGAGGAGTTCCGGCCGTTCGCGCCGGTCGCGCCGATCGAGGCGGTGGATCGCTATTTCGAGCTGCCGCCCGGCGGCGCGCGGATGGCCCGTTTCATGTCGGGCGTCTTCCCGGTGCGGCCGGAATGGCGAGCGCGCCTCGCCGCGATCACGCACGTGGACGGTTCAGCCCGGGTCCAGGCGCTCGAACGCGACATGGCGCCCCGCTTGTACGGCTTGCTCGAGGCGTTCGGCCGGCGAAGCGGGATTCCCGTGCTGCTCAATACATCGTTCAATCTGGCGGGAGAACCGATCGTCGCTCGCGCGCTCGAGGCGTACTCAACGTTCCGGCGCTCGGGGATCGACATCCTCGCGGCGCATGGCGTGCTGGTGACGAAGCGCCGTTCGGTGCCCGCGGAATCGCTCAAAGAGGAAGTGGCGTGATCAAAAAGCCTGGCGGGCTCCGGCGCCGCTTCGTCATGCTGGGCAGCGCCGCCGGAACGATCGCCGATCTCGCGCGCGGGCTGTGGCGGAGCGAGTCCGGCAACCGCTGGCTCATCCCGCTGGCGGTGTTTCTCTGCCTGTTCGGGCTCGTGCTGATTCTGGCGACGACGGTCGAAGCGCTGGCTCCATTCATCTACGCGATCTTCTGACCAATGGAGGCCTTCCGCGGGCTGCTCGCCTGTCCGGCGTGCGCAGATCGGCTCGCGAAGGATTTGTCATGCCCACGCTGCGGCAGCCGGTTCGACGCGCCGGACGGCATCCCCAACCTCCGCCTGCCGGGCGACGCACGCACCGACGCCGTGCGCCGCTTCTACGAACACACACCGTTCCCCGGATACCCGCCGCGCGACAGCCTGCAGGCGCTTCGCGCCCGGGCCGAACGGAGCGTGTTTCCGTGCCTGCTCGATCGCGCAATTCCCGGGGATGCGCGGATCGCAGAGATCGGGTGCGGGACCGGCCAGATGTCCTTGTATCTCGCGCGTGCGGATCGCGTCGTCGTCGGCGCCGATCTGACGCGCGCCGCGCTCCTGCTCGGCGCCGCGGCCGCACGGCGCTTCGGACTGGATCGCGTGCAGTTCGTGGAGACAGATCTCCACCGCCCGGGCCTGGCGCCCGAGTCATTCGACGTCGTCTACTCGTCAGGCGTCGTGCACCATACCCCGGATCCGCGCGCGTCATTCACCCGCCTCGTGCGCCTCGCCCGGCCCGGCGGCACGATCGTGCTCGGGGTCTACAACGCGATCGCGCGCGTGCCGCTGCGGCTTCGACGCGTTGTGGCGCGACTGTCGGGGTTCCGCGTCATCCCGTTCGATCCGGTGCTCCGCGGCCGCGCCAACGAGCCGGCACGCCGGGAGGCGTGGCTTCGCGATCAATATCAGCACCCCGAAGAACACCGCCACACGCTCTCCGAGGTGCAGGGCTGGTTCAGGGAGAATGATGTCGAGTACCTGCGCGCATATCCAAGCGCGGTTCTGGGCGAGGACGCAGAAGACCTGTTCGCGCGGGCGTCCGACAACTGGCGGCCCGAGGCGTGGCTGGCACAATTGGCGTGGATGCGTTCGCTCGGGCGCGAGGGCGGGCTGTTTTTCACAGTGGGCCGGCGCAGATGATCATGCGAAAGCCAGCGACCACAGAGGACGCGGAGGCTCAATCTTGAAAGGCCACAGGATCTTTCCTCCTGTCCTCCGCGTCCTCCGTGGTGGCATTCGGCCATGACAATCGAAATGCCGGGTCTGTTCGATCTACAGGTCAACGGCTTCGGCGGGATCGATTTCAACGAACCGAACCTTTCCACCAGCCGCGTCACCGAGGCGCTCGACCGCATGCGTCAGACCGGAGTGACCCGCTGTCTGCCGACGCTCATCACTTCCGCGCTGGAACGATTCGTGCGGAACGCGCGCACCATTGCCCGCACGATGCATCCAGCCATCGCCGGGCTCCACATGGAAGGTCCATACTTGTCGCCGGAGGACGGACCCCGCGGCGCGCATCCACGGGAGCATGTGACAGCGGCGAGCATCGACGATTTCAATCGGCGCCAGGATGCGGCCGACGGCCGGATCCTCCTGGTCACCCTGGCGCCGGAGGCGCCGGGCGCGCTGCCGCTCATCGAACATCTCGTCGCGTCGGGCGTTCGCGCCGCCATCGGTCATACTGGCGCGACACCCGCGCAGATTGGCGAGGCAATCGCCGCCGGCGCAACGCTCGCGACGCATCTGGGCAACGGGTGTGCGCAGCTGCTGCCGCGCCACCCGAACGTCATCTGGGAGCTGCTGGCGGCAGACGGAGTGTTTGCCAGCCTGATCGCCGACGGGCATCACCTGCCGGCTGCGACGCTGAAGGCGATGGTGCGGGCAAAGGGCCCGGCGCATACCATTCTTGTGACCGATGCCGTCGCCGCAGCAGGGTGTCCGCCCGGGCGGTACACGATCGGCGGCGTCGAAAACGATTTAGGTGAGGATGGCCGCGTGTCTTTGCCGGGCACGCCGTATCTCGCCGGATCGAGCCTGACGATGGATCGCGCCGTGGCGAACGCGTGCCGGTTCACCGGTCTGGCACTTGACGCCGTCATTCCCATGGCATCAACCATTCCGGCGAGCTACCTCGGGACGACCCCGGCCGGTACGATCACCGCCGATTGGGAGCCTGACGCGTGCAGGCTCCAGGTTCGCAGCGCGACAGCATGAGGATCACTCCCCTCGATTGGTCGGTTCTTGTCGTCTACTTCATCGTGATCATGGGAATCGGCCTGATCGTCGGCTACCGTGTGCGCCGGACTGGCGAGTATTTCCTCGGCGCGCGCCGCTTCGGGCCGTGGGTGATGGTCGCCCAGAGCTTCAGCGTCGGCACCCACGCCGACATGCCGGTGGCGCTTGCAGGCGCGGTCTACCAAATCGGCGCCTCCGCGATCTGGTACCAGTGGAAGAACCTGTTCAT
Source organism: Acidobacteriota bacterium (assembly GCA_046726355.1). Lineage (GTDB taxonomy): Bacteria > Acidobacteriota > Vicinamibacteria > Vicinamibacterales > CAVVIG01 > QHWF01. Next base: position 13,123 of record JBKPAI010000094.1, on the reverse strand, counting down.
TACGCCAATTTACTGGATCATGGCGCCGGTGTTCCGCCGCGTCCGCCGGACGACGATGGCCGAGCTGACCGAGGATCGGTACGGATCGTCAATGGGCGCCGTGTATATCGTGTTCGCCCTCTGCTTCTTCATCATCGAGACCGGCAGCCTGCTGAAAGGCGCCGGCAAGGTGATCAGCCAGGCGACAGGCGCCACCGCCGGCGTGAACGAAATCGTGGTGACGATGACCGCGATGTTCATCGTCTACAGCTTTGTCGGAGGGCTGGTCGCTTCGGCGTGGACCGACCTCGTGCAGGGATTCCTGATTATCGTGCTGTCGTTCATGCTGATCCCGCTCGGACTCGACGTCGTCGGCGGGTTCAGCGGGATGAAGGCGGCGCTGCCGGCGCACCGCTTCTCGCTGTCGACGCCGTCCGGCATCGGGCCCTGGGTCATCCTGATGCTGACCATCAATGGTCTGGTCGGCATCATGGCGCAGCCGCACATGCTCGCCGCGGTCGGCACCGGGCGGAGCGAGCGGACGTGCCGCGTGGGGATGCTCTTCGGCAATCTCGTGAAGCGTGTCTGCACGGTCGGCTGGATGCTCGTCGGCCTGATCGTGGCCGCTCTCATTGCCCGGTCGGGACACGCCGTCGAGCTCGGCGATCCGGAGAACGCGTTCGGCTTCGCCTGCCGCCAGCTGTTGTTCCCGGGAGCACTCGGGCTGCTGATCGCGTCGATTCTTGCCGCGAGCATGTCGGCATGTTCCGCCTATATGGTGGACGCCGGCGCGTTGTTCACCGAAGGGCTGTATCGGCGGCACCTGGTGCGCGGCCGCGACGATCGGCATTACCTCTGGGTCGGCCGCATCAGCGGGGTTGCGGTCACGATGCTGGGCGTGATCTACGCCGTGTTCCTGATCCAGAGCGTGCTGTACACGTTTCTGCTGACCGAAACGCTCGCGACCTTCGTCGGCGTGAGCGTGCTGGGCGGCGTGGTCTGGCCGCGCGCGAACCGGTGGGGCGCCGCGGCGAGCCTGGTCTGCGCGCTGATCACGAATTTCCTCCTCTACTATGTCGCAGGACAGCGCCTCGATAACTGGAATGCGAACGTGTTTCTCGCTGCGTTGAGCGTTGGAATCGCCGCGCTCGTGATCGTGAGCCTGCTGACGTCGGCCGAGCCCGCGCACGCGATCCACTCGTTCTTCGATCGCCTGCAGACCTCGAGCGATGATGCGGCCGCCGCCGAGCGGCCGCTGCTGCTCGTCAACCTGCTTCGTGTGCGCCGTGCCGCCCGGGGTTCGGTGTGGCGGACGTTCCGCGAGGATCTGGGCGGGCTCGCGCTCGGCTGTCTCCTGGTCGCCGCCCTCGTCGCAGCCACTGCCGCGTTGCTGACCCGCTGAAGGAATTAGGAATGAAGAATTAGGAATCTGGACTCGTGCGGGATCTTCGTGAGTAGCTGCGCAGCTATCACAAAGGACACAGAGGACACCAAGGGAAGAGCCCGGTATGTGTTTCCTTTGTGTCCATCGTGTCCTTTGTGGTGGCCCGCGCAGCGCGCTAAGTCAAAATTCCATCGGTTGCGCCCGGAGATCAATGACGGACCGGAATTTGGACTTGAGCTGGGTTGATGAACCTCTCGGCCCAGGCAATGAAGTACTTCAGTTGGGCGCGTCGGTGTGACCGCCGTCATGCTGGCGCCAGGCCAACTGACCGTCGAGCAATCCGACGTTGACGGCCGGCATCTTCTCCGAACGATAGTCGGCCGATCTCCCCAGATCGCGGGCACCGAGAAGGCGGAACACCGGACCGGCGGCGACCGCGGCCATGAAGCTGCCCTGCTGATCGAGCCACTTCGCGTCGCCCTTTTCCGGAACGCCGTAGCTGATGAAGGTCGGGCGCGGCGCGCACAACGCGATCAATTCGTGGTCCATCATGTTCTGATGGTCTTCGGCGGCCGTCCACTTCATCGGCGGCGGCAGCGTCGTCGACGGCTGCGCCATCGAGAGGCTGGCGGGTATCATCTCGGCCAGCATCACGATCGAACCGACCGGCACGGCTCCCAGGAATCGTTGTTCGAGCTTCATGGAACAGCCAGTCGTTTCGCGCCGGATAGTTTACTATTCCCTTCAAATTCGCCGGTACCGTCACCCACTCGCCGGTGTAGTATGCCGCCGACGCCGGAGCCAAGTGGCGATCCACACAGTTGTCAGGATTGACCGTCCTCCGCGTCCTCCGCGTCCTCCGTGGTATCTGTTCCCCTCTGACGCGCACGAGGTGACCATATGCGTGGAGTGGTGAAGGCGATTGTTCTGTGTCTCGTTGCGCCCACCGCGGCCTGGGCACAGGCGACGATTGCCGGGGCTGTGAAAGACGCGTCGGGTGCCGTTCTTCCCGGCGTCAGCGTGGAGGCCGCCAGCCCCGCCCTCATCGAACGAGTGCGTACCGCCGTTTCCGACAGCAGCGGCCGGTATCGCATCGAGGACCTTCGGCCCGGTACCTACACCGTCACGTTCACGCTTCCAGGGTTCATGACTCTCAAGCGCGATGGCCTGATTCTCGGCGGGTCGGCCGTCACCACCGTCGACGCTGAACTTCGCGTCGGCGGCGTCAGCGAGACAGTCACCGTGACGGGCGAATCACCGGTCGTAGACGTGGTGAGCACCAAACGTGAACTGTCGCTCGACAACGAGACCATACGAAACCTGCCGAGCGTCCGCAGCTACAGCTACCTGCTGACGACCGTTCCCGGGCTGCAGACGAACAACAACAACGTCAACACCGGGCCGGTCTTCGCGATCTTCCCGATTCACGGCGGTCGCGGCGTCGAATCGCGTCTGACGGTCGACGGCCTGAACATCAGCAACCCGCCCGGCGGCAACCAGCCGCCGAACTTCGTCGCCGACATCGGCAACGCGCAGGAAGTGACCATGATCACGTCGGGTGGTCTGGGCGAGTCCGAGACGGCCGGCCTCACCATGAACATCGTCCCGAAGCAGGGCGGGAACCAGATGTCTGGTCTGGCCTTTGTCTCCGGCTTCTCTGAAGGGATGCAGGCCAACAACTTCACCGACGAGCTGAGGGCGCGCGGCGCCACGCAGCCGACTCCGGTGTTCCACGTGTACGACGTCAACCTGGCGGTCGGCGGGCCCATCGTCAAGGACAGGCTGTGGTACTACATGAGTGTCCGCGAGCAGGGCCAGCGGCAGAACACGCTGAACGTGTACTACAACAAGAACGCGGGCGACCCGAACGCGTGGACCTACGTGCCCGATCTCAGCAAGCCGGCGTTTGCGGATCGCACGTGGGAGAACTACACGCCTCGCCTCACCTGGCAGGCGTCGCGGCGCAACAAGTTCTCATTCGTGTGGGATGAACAGCCGGTCTGCCGCAAATGTTCGGGCACGACGTCGCTCACAGGCTCGCCAAACTTCATCTTCCCGACGTCGCCCGAAGCCGACGGCCACGGCGAATTCAGCCCGCAGCGCGTCCAGCAGGCACGTTGGACCTCGACGTTGACCAACAAGCTGCTGCTCGAAGCGGGAGTCGGCACCACTTACTACCACTGGGGCGGTCGCGAGCTCGACCCGAACCCCACTCGAAACCTGGTGCAGGTGCTGGACCTCGCACAGACCATCGTGCCGAGCCTGGTCACCCAGATGTTGTACCGCTCGCAGAGCTGGTTGAACAACAGGACGCGTGGCTCGACCTGGTACGGGTCGGCCTCGTACGTGACGGGTTCGCACAGCATGAAGTTCGGGTACCAGGGCAACTACTGGCGCGACGACCGCGAGATCCACGTCAACGATCAGAACCTGCGGTACACGTTCCGAGGCACTGTTCCTCTGTCCATCACTCAGTACGCCAACGCGTATAACGTGAACGCCAGCGCGATGCAGGCGTCGCTGTATGCGCAGGACCAGTGGACGATCAATCGCTTCACCTTCCAGGGCGCGCTCCGCTGGGACCATCCGTGGAGCTGGTTCCCCGCGCAAGACGAGCCCCGGTCCCGCTTCTTCCCCGGCGCCAGCTTTGCGCGCACCGACGGCGTGACCGGCTACAACGACATCACGCCGCGCATGGGGGCGGCGTTCGACCTGTTCGGCACCGGCAAGACCGCGCTGAAGGTGAGTCTCGGGAAATACCTGCAGGGCGCCAGCGTCAGCAACCTCGCGTACACCGCGAACCCGGCGCTGCGGATTCCTGGCGGGGGCGGCGGCATTTCCCCGCCATCGACCAGCCGCTCGTGGGGAGACGCCGACCAGAACTTCGTTCCGGACTGCGACCTTGCCAATCCGCTCGCCAACGGCGAATGCGGCCAGATCGACACCCTGCTGTTCGGCTCCAACCAGCTCATCGGTGCTCAGTACGATCCGAACCTGTTCCACGGGTGGGGTCTTCGTCCCTCGGACTGGTCGTTCGGCGCGTCAGTGCAGCAGCAGATCTTCCCGCGCGCGTCGGTGGAGGTCGGCTACTACCACCGCTCGTTCACGATGTACACCACCAGCGGCACGGTGACCGACAACCTGGCGATCTCACCGAACGACCTCGCCACGTACACGTTGAAGGCGCCGAGCGACACGCGCCTGCCCGGTGGCGGCGGCTACACCGTCGGTCCGCTCTACAACGTCAACCCGAACGTGTTCGGTCAGTCGAATCTACTGGTCAAGTCGACGAAGGACGTCGGCGACGACACGCGCGTGTTCAATGGCGTGGATGTCACGGTGAGCGTGCGCGGGGCGCACGGCTTCACGTTCTCCGGCGGCACCAGCACCGGCAAGGTCGTGAACGACTACTGTGCGATCCGTGCGGCGGTTCCGGAAAACCCCAGCGCCCCCGGCGCCGGCACGAATGGTTATCTCCTCAACCCGTATTGCCACGTCGAGTCGCCTGTCCAAACGTCGTTCCGTGCCCTGGCGACGTACACAATCCCGCGCGTTGACGTGTTGGTGAGCTCGGTCTACCAGGACAAGCCGAGCGTCGGCACCGACCAGCTCGTCTCGCTGCTCGCCAACTACACGCTCATCGCCGCCGATCAGGCTGCGGCGGCAGCACAGATCGGCCGTCCGCTGACGACGACCGGGGCGATTACGGTCAACCTGCTCGCGCCGGGCGACGTGTACGGCCCTCGCATTCGCCAGCTTGATTTGTCGGCGAAGAAGATCATCCGGTTCGGTGGTCAGCGCTTGACGGTGGGGGCGGACTTCTACAACCTCGCGAACAACAACGTGACGATCGGGTTCAACCCGACGTTCGTGCCAAACGTGGCGGGGTGGCAGTCGCCGACCAGCTACATGAACCCGCGGGTCGTGCGGCTGAACGCGGAATTCAGTTGGTGAAGCTACGCGTCTCTCGCCAGCGACTTGCCCGGCCGGCGGACCCTGGTCTGGGCTAGAAATGGAATCTCGATGCCTTCCCGCCGGTAGCGCTCGTGCAGCCGTTTGATGAATTCGTGTTTGAGCAGGTACTGGTCCCGGTACTCCCGGGCGCGCAGAATCACGGTCAAGTCGATGCTCGAATCGCCGAACGTGTGATAACGGATGACCGGGCTGAACTCCACGACTCCGCCGGGAACATTCTCTAGTACGTCTTTCGCGACCTCGCGCGTGACCTTTTCCACGTGCGCGAGATCGCTGTCGTAGTCCACGCGCACATCGACGCGGATCGCCAGCTCCGGATCAGGCAGGTAGTAATTGGTCACGATCGCCTGCGACAGCTTCGCATTGGGGACCAGCACCATATTGTTGGGCAGCACGTGGATGCGCGTCGATCGCCATCCAATGTCGGCCACGTATCCCTCCTCTCCCGAATCGAGGCGCACGTAGTCGCCGACCCGAATCTGCCCGGCGATCATGACGTGGACGCCCGCGAACAGATTGGACAGCGTCCCTTGAAGCCCCAGCGCGACGGCCAGTCCACCGACGCCGAGAGCCGTCAGCATCGGCGTGATCGAGATGCCGAGCCCGTTCAACACGATCAGCGTTCCCATCGTGATCACGATGCCCCTGGCGATGTTCTGGGTCAGGCTGGTGACGGCCAGGGCCTGCTTGTACCTCGCGCCGTAGAGCACAGTCATCTTCGTGACGACTGCCGCCGAGAAGAACGTCAACGAGGCGGCGACCAGAACGAACAGTGTTTTCGTCAGCGCGTTCTCGACGTTCGGAGGCACGGTCCAGAATCCGGCGGCCAGATAGACGCCCAGGACAAAACTCCAGAATGGAACGCGCTTCGCGAGCTCGCCGGTCACAACGTCGTCCCACGGTCCTTTGGTTCTGACAGCGAGCGCCATCAAACGGCGGCCGACCACCCACTTGAGCAGATGGCCCGCCAGATAGCTCAGGACAAGGACAGCGATCGACAACGTGCCGTCCCAGGCCCACGCCGGAAGATGACTGAATCGGGTCATGAGTGCTTCCCCCGATCGTACACCTTCGGGCGGGTCACCACGAGCTCGGCGTCGGCGCGACCGGCTCGATTCTGAGCAGCGCCGCCGGATCTTCGTCGGTCAGCACATACAGCAGCCCGTCGGGACCCTGCCGCACGTCGCGAACACGCTGATGAAGGTCGCGCAGCAGCGACTCGCGGCGCAGTTCCTCCCAGTTGTCGTTGAACACGATTCGCTGGAGCTGTCCGGTCGGTGCCACTTCGCCTTCGCGCATCCCGCCGACGAACGCGTTGCGCTTCCAGGCCGGAAAACGTTCGCCCGTGTAGAACGTGAGCCCCGACGCGGCAATCGACGGCACCCAGAAGACGACCGGCTCCTCGAATCCGGGCGCCGACGGCGGAAAGCGCGCGCCGTTGTAGTCGCGGCCGTAGCTGACAATCGGCCAGCCGTAGTTGCGGCCCGGCTTCAGCACGTTCAATTCGTCGCCGCCGTTTGGACCGTTCTCCCCTTCCCAGATCTCGCCGGTGTACGGGTTGAGGGCGAGGCCCAGCTGCACGCGATGACCGATCGTGAAGATCGCCGGCTTGTAGCCGGTCTTCCCCACGAACGGATTTTCCGGCGGCACACCGCCATCGTCGCGCAGCCGCAGGATCTTGCCGGCGAGATCGTTGGTGTGCTGGGCGCGGTCCACGCTGACGTGCGGTCCGGTTCCCGGCCCGCCGATGCCCATGTACAGCATCCCGTCCTTGCCGAACGCGATCCGCGACGCTTCGGTGTCTACGTCGTCCGAGACGAACACGTCGCGGACATCGGTCAGCGCCTTGCCATCCCACGTGCCGCGCAGGACGGAGTTCGCCGCGACGCCGGGCGCGAGCGGCTTGTGATACGAGATGTAGATCCACTTCTTCTGCGCGAAGTTCGGATGGAGCGCGATGTCCATCAGCCCTGCCATCGTGCCGCGCGAGAGCACCTGCGGCGTGCCGGCCACGGGCGTCGGATCGAGCACGCCGTTGCGGATGATCCGGAGACGGCCGGCGCGCTCGGTCACGAGGACGCTGCCATCGGGTAGAAACGCAAGACTCCAGGGGTGCGAGAGTCCGCTGGTGATCACGCTGACCTTGATGTCGCGCTGCTCGAACGTGGAGTAGATCCAGGGGCCGTTGCCGAGCGGTGGCGACGGCAGCGGCCGGGGACCTGGCGGGATCACGCCGCGCATATCGCGGATCACCGGATACGGGAACCGCTTCGCCAGCTCCTCCGTCTCCGGCGACATCCGGGCGGGCCCCTGCTGCGAGGCGAGGACGCCGGTGACAGCAACACCGATCAGCGCCGCTACCAACATCTCCCTCATAGAGATCCTCTACCGAGCGCCGGTAAACTATCGGCGACGTGCCGACCGGGATTACCGCACACGCACCGAGCATGCAGCCATGAAGATAGCAGCATTCAGGATCGGCGCAAGCGGGGTCGTGTTCGCGACCACGCTTGCAATCGTCGGCGGTTTGCGCGCGCTCGTTTCTGAACCGGTCAAGACCGACGCGGGCCTGCTCTCGGGCACGTCCGCCGGAACGGCTGGCGTTCGCGTGTTCAAGGGCATTCCGTTCGCAGCCCCGCCCGTCGGTGAGCTGCGGTGGCGCGTGCCGCAGGCGGTCGCGAAATGGACCGGCGTCCGCACAGCGGACAAATTCGGGGACGTCTGCGTACAGCCGAAGGGCGTGGGGCGTCTGAACGTCTCGGTGGATCTTCCCGACTCGCCGGCGGCGAGCGAGGACTGCCTGTATCTAAACGTCTGGACGGCCGCACCGTCAGCGTCCGCGCGGCGTCCGGTCATGGTCTGGATCTTCGGCGGCGCGTACACCGAAGGCGCAGGCTCGAGCCCGCATAACGACGGCGAAGCGCTTGCCCGCCGCGGCGTGGTCGTCGTCACGTTCAATTACCGGCTCGGTCCGTTCGGGTTCTTCTCGCACCCCGAGCTGACGAAGGAATCGGGGCGCAACGCGTCGGGCAATCAGGCGGTGATGGACGTGGTGGCCGCGCTGAAGTGGGTACAGGCCAACATCGCAGCCTTCGGAGGTGATCCGCGCAACGTGACGATCTTCGGCGAATCGGCCGGCGCGGCGATAGTCGCCGGGCTCGTGGGTTCGCCCCGCACGACGGGGCTCTTCCACCGTGCGATTTCTGAAAGCGGCGCGTGGATGGGCCTCGGCATCGCGGCGATGCGCACGCGGCAGCAGGCCGAGCAGCCGGCGGGACGACGGGGCGCGGCGCCGCCCGTGCTGATGCCGCTCGCGGAGCTTCGAGCGAAATCGGCCGAGGAGATCTCGGGCACACTCGTCGGTGCCGGCATGATTGTCGACGGGTGGATGATCCCGGAGGACGAGTCGGTGACTTTTGCGCAGGGCCGGCAGCAGCCGGTCGACGTGCTCGTCGGATCGAACAAGGACGAAGGCACCTTCGCCGGCAGCACGACCGCCATGGCGTGGACGAACCGCGTGCGCCAGCGCTGGGGCGATCTGGTCGACGACTACTTGAATCTCTATCCAGCTGGCTCGGACGAGGAAGCGACGCGCTCGTCGCAGATGGCATTCCGCGACGAGATGGCGTGGCACATGCGCCTGTACGCGAGTCTGCAGGCGAAGCGCGGGAAACGCGCGTATTGGTACTTCTTCACGCACGAGCCGCCATACGCACCGAGCGCGCGAAATCTGAAAGCGGCGCACACGGTGGAAATCCCGTACGTCTTCAACAATCTCCGCGCGCCGCGCGTGTTTCCGGATGCGAGCTCGCCCGAGCTGTCGTCGGCATCGGCATCGGAGCGCGCGCTCGCCGAACGGGTGTCGTCGTATTGGGTCAATTTCGCCCGCACGGGCGATCCGAACGGCACAGGCCTGCCGCGCTGGCCGGCATTCAGCGGCGTGAGCGCCACGCCCCTGAGCATCGGCGAGATCAACGAAACACCGGATCCGCGGCGGCTGGCCATCTACGACAAGCTGTACGCGAAGATTCTGGCAGGCCTGAAAGAGTGAAAGCAGCCCTCCTCTGATGAGTCATGAAGTTTTGAGTTTTGAGTTATGAGTTTTGGCAAAAGACACCCAGCTTTGTGGAGCGGCCCGGCACGCCGCCCCACACGCCGACAGTCTGAACCACTTACGACTCAAAACTCACTACTCAGAACTGATGCGCTTCCGTCGACTCTGCGAGCGCCAGCGTCGACGCACATCCGGCCGAAATCGTTTCCGCCACCCGATCGAAATACCCGGTTCCCACCTCACGCTGATGGCGCGTCGCCGTGTAGCCCGCCGCCTCCGCGGCAAACTCGGCATCCTGCAGCTCGGTGTAGGCGCTCATGCCCCGTTCGCGGTAGGTGCGCGCGAGCTCGTACATCGCGTAGTTCAACGCATGAAAGCCTGCCAGCGTGACGAACTGGAATTTGTAGCCCATCGCCCCGAGCTCCCGTTGAAACGTCGCGATCGTGGCCTGGTCGAGGTGTCGCGTCCAGTTGAACGACGGCGAGCAGTTGTACGCCAGCAGCTTCCCCGGATACTCGGCGTGAATGGCCTCGGCAAAGCGGCGCGCCTCCGACAGATCCGGCGTCGATGTCTCGCACCACAGCACGTCGGCGTACGGCGCGTACGCGAGGCCGCGCGCAACGGCGTAGTCCAGACCGCCGCGAACATGAAAAAATCCTTCCGCGGTGCGTTCGCGCTTCACGATGAACGGCTGATCACGCGGATCGGCGTCCGAGAGGAGCAGCCGGGCGCTGTCGGCGTCGGTCCGGGCGATGAGGACCGTCGGCACGCCGAGTACGTCCGCGGCGAGTCGCGCCGCCGTCAACGTACGAATGAATTGACTCGTGGGCACCAGGACCTTGCCGCCAAGGTGTCCACATTTCTTCTCCGAGGCCGTCTGATCCTCGAAGTGCACCCCCGCCGCGCCGGCCTCGATCAGCGCTTTCATCAGCTCGAACGCATTGAGCGGTCCGCCGAACCCCGCCTCCGCATCGGCGACGATCGGCGCGAACCAGTACTGCCCCTGCCGTCGTTCCGCATGTTCGATCTGGTCCGCCCGCTGGAGCGCCCGGTTGATCCGGCGGACCATGACCGGAACGCTGTCGGCGGGATAGAGGCTCTGATCGGGATAGGTCTGCCCCGCCGTGTTGCCGTCCGCGGCGACCTGCCACCCGGAGAGGTAGATGGCCTTGAGACCCGCGCGCACCATCTGCACCGCCTGCGCACCCGTCAGCGCCCCCAGCGCCGGCACGTACGGCTCATCACGAAGCAAGGTCCACAGCCGGCGCGCGCCGACATCCGCGAGCGTGTGCGCGATGGAGACGGAACCTCGCAGGCGCTCGACCTGCTCCTGAGAATAGGGGCGGGTGATTCCGTCCCAGCGGCCGTTGAGGTGCGCAAGCTGGGGGACGGGCTGATCGGTCAGTGGCGGCGGTATCAGCATGATGCCTTCTCCTCGTCATGAAGAACTTTCTCAACCGGGGCTGTGCCCCGGACCCGGCTCGGTCGCCCGCGCCCTTCGACCCTTCCGCAAGGCTCAGGTCGTCCCGAGCAGAGTCGGGGGACGACCGCTCAGAGCGCCCTGAGCCAGTCGAGGGGCGGGCCGCGCCGCTCCGTCGCGTCGTGCGATGTGTCAATTTCCACCATTCGCGGTCAGTTAATCAATAAGAACCTTGTTTTCAGCAAGTTAATGGTGAATCTCCCGTCAATGTGCTGGTCGTAAAGATGTAAATGTTGAAAATTGGCGATGCTCAGCCGTATAATTGCTGAGGTCTTTTTTCAGTTAACCCCAATGAAATCGGATACCTCGTCGATTGCGGCGCGCGTCCGGTCACTGAGACGTCGGGACAACATGAGTCAGGCCCAGCTGGCCGAGCGTCTGGGCATCTCGCCGAGCTATCTCAATCTCATCGAACACAACCGCCGGCCGTTGAGCGCGTCGCACCTGATCAAGCTGGCGCAGATTTTCCAACTGGATCTGCACGCGTTCTCGCCCGATTCGGATGCTCGCCTCTCGGCGGATCTGCTCGAAGCGTTCGGCGATGCCGTATTCGAGGGCCACGACATCACGACGACAGAGGTACGCGATCTCGTCGTGCAGTCGCCGGGCCTGGCCCGCGCGGTCCTGACGCTGTATCACGCGTACCGCACCGCCCAGGAATCGGCCGACACGCTGGCCACGAAGCTGTCGGAAGGCGACGACGTCTCGGGAATCAATCGGTCGCGTCCCCCCACCGAAGAAGTCAACGATCTCATTCAGCATCATGGGAATTACTTCGCCGAGCTCGAAGAGGGTGCCGAGGCGGTGTGGCGGCGGGCCGGGTTGTCGCTCGCGAACGTCTATGACGGCCTCGTTCGCTATCTTCAGGATGTCGAGGGTGTCGAGGTCCGCATCGAAACCGTCGGGGCCATGCGGGGGGCGCTGCGGCGGTTCGATCCCGAGCGCCGCGTGCTCACGCTGTCGGAGGCGCTCCGTCGCGGCAGCCGGAATTTTCAAGTCGCCCACCAGCTCGGGCTGCTCACGCAGCGTGCGGTGTTCGATCGCATCGCCCGCGAGTCGATGGTCACGGGCGAAGCCGAGGGCATGGCGCGGATCGCGCTCGCCAATTATTTTGCCGCCGCCGTACTCATGCCGTATCAACCGTTTCTCGAAGCCGCACGATCGGAGCGCTACGACATCGAGGTGCTCGGTCATCGCTTCCGCACCAGCTTCGAGCAGGTCTGCCATCGCCTGACCACGTTGCGCCGGCCGGGCGCCGAAGGCGTCGGCTTTCATTTCGTGCGGATTGACGTCGCCGGCAACATCTCGAAGCGATTCAGCGCGTCGGGGTTCCGGTTCGCGCGGTTCAGCGGCGCGTGCCCGCGCTGGAACGTGTTCGCCGCGTTCCTGACGCCAGGGATGCTGCGCACCCAGCTGTCGCAGATGCCGGACGGCTCGGTCTTCTTCTGGGTGGCGCGCACAATCCGGAAAGAGGCGGCCGGATATCACTCGCCGCATACGGTGTTTGCGGTCGGGATCGGCTGCGACGTCCGCGACGCGCGACAGCTCGTGTATGCCGATGGCGTGGACGTCGACAACCGCAAAGCCGCAGTGCCGGTCGGTGTCACCTGCCGGTTGTGCGAGCGGATGGACTGCGAGCAGCGCGCGTTTCCGGCGCTGCAGCATCCGCTCAAGATCGACGAGCACGTCCGCGGCGTTTCGTTCTACGCGCCGGTGGCCTCCTCGCGAGGCTGATTGATCGGCGGACTCCGGTTCATGCGCGACATCGAATGGCCACCATCCTGTTCTCCGGAAATGGGAGGCGGGACGCGCTGAGCAGAGGGGTGCTGAGCACGGCGAGACGATGCGGCGGGTGGGGCCCTGAGGGATCCGCTACTTCCAGTCCGAATTAGGCGGCGTCGTCAAAGCGGCGAGACACTGGGTTGTGGATCAGCAGCCATAGATGCAGCGCGTGCGGCGGTCGAAGCGTAACCCTGGCAGCGAATGGCGCGCTGAGGAGGTTTTCGCGTCCAGCGACACGATCTGGCGTCGCCAGGTCCGCACGACGCCATGAGGCGGTACTCGTGTGGGATTTTGGCGCGCCCGGAGGGAGTCGAACCCCCGGCCTACAGGTTCGAAGCCTGTCGCTCTATCCAGCTGAGCTACGGGCGCGCGCGAGTTCATTCTAGTCCAAGCGACGGGCTCCGAAGCTTCCAGCCGCCGGTATGTTCAACACAGAGATTGAACATCTCCGGTCGCTGGCCTGCCGCTC
>JBKPAI010000093.1:0-12590 GCA_046726355.1 Acidobacteriota bacterium | reverse complement strand
GTTCACCTCGTCGAGCGCGTAATTGAACTTCCACTCACGCGCAACGACCTTGTCCGCGTACTCGCGCAGGTGGATGAAGTACGCCAGATAGCTGAAGGTCTGGGGAACCGCGGCCGGCAACCTGGTCAGAGTGCCAGCGATCATCCGGCAGAAGAACGCGAACCGTGACGGGCGCGCCACGTACCATCGCAGAATCAGCAGCGTCTGCACGAGCATGAACGGCCGCCACCTGCCGAGCGGTTTCTGCAGCCAGGTGCGGCCTGGCACCGACCGCCATGCTTCGACGTTGGCAAGCCAGCGGTCACCGATCGCGTCGAACGTGTACAAACGGGTGAACAACGTGCGGTATCCGTTGACCAGCTCGTCGTACCGCATGCAGATCGGCTCGATGTTCGTGAACGACAGCGTGTTGTTCCCCTGCACGGGGCTCCGGAGACGGCCACTCCGTTCGAGCCGCTCGTACAACGGCGTTCGCGGAATCGCCTGCAGCAATCCGAGCATCACGACAGGGATGCCCGCTTCCTGCAGGAATACATACTGGTCTTCGAAGATCGCCGCATCGTCGCTGTCGAACCCGATGATCATGCCTGCCACGGTGACCATGCCGTAGCTCTGAATCGTCTTCACCGCCGAGACCAGATCAGTCGCGACGTTCTGCATCTTCAGGGTCTCTCGCAGGCCGGCTTTTCGCGGCGTTTCCACACCGAGGAACATCTCAGTGATGTTGGCCTGCCGGCAGAGCTCGAGAAGGTCCGGATCGCGCACCGCGTCGACGGACATCTCGGCATACAGGCTGATCGGCACGGCGCGGGCCCGGTTCCAGTCGGCGACGGCGCGCAGCATCTGCCTGCAGTACGCACGGTCGCCCACCAGGTTGTCGTCCGCCAGCGTGACGAAATCGACGCCGTAGTCGGCCCATTGCTGCAACTCGGCGATCACGTGCGCTACCGGCTTGGCTCGCACTTTCCGCCCGTAAGTGACGATGATGTCGCAGAACTCACATTTGAAAGGGCATCCCCGCGTCGTCTGCACACAGCCGAGCCGGTAGCGGTCCACTTTGAGCAGCTCGACGCGCGGCGCCGGGCTGTCCCGCATGTCGATCTTGTCGGCCTGCACGTAGTGGTCACGATGGGTGCCCTGGCACCATTCAGCGAGGAACTGCTTCCAGGTGTACTCGCCTTCGCCCTCGAAGAGGACGTCACAGTGCGGTCGGCACCGCTCGGGGAGCACGTTGCAGATCGGACCACCCATGCAGACCAGCCTGCCGCGCCGCCTGAACGCGTCCGCCACCTCGAAAAGGCGCGCCTCCTGGATCGCCATTGCGGACAGCGCGACCAAATCGCACTCGGCGTCGAAGTCGATCGCCTCGATGTTCTCGTCGACGATCTCGACGTCGAATTCGGGCGGAGTCAACGCCGCGAGGACGGCGAGGCCGAGCGGCGGCATGACGGCCGTAAAGCCGCCGATCTGTTTGATGTACCCGAAGCTCCAGAACGACACCGGGAAGCGTGGGTAGACCAACAGAACCTTCTTGCGACGAGAGGCGGGCATCGCGTTCAAGGGTCTCTGTTCTGTCCAATTGAACACTGAAACAGCCTGCAGCCTTTCGCGCCGACGGGATTGGGTTGTGTCTCCCGGGAATCGAACCCCCAACCCGCAGATTAAGAGTCGCATCTTCCCGCAAAAGATCAAGGAAATTCGAATGATTTCATCGGTGAGGTGTGCAAGACGAGGCATCGCGACGCCGACCGTGTTCGCGAGGCAGGCGAATATTGCGGCCGGCCCTCAGCAGGTCAACAACAACCTGTCCGCTGCACATCCCGCTCGGGTTGAAGCCGACCTTCCCGCGCGCGCGGAAAATCGCGAAATCGGCAAAACCGAAATGTTGGAGGCCCATGAAGAACGGCTGGACGCCGGAACGGCAGAAACAACAAGCGCAAGTCATCAGGCACAACCGTCCATGGGAGCGAACGACGGGGCCGCGGACGGTGGCCGGGAAGGCACGGTCTGCACGCAACGCGGATCGCGGGGGTCTCTGGCGCGTGCAGCGCGAGTTGATGAAGGCGCTGAACGCGGCGATGCGCTCCCAACGGGAAGCGCTCAGCGCCTTCAATAACGCACCAGCGGTACAGTGCGCGGGCGAGGCCGTTGTGCCTGCGCGGTGAGGCGACCTCATTGCTGATCCGGCAGGTCCACTTGCCGGTTGACGGCGGCGGTGTGCCGCCATAGCATGCCGCTCAGCCGGGCTGGCGCGGTTGGCGCGCCCGGAGGCTGATGTGCGCTGCGCCTGCGGCTCCAGCGGGGCTGCGGCGTGCGGGGCTGGGGCGTTGATGTTGACTACGCTCCTGGGAGATCCCGATCAAGGCCCAGGACAAGTCCGAGATCGAGCTATCGCGTGTACGTGCGCGATTGACCGACGTTGGTTCCGGAACCGGATCGCCACGTTCCAGGATGGAGGGTGCCATGTCCAGACGCCGCGATTCGTCGCTGCTCGGTCGCCGCAGCTTTCTCAAGCGAGCAACGCTCGCTGGCGCTGCCGCGCTCGCGCCATCGGGCGCGGCCAATGCCCAAACAACTGCTCCATCATCCCCAAAGGAACCGCGCATGGCCGATGATCTGACTGCCGACCAGATTCGCGCATTGCTGCAGCTCGAACCGAATGCCACCTGCGGTTTCGTGCGGATAGCGTATCTGAGCAAGCAATCGATCGCGGCCGGCGCGTTGCCGGCGCCGTTCGCCGACGGGCGGCCGATGGGCTCCGCGCTCTATTTCATGGTGACGCCGACCGCGCCGGTGCGGCTCCACCGCATCCGCAATGACCAGCTGTACCACTATTACCTCGGCGATCCGCTCGAGGTCATCATGCTGCACGGCGACGGCACGACCGAGCGTGTGCTGGTCGGGCCAGACCTGCGCGGAGGATACGGCGTGCAGCTCTTGATCCCCGGCAATACGTTCCACACTGCGCGCCTGATGGGGCAACGGCGCTGGTTCCTCGGCGCGAGCACGGAGTGGCCAGGGGTGGTGCCGGCTGACGTGGAGATTGGCAACGTCGAGGAGTTGGCGGCGAAGTATCCATCGGTTGCCGCCGATCTGCGCGCCATTGCGGCCTCTGTCCGGCAGAACTGAAGTTCAGCCGAGTTACTCGCCGGGGACGAAGCAGATCGAGCGGCCCGGGCGGTAGGTGTGCGCCCGCGACGCATCAGGCGCTTTCGCCCTTCATTCAGCGTCGATCTGGGTGGGCGATTCGGGCGGGACAATCAGATGATTGTGGGCCACGTGATCGTTGGCTCGGACGCGGTCGTCGAAAAGGAAATTTTGTTTGCCGGCCTTCTGCGCGTTCAGTCGAGCCGCTGCCCTAAGGAGAAAGAGGGTGTTCACCGATTGAGTACAGCGATCTGAGGTAATACCCGGCCGCCTGCGCGGACCGCTCTTGGGATCGGCGGTCTCCTCGGCGGCCTGGACGTCTGAATGTTTATGAGCGCGCGGCTCAACGACGGGTAATGTTCACCGACAGAAACGGCAATCGCAGGACAACGTACCCAAAGCGCTTTTTCTTCGCACGACCTGCTGCGCTGTCATTTGAACCCCGAGACGGTTCCCGTCACCCACTTCGGCACTTTCACCTGCGGTGGGTCGGGAATCTGTCCGCACACTTCCGGTATGTCCGCCGTGGCCATGAGCCGCTCGCTTGCGACGTCTCTCAGTTCCCAATGAACCGAGCAGGTAGAGTGCACCGTCTGCTGGCTGAATACGACGCGTCGTCCTCCGTCAGCGAAATGCCAATCGAAGATCGCCAAGCCGCCTTCGAATCGATGTGTCTTGCCACTCGAATAGATGACGAGTTGCAGGGGAATGTCGTACGACGTGCAGCAGTTTCCGAACATGGCTTGCGCCCCGACCGCGCGCCGGTCGTCGGAGAGCACAGGCTTCCCGAATGCCGTTTGCTTACCAAACGATTCTCCCGCCTTTGGAGAGCCGCCCTTCGGCACGATGATTGTTCTTTGTTCGGACGTCAGAATGCGTAGATTTCCGTCAGCGTTGATGTCGACGGATTCATAGGTCTCTGTGAACGCTGTTGGTGCTTGCCGAGAGCGCGGTATCTGCGCAGCCGCTTGAATTGTGATGAGCGCGACTACGAGCAGGACAAACGCTGTCTTCATGGCGGCGACGACCTACCTGCCATCCTAACTCTGAAAATGCGGTCTGAAGCGCGATCCCGCTTTGGCCATCCGAAATTGGATGGTGTTCTCTCTTGATGTGCAACCAACAAGGAAGGACGGGTGGGATCGCGACGCGATTGTACGTGGATTCTCGGTCTGTCGGGATCTCGCGTGACAATGAACGAAGGGAGAGCGGCCGCCTGGCGATTCGGATTGAGCGACGCGGCGTGCGGCGTTACGCCTGCAGCGGAATGCGGCCGACGCACGGGTGCGTGCGCTCGAGTCGGGATCGCACGTGGGATGACCTGCCGTGGGGGCGCGCGTCACGTCACGCTCGTGTATCGGCAGCGACGCATCACCTGTCGGCACTGCGGGATCCGAACCGAGCGTGTCGAGTTCGCCGATCCGAAGGCTCGGGTCACTCGGCGCTTGCGGCAGCAGATCGGCATCGACTGCCAGTCGATGCCCACGAGTCGCGCGGCAGTGCGGCATGGCGTGAGCTGGGGCAAGGCCCACCGCGCCGAAAAAGCGAACCTCGTCGAGTGGGATCGCACGCGCGTGAAGCGCCGGCCCCGCCACATCGGCCTCGATGAAATTCAGCGCGGCAAAGGCCAGCGGTTCTGGGCCGTGCTGTCAAATTCGTGCACGGCGAGGTGATCGGTCTGCGCCAGGATCGGAGCGCGGACACGGCCACCGCGCTGCTCAACGAGGACCTCACCCCGCGGCAGCGCGCGGCGATCACCGCGGTGTGCACCGACATGCATCGGCCCTATCTGAACCCGATGGGCGCGGTCCTGCCGTCCGCCGAGGTGGTCTCCGACAAATTCCACGTGCTGCAGCAACGCCAGCGCGGCGCTCGACGAACGGCGACGCCAGGCGCCGAACCGACGACACGCCGCCTGGCCGGAAAATTCCTCGGTTGTCATAAGAGGAACACGCCGGCTGCGCCAGATTTGTACGCCGGGTGCGCGCGCCTTCTCACCCCTGCGGTGCGTGTGTCTCGAGACGATCCAACACGCTGACGTTGTTGTCCTGCGACGCAACATTATACGGACCACTCCGCCGGCGATTGTCCCTTCCCTGCACGGCAGGTCATGCCGCTTCACCGTGGCACTCACGATGCTCTCAGCCCGGCGGCTATGTTCAAACGCATCGTTCTTTTCGCATCTCTCTTCGCAATTGCCGTCGCGCTGTCATTTCGTTCGACTGCCGACAGCCGGTGGACCCTCAAGGCGGACAAGGCGCTCCGCGAGTCGGTGCAGAAGCATGCACCCGGATACCAGCGCGTGCTCCTCCAGGTGGTCCGCGGCGCGGAATCGCGCGTGGTCGATCGACTGAAGCAGCTCGGCTCGGTTCAGGCGCGAGCGCTCAGCACGCCCGGCCTCGTCCTGGCCCGGCTCTCGACGTCTTCGCTGGAGCGCGTGGCCCTGGATCCCGACGTTCTCCGCATGTCGTCGGATGCCAGGGTCAAGAGCCTGGACACGAAACTCCTGCACCAGAACACGCTGCTCCACACCGAGGCGCTCCTCGCATTCAAGCCGAACGGCGAGGCCAAACGACGGCTCGAATACACGGGCAAGAACATCGGCGTCGTGTTGATCGACTCCGGGCTCACGCCGAACGGCGATCTGAACGACGTCACCTTCTACGACTTCACCCAGCGCGGCGAAAAGATGTCCGCCTACGACGACTACGGCCATGGGACGCACGTCGCTGGACTGATGGGCAGCGGCGGCAACATGTCGCACAGCCTCTACGCCGGACTTGCACCGGATTGCAAGTACATCGTGTTGAAGGCACTCGACGAAGACGGAAACGGCTATACCAGCGACGTCATCGCAGCAATCGATTTCGCGGTGGACAACAAGGACTCGCTGCAGGCCGACATCATCAATCTCTCGCTCGGCCACCCGATTTACGAGCCGGCCGCAACCGACCCGCTCGTGCAGGCGGTCGAGCGGGCCGTCGCCGCCGGCATCGTCGTGGTGACGTCGGCGGGCAACTTCGGCGGCGATGTGACGACGCACGAGCCGGCGTACGCAGGCATCACCTCGCCGGCAAACGCCCCCGATGCCATCACCGTCGGCGCCGTCGACATGCTCGAAACAGCGGACAGAAGGGACGACGTGGTGGCCTGGTACAGCTCGCGCGGGCCGACGTGGTACGACGGCTTCCAGAAGCCGGATGTCGTCGCGCCCGGATCCCACCTGGTGTCGGATGCCAGCGTGAACAGCACGCTGTATTCGAAGTATCCGGGCGGCTTGATCATGGTGAAGGACAAGCCGTTCATCAAGCTGAGTGGCACGAGCATGTCGGCCGGTGTCGTGACCGGCATCGTCGCCGATATGCTGCAGGCAAGCCGCAAGGCATTTCCGCTCGATAAGGGCGGCCGGGCGTTGACCCCGAATGCCGTGAAAGCCATCCTCGAGTACACTGCCGTGCCATTGCCGAACGAGGACATGCTGTCGCAGGGCGCGGGCGCGGTGAACGCGGGTGGGGCCATCGCGCTGGCAGCGGTGACCGATCCGAACGCGCCGGTTGGCGCGTCGTGGCTGACGGAGAGCGTGGATCCGTCGACGACGATTGCCGGCGTTCACCTCGTCTGGGGCCAGCGGGTCGTATGGGGCGATCGCGTCATCTGGGGCAATGAGATTCTGACGAACGAGCCGGCCTGGGGCCAGCGCGTCATCTGGGGCAATCGGGTGATCTGGGGCAACCGCGTCATCTGGGGCAACAGCACCGTGTGGGACGGGAACCAGGCGATCTGGGGCAACCGCGTCATCTGGGGGAACTCGCTCATCGGCGAGACGACAGGCTCGTCGGTCACGTGGGGCGGCATTGACGGATCGACGACGGCGAACCGCGTCGTGTGGGGGAATCTGAACGATCTTGATATCGCGCCGACGTCGATGTCGTGGGGAAACATGGAACGCGCCAACGGCGACCTGATCCCGGGCGCGGCGGACGCGCCCAAGCCCAAGTTCCATCATCTCGAGAAGCGTCCGAAATCGAAGTAGCGCCGGACGTGGCTTGAAAACGGTCGGGAGCACGCCCGCCCCACCGGAAGCGCTCGCCGCCGGTTGCGGCGGTGGGCGCTCTCGCCGTTTCACAGGGCCCGGTTCCCGTCAAACGAGGGCGGACGGTTGGAGGTGCGGTCGCGCTGCGACGCCCGACGATGGACGCTCAACGCGCTCGGCGTGACCGCGAGCTTCTCCGTCATTCTCTCGACGCGAGGACTGTGGAGCCTGCAAGGGGGTCGGTCCCGGGAGTCCGCGGGATCCTACCGGTCACGAGTATGCGGCACCGCGAGTGATTCACCCGCGACTCGGATTCGTTTCGAAGGAAATGTCGATCTCAGAGTAACTACCAGGGGGCCGCTGATGCGACGACCGCAGCGATGCGTCGCATGTTTCCGAACGCGGGACCACCTGGTGCTGCCCGTCAGAACCACGAGAGCGGATGCGCCGAACTTAGCAGGTTCTGACTGATGAAACAGGGCGGGCCTCGCGCTTAAAAGCCGATCATAAGGACAGCCATCGGTTAGCCGTGGTTTACCATCCTCCCTTCTTGTTATCGTCAGTCACGTGTTTTAACGTCGGTTGTCGTCGGGTTGTCGCCTACAATCATTCGCCGGAGGTTCTACGTGCCGAAAATGAAACAGAACGGTCAGCTGGTCGAACTCGCCAAGCGCGGAGCGGAAGTCAGGGTTCGTGAACTCGCGCAGGAACTCAAACAGCTTGTCGCGGCATTTCCCCATCTTCGGGATTCGTTCGACACAGACGAATTGCCGGTGCCATTCATCATCCCCAGAGACGCCGGCCAAGCGACTAAGATCAGGCGTCAAGCGCGACGCCACCGGACGATGTCGCCTGCGGCACGAAGGGCGGTCAGCGAGCGGATGAAGAAGTATTGCATTAAACCGCTTCGCGGTAGTTACTTCTTCCAGCAAGTTGCGGCTTAGTTGCCAGGAGGGTCTGTGGCGAACGCGTTGTCAATGGACCAACTCAAAGAGTTAGCAGCATACGGCGCTCGCGCGCGGCTGGAACAACTTCGCGCTGAGAAGACGGCGATCCTTCGAGCCTTTCCCGACGTCACCGCCTCAGGCGATCGCGCGGTTCCGGGGCGTCTTCGCAGGCGGCGCGTCGAGGGAGCAACTGTGGCAACGGATCGCCCGCGTCGTCAACGTCGGCGTGGCAAGCTCTCGGCCGCCGGTCGGGCCGCCATCTCCGCAGCGCAGAAGAAACGCTGGGCGGCGATCAAGAGAAAGAGAGCAGCGAGCGGGTCATAATCCCGGTTAGCCGGCACTATCACAAGCAAGGTGCCTGACGAGACGCATACGGTGATGAGGGTCGGCACTGAATGACCGAGCGTGTGACAAAGGCGGAGATGTTATGGAGACGGCGCGCGTGTGCTGCGTCGCGACTGCCACGGCGTTGCTTTGGTCATGTGCGGGCACTCGGGTTGTCGTGCGAGTACAGCCGGAAGAGCTCGCGGTACTTCATGTCGGCGACCTTGCGGCAGTCCAAATGCCGTCGGAGCGCCACTACGTGATTGGGTCGGCCGGGCGCTCGCTGGTGCTGTTCAAGCAGACAGAACAACAAGGCACGACGATTTACCTGTATCGCACAGTCGCGGTCGGCAATCAGACCCTCGTCGCTACGCCTCGAGAGCCTGGACCTGGTGGGTGCGTGAGCTGTGTCACCGTGCATTACTTCATCAAGGTCGTTGATTAGACGTAGGTGCTTGTAGGGACGTTCAACAGCGGCAGCAGCCGACGGTCGGCGCGGCTCGAATCGACATGGTTCGACGCCGACGACAAGTGCCGCTCGCGGCTGAGGGCCGGGTGTTAGCCCGACGGGCCGCCGCTGATCCTCCAGTCCTCCCCGCACTCCGCGATCGTGACGCGCTCCGGAGTAGCGATGGTCGCCACTCCGTTCCGAAGGAGTGCGTCATGACCCCACTGCGCCAGCGGATGATCGAGGATATGCGGATCCGGAATTTCACCGAGCAGACGCAGACGTCGTACGTGCAGTATGTCTCGCAATTCGCCCGGCATTGCCGCCGATCGCCGGAGCTGCTCGGCCCCGAGGACATCCGCGCGTATCAGCACTATCTGGTGCACGAGCGCAAGCTCTCGGCGAGCTCCCTGTTCGTCGCGGTGGCCGCGCTGCGGTTTCTCTATAGAACACGTAGTCGGCTTCGTAAGGCACAAACGCCTTGTTCCCGATGTCGGCCGGCGAGTTGCAACCGATGGACGGTGCCAGCCCGCCCACGGTGTTCACTCGCTGAACGAACGTGGCCACTGCGAGAGTGTTGCCGCCCCCTACTCCTTCGAGAACGCCCGCCTGACTTAGAAGGAGCCAAGCGATGGCGTCCGGGGCGACAAAGTCAGGATCCGTGAGGGAAGTTGCGGCATTGGTCACCTTCCCCCAGAAGACGCTCGAGTCCCGTGTGCTCTGCCACGTGGCGCGTATCGTGCCGCCCTCGACGGGGTTGGGACTGAAGAAGTGATTGACGACGCGCCGTGCTGGGTTGTCGAACAACACGGCCTCGGGCGTAGTCAACACAAAGGCGACGCCAGAACCCGATGCTGCGCACACATAATCCTGGGTGCCGAAGGCGTGGCCGATGAGAAACAGCTCGTTTCCCTCGGGCACTTGAAGTTTGTCGGGCACTGATGGCGGCGTGAGATTCCGCGCGTGAGCGACTTGCGGGAGCGCGATCATGAAAGCCGTCCCGAGAGCGCTAATGCAGGCGATGAGCCTGATCCGACGAGTGATGTGGTGTTGCCCTGTGTTGCGATTCTTCATGCGATTCTCCTCTTTTTCGAATACAGCGACTCTCGCTTCCGTGTAGCAGAACCGCGGATGACGTAGCCGCTGCCTCGACGTCTCTGCCTCTGAACGGCTCTAACCAGCGGCGCCTATGAAATATTCCGGGCCGAATTGGACGCGGCGAGCAGCGATGGGCTGCCTCGCTGCTACGCATCGACCGGGAAGCCTGCGGCAGAGGTTTCGAGGCCTTGGCTCGATCGGCGGCCGGCGCTGAGGAATAGAAATAGACGGGGAGCCATGAGTGTGTGAGTGCCCCGAGCGGGCACTGGTGGGCGGCTCAGGAAGGGCTGATCCCAAGGAACCTCTAGTAAGTGGTGTGCTGTACCGGGCGGATCCCAACGACTCGCCGGGTTCCGGCTGACGTGGCGGCGGCGGTTTGCGATGCGGTGAGTAGAACGGTTCGTCCGCCACCCTAGGATGCGCTCAGAACCGGATGGTCGGAACACCCCGACAACCGCAGAACCGGCGCCCGCCCGCCAGTCCGCGACCGCTGCCGGCGGTCCCGGCGCGTTTCGAACAGCTCCCGCCGCCCGGCCATCTGCGAATACGCCGGATTCTTGACCTTCACCCAGGATGTGCTGACGCCATCGGCCTCATACCGCCCCTTCGCCCACCTTCCGACGACGCCCTCGAGGTCCCGCCCCCACGCCGCTGCGAATAGCGTTTGCCCACGCCCGCGCACGTGGTCCATGTAAAGCAACCGGGAATCGGTGCGCGGCATGATGGCCTTGAGCCGACGCTTCCGCTCGAGCAGCGGCCGCTCCCGCAAATCCTTGCCGTCGACCGCCAGGATGTCGAACGCGACGAAAGTGCGGCCAGTCTCGCCGGCGCCTCAAAGCGGTCCGAATGTCGATGGGGATTTGGTTCCTGCCGCCCGCAGCGCTATACGCGCTCGGATGTTCGATAGGGTGGGTATATCGCGGCTTCAAGACTGCGAAATCGAACCCATAGGAGCGTGCTCCGCCGGACCTGGTTCGGGGCGAAAAGAGCTCGGAAAGCGATCGGGCCACCGCTCTAAGCGCACGGACTCGTACTCACTGGTCAGGTCTACTCCTGGCGGAGTGATCGCGCGGGGTCGATCCCCAACACTCGCCGGGCGGGGATGTAGCACGCCGTCAGCGCGACCAGTCCGAGACCGGCGCTCACCGCTGCAAGCGTCACAGGATCCAACGGCGACACGCCGACCAGGACGCCGCGAATCAGCCCGCTTGCGATATAAATGCCCGGCGCGCCGATCAACACGCCGAGGACGATAAGCTGTGCACCCTCGCCGACCACGAGACGAACGACGCGGCCCGGATCGGCGCCGAGCGCCAGCCGAACGGCGAGCTCGTGACGGCGCCTCGTGACGGATCCGGACACGACGCCGAACAGTCCGACAGCCGCGAGCAACAGCGCGCCGAGCGCGAACCCGGCGACGAGCACCGCGCTGAGCCGCTGCTGACGGAGCGCATCGCCGACGATCTCTTCCATGGTCTTCACATCCGCGAGCGCGACGCGCGAATCGATGCGCCGGATCGCCTGCCGGGCTTCAGGAATCAGGCTGGCCGGGTCTCGGTCGGTGCGCAGCACGAATGACAGATTTCGGTACTCCGTGTCCTCGGCTCGCACGAAGAACTGCGGGCGGCCGTCTTGATGGACGTCATAGAGCCGAGCCTGCTCGACGACGCCGACGATCGTCAGCGATTGATCGTCCGACAAAAACTTGGCGCCGAGGGGGTTACCGGTGGGAAAAAACTGTTCCGCGAGATGGCGATCAATCAACGCTTCGCGGACACCTTCCTGGCGAACGCTGGTGAACGCACGGCCCGCCAGCACTCGCATTCCCATGACGTCGATATAGTTTGCGCGCGCACCGATCATATCGACGAGCGGGTTGTCCCGAGCGGGATCCCCGGTATTGCCGGGCGCTCCGGGGATCGCGAGGGTTTCCTGATTGGCGGAAGCCCTGAGCGGCAGCGCCGACGCGCCGCTCACTCCCCTGACGCCGGGTATGGCCACCAGCGCCTGGTCGACGCGGTCCTGAAGCATGAGGACGTCAACGGTTTTCGGGAAAAGCTGGGCAGGCGTCGGCACGCGCATCGTGAGGATGCCCTCCGGCCTGAACCCGAGGTCTGCGCGCAGCAGGCGCTCGAAGCTGCGCACGACGAGTCCACCGGTGCTGAGCAGGACCAGCGACAGGGCCACCTGCGTCACGACCATGCCGCGGCGCATGCGCCCGCGAGCGCGGCCGCCGCGAACGGCGCTGCCGGCGAGCAGCGATGCGAGATTCGTCCGTGTGGCCCATACCGCCGGCCCGATAGCTGCAAGAACACCGAGTAGCACCCCGACGCCGATGACTATTGCGGCAATGCGCCAGTCGACCGCGACCGCGCTACGGCGCGGCAGATCCAGCGGAGCCAACGCCACCAGCGCGCGCGTGCCCCAGGCGGCCGCGATCGATCCGATCGCGCCGCCCAGAAGACCGAGCACGGCGCCTTCGAACAGCGTCGCTCGCATGATGGCGACGCTGTTCGCTCCCAAGGCGCGCGACACCGCGAACTCATGTTCACGCTGCGCTGCGCGTGCGAGCAGCACCGAGCCGAGATTGACC
>JBKPAI010000092.1:0-88030 GCA_046726355.1 Acidobacteriota bacterium | reverse complement strand
GTCGCACGAGCTCTCACGGTCCGGCGAGCCGCGGCACCGCGTCGAGCGTCTGCAGCACATCGTCGGCTGGATGGATCAGTGGCTGCAGGGCAAGAAGAAGACGGAGTACACGACGCAGTAGCGGGAGTGTCCGGCTTTAGCCGGACCCGGGACGGCGTTAGGTGGCGACGATATCAGGCGC
Source organism: Acidobacteriota bacterium (assembly GCA_046726355.1). Lineage (GTDB taxonomy): Bacteria > Acidobacteriota > Vicinamibacteria > Vicinamibacterales > CAVVIG01 > QHWF01. The sequence goes on along the minus strand of JBKPAI010000092.1, from coordinate 87,849 downwards.
ACTCCGGATGTCCGGCTGAAGCCGGACATGACCGATGTTTCATTTGTCAGTGCGGGCAAAATTCAGCCGATCCAGCGCAATGCGCCCGTTGCTGATGACCAGCAGCGGGTCCTCCACGGTCGTGATGGTCTCGACCGGATTCTTCTCGACGGCGATCAGGTCGGCCTCGAAGCCCGTCTCCACCGCGCCAATCGACTTTTCCAGCCGCAGCATCTCGGCATTGCGGATCGTGGCCGACTGGATCGCTTCGAGCGGGGTGAAGCCCATCTCGACGAAGTGCGCCATCTCCTGCGCGATCCGCGTCAGACTGTTCGGGCCGTAGCTGGTATCACCACCGGTCACGATCACAACCCCCATCCGGTGCGCGCGGATGATGGTGTCGCGGAGGCGCGGCAGCATGTGCGCGCCGCGGATGCGCAGGGCGGGAACGTCGTAGTCGCCGCCGGCCTCGGTCAGATCAATCACTGTGGTAAACGTCGGATCGAGGTAGGTGCCGCGCTGCTTCATCTCCTGGAGTGTCGCATCGGAGAGATACGTGCCGTGCTCGACGCTCCGGACGCCCGCCTTCACCGCGGCCATCGCGCCCTCGTCGCCGTGGGCGTGCGCCTGCACCGGCACGTTCTTCGCTGCAGCCTCCTGCACGATCGCCCGGATTTCCGCTTCGGTGTACACCTGCTTGCGCGGATCCGTATCGGCGGTGCCGGCGCGCTCGGTCGCCAGGATCTTGATCCAGTCCACCCCGTGCGCCAGATTCATCTGCACGGCGCGCCTGATCTTCTCCACGGTCGTCACGCCGGACATCAGGTCTGCATATTGCGGCTCGCCGAGGAACGCTTCCGGCGCCATCTGCGGGCGGACGTGATAGCCGGAGGCGACCACATTCGGACCGTCGACCGCGCCCTTCTTCACCAGGTCGTTGAAGCCGACATCGACGTAATGCGACACGCCGGCGCTGCGTACCGTGGTCACGCCGGACTCGAGCGCGCGCCGGAACGCGGCGAAGTCGGCCGCGTGGGTGTGCGCGTCAATCAATCCCGGAAGCACGTACCTGCCCTTCACATCAATGGTCCTCAGGCCGGCCGCGCCGGATCCGATCGAATCGACGCGCCCGTTCCGGATCACGATGGTTGTCGCAGCGACGCGGCCGTCGCGGACGTTCACGACGTTCGCGTTGACGAGCGCGAACGGCTCGCCGGCCGGCGTCGAAGGCTGGGCGGACAGCGCGGTGACGAGTCCGACGAGTACGCTCGTGCATACCGAAGTGAAATGCCGCATGTGATCAACTCGCCGTCAATTCAACACAAAACAGACGAGGGATACAAAGGGTAGGTGCGAAGGCGCCGATCCGGCTCAGCCGCGATGTCCGTCCAAGCGCGCCTGCTGCCCGTTCAATTCGGGCCTCGGCCCGTTCGCTGAAAACGCCCTCCTCGCAAACTATGCGTCATCTACGATTTACAGGATTTCGGGTCCGTCCCGGGCCCGTAGAGGAGAGCGACAGCATGCACGCGCCGATCAAGTACTTCGAAAAGGGGCTCTCGATCGCTGCCAACGGTGCCTGGGTCGTGTTCAACGGGCTGAATCAGATCAAGCAGAGCCCATCCTTTACGCCTGCGTGGTCCGACAAGCCGCTCCTGAAGTCGTATCAGAAGACGAAGCCGCCGCTCGGCTGGCCGCGCGAAACCGATTCGCTCTGTCCGACGTGCGTCCGCGAAGCGCGGAAAGACATCCTCGACGGCCGGAAAGACGTCAGCGTGCTCCTCAACGAGAGAGTCGGCGAAATCAAAGCGACGATTCTCGAGCGCGACGGCAAGATCCTGATGGTGAAGAACTGCCCCGTTCACGGCCGCTTCGAGGACGTGATGGCGATCGATCCCGCGTTCTTCAAGCACCTCGAAGATGTGTTCCCCGGCCGCGACATCCGCGCGCACAACGACGAGAAGCTGCACAACCACGGCAGCAGCACGATCAAGCACGGACGCGGATCGGTGCTCACCGTCGACCTCACCAACCGGTGCAACATGATGTGCGACCCGTGCTTCATGGATGCGAACCAGGTGGGGTTCGTCCACGAGCTCTCGTGGGACGACATCAAGACGGTCCTCGACAATGCGATCAGCATCAAGCCGAGGCGGCAGATGTCGGTGCAGTTCTCGGGCGGCGAGCCGACGATTTCACCATATTTCCTCGACGCGATCCGCTACGCGCGCAAGGTCGGCTACAACAGCGTGCAGGCGGCGACCAACGGCATCGAGTTCGCCAAGAGCCCGGAGTTCGCGAAGGCGGCCGCCGACGCCGGCCTCCGCTACGCCTATCTGCAGTTCGACGGCATCGGGAACGCCGCCAACTCGCATCGCCGGGTCGGAAACCTGTTCGACGTCAAGCTGCGCGCGATCGAGAACCTTCATAGTGCCGGCGTCGACATCGTGCCGGTCATCACGATCGTCAACGGCGTCAACAACGAACAGGTCGGCCGGGTGATCGAGTTCGCGCTCGATAATCCCAAGAAGATCAATTTCCTGTCGTTCCAGCCGGTCAGCTTCACCGGCCGCGACGAAGAGATCACAGACGAGCGGCGGCGGGCGCAGCGCTACACGCTGTCGCATCTCGCCCACGACGTGAAGAGCCAGACCGGGCTGGGCGAGCCGACGCGCGACTGGTTTCCGATCTCGTTCATGGGCACGTTCACTGACTGGGCGGACGTCGTGCACGGCCCCGATGCGCAGTGGGGACAGCTCACCTGCGGCTGTCATCCGAACTGCGGCGTCGGCATGGCGGTCATGATCGACAAGGAGACGAAGGAGGCGGTCCCGGTCACCGCCTTCCTCAGGGGCGAACAGCTCGCCAGGGACGTCGCGCAGGTGAACGACGCCGGACGCGGCAAGTTCCTGTCGGTTCTCGGCATGGCCCTGGCGCTCATTCGCAACTACGATCCGTTCAAGGCGCCGACGCATTTCAAGCTGACCGATCTGCTCAAGAAGTTCGACAAGACGTTCGGCGCGACCAAGAAAGCGCGGCAGGGCGGCTACGGCAGAGTCGAGGGCGATCGCACCGCCGCGGACATTGCCAGGCGCCGCGCCGATCGCTGGAACTTCCTGTTCATCGCCGGCATGTGGTTCCAGGATCTGTTCAATTACGACTTCCGCCGCACCGAGATGTGCATCATCCCGTATGCGACGCAGCAGGGCGAGATTTCGTTCTGCGCCTACAACACCGGCATCGGCTGGCGCAACATCATCGAGAAGATGCACATGACGGCCACGCTCACAAAATGGTACGAGGAGCACGGCCGGCATGAGATCTTCGCGGGCGGAAAGGCGGTGCCGCTCTCCTCGACCGAGCACTCGCTGAAGCTCAATCAGGAAGCGGTTCGCGCCGGTGCGCAGACGGATCTCGACCAGCTGGGCATCGCGAAGAACGCGCGCGAAGAAAGAATCAAGGCGCGGCACCATTCGAGCGGTGACGCCGTGCGGGGCGGCAACGATGCGAAGTACAACGAGGACATGGCTCGGCTGTACCGCCAGCACGTGTTGAAAGAGCAGCCCACGCTGCAGATTCAGGGGCTTGGCGGCAAACGGAAGGCCGCGGAACCTGCCGAGGTGGCTGGGTAGGTCGAGTAGGTCGGAGTGGGTCTAGCAGGTCGAGTCGGTCTGGTAGGTCGAGTAAGCCAGGTAGGTTTGGTGGGCCTGGTGGGCGCGTAGGTCTGGTGGGGCGGGTAGGCCTGGTGGCCCGGCGCCCCACCCGCCCTCTACCCACGCATCTAACCCACTCCACTCGCTCGACTCACTCGACTTACCTGACTAGAGGAACCGCCGCAATCACCTCGATCTCGAGCATCAATTCCGGCCGCGCCAGACGCACGACCTGGACGAGCGTGCTCGCGGGCGTAGCCTCACCGAAGTACCGCGCGCGTACTTCGCGAACAGCCGGCGCCTTCTCCATGTCGGTCACGTGCGTGTTCATCTTCACGACGTCGGCGAACTTCGCCCCCGCAGCCGACAGCGCCGCTTCGAGATTCCTGAACACCTGCTCCGCCTGCGCCTTCATGTCGCCGGCGCCGACGACGTTGCCGTCCTTGTCGAACGCGATCTGTCCGGCGATGTAGATGGTCCTGACCGGTCCGGTTACCTCGACGATGTGGGTGTAGCCGGTCGGCTTGGAGAGCGTCGGCGGATTGGTGCGTTTCACGTGGGACGCGCCTCCCTGCGCAAGGAGCAAAGCAGGAGCGAGAGCCAGCAGCAGCGCTATCGTTCGCATCGAGTCCATCCGGGAATGGCCGGCCAATTTGACCAACTGGATCCGGGGGGCTTCGCCCCCGCGGACCCCCACGCCGTCGCTCGCGGGGGCCCCGTTGCCCCGCTTCCGCTCCGCTAAAGCGACGGCGGACGCGCCTAGCCCGTCATGCGGCTCGATGAGAGAACGAGTACAAAATTCTCGTTTCGAGTCGCATAACGGGCCAACGACCAACGACCAACGACCAACGACCAACGACTAACGACCAATGATTTACTCCCCGCCGCCTCTGCCCCTGCCGCTCGTCCGGGGCTTTGACGCCGGCGCCGGTCGGTACTCGATCATGACGTTGCTCACGTCCGCGATCGGCCGATCGGGTTGCGTGTAGGTTCTCGTGTCGAACCGGTTCGACTCGTCGAGACGCTCGATCGTCAGCTTCTCGCCCAGCAGGCTGACGGCCTCTTCTGCTTCGGGAATCGAAATCGTGACCAACTCGTCGCCCGTCGGCGCCACCGCCTTCACCCCGCCGCCCGCTCCCCCGCCGACGCGGTCCACCAGATCGGCCGCCGAGCGGAACTCATTCTGCACGACCGCCCGGCTGATCAGGGTGTTATCGAGCGCCAGCACGCCAATCGTCGCCGTGTAGCGGGCAAAGGCACGCCCGGCCTTCACCTGCTCCTCCGAATAGAGATGCCGGTTGTGAAGGTTGAACGACAGCGTCACCGGCCCCCGGTGCGGCGGGAACTTGATGATCACGCCGGCGGCCGGATCGCGGCCGGTGTTGACTTCGCAGAACGCCAGCTTCGTCTTGACGCCGGTGCCCAGCGGCGTCGGACACGTCATCTCCGGCGCTTCTTTCTTCAGCGCGGCTGGAGGCGGAGCCGCGGGCTTGCGCGCGGGCCTCCGCGTCTGCGCGGACGCAGAGCCAGCCACGGCAGCAGCCATGATGATTGCAGCAACACGGCGCATGCTCCAGTGTAGCAGGGCCGAACGGGCTGAAAATAACGGCCGCGCTCGCAAGCGAATCACCACCATCGATGTTCTAAGCAGCGAGCTGCGTAACCGCTTAGGCGTGCGCAGCGCGTCCGCTGTACCGTTAGCGGAGGCGGAAGCGGGGCAACGCTTTCCCGCGAGCGACGGCGCTGGAGGGTTCGGCGGGGCGAAGCCCCGGTTAGTCAAGTCCACGTCAATGACTGGTCGCGGCCGTCGGCTTCAGGTGCGCGCCGAAAAAGTCGTCGACGCGGTGCCACGCGTCGCGCAGAACGTGTTCGCGCGTGAAATAGTGGAACTCCCCCGGATAGGTCATGAACGAGACGAGTTCGCCTTTCCCTTTCTTCAACAGCTCATCAATCAGACGCACCGAATGCAGGTACGGCACGTTCACATCGGAAGTGCCGTGGAGCACGAGCAGAGGCCGCTCCAGCCGGTCCACGTGTGACAGCGGGGACGCCTGCGCGTAGACTTGCGGATGCTGTTCCGGCGTGCCGATGCGGCTGGCCGTCCAGCCGCCGTGGAACGGATCTTCGTAATACATCGCGTAGTCGACGACCCCGGCTACGTCGACGCCGGCGCGGAACAACCGCGGCTGATCGGTCAGCGCAATCAGCGTGAAGAACCCGCCGTAACTCAATCCCCAGACGCCAAGACGGTCGGCGTCGACGTAGGGCAGCGTCTTCAGATAATTCGCGGCCATCCACGCGTCCTTCGCGTCTTTGCCACCGACGTCCATATAGACGCCTTCGCGCCAGACGCGGCCGTAGCCGATACTGCCCCGATAATCGGGCGCAATCACGACGAACCCCTGCTGCAGCAGATATTGATGGAAGCTGTAGTACACGGCGTAGTTCCGCTGCACGTGCCAGCCGTCGTAGTTCTGGTTCACGCCGTCGCCGTGGATCCACACGATCGCCGGGTGCCTCCGGGAACGATCGAGATTCTTCGGCACGAACAGCCACGCCGGCACCTGCTGGCCGTCAGGACCCGCGTAGCGCACCATCTCGGGTTCGACCAGCCGCGAGCGATCGATGGAGGAGGGCATCGATTCGGTCAGCCGCACCGGACGTGCGCCCGGCCTGGCTTCGATGGTCCAGAGGTCCGCCGAGCTCTGCGGATCGGTGTGCTGGTACACCAACCGCGTGCCGTCGGGCGACCACGTGGGCGCGATGTTTGTGCCGCGCCCTGACGTCATCGTCGTGATCGAGGCGCGCGAAGGATTGCCGTTCAAGGCGGCGAGATACACGTGCCGCGTCCCATATCGGTCCGGCTCGTTGGCGTCGAACGCGATCCGCGTGCTGTCCGGCGACCAGACCGGGCGCCACGCTTCGAAGCGGCCCTTCGTGATCTGAACCGCTTCACCGCCGGCTGCCGGCATGACGTACAGGTGATCCCACCCGTCGCGATCGCTCAGAAACGCCACCCATCTGCCGTCGGGCGATGGCTGTGAGCCACCGCCCGCGTCGCCGGGCATGCTCCAGAACGTCTCCTCCACGTCCTCGTGCACCACCTTCGCGTCCCCAGTGGTGACATCGACGAGCGCGCTCGTGCGCCGTTTGAAATCGGCGGCAACGCGATCGATGAGAAGACGATGCGCGTCGAGCCAGCGGCGGCCGCCGAAGCCGGGGACGGCGGCTGCGAGACGCTTCGGCTGGCCACCGGCGGCGGGAACCACCATCGTCTCGCCTGGAAAGTTCTCGTTCACGGTGTAGATGATCTTCGAGCCCGAGTACGCCGGCGTCTGTTCGTGGCGGATCGTGGACGCTCCGGACGTGAACACGAGAGATTGACCGTCCGGCGACCAGGTGAGACCGGTGATTGTCTTGTCCACCCGAGCGATGAGCGCCTCATTGCCGGCGGTGAGCGAACGCACCCGCACTTCGACACCGTCTGTCCCTGAGCGCCCGCCGGCAGCCTCCGACGCAGGCCGCACAAAAGCCACGCGCGTTCTATCGGGTGACGCGACCATCCCCGATTCGGCCTCCGGTGTGCGCCACACGGCGGCGGCCGCGCTGCCGTCGATCGGCACGCGCCACAGATCGCCGTCTCTGGGGATCATCAGCGCACCGCCATCGACGCTCCAGAACGCGCCGGCGAGCTGCGGGCCGGCATCCTTCAGCTCACGCGGTGCGCCGCCGGCGGCCGAAATATCCGCCACGTAGACGCCGGACACGCCGGCGCGGTCCCACACAAATGCGATGTGTCGCCCGTCAGGTGCCCACATCGGGTTCGACGGGTGCCTGATGTCGATCAACTGTTCGATCGAGAGGGCGCGTTGCGGGGTTGCCTGGGTGGCGGGTACTCGAGCGAGCAGACTGCCGCCGCACGTGATGATGACCGCGAGGATGAGCAAGCGTTTCATACCATGCTCCGTCCTTGTTAACGCTCACAAAAGCTTACACCGAGCAGCAAAGACGCGACGACTGTGAATCCAAGTTTCCGGAGCGGTGCCGGTCAGCAAGCGTTCGCGGCCACAAAAGCGCATGCTCCGCGAACCCGTTTGATACAGTTTTTCACTGGAGCAGGAGGCAGGAATGAGACGGATTCTGAGGTTCGCGGTGCTGGCCACGATCGGACTGGCGGCACCGGTTCTGGCGCAGGTACAAACCGGAAGCATTCTCGTGCGGGCCGTCGACGAGCAGGGCGCCGTCGTGCCCGGCGTCAGCATCACCATCAGCAGTCCGGTGCTCGTGTCCGGGACGATGACCGGCGTTACTGATGCCGGCGGCGTTTACCGCTTCCCGTCCCTCGTGCCGGGCACCTACGGAGTGAAGCTCGAGCTCTCCGGTTTTCAAACGATCAACCGCGAGAACATTGTCGTGCTGGTCGGCCAGACAACGCCGGTCGATTTCTCGATGAAGGTGGCGAGCGTCGACGTGAACGTCACGGTGACAGGCGCCTCGCCGACCGTGGATACGACGAGCGCCAACGTCAACGTCAACCTGAGCGAACAACTGCTGCAGGGGACGCCGGGCGGCCGCGACATCTGGGCGCTGGTGGAAGCCAAGGTGCCCGGGCTGGTCATCAGCCGGCCCGATGTCGGCGGCACCTCGGGCGGCCTGCAGGGCACGTTCAGCGCCCGCGGCACCGCCAGCGCGCAGAACACGTCGTTTCTGAACGGCATCAACGTCGGCGACCCGGCGGCGATCGGGGCGGCAGGGTTCTACTACGACTTCGACGCGTTCGACGACATCCAGGTCTCCACCGGCGCGCACGACATCACGGTGCCGACCTCGGGCGTGTTCCTGAACATGATCACCAAGACGGGCGGCAACAAGTGGGACGGCGGCGCGACGTCCACGTGGACCGGCGAGTCGCTGCAGGCGCGGACCGATCACAATCCCGACCTCCAGAAGTACGGGTTCCGGCCCGACGGCAACACCTCCGATTTCGTGTCGGACGTCAACGTGACCGCCGGCGGACCGATTGTCCAGAACAGGCTGCGGTTCTTCGGATCGTTCCGCGACTGGCGCGTGCACCAGAACGTGCCGGTGCAGAACTCGGAGGTCGTGCTCGATCAGACCAACATCACCTCGGGGCTGGGAAATTTCACGTGGCAGGCCAGCCAGAACAACCGGCTCACCGGCTTCTACTCACGGCAGCGCTACAGCAAGCCGAACCGGCTCTTGAACAATGCCTCGATCACCGTCACCGATTCCACCAGCGACGAGGAAGACATGTTCGACCTCGCGCAGGGCCTGTGGAACTCGGTGATCGGCAGCAATTTCTTCCTCGACGCGCGCCTGGGCCTGAACAAGATTCTGTTCCCCACCTATCAGAACGGCGGGAACCAGCAGTCGCTCACCGACAACGCCACCGGCATCGTGTACGGCAACTTCCCGACCGACGTCATTCGCAACCGCGATCGGTATCAATCGAACGCGACCGGGCAATATTATGTCGACCGGGCGCTGGGCGGCAGGCACGAGATCCGGTTCGGCTTCGACAATTCGCACGCGGTGACGAAGAACCAGACGCGCCGGGTTGACGACGTCCGCACCTTCTATGACAGCACGTTGACGCCCAGAGCGCAGACGGTGGAAATCTACGCGACGCCGTTGATCGACCTCTCGGCGCTCAATGTCCTCGCCCTGTTCGCTCAGGACAGCTACAGCGTGGGGCGGCTGACGCTGATCGGCGGCGTGCGCTGGGAACGGCTCGAGGGATACCTGCCCGAGCAGAGCAGCCCGTCCAGCGTGTTCTACCCGAACATTCAGCGCAGCTTTCCGGAGACGCGCGACATCGTCCTGTGGCACACGGCTGGTCCGCGCGTGAGCGCAATCTACAACGTCACCGGCGACGGGAAGACCGCAGCCAAGGGCTCGTACGGCCGCTACTACTATGTGCTGTCGACCGGCGGCGGTGGCGTCAGCAACGTCAACCCGAATTCGAACTATTTCACGACCTACCGCTGGAACGACAGCAACAGCGATCTCAAATTCCAGCCGGGCGAGCAGGCCGGCGCCGGCGTGCTGACCTCGGGGACGACCACGAGGATCGATCCGAACTTCAGCCGGCCGTACACCGACGAATACAGCTTCGCGGTGGATCGCGAGCTGATGCCCACCGTGAAACTGAGTACGGTCTTTACCTATCGTCGCGAGAAGAACACCCAGGCATCGATGAACCCGGACAACCCGTACGACACCGTGCTCACGAGCGCCGTGGATCCGGGCCCCGACGGCTTCGTCGGAACGGCCGACGACTCCACCTATGGTTTCTACCAGCGGCTCTCAGCAGCCAATAGCACGGTGATCACCAACGATCCCCGGGTCGTCCAGAGCTACAAGGGGCTGGAGATCACGGTGACCAAGCGATTCACCGACCGCTGGCAGATGCTCGCGGGTTACACGGCATCGAAGAATCGCATCGACGACGTCAGCGTCGACGTCTCACCGAATTTCCTGATCAATGCCAACGGCAACATCACTGCCGATGCCCAGGTCACCGGCTCGAGCCGGTGCAACGGCTGCGGCGCATCGAACGTCGACAGGCCCAACCAGTTCAAGCTGACCGGGATGTACATCCTGCCCTTTCACGAGGTCATCCTCAGCGGCAATTTCCGGTCGCAGCAGGGGCCGCCGGTGACGCGGCAGATCAGCCGTGCGCTCGCGATCGGCGGCAGTCAGACGATCAATCTCGAGCCGCTCGGCGCCTCGCGGATCGGCACCTTGACGACAATCGACCTGCGCGTGGGGAAACTCTTCAGGTTCAATAACCGATCGCTCGAAGCCACCGTGGACCTCGACAACCTCGCGAATGCCGACACCGTGTGGGGCGTCCGCACCCTCACGCCGGCAACAACCTTTACCGATCCCACCACCGGCACCCGCGCGACGCTGCGGCAGTTCCTCTCGCCGACGCAGATCCTGCCGCCGCGGACCGTGGTGCTGCGGGCGGCGCTGAAATTTTAGACGGGCAGGACGGGCAGGACGGGCAGGACGGGCCGGGCAGGATGGGTAGGACGGCTACGTGCCCTTCTGCCACCCATCCTGCCTGTCCCGCCTATCCTGCCCATCCCGCCCTACTCATCTCCCACACACGCCAGGCCGGGCGAGAGGGCGTCGCTGAGTCCAGGCGGCGCGCTCCGCAGCTTGAGCAGTTCCAGGAATTCCATCCGCGTGCGCGCGTTGTTGCGGAACACGCCGAGCATCGCGCTCGTGACCGCCACCGAGTTCTGCTTCTCCACGCCGCGCATCGACATGCACAAGTGCGTCGCCTCCATGACCACGGCGACGCCGAGCGGCGCGATCTTGTCGTTGATCGTCTCGGCAATCTGGTTCGTCAGCCGCTCCTGCACCTGAAGCCGCCGCGCGAACACCTCGACCACCCGCGGGATCTTGCTCAACCCGATCACCTTCGTGCTCGGAATGTAGGCGACGTGGCACCTGCCGAAGAACGGGAGGAGATGGTGCTCACACAGGCTGTAGAAGTCCACGTCCTTGACGATGACCATCTCGCTATAATCGACCGAGAACAGCGCGTTGTTCAGCACCTGATCGATGTCGGCCCGGTATCCGCTGGTCAGAAACCTGTACGCTTTCTCGACGCGCGCGGGCGTGTCGAGCAGCCCCTCGCGGGCCGGATCTTCCCCCATTTCCGCCAGCAGTCGTCTGATCACATCCTTCATCGTCTTATTCTATTTCCATCTGCCGATGTTCGTGGCGCTGACGGCGCAATCGGCTGACGCGCTGTATGCGGGCCGCACCGATCTGGAGAGCGCACGGCGGGCGGCGGAGATCTGGCGCGCGGAGCTGGCGCGCGACCCGCACGCGTTCGAGGCAGCGTGGAAGCTGTCGCGGGCCAGCTACTGGATCGGCGGGCACGAGCCTGAAAAACAGGGACGCGCGATCTTCGAGAGCGGGATCGATGCCGGCCGCCGGGCGGCGGCACTCGAACCGGAGCGCCCGGACGGCTACTTCTGGATGGCCGCGAACATGGGGGCGCTCGCCGAATCGTACGGGCTCCGCCAGGGCATCAAGTACCGCAAGGCGATCAAAGAGGCGCTGGAAACCGTGCTGCGCCTGAATCCCGCCTTCGCGCAGGGCTCGGCCGATCGGGCGCTGGGGCGCTGGTATTTCAAGGTGCCGGGCCTGTTCGGCGGCAGCCGCAGGCTGGCGGAGCAGCATCTGCGGACGTCGCTCACCTACAACCCGCACAGCACCTCGTCGCACTTTTTTCTCGCCGAGCTCATGCTTGACGCCGGGCGCAAAAGCGACGCGCGGGCGGAACTGCAGCAGGTGCTCGAGGCGCCATTCGATCCGGACTGGGAGCCGGAAAATCAGGAGTTCAAGGAAAAGGCGCGGCGGTTGCTGGGGACCTTACGCTAGCTGCCAGCAGCCAGTGGTGAACCAGCCCTTTGTGTTGGCTGGCGCAGCGTTGGCGATGCCGGATGCATCTCCGTGATCGCTCCGACCTTCAGCGAGGCTCAGACCGGCCCCGGGCCGGGGCCACCCTCAATACTTGTAGAAACCCTGCCCGCTCTTCCGTCCGAGCCGCCCCGCCAGCACCATCCGCTTCAACAGCGGCGGCGGCGCGTAGGCGGGCTCGCGAAATTCTTCAAACATGATGTTGGCAATGTAGTACGTCGTATCGAGCCCCACGAAATCGAGCAGCGTGAACGGACCCATCGGATACCCGCATCCGAGCTTCATCCCGGTGTCGATGTCTTCCAGCGTGCCGAGGCCGTTTTCGTACGCGCGGACGGCGTCGAGCAGATACGGCACCAGCAGCCGGTTGACGATGAACCCAGGACGATCGGGCGCAGTGATCGGCTCCTTGCCGAGCGACCTCGCGAACGCCATCATCGTCTGATAGGTCTCATCGCTGGTCGTGAGCGCCCGGATCACCTCGACGAGCTTCATGATCGGAACAGGATTGAAGAAGTGGAGCCCGCCGAAGCGATCGGGACGGCTCGTCGCCGCTGCCAGCTCGGTGATGCAGAGCGACGAAGTATTCGACACGAAGATCGCGTGGCCGGCAACGTTCGCCTCCAGCGCCGCATAGGTCTTCTTCTTCTCGGCGGCGTTCTCGACAATCGCCTCGACGATCAGATCGCAGCCCTTCAGCGCGTCGAACGTCGTTGTCCCGGACAGATTCGCGAGCGTCCGGTCGCGCATCTCCGCCGTCGTCTTGCCCCGGCCGACGCCGTCGTCGAGGAACTTCCGGATGCGCGCGAGCCCGTTGTCGATGTAGGTCTCGTCCACTTCGCGCACGATCGTCTTGTAGCCGGCGGCGGCCGAGATCTGAGCGATCCCCGCACCCATCAAGCCACAGCCCAGCACGCCCACGGTTTTAATTTGCATGTGAATGGTCCCGCCTGATCACCTCGGCAATGTAGTCGCCGGTCTCTTTCGTTCCACGCGAACCGCCGATGTCGGCGGTGACGTTCCCGGTTGCGATCGCATCCACGACCGCCCGCTCGATGGCGGCCGCCTCCGCTTTCAACCCGAGGTAATCCAGCATCATCCCGGCAGACAGGATGGCGCCAATCGGGTTGGCGGCGTTCCGCCCGGCAAGCGGCGGCGCCGAGCCATGCACCGGCTCGAACATCGACGTCCTGCCTGGATGCAGGTTGCCTGACGCGGCAACACCGAGTCCGCCCTGGAGCGCGGCGCCGAGGTCGGTGATGATGTCGCCAAAGAGGTTGTTCGTGACGATCACGTCGAATTGCGAGGGGTCCTGCACCATCAGGAGCGTCAACGCGTCGATGTACAGATGGCGCGCGGTGATCTCCGGGTACCCCGCGGCAACCTGCTTGAAGACCCGCTGCCACAGGGCGTGGCCGTCGGTCATGGCATTGCTCTTGTCGGCCATGCACACGTTGCGGCGGCCACCCGCACGTGCGAATTCGAACGCATGCCGGATGATGCGGTGGACACCTTTGTACGTGTTGATCTCTTCCTGCACGGCAATTTCGTCGTCAGTACCGGGCTTGAAGCGGCCGCCAACGCTGACGTAAAGGCCTTCAGTATTCTCGCGGAACACGACGAAATTCACGTCGGCCTTCGTCCGCCCTTTCAACGGGCACAGCCGATCGTCGAGCAGCCGCACCGGCCGGTAGTTGACATAGAGGTCGAGCTCGAAGCGGGTCCCGAGGAGGATATCGCGCGCGTGGCGGTTGTCGGGGACGCGCGGGTCGCCGAGGGCGCCGATGAACACGGCGCTGAACTCGTCGCGCAGCAGCGCGTAGCCATCCGGCGGGATCGTGACGCCCGTCTTCAAATAATGTTCGGCGCCCCAGGGCAGGACCGCCAGCTCGAACCGCCGTCCGGAGACGTCGCCGATGCACCGCACGATCTTGACGGCCTCGGCCGTCACCTCGACGCCGATTCCGTCGCCCGGGATGACGGCGATCCTCAAAACGTTACATCCTCGGCTATCGGTTCTAACGTGGGGCTCTCCCCACACCCCGGCTCGGTCGCTCGGGGCCCCTCCGCCCCGCTTCCGCCTCCGCTCAAGCTACGGCGGACCACCGTAGCCTTGGCGGAGGTGGTCGCCTGCCGTGTCGGGTGGACCTGGGGTCGGCACTACCTCAGAATCGATTCTTTCACAGGCCTTTCAGGCCCGCCCGGTCCGCGGAGCTGAAGGTCCGCACTACAACTGCAGGGATCACACATCCCCGGTATCAATTTGTGCGCGCTGCAGCCGGCCGCTGAAATCGACGTACACCGATTTCCACTCGGAAAATACGTCGAGCGCCGCCGTTCCTGCTTCACGATGCCCATTTCCGGTGGATTTCGTCCCGCCAAAGGGCAGGTGCACCTCGGCGCCAATCGTCGGCGCGTTCACGTAGAAGATGCCTGTGTACATATCGCGCATCGCCGAAAAGGCGCGGTTCACGTCCTGCGTGTAGATCGAGGCGGACAAGCCGTACTGGACGTTGTTGCCGATGGTGATGGCCTCGTCGTACGAACGGCAGGGGATGATCGAAACCACAGGTCCGAAGATCTCTTCCTGGGCGATCCGCATCGACGGTGCCACGTCGGCGAAGACGGTCGGCTCGTGAAAGAAGCCCTTTGCGAGCGCGCCTTTGTCGAGCCGGTGGCCGCCACAGAGAAGTCTCGCCCCCTCGGCCTGGCCGATCTGGACATACTTCATCACCGTGCTCAACTGGGCATCACTGACCAGCGGACCCATCTGAACCGTGCCGTCGAGGCCGTTGCCCACGCGCAGCGCCTTCGCGCGCTCGACAAAACGATCGAGAAACGTCTGGTAGACCTTCTCGTGGACGACGACTCGGCTCGCGGCCGTGCACCGCTGCCCGGTGGTCCCGAACCCACCCCACACACATCCTTCAACGGCCAGTTCCAAATTCGCATCGTCCATGACTATGATGACGTTCTTGCCGCCCATTTCCAGATGGACCTTCTTGAACGACGGCGCGCCGCGCTCCGAGACGGTACGGCCCACTTCCGTGGATCCGGTGAATGAGACAACACGTACGGCGTCGCTGACGAGCATCGCGTCGCCGACGTCCCTGCCGCCGCCGGTGACGAGGTTCACTACCCCCCGCGGAATCCCGGCTTCGTGAAGAATCTTGACGAAATTCAGCGCCGACAGCGGCGTGAGCGTCGCCGGCTTGAACACGACGGTGTTCCCGCAGACCAGCGCCGGAGCAATCTTCCAGGACGGGATGGCCATCGGAAAATTCCACGGCGTGATCACGGCGCACACGCCGAGCGGCTGGCGCACCGACATCGCGAACTTGTCGCGGAGCTCCGATGGCACCGTCTGGCCATACTGACGGCGGCCTTCCCCGGCCATGAAGAACGTCATGTCGATGGCTTCCTGCACGTCGCCGCGCGTCTCCTCGAGCACCTTACCCATTTCGCGTGTCATGTCGTGCGCGAGCGCATCCTTGCGCTCCGCCAGCAACTGCGCGGCGCGGAACAGAAGCTCCGCTCTGCGCGGCGCCGGCACGAGGCGCCACTCGTCGAACGCCCGCCGTGCCGCCTGGACGGCTCGCGCCACATCCGCCTCCGTCGACTTCTGGAACACCCCGATGAGATCGTCGGAGTTGGCCGGGTTACGGTTTTCGAAGAGATCCCCTGAAACCGAGGGCACCCATGCGCCGTCAATAAAGTTGTGATAGGTGGTCGCCTTGGACGCGGTGGTGATCGTCATGGGCCTGAGAGTGCCGTACTGCGGACGCTGGCTGCAACACATGGGGAGAAACTGCGGTGCATCAACGAGTTGCGGCACCGGTCCGGATGGAACCTTTCGTGGTCATCCGGCTCGATTACCGCGGCCGTGGCCGCTGAACAGGCAAAAAGACTGATGATCTGGCGCGTCCGGTATGGCACGAATTCTGAATTGAACATCGGCGTCCGGGGAGACGGACAAAGATGCTGACCAACGCTGCGACCAACGCTGACAGCCTCCGCCGCATCGCGATGGCGCCGACCACGCAAAAGGTGGTCATCGTCAATGGCAGTGCGCAGATTCTCGAATTGCTCGAAACGGTGCTGGACGCCGGTCACTACGACGTCGTCTTTGTCGAGTCGAGCGCACACGCGTACTCGCAAATCAAGCGCGTGCAGCCGAATCTGGTCATTCTGTGCGTGCGCATCGAGGATGCGGACGGCTTCCAGGTGCTGTCGATGTTGAAGCTGGACGCCGACACGCGGGAGATCCCGGTTCTGACCTATACGACGGAATATCGCGGCGACGAAGACGACGAGGACGTGGCGGAGGTCGCAGACAACGAGATGTTCGCGTCCAAGCCCGCCGTCTGGATGAATTGATGGTATAGTCGGGCCGCTTATCGGAAAGTTGCGAACGAGGCCAGAAAAGCGCGACACCGAACGGATCCAGATCCTCGGCGAGCTGAACGGCGAGGTGATGGTGTTCCAGCCGATTGCGGTCAAGGAGATCAGCCGCGGCGGCGCACAGATCGAAACGACCTTTCCTCTTCAGGTGGACTCCCTCCACGATTTCAGGCTCACGCTTGGCGATCGATCGATCGTCCTGAAAGGCCGCGTGGCGCATTGCAGCATCAGCGACGTCGATCAGGAGCACGTGGTCTATCGATCGGGAATCGAGTTCATAGAACCCTCCCAGCGCGTCCACCAGGTGGTTCACGACTTCATGGAGGCGATCAAAAGCGGCCGCCGGGCACAGTAAGGGCAGGCGGGGCAGGTAAGGCGGGTTGGGACGGCCCTGCCTGCCCTGCCTGCCTCACCAGCCTAATCCTGTCCCGTGACTGGCGTGTTCGCGCGCGGCGGAGACACGTACGCGCTGATAAAGCTCTCATGGCCGGCGGCATCCACCGCGGCCACGCCGAACACGTAGTCGTCGATCTGTGTGTTCGGCAGCACCGTGTTGGTGACGTTTCCGACGAGCAGCTCGTGCTGCCAATCAGGGCCCCAGGCTTCGCGCCAGAATATACGATAGCTCGCCGCGCCGGGAGAGGGGAGCCACCGGAGGTTCGCGTCGTAGCCTGAGGGCGCGCGCGAGATGAGCGGCTGCCCGCGCTCGTTCGTTACGACGGGCGGCGGTGGCGCGAACGCGAGCGTGGCCGCGGCTGCCGCATTCACGCGCGCGTTCTGTGCGAGATAGGCCAGGGAGATTCCGTCGAACGTGTCGCGCACGTCGTGCTGTCGGGTGAAGTTCTCGCGCGACTCGCGGAAACCGACGGCGGTGAAACCCAGCTGGTTGTAGGCGGAATGATCGCCGCCGCGGCCGAAGCGGTCGGGCCGGGCCATCGGCCGCACGCGGTGCGAAGCCACGTAGCGTCCGCCCCACCGTTGAACGAAGCGGGCCAGCGCTCGCGACGACGAATCTTCGGGCCCCTCCGAGTACACGCGGATGGTGGCCCCGTCGACGATGCCGTTGCCGCCCCTGTCATTGCCGACGATGTCGTTGTTGAGCACCGCCTCGATTGGAATGGTCTCGGCACTGGCCTTCTGCGCGTGCAGCCGCGCGCCGATCAGCCCCTGCTCCTCGCCCGCATGGCACATGAAGACGAGCGTCGCGTCGAAATCCAATCCGCTCTGGCCGAACACGCGCGCCAGCTCGATCGTCAGGGCTGTTCCACTGCCGTCGTCGTTGACGCCCGGGGCGGGGGTGTCGGTGGGCGCGCTTGCATCGGCTGGCGTCGGCACCGGCGCGTCAGGATCGCGCGGCGCGCCGCTGGCATTGGTCGCCCCCTGTCCTCCCGGACGGGCCACCGTGTCGTAGTGGCCGCTGACGTAGATCCGCCGCTGACTCCTGCCCGGCAGGATAGCCATGACGTTCCGCAATTCGATGTCGCGCGTGATGCGGCCCTGCTTCGGCACGCGGTGGACGTCGAAGCTGACCTGCAGGCGCGGACTGTAGCTTTTCATCTCGTCGTAGATCCATTGCCGCGCGGCGCCGATCCCGCGGGTCGCCGAATCGACGCTCGAGAGCGTGTTGCGGGTCTCGAAGCTCTCGAGCCTCCTGAGAATCGTCCCGAGGCGCTCTTCAGAAATCGAAGAGATCAACCTGACGATTCGCGGATCCAGATCGCCGGTCTGTTCCTGCGCGTGCACGGCCGCCCTGAAGTCCGACCTGAACGAGCAGTACAGGACCGGAATCGCAGCGGCTCCCAGCCAGTTTCGGCGCGTCATCAGCATCGCTTCACCTTACTTTGAGGTATTCGAGGTAATCTCCTGACGCAATCCGCGGCGCTTGCCCGAGGGGGGCATTGTAAAAATACACCCACGCGGTCTCCGAGCGGCCGTCGTCGAACGTCACCGGCGTTTCGACCCGGGTGTAAAGGCTGGCATCCGGCTGGCCGGGACGAAAGCCTTCGATTTCATCGAGCGCCGTCAGGACGACGCCCGCATCGAGCATGCGGTGGACTTCACCCCGGACGCGGCTGTCAGCCGCTGGAATGGCGGCGGGATAGATTCCAAGATCGAAGAGAGCGGCCGAGATCCAGCCGCGGCCCTGGAATGTCAGGAGCGCGTCGATTCGCGTACGTCCGGAGCGCCGGAAGACGGTCATCAACGTGCCGTAGAAGAAGATCAGGTCGATCACAGAAGAAGACAACGCCGTGCAGGCCTTCCACTTTCGCTGAAGCTACGGCGGAACACCGCCGCCTTGGCGGGGTGGTCAGGCCTGCCGTGTCCGGGCGGACCTGACCACCTCCGCTAAAGCCCGGGGTCCCCACGGCGCGGACTGTGCGCCGTGGGGTAGAGCTACAGTAGTCCGCCGTAGCGTGGCGAAGGCGGAAAGTCCGCACGACCGCAGAAATGAGGAGTGAAGCTTACTGCTTTTCGGCGGGCCGATGTGGGGCGAACGCGGCAATCACGTCGAAGATCTCCGCGGGAACGGCGAACGACAGGGCAACGGTCTTGCCGGTGCCCCCGAGCTCCAGCGACTGAATCATCGCCTGCATGTCGGGGCGTGAACCGGCCTGCAGCTTGGCCAGCGCAAGGAATCCCCGGACGACGTCGCGGAGATTGCTGGCGGCTTCTTCATCGCGGGCTTCCGCGCGGACGACGCCGCTCAGACCGCCGTTGATGTGGCTGCTCGCCGAAAACCAGGTAATAGCCGGCAGCCGCTCCGCAACCCCTTGCGGCAGGTTCGCGCGCGCCGTCAGGACGTCGAAGCGCCCGACGGCCCAGGCGTTGCCCGCATCCAGGGATTTCACCAGATTCATGAGCTCGTCGTTGCTCGTGGCGCTCGAGCGTCCGGCCTGCGCATTGTCGCCGCCCTGATGGAGATCGATGGCGGTCTGGACCAGCCGCGTCGAGCCGACCGCCACGAGTCCGGGCTCGACGAACGCGACGCCAAAGCCGCCGGCGTGGCCGACGTCGGCCACAACCAAGCGCTTCGTGTTGTAACTCTCGACATGCGCCCCGTGCTCGCGCATCAAGGACTCGATTCTCACCTCGTCGAAGCGGCCGCGTGCGAGCACCATGCCGGCACCCGGCAGATGGGCCGTGTCGGCCTCAGGCCGGACACACGCAAAAATGCGATCGATGTCGGTTTCGATGTTGATGCCGGTCCGATCCTGGAACTCGCGCTGGCCGTTGTCCTCGGCGGGAATGACCTTCCGGAGCTTCTGGCGAAGCTCGGACGCCATAATCTGCTGAACGTCCGCGTAGGCGATCAACGCGGCGTCGCGTGGAATGTACTGGAGCTCTTCGGGACCCCGCCGCTGAAATGCCCCGGCGGGAAAGCCCATGTAAAAGGCCACGAGACCGGTTCCGAGCCCCACGCCGAGCACCAGCAGCGACGCGATGACGAAATACCGGGTCCGGTTCAGCATGGCACCGCCTAAACATCTTATACGAACATCACGGGCGGCAAGTTCCTTGCCGGCCCAGTTTTTGGCCCCCCAACGCTCTCTTGCCCCCTATTGCTCGAGGATGTACTCGCGGTTCTCGACCGTCCGGGCAGCGAACCAGAGCGACACGACCGTGATCGCCGCCAACCCCGCCAGGCTGACCGGCAGGCTCGGGATCTCCCTGAACACCTGCATCAGCAGGGCCACTGCCGAGTCCTGCGGCATTTCGTGCCTGACGAGCGCCTGCAGGTAATACATCACCGTTACCCGCTTCAGGTAACCCGGGAACACCAGCACCGCCGGTTCCCAGCCGAACGCGAACACCAGGCCGGCAATCAGGGGGCGCTTCAGCCGCGTCCCCACCAGCGCGAACACCGCGCCGTAGGCCGTCAGTCCGGCGACAAGCATCGCCAGATCGGTGAGCAGGGACGGGAACGCCTGCGCAATGCTGCCGCCGCTGATAGGCACGATCAGGAAGAACACGATCACCACCGACGGCAGCACCAGCAACGTCGTGCAGACGAGGTACGCCAGGTACTTCCCCATCAGTACGGCCCCGCGGGTGATCGGACGGGTGAAGAGATACGTAATCGTCTTGTCCTCGACTTCATCCGCGATGAGGGCGGTCCCGAAAAAGACGCCAAGCACCGGCACGATGAACCGGATGTAGAGAATCCAGATCATGAGGCCGAATACCGAGGCCCCGCTGGTGCGCGCGCCGTTGATCTGGAAGCCGGATCGATACAGCGCATCAACGATCCGCAGCGCCGCGGCAATCAGAATCGGGCCGCCGAGCAGGAGGCCGAGAAACACCGAGCGGCGCGACCACAGCATCTGCCCGAGCGACAGGTCGAACACCCGCATGGCCGAGGCCAGGAGGGGCGGCGAGGATTGCAGCGGACGCAGCGGTGCGGTGGGTGTGTCAGTCATGCTTTCACGAGGTATTGGAAGACGGCCTGCAGGTTGTCGTCGGGTGAAGTCACCTCGTGAATCGTGCCGAGCTCGCCCGACGCGGCCAGATCGGTGAGCCGCGCGTAAAAGGCGTCGGGCCGCCCCGTCTGCACGACGATTGCCTCGTTCTCGAACCTGAGACTCAGCACATCGTCGTGCGCCAGGAACTCGCGTGCGAGCGCGCGCGTGTGGTCGGCCCGGATGTAGACGGTGTGCGGGTGCTCGTCGATCAGGTCGCGAATCTGGTGGACGTTGCCTTCTGCCACAATCCGGCCCTGGTTGATCAAGAGGATGTTCGCCGTCATCGATTCGATCTCGTGCAGGATGTGACTCGAGACAACGATGCTCTTTCCCGCCCGGCCCCAGTCCCTGATCAGGCGGATCGTCTTCCGGCGCATGATCGGATCCATGCCGGACAGCGGCTCGTCGAGAATCAGGAGCTGCGGATCGTGCGCCAGTGCCTGCGCCATCTTCACGCGTTGCCGCATTCCCTTGCTGTAGGCGCCAATCTTCTTGTCCGCCGCGTCGGTGAGCTCCACGGTTGCGAGCGCGCGCCGCGCCATCTCGGCCGACTCGCGCTCGCCGACGCCGTTGAGCCGGACGAGGGCGGCCACCCATTCGAGCCCGGTCATCCGTTCGTAGAACGAATCCTGCTCAGGGCAGAAGCCGATGCGGAAATAGAGCGCGGGATTGCCCCAGATCGGCTCGCCGAGCACGGTAATCGTCCCCTTGCTCGGCTTGAGCTGGCCGGTGATGACTTTCATGAACGTCGACTTGCCGGCGCCGTTCGGACCCAGCAGTCCGGTGATGCCGGCAGGAACCTTGACGGTCACGTCGTTGAGACCGATCACCTGGCCGTACCACTTCGACAGGTGCTCCGCACTCACGACATCCGCCCCCTTCAGGTCCGGAGCCGGAATGGTCGCCGCGGCGGCGCGTTGCCCGTTCGTCACGCGACCACCTCGACGCCGCGGATACGACGCTCCAGCACGAGCCCGGAGGCGACAATCACGGCCACGATCATGAACAGCGACACCGGCCAGGGCGTGTCGTACCCCGGCCGCAGCCGGAACACAAGATCCCCGATCTGTGAGAGATTCGCGGAAAAGGAGATCCACGACAGCGACGTGCTGCGCGTGACCAGGTTGAGAACCCCGTAAACGGCCTTGGTGAAGAAGATCAAACCCGTGTACAGGATGCCGACGTAGCGGCTGCTGTTCGACAGCGACGAGAGCGCCAGCATCGCCGTGGAGACCATGATCACTTCGATGAACGAGAACACCGTGATCGCCGGGAACAGGAACAGGTTGTTGGCGAGGAAGGTGAAATTTCCGGCAAAGGCGATCTGCACGAGCAGCAGCACGATTGCGGGCACCCACGTGGCGAGCAGCAGAAAGGCCGCCAGAACCGCCAGCTTGCCGAACACGTATTCCGCGCGCGACAGCGGCTTCGACAGGTAGATCTGCAACGCGTTGGCGCGCCGATCGTTCGCAATCAGTCCGGCGCCGACGTACACCGTGACGAAGAACACGACGATGTTCTGCTGGTCCAGGAACTGCCGGAACGTCTCCGCCGTCGGCGCGAGGATCTGCGCCTGAGGCACGTTCGCCGCCATGTAGAACTGCACGGCGCGGATGAAAAAGGGCAGCCAGGCCAGGAGCAGGAGGCCGAGGAACGCGCGCTTGGCAAACATCGCCCGGATGCCGGCCCGCGCGATCACGGCCCAGCCCTGACCGACTGCCGCCTTCGAGCCGCCGTACCGGCGATACCCCTGATCATGAATAGGCATGATGTAGAGTTTTGAGTCATGAGTTTTGAGGTATGAGTTTTGAGGTATGAGCGACGACGTGTGACTGATCACTCAAAACTGATAACTCAAAACTTAATCGACTCATTCCTACTCCTCTCCGACCGCGTGCGCGAACACATCCTCCAGCGTCGGTACGCTGGGACGCAGATGGCGCACCTGCACGCGTTCGGACGCGGCCAGGCGGAACAGTTGCTGCGCCCCGCCGTCACCCGGGACGAAGACGCGCATCACGTCTTCGTCCGTCGCGTGGCAATCGAGCCCGGCGGCGCGCAGCCGCAGCAGAAACGGCTCGATCTCACCACCGGGCGTTTTCACGCGCAGCTCGTACACGCGGCCGCGTGGTTGTTTCAGCGCCTCGATCGGTCCCGACGCCGCCACCGCTCCCTTGTCGATGACGACGACGTGATTGCAGGTGTATTCGACGTCGGGCAGGAGGTGCGACGAGAGAATGAGGTTGACGCCTTTGTTCTGCGCGAGATCGCGGACCAGTTCCAGCATCTCGTCGCGGCCCTTCGGATCCATGCCGTTGGTCGGCTCGTCGAGAAACAGGAGGTCGGGATCATGCACGAGCGCTTGTGCGAGCTTGATGCGCTGTTTCATCCCGGTGGAGTACGTCTCCACGTTTCGATAGCGCGCCTCGCCGAGGCCGACGTAAAACAGCACCTCGTGGGCGCGCTGCATCGCATCGACCCGCGGCAGCCCGGCCAGCTCTCCGCAGTACGCCACGAACGACACGGCGTTCATTCCCGGAATGTGGGCATCCGTCTCCGGCATGTACCCGATGCGCGCCCGAATCTCCCGCGGCGAGTCCGCCACGTCCAGGCCCAGCACGCGCATCCGGCCGCGCACCGGCACCACGAACCCGAGCAGCGCCTTCAGCATCGTGCTCTTGCCGGCGCCATTCGGGCCGAGCAACCCGACCGCGCCGGCGGCGAATGACGATGTCACGTCGCGGAGCGCGGCGTTCCGGCCGTAGGTGACGGTGACGCCTTCGAGGGTGACGACCGGCGCGGGGTCTGGCATCTAATTCGTTATACGGTTCCCGGGGTGGTCGAGGTTCTTGGAAAATGAATCTGTAGTGTCCGCCTTCAGGCCGACCTTGCGCTACGGAGCAACCACACGGAGGTTCCATCCCCTAGAGCAAGGCTTCTCTCCGTGTCCTCCGAGTCTTCTCGTGCGATCGCTATCTTCTCGCCCGCGCCTCAGGCGAACCAAGTCCGGCGGGAAGCCGGACACTCCCTGATCACAGCGTCCCGCGCAGGCCGAGAACATCGGCGCGCTCACGCATGAACGTAATCACATTGGTGATGTGCTCGTCGAGCGACAGGCCGAGCAGCTCCGCCCCCGCCACCAGGTCCTCACGCTTCACCCCCCGCGCAAAGGCCTTGTCTTTCATCCGCTTCTTCACCGAGCTCGCTTCGAGATCGAGCACGCTTTTGCTCGGCCGCACCAGCGCCGCCGCGGTAATGAAGCCGGTGAGCTCGTCGCAGGCGAACAACGTCTTCTCGAGCAGGCTGTCGCGCGTCACGCCGGTGATTTCCATGGCGTGCGACAGGATGGCGCGGATCATCCAGTCCGGATACCCCTTCGCCCGCAGGATCTCGCTGCCCTTGTTCGGATGATCGCCGAGCGTCGGCCAGCGTTCGTAGTCGAAATCGTGCAGAAGCGCCGTGACGCCCCAGGCTTCTTCGTCCTCGCCGAACTTGCGGGCATAGCCGCGCACCGCGGCCTCGACCGCGATGGCATGCTTCAGCAGACTGTCGCTCGTCGTGTATTCCGTGAGCAGCGCCCACGCCGCATCGCGATTCATGGTGAGCACCATCACGCATTCATGTTAGCGGCTGCGCAGCCACCACAAAGGACCCAAGGACACAAAAGGTAGAGCCGTACGGTTTTTTCCTTTGTGTCCTTCGTGTCCTTGGTGGTGGCGCCGCAGCCTGCTCACCGCCCGGGAGCCATAGGAGGGGCACACCGCTCTGATCCGAACCATTTCGCCTCGCATGATATATTCGGGCGGCGCTCCAGACAACGCAGGAGGGGACGTGACGCAGCCGAGTCGGACAGCGGCGGCCGTGGCCGTGACGACGCTCGACACCGAATTCCACCGCGGCCTCGGCCTCTACGATTCGACCATGGTGGTCGTCGGCTCGATGATCGGGTCGGGCATCTTCATCGTCTCGGCCGACATGGCGCGGACCATCGGCAGCCCCGGCTGGCTGCTTGGCGCGTGGATTCTCACCGGGCTGCTGACGGTCGTCGGGGCGCTCTCGTACGGCGAGCTGGCCGCCATGATGCCGCGCGCCGGCGGGCAGTATGTGTACCTGCGCGAAGCCTTCTCACCGTTGTGGGGGTTTCTCTACGGCTGGACGCTGTTCCTGGTCATTCAGACCGGGACCATCGCCGCGGTTTCGGTCGGATTCGCGCGCTACTTCGGCGCGCTCGTCCCCTGGATCGCGGACGAACGTTACCTGATCCCGCCAATCCATCTGTCCACGGGCTATGCGCTGTCGCTGTCGACGACGCAGCTCGTCGGCATCCTGATGATCGCGTTGCTCACGTGGACCAACACCCGTGGGCTTGAATACGGGAAGATCATCCAGAACGTCTTCACGACTGCGAAGACAGGCGCACTCATCGGTCTGATCGTGGTCGGCGTGCTGCTCGGATGGAACCGTGCGGCCGTCGCGGACAACTTCGGAAACCTGTGGACGGCGCGCGCCGCGGTGGACGTGGTTCCCGGCCTCAGCGCGGTGACCCTGTTCGGCCTGTTCGTGGCGATCTGTGTGTCGCAGACCGGATCGCTCTTCTCGGCGGATGCCTGGAACAACATCACGTTCACGGCCGGTGAAGTGAAGGAGCCACGGCGCAACATTCCACTCTCGCTGGCGCTCGGCACGTTCATTGTCATCGCGCTGTATCTGCTCGCCAACGTGGCCTACCTCGTCACGCTTACGCTCGCGCAGATCCAGCACGCGCCGGGCGATCGCGTTGCCACCGCGACCCTCGACGTCATCTTTCCCGGCCTCGGCCCCACGATCATGGCGATCGGCATCATCATCTCCACCTTCGGGTGCGCGAACGGGCTCATCCTGGCCGGCGCCCGCGCCTACTATGCGATGGCGCGCGACGGGCTGTTCTTCCGGTCGGTCGGCCGGCTCAATTCGGCGAAGGTCCCGGGCGCGGGACTCGCGCTCGAGGGTCTGTGGGCCGCGTTCCTGGTCCTGCCGCGCACCTACGACCCGGCTACGCACACATACGGCAATCTGTACAACAACCTGCTCGACTACGTGATTTCGGCCGCGCTGATTTTTTACATTCTGACCATTGCCGGGATATTCCGGCTTCGCCGCACGCAGCCGGACGTGGATCGGCCGTATCGCGCCGTCGGATACCCGATCGTGCCGGCGCTCTACATCATCGGCGCGGCGACGATCCTCACCATCCTGTTTCTGTATCGGACCGCGACGACGTGGCCCGGGCTGATCATCGTGCTGCTCGGGGTACCGGTGTACTTCGCGTGGAAGCCTCGGAGTCCGTCGAGGTGATCCTTCCACCACCGAGGACGCGGAGGACGCGAAGGAAAAATCCTGTCTGTACAGGATCAGCGTTGACCAGGGAAGCGGGGCCGGCATCTGGGTTTCCGCCGACTAGCTTCTGACGTTTCATTTGAGGTTTCACCGACACTGCTGTATCAAGGCGCTTTCAGGATTGAACCCCCGCGTCCTCCGCGGCAGCAGCTCCGCTAGGGTTTCGGGTTCACGACCACTGGCTGCGTCCAGGCGCGCAGCCCGTTGCTGTCCTCCACACGCGCCCGCACATAGCCTTCGTTGCCGGCGAACATGTACCGTGCCGGATTGTCGTTCACGGTCGCCAGCACCCGGCCGTCCCGGCCGATGAATGAGACGCGGAACCGGCTCGGACTGGCGCTGCCGTGCGAGGGCTCGATGTCGATCGTGAGCGCGCCTGACTCGGCACGGACATCTTTCAACGCCACGCCGGTCGAAGCATAGAAATTCCCCTCATTCATCGACGCCAGCAGGTGCTCCCGTGTCAGCGCCGGCGCCCGAACCACGATCCAGGCTCGCCCCGGGCTTGCGCGTTCCCGCGTGAACTCCTCCCGGAAATTGTGGGCATCATCGACGGCCACGCCGAAAATCCGCATGCCGCTCGACAGCAGCTGGTCCCACATATGCTCGGTGGAGGGAGCCGCCCCGCCGCCGGCGTGGTTCACGATCGGATGGCCGCTCGCGATTTCGAGCAACCCGACGCGTTTCAGCGGAAGCATTTCCGGGGCCGCGAACGCCCAGACGAAATTCGGATGGTTGATCAGAGGGATGCCGCCCTGGGCACGGACCGCGTCGATGCTGGCCTGAAGCAGCTCCGTCACCGTCGCGCCGCTCTGCGGCGGAATCACGCGGCTGATGCCGATGGCGTTGACGTGAACGGTGCTCGCATTGGTGATCTCTTCACCGCCGAGCAGCAGGAAGGTGTCGGTCGGGTTGGTATCGAACAGAGCCGGATCGGTGAACGTGTTGTGGTCCGTCAGCGCAAGAAACTGATAGCCGTGCCGCTTGTACCAGGCCATCACCTCGTATGGCGGCGAGTCGCCGTCGGAGTTGATAGTGTGGGTGTGCAGGTTGCCGCGATACCAGCGCGGCGCAGGGCTCTCGCCCTGCGCCGTGAGCAGGCGTGCGAGCGTCGTGAGCGCCACAGCAAAGAAGACGGGACGCAGAAGGTGCATCGCGCGCGATTGTAGCGCGACGCGTCCGCGAGAAGGCCAACTGCCCTTCGCCGTCCACCCCACCTGCCCCACCTGCCTGTAAGATGTTTCACCATGAAGCCACCTGCCATGCTCGCCTCGTTCGCGATTGCCTCGGTGCTCTTCATCACCGCCTCGGCCCAGCGGCCGGCGGACGCCCCGCCGACCGCGCCCGCCGGGAAACCGCCCGACACCGTGTGGCTCGAGGAACTGACGTGGGCGGAAGCCCGCGATCTGATCAAAGGTGGAACAACGATGGTCATCATCGGCACGGCCGGGACCGAGCAGAAAGGCCCGCACATGGTGGACGGCGAGCACAAGTTCGTCATGGAGTACGCGGCCGACAAGATTGCGCGCACCCTGGGCAGGACCCTCGTGGCCCCCGTCGTCACCTACGTTCCGGAGGGTCAGTGGGACAACCCCACAGGCCACATGAGCAAGCCGGGGACGATCACGCTTCCCGACGATCGCTTCGTCGAGCTGCTCGTCAACGCCGGGCGCAGCCTGAAGGCCGGCGGTTTCAAGACCATCCTCTTGATCGGTGAGTCGGGCGGCAACCGCAACGGCATGCGGATCGCCGCCGACAGGCTGAACGAGCGTTGGACCGGGACGGACGCGCGCGCGTTCTGGATTGATGACTACTACACGAAATCACATGCGGATCAGAACAAGTACGTCACGGACAGGCTCGGGGTCCCGCCCGACAAGATCGGCGGGCACGCGAACATTCTCGACACCTCGGAAATGATGTTCGTGAACGCGAAGCACGTACGGAAGGAGAAGATCGCGCCCGGCGGTGGCTACGAGAACAGCGGCGTCAGCGGCGACCCGTCCAGGTCGTCGCCAGACCTCGGCAAGGTCTTTCTGCAGATCAAGATCGACAACGCGCTCGCGCAAATCAGAGGCCTGATGGCCGGCACGGGTCGAGCGTCCACGGCGCCGCCGCGCGGCGGTGCAGGCGCGGAAGGCGGCACCGGCGGGCGGGGCGGCCGCGGTCGGGCGGGGCAGAATGCTCTTCAGGATCGGGCGCAGGGCCCGACGGCAATGACCGCCCCGGCCGGAACGCCTTCACGTGCTCCCGACACGGTCTTCATCGAGGAGCTGACGTGGGAAGAAGCGCGCGACGCCATCAGAGCCGGCAAGACCACCGTGATCGTGCCGACGGGCGGAACCGAGAAGAACGGCTATCACATGGTCCTCGGCAAACATAACTACGTGGTGACCTATGCCGCAAATCAGATGGCGCGCCGCCTGAAGAACGCCCTGGTCGCGCCGACGATTCAGTACGTGCCGGAAGGCAATCCCGACTCGGTCAATCCCGGCGCCATCTCGCTGCCGTCGCCCGCCTACGACACGCTGCTCGACGCCGCGGCGCGAAGCCTCAAGGTGCACGGCTTCACGGACATCCTGTTCATCGGCGACAGCGGCGGCAACCAGCCAGGCCTGACGGCCGTCGCCGACGCGTTGAACGAGGAATGGAAGGGTGGGAATGCGAGAGTGTTCGCGCTGACCGATTACTACAGCGCGAGCCGCGTCTATTACCGGGCGTGGCTCGAGGCGGCGTTCGGATACGACGAACAGACCGCTGGCAGCCATGCCGGCATCACCGACACGTCACAGATGCTTTTCATCCGGCCGTCCGGAATCCGGAAGGACCAGATCAAGGCCTGGGGCGGACCGCAGGACTCAGGCGTGTCGGGCGATCCGTCGAAAGCCACCGCGGAGATCGGCAGGATGGGTGTGGAGTTCAAAGTGAACGCCGGCATCAACCAATACAAGCGGCTCAAGAAACCCGAGAGGGCAGGACGGGCAGGATAGGCGGGACCGGCAGGACGGCGATTCAGGTCTCGCCCATCCTGCCCATCCCGCCTGTCCTGCCCTTCCCGCCCTTTTCAGAAATCAATACTGAATCCCACCCGAACGATCCGCGGCGCGACGATTTCCGCGGGTTGCAGATAGGTCGCTCCGACGGCGACGTTGTCGCGAACGATCGTTCCGGCATTACCGATGTTGAACAGATCGAGCTGCGGCACGATCTGCCGAGGCCCGATCCTGATTGGACGCGAGATCCGCAAATCCACCATGGTCACGGTCGGCAGCCGCTCGTCGCCGCGCCGGCTCAGCGGGATCACCTGACTCGCCCGTGTCAGGGCGACCGCCGGCGCAACCGACGCGCGCGTGACGACATAGCTCGAGTAGAAGGGATAGCCGCCGTTCGACAGCATGGTGCCTGCAATCGACACGCTGCCAGGCGCCAGGTAGCTGCCCGACAGGCGGAACGCAACCTTCGAATCGTTGCCAATCACACCGTTCTCGAACAGTGTGTTGTTCGGGTCGTTGAGGTCCTGAGTGGACGACTGGCCGCTCGATGTACCACCGGTCGTCTGGCCACCAGTATTCAGGCCGCCGGTGTTCTCGCCGAACGTGAGGCCGGCGACCATCTGCCACCGCTTCGAAAAGCGTTTGTTGGCCGTGAACTCGACGCCCTTGTATTCGGTGTCGAGGAACGGATCGTTGTCAACGATGTTGTTCTGCAGGCCGAGGAATGCGGGCTGAAGATTGAACACGGTGACTGTCGTTGCGCCGTTCGGCCCGTTGGGCACGGCCGTGGTGAACGGCGTGTACGCGGTGGACGGTACGGCCAGATTCCGCGTGCCGAGCTGATCGCGGTTCGTCCGGTAATAGAACATGGCGCCGACGCGCATGTCCCTCATCACCTGCTGCTCGACGCCGGCTGTCACCTCGTCCGAGTACGGCCAGTCCGGGCCGTTGGCGCCGGCGTAACGGGTCGAGACGCCGGCGAAGCCGCTGCACGTGCTCTGAACGACCTCTGATGGCTGGAATTTACCGTCGCGGTTCGGATCGGTCCAGGGACAGGTCTGCGACGAGTTCGAGAGCGGATTGACACCGGTCACCCGATCGATGCCCACCTGCAGCCCATACCGGCTGTAGCTCGCCTTCACTGCGGTCTGCCCGTTGCCGCGAGGGTCGTACGATGCACCGGTGCGCCAGACGGCGATGTTCTGCTTGATCGGGGTCGACGCGTCGATGCTGCGCGGCTCGATGAACGAGTTGCCGGGGTTCGACTGCGCCGGCAGGATGCCGGTGTTGTGATCGAAGCGCATGCCGAGATTGAGCGTGAGCCGGCTCGCAAGAGTCCAGGAGTCCTGCACGAAGAAGCCGAGAATGTGCTCGATGTTCCGCGGGTTCGTCGGCGTGTTGAACTCTCGAACCTGGGTCGGGTTGCCGTTCGAGTACTCGACGTAGTGATCCCCTTGTACTTTGTACAGCGATTCGTAGTACAGACGCGCGAACTGCACCCCGCCCTTGACCACGTGCTCGCCGCCGAAACCGCTCGCCCCATAGGAGACGATGTTGTCGAACTGCGTGCGCTGGTTCGGCTGCTCTTCGTCACGGGAAGCGGCAAAATCCGCGGTCGACAGCGTGTTGTCGACCCTGCGGATGGCGTCGGCCAGCGTGCCCGGCTGGTACTTGTAGTTCGTCTGGCCGTCCATGACACTGAACGAGGATTCGTAGAGCAGCTTGTTGCGGATGGCCGTGTACTTGGCTTGCGTCGCCGACGCGGGGTTCGTCTGCACAAGAGCAGCGATATCGGGCACGAAGTCCGGAGGCGTATCGCGGCGGTGGCCGCGGATCTTGTTGTTCCACAGGTAGGAGAACGACGCTTTCTGGTTCGTCGTGATCGCGGCGACCGCCTTGCCCGAGTAGTTCTTCAGGGTATTGTCGTCCAGCGCCTGGCTGCCGTCGGGATTCTTGGCATTTGTCAACTTGTTGACGACCCAGCGGCGGATGGTTCCGTTCACCCACAGTCTGTTTTCGGCTAGCGCTCCGCCACCCGACAGGTTGAAGTCGTACAGCTTCTTCGTGGGATTCCCAAGAAAGCCCGATGGAAAGCCGGGCTGTCTGTGGTTTTCCGACTGCAGGCTGTCGTTGGCGAAATAGTACCGCGCGTTGCCGCGCCACTTGTTGCCCGCATCCTTGGTGACCATGTTGATCGAGACGCCGCCGGCCAGGACCTCGGCCGGAATCGCCGAGGTCATGTAGTTGACCTCCTCGAACATCCCCTGATCGTAATAGAGCATCGTCGCGCCGCCGCCGCCGCCGGGCCAGTTCACGACCGCGCCGTCGATGTTGTAGTTCACGTCGTTGGTGTTCGAGCCGTGCGCCGAGAGACTGCTCTGTTGAATCGACTGGGTGCCGCCGACGTCGTAGGTGGCCACCTGGACGCCGGGAATCAGCTTCGCGAGCGACCACGGATCGCGGCCGGTCGGAACCCCTTCCAGAATTTCCTGCGTCATCACTGTCTGCTGCAGGTTCGATTTGGTGTCAACCGTCGGCGACTCACCGGTCACGGTGATCGACTCGCTGACGCTGCCGACTTCGAGCTTGGCGTTCACCGTCGCCACGAACGATGCGTTCACGACGATCCCGTCCCGTTCCAGGGTACGGAATCCCTGCAGCTCGAATTTCAGGCGATACGAGCCAGGCGGCAGCCGATCGAAGCGGTACGTCCCGGTGACATCGGTGGTTTGCGTCTGCACGCCGCCAATGAGCCGTTCACCTGACAGCGAGACGGCAACGCCCGGCAGAATGGCATTGCTGCTGTCCGTGACCGCCCCGACAATCGATCCGGTCTGTACCTGCGCGTCCGCCGGCGCCGCCGCCAGCGCGCAGAGCGCCGCCAGCGCGAACGCTTTGAGGCTATTCATA
This sequence comes from Acidobacteriota bacterium, assembly GCA_046726355.1. Lineage (GTDB taxonomy): Bacteria > Acidobacteriota > Vicinamibacteria > Vicinamibacterales > CAVVIG01 > QHWF01. The sequence goes on along the minus strand of JBKPAI010000092.1, from coordinate 55,617 downwards.
TCCTTCCCTCGCTGTGTACCAGGACGATGAGGCCGAAACGACTTGACGGGGCTCTGCCCCGGACCCCGGCTCGGTCGCTCGCGGGGAAACCCCTGCGCCACACTTCCGCTTCCGCTAAAGCTACGCGACCGTTATCCCGTGCAACCGCGACAATACGTGCCAACCCGGAAACGCGTCAAGCCCGGAGACGCGGGACGGAAGAAGAAATTGCGCGGGCCAGCCTCATCTTCGGCTTTTTGGGTTGCGTGCGCACGGCCGACGCGCCGCACGCGTGGATATCCGGCGCAGATTGACGTAGCGGTGCGCGGAGGATCGCACCGATTCGCGCGCGCACGATCGCGGCTGTTCCCGCGTCACATGGTGTCTGACGGCGTCTTAATCCGAGGAGCCGCCGCGCGGGCGCTTCACATATTTTTCGACGCCGTGCGAGCACAACGGCAAAAGCGCATAATTTCTTTACTCAGCGGCTGGAAACTATGATACTGTTGAGGCTTACGGCTGTCCGCTGTCCCCCCGGCGCGGTACATCCACGTGGATACATGGCAGAGTACCAGCCAGGCGCCGCACCGCATTTGAAGGTGCTCATTTTCGACAACTCGTCGGATATTCTGGAGTTGCTCTCAACCGATCTGCAATGCCGCGGATGCGCGGTCACGACCGCGAGCGTGAGCGCGATCCGCCACGGCGAGATCGACGGAGCACAATTGATCGAAGCATCGGCGCCTGACGTCGTTGTGTTCGACGTCGCGCTGCCCTACGAAGCGAATTGGCGTGTGGCGATGGATCTTCAGGCCGATCCGCGCGTACGCATGCCATTTGTCCTGACCACCACGAACGCGCAGGTGGTTCGGCGCCTGATCGGCCGCGACCTGATCGAGCTGGTCGGCAAACCCTACGATCTCGACGGCCTCTACGACGCGATCCTGCGATCGGCAGAATCCGAGCACCGCATAGCTCCTGACATGGGACCGGTGCCTCGTGAATTCGATCGACGGAGCGGCGTGGATCGCCGGGCCAAGGTGCGGCGGCAAGCCGAAACCATCGAGCCCGAATTTCTCTAGAGGCGGGTCCGGAAAACTGATGTTCCCTTGGGACGCAGAGGCCCAACCTTCGCTCGACCCGGAGGGTACTGGTTCAGGTATGTACCCTTCCCCTTGACCGTCCGAATTCGCTGCACTGGTCACCCGTGCCCGGAGATCCGCCTCAAAATCGCTCATTCGTCGTTTGCGGGGGAGCTTAACCGCGACGGCGCGACCCGCCGACGCTCGAAACGGAGCCGAAAGGGGGGAACCGGGGCACGGCCGAGGCGTGGGTCCGTGGAGGCGAAGCCCCAGATCTGGTTTCCAGATTCAACCTGATCGGTGATCGCCGACGCCCGCCATCTCGATCCCGGGATGGGGAGGCGCTTGAGCGCTCTTCGAGATCGCCGGGACGTTTGGAGAGGAGACCAGTCCTTTGCGAAAGGCGAAAACCGCGAGTTGAAACCGGTTCGTCAGCTCGAGCTTGTCGAGAATTGACGTCAGATGGTTGCGGGCGGTCGCCTCGCTGATCAACAGACGCTCGGCAATCCCCTTGTTCTTCAGACCCTCGGTGACCAGCCCCACGATCTCCCGCTCGCGCGGCGTCAGGCTCGCAATTTTCACCGAGTCCGCATCGTCTTCGGTCCGCTTGTTCGTCAACCGGTTCACGATGTCCGCCGTCTGCGAACGATCGAGCCAGAGCTCGCCGGCGTACACTTTCTCCACGGCCTTGATGAGCAGCTGTCCAGAGTGACTCTTCGGCACGATCCCGAGGGCGCCCAGCTGGATCGCCCGTGCCTGAAGCGCCGGGTCCGGATCCGCCATCAGGACGAGGGTGCGGACACGCTCCGACAACTCGGGCAACTGCCGGAGCAGTGCCAAGTCCCGCTCCGTCCACCCGCCGAGCGAAAACAACACCACGTCGGGGCGATGCGCGGCCACTGCTTCGAACAATTCCATCGGGCCCCCAGCCTCACCGACCACGGCGATCGTCCCGGTGGCCTGGAGAAGCGACTGCAGCGCTTCACGGATGAGCCGCTGCGGTTCGACGATAATCAGTCTGATCGCCGGCGATGGGCTCATGACAATTCCTCGAATGGTTTGAGGGCTGAATCTGACGTTCTAACGTAGACCCCGGGGTCGTTGGCGGGCCCCTCCACCCCGCTACAGCTACGGCGGACGCGCTGTGCGCGGCCAAGCCATGCGTGCACGCCAAACTTGACGGGTTTGTACACATTCGCGCCGTGCAAGCACGGCTAGCGGGCAAGCTCCCTCGTGAACGGCTCTGGGCGGTTGACGCCTAGCGGCTTCCATGCCATTGCCCGTCCGAGAGTGGTGGCTGCCGCCCAGACCGCAGCGGCTTCCGCGAATTGGCGCCATTTTTCGCGGGCAACGCCGGTCTGCACGAGCGGTTCCGATCTTTCCGACGGACGCCTCGCGGACGAAGATCGCCGGGCAGGCGAACAGACGGCCCTGACCATTTGGCGGACGCAGGAGGTAGGATCTTCATTGCAGTCTGACTGAGCCGTAACGATCACCGATCACGCAAACGGCAAACGCTGAGAGCCGAACACAAGATGCCCCGCGCTGCGTACCTTTCGCTCACGACTGCCGAGCTCGGCGCGCGCGTTCAGCGTGCGCTGGCTGCGCTCGCCGACTGCCGCGCGTGTCCGCGCGACTGCGGCGTGAACCGGCTCGAGGATCGCTGGGCCGCGTGCAAGACGGGCCGCTATGCTGTTGTCAGCAGCGCATTTCCCCATTTCGGCGAAGAGGACTGCCTGCGCGGGTGGAACGGTTCGGGGACGATCTTCTTCTCGCACTGCAACCTGCGCTGCGTCTTCTGCCAGAACTACGATATCAGCCAGGCGATCAAGCCCGGGCCATGGCCCGGACCCGGAGATTCGGCGACGCACGGCTCGCCGCCCGAGGAAATCGCGGCGATGATGCTCGACCTGCAGCGCCGCGGCTGTCACAACATCAACTTCGTCACACCCGAGCACGTCGCGCCGCAGATCGTCGAGGCCGTGGCGATTGCGGTGGAGCACGGGCTCACGCTGCCCCTCGTCTACAACACCAGCGCGTACGACTCGCTCGAGAGCCTGTCGCTGATGGACGGCATCGTCGACATCTACATGCCCGACTTCAAATACTGGTCGCCTGAGCGCAGCAGAAAATACATGCAGGCCGACGACTATCCCGATGCGGCGCGCGCGGCGATCAAGGCAATGCACGAACAGGTCGGGCCGCTGGTGCTCGATGACAACGGGCTCGCCCGGCGCGGCGTGCTGATTCGCCATCTCGTGATGCCGGGCGGTCTCGACGACACGCAGGAGATCCTGCAGTGGGTTGCCGGCGAACTCGGACCCGATGCTTACGTCAACCTGATGGATCAGTACTATCCGGCAGGCAAGGTCAACGGCGATCGGTTTCCCGAGATCAACCGCCGGCTGACATCCGGCGAGTTCCACGAAGCGCTGAGCATCGCGCGCGATTTCGGTCTGCGCCGGATCGACCAGCGGAATCCGAATCCCCGTCTGCTTGTCCGATTGGCACTCGGTTGACCAGACGTCGGTTCAGCGGCAGCGCGTGAGAAAACCTGGCCGTTCGATTCTCAAGAACCACAAAGCTCACAAAGACCACAAAGCAGATTTCTCAAGTCTTCTTCGTGGCCTTTGTGTTCTCTGTGGTTTGTGGTTCGTTGTGGTTTGTTGACTGGTCGAATGATCGATTTTCCGAGGCTCGTGACGCACCAGTCCACAGCAGACAGGCTGGAACCAGGGCACCCGTTACATCGGTTCGTCCGCGCTCGGACCATAGATCTGCGGAACCTTCGCGCCCATGGGCCGCAGGTACGTGGACAACTGTCCACGATGATGAATGATGTCGAGCAGAAACCCCCAGGCATTCTCGCCGCCGGGCTCGTTCATGACCTGTTGGCCCTGGAACAGGAACGGGACTGGTTCGTCCCAGCGTTTGGCATCGACGGCCTCGAGCTTCTTCGTCGCCGCGTCGTGGTGCCGATCGTAGGTGTCGACCACCTCTTTCATGGTGGCCGGCGCCGGAACCTCCTCCCATGTGAGCGTCCCTTTCTCGAGGCCGTCGGCGAGGACGATTTCTTCGCGCACGATCAGCCAGGCGATTTCGCGCGCCGTGCGCGACTTCGGATCGGGCCGGTAGGTCGACCCCTCGGGAATCCGTGAAATCACCTTTCGCGTCGCGTCGGCCTCTCTCTTCCAGAACTTGAGAAAATGCGCCTTTTGATCCATCGATCCTCCGCTGGCCGTGCTCGCACGGCGTGAATGTGGACGAGCGTGTCGAATTCGCCGTGCAACCACGGCCTAGCCGCGGCCGCGCCGTGGCGCGGCCGCAGATCTTTAAACGAAGGTCCGCCTCAAACCTCTGCAGTCGTCAGTCTGAGGGGAAGGTTCGTCAACACAACGAATCCGCAGCGACTGAGAGGACTATGTGTCTCCAGAGAAGCCGCTCTCAGCCGGCCGCCGCCGCGCAAGCAGCTCGGTGGGCGAGACGCCGGCGAATTCGCGGAAGTCGCGCGTGAAGTGCGCCTGGTCGTAGTAGCCACAGTCGAGCGCCACGTCGGCGAGCCTGGCCTCGCCCTCGCGTTTGAGACACCGGACAGCGCGGCCGAATCGCAGAACGCGCGCGAAGACTTTGGGCGTCATACCGATATGGTGATTGAACTGGCGCGCGAAGTGCCGTTCGCTCCAGCCGACCTTCTTTGCCAGCACACCGATTGTTGCCTGACCCCGCGTCCGTGTCAGTTGCCCCCACGCCCACGCGATCTCGTCGGGCGGGCGTTCGGCCGTCACGAGGCGCGACATGATCTCGCGATCGAGCACCGCGAAGCGTGCCTCCCAGGTTCCCGCGTCGTGCAGCTCTGCCTGGAGCCGGCGCACGGAAGCGCCGAACACCTCGTCGAGGCTCACGACGTGATTCGTAAAGTCCACCAGCGGCCGGTTGAACAGGAGACGCGCGCCCAGTGCCGTGAGATTCGCCTGCACGCCGGAGGCCGGTCCGCACGACCGCACGATCGTCGCCGATTCGTGCAGGCCGGCGATAAAGGCCTCGCGGCCGTCGACATGTCCTTGAAAGTAAATGATCAGTGGGATGTTGCCGGATGGAACCTCACGTAGACAGACGGGTGCCTGGGACCGGTCGATCCAGCCGACGTACTCGCGCGCGATGCCGCCGAGCGAGGCTGGCGGTCTGGCGAATGCCAGCTCGAACTGCACGCGTCCGGCGTGGTAGTGGTGAACCCGCACAGCAGGTAGGATGGCGCGTAGGTCGGTTTTTTACAAGACCCCCAGCGGCCGCTGCGCCACAATCCCCGCATGAAACCAAACATCATCCCCATGCTGCAGTACGGGGACGCGACTGCCGCTATCGAGTTCCTGGTCCGCGCCCTCGGTTTCACGAAACAGCACAGCGAGACGACCGCAGCCGGCACCGTTGTGCGTGCCGGGTTGCGATTCGGCGCCGGCGCGCTGACAGTCAGCTCGGCATCAGCCGCGACCGGCGTCTGGACCGGTATCCGGCACGGGATTCATGTTGTGACTGACGGCGTGCGCGCATCGACAACCCGGGATGCCGGCGGCTTTGTGTGGTCGTTCGGACCCGACGACATGGGAGCCGGTGAAGGCGAGGTGACCATCGTGCCGGAGCTTCGCTATCGCGACATCGCCTCGGCGAGCGCCTGGCTGCACGAGCATTTCGGGTTCGCGACCACTTTCACGGTGCCCGGCCGTGACGGCGCGCCGGTTCACCTCGAGATGCGTCTCGGCGACGGCACCATCTATGTCAGTCCACTGTCCGCAGAGGGCAGCTTCGCCGATGTCTCGCAGTTTGCGAATCTCGTGGTGGACGATCCCGATCGGCATCATGCCCGCGCCGTCGCGGCAGGCGCCAACGTCGTCATCGCGCCGCGGGACACGCCGTTCGGCGCTCGTTTCTACGCCGTGAGAGATCCGGAGAAGATGCTGTGGTGGCTCAGCACGTATCGCCCAGCCAAGTCCGCGGTGGCTCCTGCGCATTCATAGCGGGTTACCTGGCGCATGTCGGCATGAACGCCGGCCCGACGCGCGCGCTCTCGTGTTTGAGTCTCGCGTTGCGGCCGGCCACCATCCGATCCAATCCGAAGATAGACCGCACGGTATCCCACCCACCGGGCGTGTGGTCATCGGAGTCATGCCCGCTGGATTTGAATTTCCGGATGCGCAGACCGAGCTCTGGATGCCGTTTGTGCCTCCCGCGCTTCCACCGGGAGCCAGAATGGCGAGACCCGCCATTGCGCGGGTGAAAGACGACCTGACGCTGGAAGCGGCGGCCGGAGAAGTCAACGCGATTCTGCCGCAGCCGGAGGATCGCCGGGGGCGCGAACGCCGCCCGCGATTCGAGCTCGTACGCATACAGGACTTTCTCGTCGAGCCGGTGAAAGCGGCGGTCCTCATGCTGGCAGCGGCTGTTGGATGTGTGCTGCTCATCGCGTGCGTCAACGTGGCGAACCTGCTGCTGGCACGGACCGCCGCCCGCGAGCGGGAGATCGCTATCCGGCTGGCGCTCGGGGCCGGGCGTGGTCGCGTCATCCGCCAGCTTCTGACAGAGAGCGTGCTCCTGGCGATTCTCGGCGCTACCGCCGGGACGGGGGTAGCGTTCGGCGGCGTGAGGCTCCTGCGAGTGCTGGCCACCACCCTGCCGCGACGGGACCTGGGGAATGTGGTGAGCTTCCCCCGGATCGACGAAGTCGGAATTGACGCCTCAGTCCTTTTGTTCACGCTGGCGGTCGCTGTCCTGACCGGGTTGGTCTTCGGATTGGCGCCAGCGGTTCGGCATTCCCGTTCTCACTCGACGAACATGCTCCATGACGGATCGGGGTCGCCGATTTCCGGATTCGAAGTATTCCGCCGGGCGCGGATGCAGAGCCTGCTGGTCGTCGGGGAAACCGCGATGGCCATGATGTTGTTCGTTGGGGGCGGATTGTTGATCCGCAGCTTCGTCAGGCTCTCGAACGTAGACCCCGGGTACGATCTGAAGGAGGTCGTGAGCTTCCAGGTGGCGCTGCCCCAGAGACGGTATTCTCCGGTCCAGTTCGTCACCGTTGCCGAGGCCATCGGCGCGCGATTGCCATCGGTGCCTGTTTTGCACGCGGCGGGGTACGCCACCTCTTTGCCGATGGTGAAGGGCAGGGCGCCGACAGCGCTGGCGACCACACCCGACCCGCACAGGCCACCACCGCCATTGGGGCCGCCAACACCCGATCGTCCGCTGCTGACACCGGTCAGCCGGAACTTTCTGAGCGCCGTGGGGATCCATCTGGTGGCCGGCCGCGGATTCACCGAGACCGATGGCGCCGGACAACCGCGTGTGATGCTCATCAACCAGACCGTGGCGCGCAGCAGCTTCCTCGGCGACAACCCGCTTGGAACACATGTGTACGTCGGCGGCGGCACTCGATCCGACGACGTTCATTGGGGTGGCGCTGGTGTTCGGTGCCGTCGCCACGTGTGCGGCGTTGGTACCGGCGAGACGCGCGACAAACGTCGACCCGCTTGTCGCCTTGCGGTACGAGTAGTGCTGACCGATGAGCATGCTGGCCAGACACCGGTCGTTCCTTGCTGCTCTCGCGTTCCGCCGCCGCGCTGAACACGAAGACATCGTCGGCTACAGCGTCGGTTTTCTCGGACTTGCCCCCGAAGGAGGCCGTCCCGAACGAGTGCTCGTCACATGGGTCACCGGCAACTATTTCCCGCTGCTCGACGTTCGCCCGGCCGTTGGTCGTTTGATCCGAGCCGACGAAGGTGGTCCCGGGGGCACCAATCTGCTGTTGGCACGAGGGACCGGCCGCGGGCACGAGTTCGCAATTCGCGCGGCGCTCGGTGCCGGACGCGGCCGCCTCGTTCGTCAACTGATGACGGAAAGCCTGGTCCTCGCCGTACTCGGGGGCATCGCGGGCGTGGTTTTCGGAACATGGGCCGCTCATGTGCTCGCAACCCTGCGCCCGCCGGGCGACCTTCCCGTCCGATTCGATTTCGAGCTGACGGCCGGGTTATGGGCTATACGGCGACCGTCGCGCTGATGACAGGACTGGTCGTCGGCCTCGTGCCGGCACTGCGAGTGTCACGGACCGATCTGGACTGCACGTTACGCCAGTCACGACACGGCGTGCTGAGCACTCATCGTCTTTGGATACGCGGCGTCCTCGTGACCGTTCAGATAGCCGTGTGCTTCGTGCTTCTCGTGGCCGCAGGGTTGTTCGTGAGAAGCCTGTTCGAAGCCGAGCGTGCCGATCTGGGCTTTCGACCCGAAGGTGTTCATTCGTACCGCAGCGCATTGACCGGATCCAGCTGCGTGGCGCGCCGCGCCGGCCAGAAACACGCGTTCACGGATACGACGATCATTACCGCCGCGATCGACCCGATCGTCACCGGATCACGCGCGCTCGTTTCGACGAGCAGCGTGCGCAGCAGCTGACCCACGCCGAACGCACCGGCAATCCCGATCGGCACGCCAATCGCCAGCTGCACCAGCGCCCGCCGCAGCACGAGCCACAACACCTGCTTCGGCTGGGCGCCGAGCGCCATCCGCACGCCGATCTCCGGCGTCCGCTGGGTCACGGAGTACGCGGTCACGGCGTAGAGGCCGACTGCCGAAAGAACCAGCGCGATGCCGGCAAAAATGGCGAACATCGATCCGAACACCCGGAACACCCAGCGCTGCAACGCCAGCAGCTTATCCATCGTCATGATCGAGAAGAGTGGCACGTCGGGCTCGATCGCCCGCATCTGTTCGCGGACCACCGCCGTCACGCTGACGGGGTCGCCAATCGTGCGGATGATGAGCAGCGAGAACCGCTGCGGGTCGGCGCGATACGGCAGGTAGACCACCGGATCGGGATCGGGATCCTGGAAATTGCGCTGCCGGATCGTCGGAACGATGCCGACGATCGTCGCGGTTGCCGGCGGCGACGGCTGCGCGCTCGGAAATCCGTCGACCAGCGTGATGCGCTGGCCGAGCGGATCCTGATCGCGGAAATGCATCGTCACGAACTGCTGGTTGACGAGCGCGCTCTCGTGGCCCGGCGTCCCGTCGCTCTCCTCGAGATTGCGGCCGCGCAGGACGTGCACGCCCATCGTATCGAAATAGGCCGGACTGATACTGACCATCGTCACTTCCGGCGGCCGTTCGCCGGGTGCAGCGGTGCGGCCATTCACGGTCAGCTGGCGAACAAATCCTCCCTGCATCGGGGCATTCGAAGTGATCGCGCTCGCCCGGATCGCACTGACGCCCTTCAAGCGTTGTTCGAGCTGCTGATAGAGGGCGGTCCGCTGTTCGGGCCGCGGATACTTCCCCAGCGGCAGAAACAGCCGCATCGTCAGCAGATGCGAGGTATCGGCGCCGATGTTCATCTGATACATCGCCAGGAAGCTGCGCATCATGAACCCTGCGCCGGCGAGCAGAACCAGCGTCAAGGTGAGCTCGACGACGATGAGCGCGCTGGTCCAACGGCGGGCGCGCCCGCCGCCGGCCCCGGACCGCCCGCCGGCATCTTTCAGCACCTCGTGCACGTCCGTCTTCGACACATGCAGCGCCGGGGCCAGTCCGAACACGATCGCCGTCGCCAGGCAGATGGCGCCGAGGAAGGCGAGGACCTCGCGATCCATCGTGAATTTCATCCAGTACGGCTTGCCGATATCGGTGGTCACGAGCGAGTCGAACAGGCGCACCCCGATGATGGAGAGGCCAAGACCGAGGGCGCCGCTCACCGCCGCGAGCAGCAGACTCTCCACCAGCAGCTGTCGCACGATGCGCCAGCGGCCGGCCCCGAGTGAGATTCGCACCGCAATTTCGCGACTGCGCTGGGCCGATCGCGCCAGCAGGAGGTTCGAGACGTTCGCGCACGCGATGAGGAGGACGAACGCCACCGCGCCCATGAGCGACAGGAAAATGAGGCGGATCGGACCACCCGCGACGCGCTGGTTGTAGGTCATCACGTTCGGGCGGAAATCCTTGTTCGTATCGGGGAAGTCCTGCGCCAGCTTCGCGCTGATGCGTTCGATCTCGCCGCGCGCCTGGGCCAGCGTCATGCCCGGCGCGAGCCGGCCGATCGCCTGCAGCGTGCGCACGCCGCGCTTCGACTCCCGCACCTGCACCGGGAGCTGCGAAAAAGGCAGCCAGATGTCGTTGTTGAACGGAAACTTCATGTCGGGCGGCATGACACCGACGATCGTGCACACGGTGTCGTTCACCTTCACGACCCGCCCCACGATCGCCGGATCGGCCCCGTAGCGGCTCTTCCAGATACTGTCGCTGACGATGACTTTCCCTTCCGCCCCCGGTTTGTCATCGTCGGGCTCGAAGTCGCGGCCGATCCGGGGCCGCTGGCCGATCAGCTGGAAGAGATTCGCCGATCCATATGTGCCCTGGAATTGCTCCGGCGCGCGTCCTTCGTCGCTGACGTTCATCGGCGCGCCCTGCAATATGGTGAGGCCTGAGAACGATTTCGCGTTCTCGCGCCAGTCGTTGAAGTCGAGCCGCGACACCCCGAGATTGCGTCCGCGCACGTCGATCATGCCAATTGCGATGATGCGGTCGGCGTCGTCGAACGGCAGGCCACGAATCAACACCGCGTTCACCAGCGTGAAGACGGTGTTGTTGACGCCGATACCCAGCGCGAGGGCGATCGCCGCGACCGCGGTAAACCAGCGGTCTTTGATCAGGAGCCTGGCCGCAAACCGCACGTCCTGCCACAGCATCATGACGCCTCCCGCGTGACCGTCCGGAACTCCCCGCGCGGAAAGTTGCGGCCACGAACGCTCGAAGAAACCGCCTATGTTTCTTCGCGGTTTTCGTGTTTCATCGTCGAGACCGGTCTGCCTGCCATGGCGCCGGAAAGTCCGCAGCGAACGGCATGCCGCAGCCGTTAGACACCGATACGTTGAAAAAGGGGCCGGAGTTCATACCGCCGGGCCCGTCCGCGGGATTTCCGGCGGACCCATCGGTTCCGGAGAGACCAGCAGCAGCCATCGCCGCTGGTCACGGATCAAGCGTCCGCGTTGGCGCGGAACACACGAGATGAAATAATCGCGTGCGATGGCGTACGCGTCTGGTGCCGTCCTGATGCCAGTGGCGCTGCTGTTCGTGTTCTCAGCGTGGATCCAGCCCTCCCGTACCGCTGAGCGGGGGCGACTTCTCGAATACGTCGGCACCGACGCGTGCGCCGCATGCCATCGACGGATTTACGACGCCTACGCCTCGACCGCCATGGCCCGGACGAGCGGACCCGCGGCGCCGAACGTCATCGAGGGTTCGTTCGACCACGGACCGTCCGGAGTGTCCTATGACGTGAGGCGGCAGGGTGGAGCGGCGTTCCTGTCCTACGATCGCGCCGGGCCTCGCCAGCTTCACGGTACGCTGCAACTGAAGTACTACATCGGCTCGAACACACGCGGCCGCGCCTTCCTGTTTGCGATCGATCGCTTTCTGTATCAATCGCCTATCGACTACTACACCGCGAAGCACGCATGGGACATGTCCCCCGGGGACGCCCATGTTCGCGAAATGGCGTTGAATCACCCGGCGGACTCCACGTGCTTGTTCTGCCATGCGAGCCGGGTTCAATCGCCGGAGGGCGGCACCGCGAATCGGTTTACCGGCGACGCGTTCCTGCAGCCGGGCGTCGGGTGCGAGCGGTGTCATGGGCCAGGCAGCGATCACGCGAACGGGCGCGGGCCGATCGTCAATCCGGCCAGGCTCACCGCCGGGCGTCGTGACAGTGTCTGCCAACAGTGTCATCTCAAGGGTGAAGCGAGGATCGCGCTCCAACACCGCGCCGAGGAGGACTATGCGCCCGGTGACCTGTTTTCGGATTACGTCGCCATCTTCGTTCGCGAAGACGCCGCTGTCGATCGGCTGGGCGCGATCAGCCAGGTCGAGGCGCTCGCTCTGAGCCTGTGCAAGCGTCGCAGCGGCGACGGGCTGTCGTGCATCACCTGCCACGATCCTCATACGCAGCCGAATGACAGCGCAAAGCCCGCGTATTACCGCGCCAGATGTCTCGGGTGCGATGCGCCCCTTTCGCAGACGCACTACGCGGCGCAGCCGGATTGTGTTGCGTGTCACATGCCGCGGATTAACAGTGCGGACATCGGCCACACCATGGTGACCGATCACCGCATCGAACGAACCGGACGGCCGGCGCCGCCGAAGACCGGTGGCGGGCGTCTGATCGAATTCGGCCGACTACAACCACGCTCACGCGAGCTGGGGCTCGCCTACGGAGAAGTGGCGTTGCGCGGCGACGCAGCCGCTGCGCGCGAGGCCTTCCGCCTGCTTCAAGACGTCGTTCCGTCGGCGGAGCCTGATCCCGATGTACTGGTCCGCCTCGCGTACCTGTATCAGGTCCGGGGCGACTTTGATCAAGCGGAAAGGCTCTACGATCGCGCCCTGAAGGACGATCCCAATCGCGCCGTTGCGTCTGCCAACCTCGGGGTTCTGTGTGCGCGTCGCGGCATGCTCCCCCGCGCGATCGAGCTCTGGCGCGCCGCGTTCGACAACAACCCTCACCTCAGCGAGCTCGGCATCAATCTCGCGAACGGCTTGTGCGCTGCCGGCGATGCCGCGGCGGCGCGTGAGGTGCTGGAGCGGGTGCTGAAGCACAACCCGGACCTCGGCGCGGCGCGTACTTTGCTGTCCGACACGACCGACGCCCGCTGCGCCCGCCGATGACGGGGCTGCCCGGTCGGAGCAGTGGCGAATGCGCGGGCATCAACTCAACCCCGCAGCGCTATCGGACGTCTAACGTACATCGCGTTGCAACAGGACCGGAGCTCCAATGGACGCACTACTCAGCGACCTGCGCTATACCATCCGCGCGCTGCTCAAGACCCCGGCGTTCACGCTGGCGGCCGTCGCCGCCCTGACGCTCGGCATCGGCGCCAATACCGCCATCTTTTCGGTCGTGAACGCCGTCCTCCTCAAACCGGTCGCCGCGCCGGATCCCGATCGGATCGTGTTCCTGATGAACACGTCTCCGCAGGGCTCCGGACCGGCTGCGTCCCCGGCCAAGTTCGTTCACTGGCGCGCGCAGACGAGCGTCCTCCAGGACGTGTCAGCCTTCCGCGGCAATGTCGTCAACTATACGAGTGACGTGGCTCCCGAACAGCTTCGCGCCGGACAGGTGAGCGCCGACTTCTTCCGCCTGTTCGGCGCGCCGACCGTTCGGGGCCGGACCTTTTCTGACGAGGAAGACCGTCCGCACGGCGAAAAGGTGACGGTCCTCAGCGACGGTCTCTGGACCCGCCGCTTCGGCAGCGATCCGAATGTCGTCGGCCGCTCGATGACGCTCGGCGGCGAGCCCTACACGATCATCGGCATTCTCGGCCCCGGCTTCGACGTCGAGGGCTTCGGGCTGAATCCCGAGATCTGGATCCCGTTCCAGATCGATCCGAACACGACGGATCAGGGTCACTACTTCACCGTCGCCGGGCGGCTGAAGCCCGGCATCAGCCTCGAACAGGCGCAGGCGCGGCTGCAGCTTTCTGCGCAGGATTTCCGCGCGAAGTTCGCCAACGCGCTCGGACCGAACCAGGCATTCGGCGTCGAGCGGATGCAGACCGTGCTGGTGCGGAACGTCCGGCCGACGCTCCTGATTCTCCTGGGCGCCGTCAGCTTCGTCCTGCTGATCGCGTGCGCGAACGTCGCGAACCTGCTGCTCGTCCGGGCGACCGGAAGGCGGCGCGAGATCGCGGTGCGCGCCGCGCTTGGCGCCGGCCGCGGGAGGATCGTGCGGCAGCTGCTGACCGAGAGCGTCATGCTCTCACTCGCCGGCGGCGCGCTCGGCCTCGTCCTCGGCGTCCTCGGTATTCGCGCGCTGCTGTCGATCAACACCGCCGGCCTGCCGCGGATCGGCGAGGCAGGCGCCCGCGTCGGGATCGACTGGCGGGTCGTCGCGTTCGCCGGGCTCGTCTCGGTCGCAACCGGCGTGTTGTTCGGCCTCATCCCGGCGCTCCACGCGTCGCGCGCCGATCTGAGCTCGACGCTCAAAGAGAGCGCGGGGCGGTCGGGCACCGGTTTCCGCCAGAACAAGGCGCGCGCGATGCTGGTCGTCTCAGAAGTCGCGCTGGCGCTGATACTGCTCGTCGGCTCGGCGCTGCTGATCCGGACGTCGCTCGCGCTGCGCGCGGTCGATCCGGGATTCGATGCCGCGCACGTGTTGACGATGAAGATGTCGCTGCAGAACCCGCGCTTCTTCCAGGCCGACGCGGTGGAACGCCTCGTCCGCGACGGCGTCGAGCGGCTGCGTGCCGTGCCCGGCGTCGAAGTGGCCAGCGCGGCCTGCTGCGTCCCGCTCGAAGGCGGCTACGGTCTTGGCTTCGTCATTCAGGGCCGGCCGCTCGCCGACAATCCGTTCCACGGCGGCGGCAGCTGGCTGACGGTGTCGCCCGGCTACTTCGAGGTATTCAGGATCGCGATGAAACGCGGCCGCTCCTTCAACGAACGCGATGACAGACTGGCGCCGCCGGTCGTGATCATCAACGAGGCGTTCGCGCGCCAGTACTTCAAGGATGGTGACCCGCTGAACGAGCGTCTCGTCATCGGCCACTCCGGCAGGGCCGGGATGCGCGAGTTCATGACCGAGCCGCCGCGTCAGATCGTCGGCGTCGCCAGCGATATCCGCGACGGCGGCCTCAATCAGACACCCGGTCCGACGATGTACATTCCTCAGGCGCAGATGCCGGACGCCGCCAACCAGCTCAACGTCCGCATCACGCCGATGGCGTGGGTCGTGCGCACGCACGCCACACCGTATGCGGTCAGCGCCGCGGTGCAGGAACAGCTCCGGCAGGCCAGCGGCCTGCCCGTATCCGAAGTCCGGTCAATGGAGGATGTGGTATCCCGGTCGATTTCGCGTCAGCGATTCAACATGCTCCTGATGACCGTGTTCGGCGCCTCGGCGCTGCTGCTCGCGGCAATCGGGATTTACGGGCTGATGGCGTACTCGGTCGAGCAGCGGGCGCAGGAAATCGGCATTCGCGTCGCGCTCGGCGCGGACTCGGGCAACGTCAGGCGGATGATTATCCTTCAGGGCATGCGGCTGGCACTCGCCGGCGTCGTGATCGGTCTCGTGTTCGCGTTCGCCCTGGCCCGGGTGATCGCCAACCTGCTCTACGGCGTCGCCGCGCGCGATCCGCTCGTGTTCGCCGCGGCGCCGATCGTGCTCGCCGCCGTCGCGCTCGTCGGCGTGTGGCTGCCGGCGCGGCGCGCGGTCGCGGTCGATCCGGTTGTCGCGCTGCGGACGGAATAGCGAACGCTAAGAACGGCGAAGTCTGGTCCAACGCGAACGGTGTTCCGCCGCAGCCACCGTTCAACGAGAACGGTACGATCAAGCGCTTCGGCGGGAGTCACCAATGATGGCTGGACCGAGCCTTTGTCGACTCGGCGGCACTTAGCATCAGGCCGACTCTTTTTCGCC
Organism: Acidobacteriota bacterium; assembly: GCA_046726355.1. Lineage (GTDB taxonomy): Bacteria > Acidobacteriota > Vicinamibacteria > Vicinamibacterales > CAVVIG01 > QHWF01. The sequence goes on along the minus strand of JBKPAI010000092.1, from coordinate 40,113 downwards.
GTCCATCGTGAGATTTTCAGTAGTATCCGGCTTCCACCTTCGCTAGAGCCCGGGGTTCCTACGGCGCGGACTGCGCGCCGTGGGGTGGAGCTGGGGTCAGCCGGACGTCTGCCCCAGGCCACCCCCCCAAAACTCATCACCCACCAAACCACCGCGTCGAACCACGGAAGATGGCCTCAAGTACTTCTGCGGCAGGGACTTCGATTTTCGAAACGCGCGGGCGACTGCCGTGGCTGACGTAAAGAGCCACATGACAACGGCTGACCGGCAGACCGTTTACTATATGAGCATGCGACGGTTGTTCCGGCTGTGGCTTGCGGTGGTGGTTTGCGCGTCCAGCCTCGTCGCCGCCGCCAGAGACGCCTCAGTCGCCGATGCGGTCCAGCGCGGCGACAGGCAGGCAGTGACGTCGCTCCTCAAGAAACACGCGGATGTCAACGCGCCCCAGAGCGATGGTGCGACCGCGCTGCACTGGGCGGCGTACCTGGACGACGCGGAAACAACGGCCCTGCTGATCCGGGCGGGGGCGCGGGTCGACGCGGAGAACAACTACGGCGTCACTCCCCTGGCGCTCGCGGCCGCCAACGGCGACGCCGCGGTCATCGATCAATTGCTGAAAGCCGGAGCAAATCCGAACGGGGCTGTACGCGCCGGTGAGCGCCCGCTCATGCTCGCCGCGCGCGCCGGAAAGACCGATGCGGTGAACGTGCTTCTGGACGCCGGCGCGCAGGTCGACGCAAAGGAAACCTGGAACGGACAAACGGCGCTGATGTGGGCGGCGGCTGCGGGGCAGGGGCCGGTCGTCCAGGCACTCATCGATCACGGAGCCGATATTCGAGCCCGGTCCAACGGTGGCACGTCACCCCTGTTGTTTGCGGTGCGGCGCGGCGATCTCGCGGCGGTGCGCGCACTGGTGGCTGCGGGAGCGGACGTCAAAGACAGGAGGCCTGACGGCGCCACGCCGCTGCTCGTAGCAGTGATCAACGGGCATGAAGACCTCGTCGATTTCCTGCTCGACAAAGGCGCCGACCCGAATGTCGAAGGCGGCTCGACCGAGCTGACCGTGCAGGGCGTGCACGCCAGGCCGATGGAGCTCAAATACCGGAAGCTGACGAACAGCGAGCGCGACTCCGAAGGGGTGTCGAAGGGCAACATCTTCGGCAAGCCGCTGCACGCCGCCGTCCACGTCGCCAACTGGCACATCAGCGACCAGTTCGTCGCCGTGAAGCTCGATCGGCTGCGCATCATCAAGTCGCTGCTCGCTCACGGCGCCGACGTCAACGGCCGGATCAGCATGGAGGAGCCGCGCTGGTCCGGCGCAAGGTATCGCCGCCACCTGACTGGCGCCACCGCGTTTCTCTTTGCCGCCAAATCGGCCGACGTCGAGGTGATGCGGGTGCTGCTCGCCCACGGCGCGGATCCGACGATCGGAACGGAGGAACACATCACCCCGCTGATGGCCGCGGCCGGCATTGCCTGGGCCTCGAACCAGGATCGCGCATCCGAGAGCCAGGTGCTCGAAGCAGTCAAGCTGCTCGTCGACGAGCTCGGCGCCGACGTCAACGAGATCAGCGATCTCGGCGAAACCGCGATGCACGCAGCGGCGTATCGGGGTGCGAACAGTGTCGTGCAATACCTGTTCGACAAGGGCGCCAAGCTCGACGTGGTCGCGAAAGATGGACGAACGCCGTTGATCATCGCGGATGGTGTTGAGTACGGAAATTCGTTCGCCGCCCAGCCGCACACCGCGGTGCTGCTGCGGAAACTGGGCGCCAGAGAAATGAAGTGTCCGCCTCCGTGCGCAGCCGCGATTCCGGACGAGGTCAAACCCGAGACCACCCCGAGACCAAAGCAATGATGCGCAGGTTGACGCTGATCGTCTCGGCGTTCTGGTTCATCGCCCCGGCCGGCTACGTGCGTCAGCTCAGTGGCGCTGCGCCGCAGACGGTCAGCGCAGTTGCGGTCGCACCTCAGGCGCCCGAAACCGCCGACCCGACGCCTCGCCCGATGTTCGTGAAGTACTGCATCACCTGCCACAACCAGCGACTGAAGACCGGCGGGCTCGCGCTCGATGCGCTGGACCTGGCGCAGGTGCGGGAGCACGCCGAAACGTGGGAGAGAGTGGTGCGCAAGCTGCGGACGGGCGCCATGCCGCCGGCCGGCCGCCCGCGGCCGGAGAAAGCGCTCACGGCAAGCGCCGCGTCGTGGCTCGAGGCGGAGCTCGATCGCGCGGCCCTGGAGCACCCCGACCCCGGCCGCTTCACGCTGCATCGTCTCAACCGGGTCGAATATCGCAACGCGATCCGCGACATGCTCGCGCTCGAGATCGATCCGTCGCTGCTGCCCGCCGACAATGCCGCGTATGGTTTCGACAATAACGCCGATGCGCTCTCGATGTCGCCGGTTCTGACGGAGCGCTACCTGGAAGCGTCGGCCAAGATCAGCCAGATGGCGCTGGGACGGGTTCGCGGGTCGCCGGCGCCGGAAACGTTCTTTGTCCCCTCCGATCGCAATCAGGGAGGCCGTTTCAGCGAGGATCTGCCGTGGGGCTCGCGCGGCGGACTGGCGATTCGGTATTACTTTCCCGTCGACGGCGAGTACCTGTTCCAACTGCGGTTGAACGAGAGCGGAGCCGGCGGCGGCATCATGGGGCTCACCGCGGAACCGCAGCAGCTCGATGTGAGTCTCGATCGCGCCCGGATCTGGACATCGACTGTCGGCGGGCCGGACGCGGTGAAGGAGCGCGGCCCGGATCGCACTGACAAAATTGTGCAGGGGCTCCAATTCCGCGCGCCGGTGAAGTCCGGCTCTCATCTGATTCAGGCGTACTTCGTCCAGAGGACTTCGGCGGTCCTCGAAGACCTGTTCGATCCGTACCTGCGCCGCGATCCCTATCGCGCCGGCAACGGCGAGCCCGGTATTTCCAGCCTGACGATCACCGCGCCTGAAGCGGCCGGCGCCGCGGTGAACGATTCGCCCAGCCGCCGCCGGCTGTTCGTCTGCCACCCGGCGTCAGCCGCGGAGGAAGAACCTTGCGCCCGGAAGATCATCGCCACCCTTGCGCGGCGCGCCTACCGGCGCCCTGTCACCGCCGACGATCTTCAGATCCCGCTTGCCCGCTACCGTGAGGGCGCGGGAACAGGCGGGTTCGAGTCGGGGCTCGAGCTCGCGGTCCGCAGCATCCTCGTGAGCCCGAACTTTCTGTTCCGGTTCGAGAGCGAACCGGACAACGCCGCGCCGAACACGGCCTATCGCATCACCGACCTGGACCTGGCTTCGCGCCTGTCGTTTTTCCTGTGGAGCAGCATCCCCGATGACGAGCTCCTGAACGCGGCGGAGAAGAACACGCTCCATAATCCGGTCGTGCTCGAGCAGCAGGTGAGGCGGATGCTCGCGGACCCCCGTTCGGAAGCGCTGGTCACCGACTTCGCCGGCCAGTGGCTGCAGACGCGAAATGTGCCGGGGTTCAGGCCCAGTCCGGAACTGCTCTTCCACTTCGACGACAACTTGCGTCAGGCGTTCGAGCGCGAGACGGAGCTGTTCTTCGACAGTATCGTCCGGGAAAATCGCAGCGTGCTCGACCTGCTGGATGCCGACTATACGTTCCTCAACGAACGGCTGGCGCAGCACTACCGGATTCCCGGCGTCTACGGTGAACGATTCAGGCGGGTTGCGCTTCCCCCCGACAGCGTACGGCGCGGGTTGCTGGGCCAGGGCTCCATTCTCACGGGGACCTCGCGCGCGAACCGGACGTCTCCGGTGATCCGGGGGAAATGGATCCTGGAGAATATTTTCGGCACGCCGCCCCCGCCGCCTCCGGCAAACGTGCCCGAGCTGAAAGAAGAGCGGAACCCGGCGAAGGTCCTGCCGATGCGCGAGCAGATGGCGCAGCACCGTTCCAATCCGGTCTGCGCGAGCTGCCATGCACAGATGGACGAGTTGGGTCTGGCGCTCGAGAACTTCGACGCGATCGGCGAGTGGAGAGACACGGATGCGGCCGGCGCGCCGGTTGATGCGTCGGCGAAGCTGCCCGACGGCACCACGTTCACCGGTCCGGTGGAGCTGCGAAAGATTCTCGTGAGCCATTCCGATGATTTTCTGACGACCGTTACCGAAAAGCTGCTGACGTACGCGCTCGGGCGGGGGCTGGAAGCCGCCGATGCGCCGGCCGTGCGCCGAATCAAGCGGGAGGCCGCACGTGCGAGCTACAGCTTCACGTCGCTCGTCCAGGCCATCGTCACGAGCACGCCGTTTCAAATGCGGATGCCGGAGCGGGCGAATTGAGCGCCGCTGCATGAGCGCTGACAATCTCACCACGGAGGACCGGAGGACACGGAGGAAAAATGCAATTGGTTATTGTGACCTCCGCGTCCTCCGCGTCCTCCGCGGTAAAATCGGTTAGTGGCTCGATAGTGGAAGGTGTCGAATGGTGATCACAAAGATGGCGTTGCCTCGCCGGACGTTCATTCGCGGAATGGGCGCAACCCTCGCGTTGCCGCTGCTCGATGCCATGGTGCCCGCGATGTCGGCGGCGTCAGGGGCGGTGCCGCGGTTCGCGGCGATCTATTGCGGGAACGGCGCCAACATGAACGATTGGACCCCTCCGACCGAAGGGGTCGGGTTCACGTTCTCGCCGATCCTGAAACCGCTCGAGAGCTTTCGCGATCGGACGCTCGTGTTCACCGGACTGGACAACTTTCCGGCAACGGACCAGGGCGACTCCGGAGGACAGCACCCGCGGGCGGCGCCGGCATTCATGAGCTGCGTGCATCCGAAACAGACCGAAGGCGCCGATGTGCAGGCCGGGACGACGATCGATCAGATGATTGCGCGGCAGATCGGGCGCGATTCGAAGCTGCCGTCGCTCGAAATCGCGGTCGACCGCAACGACGTCGTCGGCGCCTGCGACCACGGGTACGCGTGCGCCTACATGAACTCCATGTCGTGGAAGACGCCCACGATGCCGCTGCCGGCGGAGACCAATCCACGGTTCGTCTTCGAGCGGCTGTTCGGCACCGGGGACAGCGCCGAAGAGCGCGTCGCCCGGAGCCGGGAAGATCGAAGCATTCTCGATGGCCTCACGCAGGAGATCGCCCACCTTCGCGGAAAGCTCGGGCGGCGCGACAGCGCCAGGCTCAGCGAATATCTCGACGGTATTCGCGAGGTGGAGCAGCGCATCGCCAGGAGCGAATCCTCCAACAGTGATCTCGACGTACCCGAGCGGCCGGTCGGCGTGCCCGACACCTTCAGGGAGTACACGGAACTGATGTTCGACTTGCAGGCGCTGGCGTTCCAGGCGGATATCACCCGCGTCTCTTCGTTCATGATGGCGCGTGAGAACGTGAACCGCTCGTACGGCGAGATCGGACTGCCCGAGGCGCACCACTCGATGTCGCATCACGGAAACAATCCGGAAAAGATGGCGGTGTTTTCGAAGCTCAACACCTACCACGTCGAGACACTCGCCTACTTCCTCAGGAAGCTGCAGGCGATCCCCGACGGCGACGGGACGCTGCTGGATCAGTCGGTCGTGCTCTACGGCAGCGGGATGAGCGACGGCAACACGCACAACAACTTCAACGTGCCTGTCGTTGTCGTCGGCGGGCGCGCCCTGCACCTCAAGGGCAACCGGCATCTCACCTATCCGAAGGGGACGCCGCTGGCGAACCTGTCGCTGAGCCTGATGGACCGGTTCGGGGTGAACATGGAGCGGTTCGGCGACAGCACGGGCGAGCTCGATCTGTTGACTGTCTGATCAACGGAGTTGTGAGTTGTGAGTCCGGTACGACTCACAACTCACAACTCAACACTCATAATTTCTGCTCGTCTCCACTGCTCCGTTTCTCTGTGTGATACCGTTTCCTCGTTCCCTCCGTTGACCTCTGACCGATGGCGATCAGCGGCCGCTTTCTGACCACGCACGTCGGCAGCCTCCCGCGTCCCGACGACCTGATTGCCATGATGTGGGCGCGGGAGGACGGAATTCCCGTCGACAGGGCGGCGATGGACAAGCACGTGTGTCGGGCAGTTGACGATGTCGTCGCGCGGCAGATAAAGGCCGGAATCGACATCGTCAACGACGGCGAGTGGGGAAAGCCGAGTTACGCGACCTATATCAAGGACCGGCTCAATGGTTTCGGTGGAACGGGGAACACGTTCGTGTTTCAGGACATCGAAGCCTTCCCGCAGACGAAGGCCCGCGTGTTTGCCGACCCCGGGCGCAAGCACCGCAAAACGCCCGCGTGCGACGCGCCGATCAGCGTGCGCGACATGGAGGCGCCGCGCCGGGATGCCGAACGGCTGAAGGCGGCAGTCAAAGCCAACGGCGCAGCCGGGGCATTCCTGACCGCGGCATCACCCGGAGTGACGGCCTTCTTCTTCCGCAACGAGTACTACCGCACGCACGAGGACTATCTCTTCGCGATTGCCGACGCGATGCGCCACGAGTACGAGACGATCGCCGCCGCCGGCGTGACCCTGCAGGTCGACTGCCCCGACCTGGCGATGGGACGCCACACGCAGTTCAAAGACCTCGACGTCGCCGGCTTTCGCGAGCGCATGGAACTGAACATCGAGGCGCTCAACCGGGCGCTCGTGAACATTCCGCCCGGACAGGTTCGCATGCACCTGTGCTGGGGCAACTATCCCGGTCCCCACCACTTCGACGTGCCGCTCCAGGATATCGTCGACGTCGTGTGGAAAGCAAAGCCGCACGCGATCCAGTTCGAGGCGGCGAACCCGCGCCACGCCCACGAGTGGGCCGTGTTCGAAACCGTCAAGGTGCCGGACGGGAAGGTGCTGATCCCGGGCGTCATCGAGTGTCAGTCCAACTACATCGAGCACCCGGAACTCGTCGCGCAGCGCATCGGGCGGTACGCGAACCTGGTCGGCCGCGACAACGTCATGGCCGGCGTCGACTGCGGCTTCAGCATTCACGTCGGATCAGGCGGGGTGGATCCGGATGTCGTCTGGGCCAAGCTCGCGTCGCTTGCTGAAGGTGCTGCCATCGCCAGCCGCAAGTTCTGGCGCTGAGGTCGCAAAGATAACGGAGCACACGGAGGGAACGGTATAACGCAGAGCAGCAGAGAAACAGAGACGAAACGGAGAAGACGACTTAGTTCTGAGTCGTGAGCTTCAGATTTCATCCCTTCCACACGAGTCGTCACTCACGACGCACAACTCAAAACTTCACCAACCGCTCTGCTCGTCTCCGTTTCTCCGTTTCTCTGTGTTATACCGTTTTCTCCGTCTCCCTCCGTTTACTCAACGCCTACGCCCACAGACCCATCACAGGCGTCCCTTTCACCAGCTCGCGCGGTTGGTTCAGGTGATTGCGGATCTCCATGTCCGGGTCGATCCCCAGCGCGAAATACACGGTCGCCAGCAGGTCTGCCGGATGAACCGGCTTCTCTTTGGGCGAAGACGCCGTCGCGTCGGATTCACCATACTGCATTCCGCGCGCGATGCCCGCACCGGCCACGACGGCGCTGTAGCAATACGGCCAGTGGTCGCGGCCGTCGGGAGAGTTGGAGTTGCCCGACGTTGAGACTCCCAGTCTCGGGCTGCGGCCGAATTCGCCCACGGCCACGACGAGCGTCTCCTTCAACAGGCCGCGCTGGTCCATGTCTTCGAGCAGCGCCGACAGGCCGCGATCCAGCTTCGGACAATGCAGGTTCTTCAAGGGCCGGAAGTTCGCGGCGTGCGTATCCCAGGCGCTGGTCTCGGGATCGCCGTTGGCCACCGAAGGCCAGTTCACCTGGACGAATCTCGTGCCCGCCTCGATCAACCGGCGCGCCATGAGCAGGCTCTGCCCGAACGTGTGCATCCCGTAGCGCTCGCGCATTGCCGGCGGTTCTTTCTCCAGATCCATGGCGTCGCGTGCCTTGCCCGAGAGGACGAGGTCGTACGCCTTGCCGTAGTATTCGTCCACGGCGTAGTCGTTCAAGGCCGTCTGCAGCTCCGGCATCGACCCGTTGACGCCCTTCAGCAGCTCGAAGCGATCCTTCAAGCGGTCCGGCGGGATCTCCTGGCGCAGCGACAGATCCTCCAGCTTCACCGGTCTGGCCGGGTCCTGATACATGCGATACGGATCGTAGGCCTTGCCCAGGAACCCGGCGCTGCCGCCCTTGCCGATAATTCCTGATTCCTGCAACGGGCGCGGCAGTTCGACGAACGGCAGCACCGGATCGGTCGGCGGCTTGAGCTTCGAGACCTGACTTCCGGCAGTCGGAAAGTCGGCTGGAGAGGGCGGCTCGAGCTGGCCGGAAGGCGAGACCTTGTCGGGCGCGTAGCCGGTCAGCATCTGATAGATCGCCGCGGTATGGTTGAACAGGCCGTTCGGCGTATAGCTCATCGAACGGATCAACGTCGCCTTGTCGAGATGGTCGGCCATCATCGGCATGTGCTCGCCGATCGAGGTCCCCGGGATCCTGGTCTTGATCGGCTTGAACTCGCCGCGAATGTTCGACGGGGCATCGGGCTTGGGATCCCAGATATCGATGTGTGACGGCCCGCCCTGGAGGAAGATCATCACCACACTCCGCGCCGACTCCCAGCCGCGCGCGCCGGCGTACCTCCCCGGCCCGGCGGCGGCCGCCTGTGCGCGCCAGAAAAAGAAGTGCGGAAGGCTGAGACCCATCAGGCCGATGGAGCCGATGCGCAACAGTTCGCGCCGGGTCGGTCCCTCGCAGTTGCAGCCGCGGTGTCCGGGGAGGTTCAGCATGATCTGTCCTCGCTACCACGGAGGACGCGGAGGACGCAGAGGAAAACCTGCCCTTCGCCCTTCGACTCCGCTCAGGGCGCCCCGAGCTGCGTCGAGGAACGACGTGGCTGAGGGCACCCAGCGTCCAACCGACGGGTGAAACCGCAGGATCCCTGCTCCTCGTCCTCCGCGTCCTCCGTGGTGCCTAGTAGATGTACAAAAACGCCTTGCTGTTCAGCAACGCCCACAGCAGATCCTGGGCCCGGCTGCCCTTCGCTCCATTCGACAGATACATCACTCCACGCTGACGTTCCTCTGCAGCCGGGAGGCGGCTCAATGCCGCGAGATACAGCTCATCGACGATGGCCTCGTCGCTCTTGCCGCTCAGGACCAGCCTGGCTACGCGACCGTTCGGATCCGCGATGGCGTCGGAAATCGTTCGGCCATTCACGAGATTCAGGGCCTGCGGGAGACTGAAATCGGAACGCCGCTCGCACTCGCAGGACGACTCCCGCGGCGGCCGCCCGAACACGTCCAGAAATCCCTCTCTGCCGATGTGCGGATCGACGAGCTGCGAAGCAGCCATGTCCTCGGGCACCTCGGGGAAGCGCGGCCTGGCGCCGGCTGCCGACGAAATCGCGTCCATGAGTTCCTCCGCAGCAAGACGCCGCGGAATGGCGTGCGAGAAGTTGTCGCGGTCGCCGGCGTTCCACTCGTTGGTCACGATCGACGTCTGGTAGATGCGCGAGTTGACGATGGTGCGCATGAGATGGCGCAGATCGAAATCGTGCGCCACGAAGTCTTTCTCGAGCGCGTCCAACAGGGCCGGATTCGATGGCGGATTCGACGCGCGAATATCGTCCACCGGATCGATGATGCCCTTGCCCAGGAAATAGCTCCACATCCGATTGACAATCGCCCGCGCAAAGAACGGATTGTCCCTGGCCGTGAGCCATTCCGCCAGCGCGTCGCGGCGCTCGGGCCCGTCGGGAACGGGCGCGGCGCCCGCCGCGACCAGGAACTGCGGCTTCATCACGCGCCCGTCCTTGGGATGCTTCATCTCGTATTCGGCGCGCTGGTCGAAAACGATCTCCTCCCCCACTTCATATCCGGCGCGGACGCCCACCGCCGAGAAGAACGCGGACATCTGGTAATACTGATTCTGGGTCCAGCGCTCGAACGGATGATCATGGCACTGCGCGCACACCAGGCGGACGCCGAAGAAGACCTGCGTCGTCTTTTCCATCGCCGGCTTGGCTCCGGGCGTGACGCGGAAGTAGTTCGCCGCCGGATTGTCGTAGGAGCTGCCGCGCGCCGTCAGCAGTTCCCGTACCCACTTGTTATAGGGACGGTTTGAGGCGATCGCCTCGCGAATCCACTGCTGGAATTCGTACGCGCCTTTCTCGCCCAGATATTTGCGGCTGCATTGCAGCAGATCGCCCCACTTCACGGTCCAGTGATCCACGTACTCGGGGCTGCCGATCAGTTTGTCGATCGTCTTCGCGCGCTTCACGCGCGGCGGGCCGGGATCGCCGAGAAACGCACGGATGCTTTCCGGCGACGGCAGGCGCCCGGTGAGATCGAGCGAGAGCCGGCGGAGAAACGTCACATCATCGGCCGGCGGCGATGGCTGAATCTTCAGCCGTTCGAGCTTTGCGTCGACCAGCCGGTCGACGTAGTTGTGCTGTGGAAGCGCCTGCCAGGCGAACCCCGGCTTCGGATTCAAGACGGTCACCGGAATCGCGCCGAACCTGCCCTGATAGCGCACCAGCAGCGTGGCCTCGCCCACGCGCTCGCCGTGGACCACCGGTCTGTCGGACTCGACCGATGCCACGTCCGGCAGGTTCGATTCAATCGTGGTTTCGCGCGTCACATCGCGCGTCTGGCCGTCCTGGAAGCTCGCCACGATCTTGAGCGCGGCGGTCTCACCGGGCCTGGTCATGAGCACTTCCCCGGGTTCGACGCGCAGCTCCGCCACGGTGTCTTTGGCCGGATCGCCGAAGGGGACGCCCTGCGCGATCCATGTGTAGATCGTCTTGTAATAGTCCGAATCCTTCGCGAACCGCCGGCCGCCGCCGTGCGCAACCTCCAGCGACGGTTTGGCCAGCATCAGGCTCCGGCCGGGATCGGCACGGTTGAACCGGCGGCCCGCCAGGTCGTAGAGCAGCGACTGGTAGTCGAACTGCGGATCGTATCCGCGCAGGGAGAGCTTGAAGCCGTTCTTGCCCTTGGCCGAGCCATGACACATGCCGGCGGTGCAGCCGACCTTGTTGAGAATCGGCGCCACGTCGCGCAGAAACGTCACGCGCGGCGGCGCTGATTCCTCTGCGGCAAGAGGTGCGGCGGCCATGGCGAGGGCGATCGCGGCGAAACGAGGAACACCGCGGAGGGCGCGGCCACCTTCGCGCCAGGCTACGGTGGCCCGCCGTAGCTTCAGCGAAGGCGGGAGGACAGGAGACAACGTCATCTTCATGTTTCTTGGCGGCCTTTGCGGCCCTTTGCGTTCGACCGTTACGCGCATGCTCACTGGCGCCGTGAAGTTGTTTCAGAACTGGCCGCTCGTACCTCGTCGACTTGTACTGAAATCGGACGCGACACAATCTCTTCCTGCTCGCCGCCACTCAGGTTCAGGCGACCGGTCACGTAAACGTCGTACTTCGACGGGCGGGTCAGCTTGGTGGTGGTGATCAAGAATGTACCTGTGGACGGATCCTTCGCGTCCGCCTGCATGTCAATCACCCGCACATCTGCGGACCCCACCATTTCGGCGTTGACGGACCTGGGAAGAGCGACCGCCGCATCGCGCGGAATCCATTTCCAGCGAAATTTGATCTGGTCGCCCTCTTCCATTCGCGTGCGATCCAGCATGGTCACTTCCAGCTTCGCGGCGCGCGGCCTGGTCGCGGCAGTGACGAGCTCGAGTCCCATCCACGGCGCGGTGAGCGGGCGTTGCCTGTCGACCGCGCCTTGCTCCCCCGCGCCAACGACGTTCACGATCATGCCCGGCCCCTCGGCCTTGCGCACCATCAGCGAACCATCGGGCAGCCTGGCCACACCCTCGACGGTCAGCTCCAGTGATCCGAACAGCTGGCCCGGCTCTGCCGTGAGAATCAACACGCCGCGGCTGTTGCGATTCTGCGGTGTCTCCTTGACCGGCTGACCGGCCACGACGTAGCCGCCCTCCACCCGCAGTCCTTCCGGCGCATTCGCGACCCGCAACTGGATTTCGTCGTCGAATCCTTGCCGTTGGACGGTGACCGGAACCGCCACCGAGCCTTCCGCCGGCACGTTCACGAACGGGACATTCAAAACAACGCGGAAGTCCTGGGCCACCGGCTGCACATTGAGGCGGTACGCGTAGCCCGGCCCGCCACGCAGCGCCAGGTCCTCGACCGTGACCGTTACCTGTTCCACGCCTGCCGGCGGCTGCAGCCGCAATATCGGATCGCCTGCGGTGCGGCTCTGGTTGACGTTGTACAGATCCTCCGCGAGCGGCTCGTCGCCCGATCGTCCCAGGATGTTGCCCTTCTCGTCGCGCACCGTGATTACGGCCATGAGCTTCGACGTTCCCAGCTCCCGCGCCTGGATGCGAAATGTCATCGCCCGGCTGGGCGGCACGCGAACCGCGTACCGGTCGATCTGGCCCGCTTCCGCCAGCCGCGCGTTGATCGTCACAGGAACCGTGACCGGTGCGTCGGCAGCCGGACCGGTGATCTCCGGATCGTCTCCCACAGCGAACGGCACCGGCAGCGCGGGACTGCCGGGCAGGTTGACGAAGATCTGGCGGACATTCGCGGCCGCATGCCGCAGGTCCACCTTGACCCTGCCGGAACCGAGCGACGTCTCGACCAGCTCTCCGCGCTTGCCGCCGAGAGGAAACACTTCAGTCGGATACGAGTAAGCGCCGGCTTTCAAACGATAGAAGTTGGCCGTCTGCGTGGAAAAGCGGGAATCCCGTACGACGATGTAGTAGTCGCTGTCTTTCGGAAAGGCGACCTCGACTCTCGCATCGAGCCCGACGAGGGGCGCGTCTTCGCTGCGCGCGATGACCCTGCCGTTGCCATCGAGAATCTCGAGGAGCGGATCGATTGCCGAGCCGCAGCGCCGCGCTTCCACTTCGATCACTCGCTTTTCACCCGCTCTGGCGCTCAGGCGGAACATGTCGCGCTCGGGCCCGCGCAGCGTGCCGTTTACCGTGAACGGCGGCGGCGGCAGCGCCTGGGCGGTGTCCGTGGTGTCGTCGGTGTGTGGCAGCGCGCCCGGCCGCGATTCGTCCTCGGTCAGCTCAGGAAACGAGCCGACGGTGAAGAGTTGCACGTTCGAGATGCCCTCGTTCGTCACGACGCGGATCGGGTAGACGCCTACGGCCGGATCGGCGGTCGGTTCGACCAGGAACGTTGCGGAGCGGCCCTCGCCCTGCATCGGACTACCCTGGGCAGATGCGGGCGGTTCGGGAGTCAGCAACGTGAACGATGCCGGCAGGGTAGAGCGGATCTTCGCGCCTTCACCGAGGTTCCTGCCGATGAGCGTCAGCGTGAACGGCTTCCCCTTCTGCGCTCCACGCGGCTGCAGATCGGTGATCACGGGCTGTGCCGAGGCGCTCATTGACGAAACCATCAACGCCGTGCCGATCAACGGGAACAAATTCCGGACTCCGGACGCTAGATTCAGAACCGCTGCGCAGCAACCACAAAGCTGGCCCCGCAGGGTCCGGGAAGCCACGCCAAAACCGGAAGCGTCTACATTGTGAATTCCTGCAACCGGCCCTCTCATTGCGCGCCTCCGTCCAGCGGTACCGGCACGAAACTCTTTTCCAGCGCGCAGTCTTTCGCGCTGTACAACCGGACCTGACCGTCGAACCCTCCGGTTGCCAGATGCGCGCTGTCGGGCGAAAACGCGACGGCGTAGATCCCGGCAGCGTGCCCCGTGCAGGATGCGACCGGCACGCCGGTGTCAGCCTCGTAGATGTTGACGCTCGAACTGGCGCCGGCCACGGCCACGCGTCTGCCGTCGGGCGACCAGTCGAGAGCGAAGATCGCGCCGTCCTGTGCGGGCAGCTGCCGGATCAGCGTCGCGTCTTCGCCGACCTTCATGTTGCGCGGACGATCCATTCTGTAGATGTAGGGGATGCGATCGTCGCCGCCGATCACGATCTCGTCCGCTTTCGGATGGCGCGCCACGGCGGCCAGCTCGCCGTGCAGCTGGTTCACGTTCTCCAGGAACTGTCCGGCCGCGGCGTCGATCAGCTTCGCGGCCCGGTCGCGTCCCACGGAGACCAGCCGTCTGGAATCGATCCCGAACGCTGTCCCCAGCACCCAGTTCTCGTGGGTGCTGATCTTGTACAGCTCTTTCCCGGTGGCGGTTTCAAAGGCGCGCACGGTGTTGTCGGCGCAGCCGACCGCGACCTTGGATGCATCGGGCGACAGCGACGCACCGAACACGGTGTCGCTGGTGGCCTCAGCCGTCCGCAGCAGCCGCCCTTCGCGCGGCTCCCAGAACTGGATCTCGCCGAAGCGCGCCGGCGTTCCGCCGCCGGCAATCATCAGGTGGCCGTCGGCTGAAAAGGCGATGGAGAGAATACGGTCGGCCCTGCCCGGCAGCCGCTTCAGCAGACCGCTCCCATCGGCGTGATGCAGCAGGATTTCCCGGTTCCCACTCACCGCCAGCGTCGTTCCATCGGGCGAGAAGCGCAGCGCGGTGATCACGGGAGGCTGATGATAGACGCCGGGCTCGCGCGGCGCCGCGTCGGACGGAGAATCGTCGCGGGCGCCCGCCTTGATCCAATCGCGAATGGTCGCGACATCGTTTGCGGCGAGCGCCGGCTGTCCGAACGGCATGGACGGTTTCAGGGCCGCGGTGATGAACTGGATCACGACGCTCTGTTCCGGCGAGCCGGGCACGAACGCAGGCCCGCGCTTGCCGCCGCTCTGGAACCCGGCGTACGTCGTGAGATCGAGATCCGACTGTTTCGAGGCGGGCTGATGGCAGCTGGTGCAGTTCTGGTCGAGGATCGGCCGGACATCGCGCAGGTAGCTCGGATCCTCGGCACCGAGGAGCGGGATGGCCATCAACGGGAAAAAAATCGCGACAGGCGTCCAGTGACGGTGCGACGATGCACGTCCGCTCGCATATTCGGGCCGCTTCGCCTTCATGGCTGGTTGGACCACGGCGCGATCGATTCTCGACATTTTACGTGGCTTTGTGGGGAGGCCAGTGGAGAAATTGGCGGAGTGTCCGACGTAGACGGGGCTCGATAGTGTTTACCCGGCGTCTCGCAACCGGCACGACAATTCGGTTTCCTCTGCGGATTCCCGAGTTCTGGGTGGAGTCGTGGCTGCGGGCCGAACCTGGCCCCTACCCGAGCTGGCCGGCGTGACCGACCCACTCGACGCCTATGTTCCGGCGGCGACGAAGTGCGGCGACGAGCTGCCCGGTGTGGTGCTGGATATGCCGCACATTGAGCAGCAACAGCTCCAGGACCGTCAGCTGATACCAGAAAAATCCACACCGCCGGTGAGCCTGTGCCGCCGTCATCGTCTCGACGGTCGTCTGACATTTGTTCCAGCAGCGCGCCTCGTATTCGAGTAACTGAGCCTTCCGGATCGCACACGCGGGCGGGGCGACAGGTTGGGACAGCCACGGATATTCACCGGCGAACAGATTGGCGTGTTCCACATGGAATTCCGGGGGAGTGAACGCCTCGGGAGAGTCGGACAGGTACAGATCACAAACGTAGAGCGTGTGATACACCGTCTGCCAGAATGGCGGCCCCTCGCTGCGGTCGTCCCAGATGTCGTCCGGACACTTCTCGATCGCCAGCCGCAGCATCCGCATTGCCGCTCCGAACTGACCGACCACCGCAGACCGAATCGCGTCATCCATGTCCACCTCCGGTCACCAGTTCAGGCAGAACAATTCCGCGATTGGGCACTCTCTCGGTCGTGCCAACGTTCAACCGCTGGCCAACGACACGCCTGACTATAATCAACGCGCGTCGGACTGGAGCGGGAACCTGCCCGTGATCGCCACATACAAGCACCGCGCATGCACGACGCGTCAAGAACATGGTCCGAAGCTTGACGCCGGCGGCGGAGCTGTGATTTGTTTGTGTCATGGTGGCACCTGCCTTTCGCGGCTCTTGTATGACCCGACGCCTGGAATCGGTGTCGGTCGCCGACGTTCGCAGGTGATGTAGCGGGTTACAATCCATCCCGATTTCAAGAAGGACCATCACCTGCGCAGCAGGTGCTGGTCCTTTTCGCGTTTGCGGCCCGCGATTTCGCAAACAGCGTGCCGATGATTCGCAACTATGATGTCCACTGGCTCTGCCCAACGCGATTCCCGACGCCTGCGCGCTTCGCTGTGGCTGGTCGTGCGGCGTTATGCCGCGCAGATCCGCCGCCGGCCTGCGCTCGCGGTTCCGGCACTGCTGCTACCCGGCGCCGGCACCGTCCTGGTCCACTACGCGCCGCCGCTCGTCATCGCCCGACTGCTCGCCGCATTCGCGCGCGGGGAGCAGCTCTCAAGCCGGCAGCTGGCACCGTACGTCCTGACGTTCGCGGCGGTCTGGCTGGCCGGTGAAGTTCTCTGGCGCGTCGGCGACTGCTTCATCGCGCGCGCCGAGATCCGCGGCATGGAGGCGCTCTACATCGAAGCACTGGATGAGCTGCTCGCGAAGGACCTGCCCTTCTTCCACGACAATTTCGCCGGCTCGCTGACGAAGCGCGCGCTCGGGTACGCGCGGCGGTTCGAGGACGTCTTCGACGTCATGTGCCTGCAGGTCGCCGCCAACGCCATCCCGGTGGTGTTCGTCATCGCCGTGCTGTGGACGTACTCGGCGGCTCTCGTCGTGACGCTGGTGACGATGCTGGTCGCGACCCTGACCCTGGTGCTGCCGCTCGTCCGGCGCCGGGCACGGTTGGTCGCCATTCGGGAGGTCGCATCGAACGTGATGGCCGGGCATGTCGCCGACTCCATTGCCAACGCTGAAACCGTCCGGGCGTTCGCGCGCGAACGAGAAGAAGCGCGCATTCACGCCCTGAACGTCGGCGACTTCGGGGCCAAGACGCTGCGGTCGTGGGACTATCAGAACCTTCGCGTCAATACCCTGACGTCCCCGATGTACGTCGCGACGAACACGCTCGGCCTCGTCGTCGCCCTGGCTGCCGTCGGCCGGACGGCCGGAAGCCTGGAGGCGGTGTTCATCACCTTCAGCTACTACGCGGCGGTGACCCGCGTCGTGTGGCAGTTCAACAGCATCTACCGCAATCTCGAGAGCGCGCTGACCGACGCGGCGCAGTTCACCGAGCTGCTGCTGGATCCGCCCTCGGTCGTCGACGTTCAGGATGCGCAGGTGTTTGCACCGCGGCACCTCGGGGTCGAGCTGCGGGACGTGCGTTTTCGCTACGCCGCAACGCAGCCGCTGCTGTTTGACGGGTTCTCGCTGATCATCGCGCCGGGCACGAAAGTGGGGCTGGTCGGGCGATCCGGCGGCGGCAAGACGACGCTGACGCGGCTGCTCCTCCGCTTTGTCGACGTCGAGAGCGGGCAAATCCTCATTGGCGGGCTGCCGATCGATCGGGTGTCGCAGGCCTCGCTCCGGCGCTCGATCGCCTACGTGCCGCAGGATCCGTCGATGTTCCATCGCTCGATTGCCGACAACATTCGCGTCGGCCGGCCCGACGCGACTGACGGCGAGGTACGCCGGGCGGCCGCGCTCGCGCACGCCGCCGAGTTCGTCGAGACGCTGCCGGCCGGCTACGAGACCCTGGTCGGCGAGCGTGGCGTGAAGTTGTCGGGCGGACAGCGCCAGCGGATTGCCATTGCCCGCGCGATTCTCAAGGACGCGCCGATTCTCGTCCTCGATGAGGCCACGAGCTCACTGGACTCGGAAAGCGAGGCACTCATCCAGGACGCGTTGTTGACCCTGATGGCGGGACGGACGGCTATCGTGATCGCTCATCGTCTGTCCACCGTGCGAAGAATGGATCGCCTGATCGTGCTCGAGCGAGGCAGCATTATCGAGACCGGCTCGCACGAAGCGCTCCTGTCGCGTGCCGGCACCTACGCATCGCTCTGGGCGCATCAATCGGGAGGGTTCCTGCCGGCGGCCGAGGCCGCAGCCGTGTGGAGGTGAGTGGCCGCGGGCTTCGGGCATCACCCCGCCTTCGCTTCGCCAGCCGTGCTTGCACGGCTTGAATGTGTACGAACCTGTCGAATTCGCCGTGCAAGCACGGCTTAGGCGCGCACAGCGCGCCGCGAGGGAGCGGAGGGCGGTGGGGCCCCGCGAGCGACCAGCCAGGGTGTGGGGCGGAACCCCACGTTTGGACGAGGGCTCGGCAAAGCGCGGAGGCGGCAGGTCCGCCCGCGACACAGCCAAAGAGAATAGAATCCCGTAGCATCGCGGAGCGGGCTGCCGCCGATGTGAGGAGAACGACAATGGCCCTCGCCTGCTCGGTGCGCCGCATCAGCGCGCCTGCCTTGTGGCTTCTGCTGGCCGCCGGCCCGCCTGCGTATGCGCAAGTGACCACCGCCGACGTCGTCGGCATCGTGACCGACACGTCGGGCGCGGTGCTGCCTGGCGTCACGGCCACGGCAAGAAACGTGGCGACCGGCGCGGTCCAGACGGCCGTGACCGACGGCACCGGCACGTTTCGTCTGCTTTTGCTGCCGACCGGCCGCTACCGCGTCACGATGGAACTCGAGGGCTTCAAGACCGTGGCGAGCGACGTCACGCTCGCGATCGGCGATCGGCTCCGGCTGGACCGTCACCTCGAGCTCGGCGCACTCCAGGAAACGGTAGTCGTCTCGGCGGAATCGCCGCTCCTGCAGACGCAGACGTCATCGGTGGGGACCTTGACCGATTCCCGGGCCATGCAGGATCTGCCGCTCAACGGCCGCAACTTCATCCGGCTGGCGCAGATTGCGCCCGGCACCACCGAAGGGCCGGCCAACTCTCTGAGCAGCGGCAACCGGCCGGATGACCGCCGTCAATCGTCCTCGCTGTCGATCAGCGGCGGCGATCCCTCGCTCAATAACTTCCTGATCGACGGGCTCGACAACAACGAGCGTTTCATCGGCACGGTGATCGTGCGTCCCAATGTCGATGCCATCCAGGAGTTGAAGGTCGATAGCAGCAACTTCCCCGCCGAGCAGGGGCGTTCGGTGGGCGGCGTCATCAACGTCATCGCCAACCGCGCCCGGAACGTTCAACTCGCCGTGAAGCTGTTGTTCTGAGGATCGTATAGTGTTCCTCGTTCACTGAGAATCGGGAGATTTGCCATGAACCGTCGACGCTTCCTTGCGAACACCGCGGCCGCCACGGCCGGAATGGCTCTGGCACTGCCCAAATCGAGCCATGCACGGACAAGCCCGAATGACACGGTCAACGTGGCGATCGTGGGCATTCGCGGCAACAACAAGGGGCACTCCACCTGGACCTCGCGAGGTCGGGGACAGGATCACTACGAGCACCTCGCGGCCATCGCCAACGTTCGAATCACCCACGTGGTCGATGTCGACGAACGCCATTTCAACGACTCGCTCTCCTTCCTGACTGAGAAGTACGGCGGCAGTCCGAAGACCGAAACGGACTTCCGGCGGGTGCTCGACAACCGGGAGGTCGATGCGATAACCATTGCCGCTCCTGATCACTGGCATGCGCTGATCACCATCCTGGCCTGCCAGGCCGGAAAAGACGTCTACGTCGAGAAGCCGGTGAGCCACAACATCGTCGAGGGCAGAAAAATGATCGCGGCGGCCCGGCGATACAACCGTGTCGTGCAGGCCGGAACCCAACGGCGCAGCAGCGGCATTCTCGCCAAGGCAGTCCAGTTCCTGCGCGAAGGCGGACTGGGAAATCTGTACGCGGGGAAGACCGTCGTCTATCGGCCCAGGGATCCGATCGGTGTGGTGGCCAACAGCCCCGAACCGCCGGGCGTTCACTACGATCGGTGGCTCGGTCCGGCACCCGCGCGCCCCTTCAATGAAAACCATTTCCATTACCACTGGCATTTTTTCTGGGAGTACGGCACGAGCGACCTGGGCAACACGGGAGTCCATTCGATGGACGCGGTTCGCTGGCTGCTCGGAAAACAGGAACATCCCCGCGTGGCGCACTGCAGCGGCGGCCTGTACGAGGCTGGCGACCGCACCGACCAGGCGACACCGAATACGCAGTACGCCACCTATCAGTACGCCGACGGCACGGAGCTTCACTGCGATCTGCGCAACTGGTTCAGCGGTCCACCCGAGGCGCAGGGCATCTACATCTTCGGCTCCAAAGGCTGGATGAAAGTCGGCGACGACCGCGCCCAGGTGTATTTCGGACGGAAGAACGATCTCGGCCCGACTCTGACGGTCGACGAAAAGGGTGACCCCGGTCAGCCGCACTTCGAAAACTTCATCGAGTGTGTACGCTCGCGCAAAACGGAGGATCTGAAGGCGCCAATCGAGGAGGGCCACCTGTCGACGACGCTCTGCCACCTCGGGAACATTTCCTACCGCGTCGGCCGATCCGTCAAGTTCGACGGAGCAGCGGAGCGGTTCGAGGGCGACGAAGAGGCAGACAAGCTTCTCAGCCGCACGTATCGCGCGCCGTATCTCCTTCCGGACGGAACCTAACGGTTCTGTCTACCACGGAGGACGCGGAGGACGCGGAGGTTCAATCCTGCAGGACTGACGACATGTTTTCCTGCGCGCCGTCTCGACACTCTCTCGCCTCTGTGCTCGTCGGTGTCCTCTTCGCGACCGGACCTGCGGCCGAACAAGGTCCTCCGCCATCCGCTTCGTCCACTGATCGCGGCACGAGTTTCGTGGACCTCACAAACGCGAGGATCGTCACGCCGGCGATCCTGAGCGTGCCGGAAAGAACCGCCGTCCGCGTTCTGGTGGAAGAGGTCGAGAAGCGGACGGCCGTGCGGCTGCCCGTCGAGACCGCGTGGCCACCCGATCGCGTGCCGGTGATCGCCGTCGGTCAGTTCCGAACGGCGGCGAACTGGGCGGCTGCTGCTCTGCGCGGAGGCCTTCCCGGTCCGGCCCCCGGGGCTGAGGGATATCGCCTCTCGATCAACACGGCCGGACGTGACGCCCACACGGTACTGCTGCTCGGAGCCGACGCACGCGGCGT
Source organism: Acidobacteriota bacterium (assembly GCA_046726355.1). GTDB lineage: Bacteria > Acidobacteriota > Vicinamibacteria > Vicinamibacterales > CAVVIG01 > QHWF01. Next base: position 19,285 of record JBKPAI010000092.1, on the reverse strand, counting down.
CCTTTTCGGCGTCGGAAGGCTGCTCCGCGAGCTGCGGATGAACGCCGGCGCGCTGCGGCTCCCGGCCAGCTTGTCGATTGCGTCGACGCCTCAGGTCGCGCTTCGCGGACACCAGCTCGGTTACCGCCCGAAGACGAACTCCTACGACGCGTGGGATGTGCCGATGTGGGAGCAGTACATCCGCGATCTTGCGGTGTTCGGCACGAATGCCATCGAGCTGCTGCCGCCGCGCACGGACGACGAGCCGGACAGTCCCCATTTCACGCTGCCGCAGATGCAGATGATGACGGAAATGTCCCGCATTGCCGACGAATATGCGCAGGACGTCTGGATCTGGTATCCCGCTCTGGACAAGGACTACAGCGATCCGAAACAGGTGGAGTCTGCGCTGAAGGAATGGGCCGACGTCCTGTCCCGGCTGAAACGCGTCGACGCAGTGTTCGTGCCTGGCGGGGACCCAGGGCACACGCAGCCGCGGTACCTCATGGCCCTGCTCGAACGCCAGACCGCGAGCCTCCGCAAGTACCACCCGAAGCTGCAAATGTGGGTGTCGCCGCAAGGCTTCACCAAAGCCTGGATGGACGAGTTCTACCAGATTCTGAAGACGGAGCCGGACTGGCTGACAGGCGTGGTCTTCGGGCCCCAGGTCCGCGACAGCCTGCCAGTGCTGCGCGCGAACGTCCCGAAGCGCTATCGCATCCGCCACTACCCCGACATTACCCACAGTCTTCGCTCGCAATATCCGGTGCAGGACTGGGACATCGCTCATGCCCTGACGTCGCAACGCGAGCAGATCAACCCTCGTCCGCTGGACCAGGCGGTGATCTTCCGCGCGGCGCTGCCGTATGCCGCCGACTTCATCACCTACTCGGAAGGGTGCAATGACGATGTGAACAAGATCGTGTGGAGCGGCCTGGGGTGGGATCCGAACGCGGACGTCGTACAGATCCTGCGCGAGTACAGCCGCTACTTCATCGGCGAGCGCTACAGCGACGCCTTTGCGCAGGGACTGCTTGCGCTCGAGCGGAACTGGCGCGGTCCGCTCGCGGGCCATGCCGCGGTCGACACGACGCTCGAGTCCTTCCACGAGCTGGAGCGCGCCGCCTCGCCGCGCGATCTGCGCAACTGGCGGTTCCAGCAGGCGCTCTATCGCGCCTACTACGACGCGCACGTGCGCCGACGGCTCCTGCACGAGACGGCAGCTGAGGAACGTGCCCTCGACCGGCTGCGCAGTGTCAGCTCGGGCGGGTCGCGCCAGGCACTCGCCGACGCAGAGCGAATCCTGGACGGCGTGCGGACCCGGCCTGCGCCGGAATGGCGCCTGCGCGTGTACACGCTCGCGGAAGCCCTCTTCCAGAGCATCCGCCAGCAGCTGAGCGTGGAGCGCTACCGGGCGATCGCCGTGGGGAGAGGCGCGACCCTCGACAGCTTCGAAACACCTCTGAACAACGGCGGCTGGCTGCGTGCCCGCTTTGCCGAGGCCGCGGCGCTCGACAACGAAGCCGAGCGGCTTGCGGCCATCGATCGCATCGTCCGCTGGACCGATCCGGGGGAGGGCGGTTATTACGACGACCTCGGAAATCCGTCACGACAACCGCACCTGGTACGAGGGCTTCCGTTCGAACAGGATCCACAGCGCTTCAACTCGACGCTGACTGGATTCGGCTACCGTCCGGAATGGCGCCTGTCGTGGATGACGCACGCCGAGTCGCTCTGGGACGCGCCGCTGCAGATGCACTACTCGGGACTCGACAAGGGAGCCCGGTACCGCATCCGCATCGTCTACGCGGGGGACGCATTCAGCGCGGATGCGCGCATCCGACTGATTGCGAACGACCGCTACGAGGTCCACCCGCCGACGAGGAAACCGCTGCCGGTCGCGCCGCTCGAATACGACGTGCCCCTGGACGCTACGCGCGGAGGGGAGCTGACGCTGACATTCAGCGGCCCGATCGGTGCGGGCGGCGCGGGACGCGGCAATCAGATCGCAGAGGTCTGGTTGATGAAGAAGTGATACGGCATCAGAACGAGAATCGCAGCGCGAGCTGCATGATGCGCGGATCCCCGGCGACCAGGATCCTGCCGAAATTCCCCGAGCTCTGGCTGCTGGTCGGCGGGTCGAAATTGGCGTTGTTCAACACATTGAAGGCTTCAACCCGCACCTGGGCCTTCGCCCGTCCCTGCGGGTTGAAGGTCTTGTGCAGCCCGAGATCGAGCGACCGGAATCCGGGCCCGCGGAAGGCGTTCCGCCCGCTGTTGCCGAATGTCCCGAGCGCGTTCGGAGCGAACGCCGCAGTATTGAGCCACTGGGTGATCCGTTCCGCCGTGGTGCGATTGCCGGGCAGACGCGGATCGCCGTCGAGATCGGCCAGCTGGCTTCCGGTGCCCGACCGGGCGTTGTCCACACCGCTCGTGACCGAAAACGGCAGTCCGCTCTGCACCAGCCATATGCCGGTGACCGACCAGCCGGACGCAACTGCGTCCAGCATCGGGTTCCCCGATCGGCCAGGAATCTCATAGAGGAGCGACGTCACCCAGCGGTGACGGCGGTCGAAATTCGCCGGTGCCCAGTCGAACTCGAGGTCGAACGGGTTCGTCTGCACCGTACCCGTCTGCTTGTTCTCGGACGAGTGATCCATCGTCTTCGACAGCGTGTAGCTGCTCAGCACCGAGAAACCCTTCGCGAAGCGCTTGTCGAGCGTCAGCTGCAACGCGTGATAGAGCGACTCCCCCGTCGGTTCGTTGCTGACAATGCTGCCGAAGTTCGGAAACAGCGGACGGCGCTGATTCGTGGTGGCGGTCGTCGCCCCGGGAGTGTAGATCGCCGCGTTCACCTCGCGCAGGATGGTGAGGTGCCTGCCCGCGGACCCGGCATAGGCGGCGCGCAAGAGATAGGTCGGGAACATCTCGCGCTCGATGGTCAGGTTCCAGGAGTGCAGGTTCCCGTTCTCCATCTCCGGGTCGTAGCTGAACATGTTGTGCGGCAGCACGAACGCCACGTCCTTCGACACGGTGAACGGATCGGTCGGAAACGGGTTCACGCGGCCCGCATACGGGTTGGCGACGTCGTTTGTGAAATCTCCGGGAAACGACACGACGGTGCCGAACGGTCCCTGGTTCGCCAGGCTGTTGGTGGAGATCGTATTCGGCCGGTCGAAGAACACACCGTAGCCGGCACGCACGCTGGTCTTGCCGTCACCGGACGGGTCGTAGGCAAACCCGAGCCGCGGCCCGAGATTGCGCCAGTCGGCCTCATACCCGCCGGCCGGGCAGCCGGAATCGCCGGGGAACAGGGCGCCGATCGGCGCATTCACGTAAACCGCCGACTTCTGCCCCGGGCGGTAGCAGGCGAGCCGGTTGTTCACGTCGGTGTAGGGGATGAACGGATCCCAGCGCAGACCCAGATTCAACGTCAGCCGCGAATTGACGCGAAACGTGTCCTGGATGAAGGAGGCGAACAGGTGCATGCGGGTGTTCTTGTACTCGCCAACTCCCTGTTCGAAGCTGGAGAACTTCCCGATCATGAAATCGGCCAGCGCATCGCCGGTAAAGGGCGCCGCGTTCGAGAACGTGAAGCGGCCGTTGGCCCGGAAGTTGTTGACGATATCGCCTTTCCCGTAGCTGTACTCGAACCCTGTCGCGATCTCGTGGGGCCCTTTCGTCAAGCGGATCGTGTCGCTCAGCTGGTACTCGTCACGGAGAAACCGGTTGGTGTCCCCCGAGTTGATCCCGAAATATCCGGTGACGTCGAAGAACCACTGCGGCGTCTTGTCGTTGTAGACGTTGATGCCGAGCGTGCTGTAATCGGGCGGGTAGATCTGGAAGTTGTCGTTGTTCGTCCGGTTGAATGTCACGACCAGGTTGTTCAGCAGGTTCGGCTTGAGGATGTACGTGTCGTTCAGCGAGAGCACGGTGTTCTGCCACGTGCGACCGAACGAGCTCGTGAGAATGTTCCCCTCCTCCAGGTAAGCGGGGACGGAGGCGCGAGACACCCAGACCCGACCGTATGCCCGGTGAGCGTTGCTGAACGTGTGGTCCACTCGCCCGAGATACTGGTAGTCGTCGAGCGGCTGGGGGGCCGAGAAGCGCAGCGTCAGCGGGTTGTCTCCAGCCTGCGGGTTGGGCAGCGGCAGCCAGTCGCGAAGAATCCGCTGCGCCGCCGGGCTCAACATCGGGACCGGAATCTGGTTGTTCGGGAACGGCTGCCCCGTAGCCGGGTTCCGCAGCTGGCGTGGGAGCGCGGAGAAGTCGCCCGCCCGCATCGCGGCGCTCGGGACCAGCCTGCTGCGCGAGACGGGCCGCTGATCCTGGTTGGTGCCCTGGTAGGAGGAGAAGAAGAACGTCCGGTTCTTCACGATCGGGCCGCCAAACGTGCCGCCGTACTGGTTCCGCTTCAGCCCGTCGTCCACCCCGGGCGTGAAGAAATTGGTCGCGTTCAAGCGATAGTGCCGCAAGTACTCGAACGCCAGCCCGTGAAAGGTGTTCGTGCCCGCCCGGGTGACCGCGTTCACGATGGCGCCGACGTTGCGGCCATATTCGGCACTGAAGGCGTTCGTCTGCACGCTGAATTCCTGCAGCGCGTCCGGATTCGGCATCGGGTTGGGCGCGTTGCTGTAATGATCGTTGTTCGAGCCGCCGTCGAGCACGTAATTGGTGGTGTTCGCGCGAGCACCACTCGAGGAAACGGGCTGCGTGCCCGGGTACGTGGCGCCCGACGTCAGGCTCGTACGCGTGTCGGGCTGCACACCCGCCACCAGCTGCATCAGCTGTGTCGGGTTCCGCCCGTTCAACGGAAGCTTCTCGATCCGGTCCTGATCGACCACCGTGCGGAGCGTTCCCGTTGTGGTGTCGACTGTGGACGCCATGCCGCTGACCGTGATCGTCTCGGCGAGCGACCCCACCTGCAGCGTGACGTCGAGCCGCACGTCTTCGTTCACGCGGACGACCACGTCAGTATTTCGGGCGGTCTGGAAGCCCGTCAGCGTCGCCACAACCGTGTAGCGGCCGACGGGCAACCCACGCAGGACGTAGATCCCGAGCTCGTTGGTGACGGCCTCCGTCACGGCGTTCGTCGCCTCGTGCGTCGCCCGGACGCTGACGCCAGGCATCACGCCGCCCGCGGAATCACGGACCACGCCGGTGATCCCGGCGGTGGTGGTTTGAGCAGCGGCCGGCACTTCTGCAGCCAGAATCAGAGCCACGATCGAGGCGAGAAAACCTGTCGGCCTCATATGACCTCCTCCAGGCTGCGCCGCCCTCTTTAGAGAGAGGCTTTCGGCGCCCGGCTCTCGGCCGGCACTGTAAAGAAAATGTTGTAGTGCAGGCCTTCAGGCCTGCCCTCCGGGCGGACCTTCTAAGGGTCCGGACTACATCAGAACCCGAATCTCAAGCCTGAAGCCAAGTTGTGTTCTAGCGAAGGCCGCCTGCACCACGCTCGAACACTACGCGGCCGCCGATGATTGTCAGGTCCGGCCGGATCGCGCGTATCCGCTCTGCGGGCACCGTCAGCAGATGTTCGTTCAGCACGACGAAGTCGCCGAGCTTGCCGGTCTCGATCGAGCCGCGATGCTTCTCGTCGAAACTGAATCGAGCCGCCAGGCTCGTCATCATCCGCAGCGCTTCCTGCCGCGACACGGCTTCGTCTCCGCCGACAACCTGTCCCGTTTCAGTGCGACGTGTCGTCGCGTTGTAGATCGTCAGGAACGGATTGAACGGATTCAATGACTGGTCCGGATCGAGGCCGAACATGTGGTCGGTATTGATGGAGACGTCGACGCCGGCCTCGCGCCAGGTGCGAAGCCCGATGAAATGGGTGAGCCGCTCACGACCAAGCGCCGCCGACAGGGCATCGGCATCCTTGTAGTGCCAGGCGGGCTGCGTGTCGACCAGCACGCCGAGCCGCGCGGCGCGCACCGCCGTTTCGCGGTTGACGAAATAGGCGTGCAGGACGGTGTGCCGACGGTCTGCTGCGGGGAGCTCCTTCTGTGCGGCTTCGATGGCATCGAGAACGACGTCGACACCGGCGTCGCCGGTGACGTGCACAACCATTTGAAACCCGCGCCGGTGGCCGACGGCGATGGCGGAGGCAATCTGCTGCGGCGTCAGCGTCAGAAACCCGCGATAGCCCGGATCGTCGACCGCATAGAGCTCGCGCGTACTCAGCCCATACGGTTGGCGCATGAACGACGTGCCAATCAGGATGCCGCCGTCGGCCACGATCTTGAGCGGGCCGGGCTTCAGCCACTCGTCGCCAGGATTCGGCGCGCCAGGCCGAAACGGCAGCTCGCCGATGAAGCTCTCGACGTCCGCCGCGCTCTCGGGGTGCGGTATCCGGATGGTGACCGTCGCTCGGACATGAAGACGGTCCGCCTGTCGCAGCGCTTCATACTGCCTGTAGCCGTCGAGGGAAGCGCCCCGTTCGATGACGCTGGTGATGCCGACGGACAGGTATTGACGATGGACCTGCTCGAGGATGTCGAGCGACGGTTCCCGCGACCCCGCCCGGAAGCGATCGAGCAGCCTGCCGACATTCCTCAGGAGTCCCGTCGGTTCGCCGGCAGCGTCCTTGACGATGGCGCCCCCGGGCGGATCCGGTGAGTCGCGCGTGATCATGGCCGCGCGCAGGGCAGTGCTGTTCAGCACGAACGCGTACGCGCCGTCGACCGCCACTGGATGATCGGGCGCGGCCGCATCGAGTTCCTGGCGCGTGGGAAATCGATGCTCGGTGAGACGCGTCGGATACAGCCGTGGCGTCCAGATCCACGCGCTGTGCGGCCGGCGTCCGGCCTCACCGCGGATCCATCCCTGCAACGCACCGATTGACGGCAGGCTGCGGAACGGCTGCACGGCCTCGGCGGCCGCGACGTCGAGCGCATGCACATGCGTGTCGATGAGACCGGGCACGACGGTACGCCCGCCGCCGTCGATCACACGCGTGCTGCGGCCGATATACGGGCGCACCTCGTCGTTCGAGCCGACCGCGATGAAGCGGCCGTCATGGACGGCCAGGGCACTGGCCTCGCGAAAACGGTCGTCGACGGTCAGGACTCTGCCGTTGACCAGCGCGAGGTCGGCCGGGGGCACACTGATGTTCTGTGTCGCGAGGGCGACTGTCGCGGTCGCCACGAAGCCGACAAGCAGTTTCACCATAAATTTGACTGGTCTCGTGGGTCTCGTGGGTCTCGTGGGTCGAGTGAGTCAGGTGGGACCTGACCTACTCGACCTACTCGACCTACCCGACTTACTCGACCCACTCGACCTAATTCAGCCATCGATCCAGATGCTCGCGGACAAAGTCATCGTCCGTAAGATGGGGATACCTGGTCAGCACCCGATCGATCTCCTCCATCTGCCCCGGGCTCAGATCCTCATGCGGGTCGAGGCACCATCGGCCGGCGAGCAGGCCCTGGCGGCGCAGGACCTCGTGGATGCCGGCGATGCAACCCGCGAACTGATGCACCGGATCGAACAGCGCCGCGTTGGCGTCGGTCAGCTCCGCGCCAAGCGCCAGCAGGCGAAACATCTCGACGTCACGCCCCTGAGCGAGGCCTGAATCTCCATCGTCGGCGCCGGGCGAAAACGAGCTGATCATGGCACGGCAGCGCCGGAGCAGCTCGACGGCCCGCTTCGTCCAGACCGCCCACTGACCGAGCAGGCCGCCGGAAAAATGCAGCGCCGGATAACTCACGTGGGGCTCCGCCCCACACCCCGGCTCGGTCGCTCGCGGGAACCCCTCTGCCCCGCTTCCGCCTCTGCTAAAGCTACGGCGGACGCGCCGTAGCGCCTCCGGCGCGAAGGCGGGCCATTCGCTCGCAGGCGCGCCATGCGCGCCGGAGCCCGGAAATGGCGTCAGCAGATCGGCGACGATCGCGTCGTCGTTCCCCGTATACAGTGCGACGTCGCGGCGGCCGCTGTCAGCCAGGGCTGCGGCAACGTCCTGCGTGCGGTAACGGTCGAAGGGAGCCACCTTGATCGCGACCACGCGCTCGATTTCGAGAAACGCACGCCAGAACGCCCGATCGAGGATGCGGCCACCGACAGCCGGCTGCAGGTAGAACCCCATCACAGGGATGACATCGGCAATGCAGCGGCAGTGATCCAGGACACGCGCGTTCTCCTCGGTTCGAAGAGCGGCAAGGCTCACCAGCGCGGCGTCATAGTCGAGCGACGCCGCGCGCTCGGCTTCGCGCATTGCCTGTGCCGTGGGCCCGCACACGCCCGCGATGGCGATCGGCTGGGGATCGGTGCACCATTCGCGCAGGGTGCGGCGCGCCAGATCGAGCACCGGCTGCAATAACTGCACACCGGGATCGCGAATGGCGAACTGTGTGGTGTGGACGGCGACGGCGATGCCGCCGGCGCCGGCATCGCAGTAGTATCGCGTCAGCGCGACCTGACGCCGTTCGTCGAGCCGCCGTCTTTCGGTCAGGGCAAGCGGGTGGGCCGGAATGACGAGGCCGCCAAGCAGCGCGCGCCGAAGTTCTGATAAGCGGTGGGTCTCAGATGCGGCCATCAAGCTAACGTGGGGCTCTGCCCCACACCCCGGCTCGGTCGCTCGCGGGGACCCCTTTTGCCCCGCTCCGCTCCCCGCGGGCGCGCTCCGCCCGCCTACGCCGTGCAAGCACGGCTAAAAGCAGCCTAACGTTTACACCTTGCCTTCTTCAAGGGCTGCCTGAAGGACACGCATCAGCAGCGCACTGCACGCAACTTTCTTGATTCAGGCCACGTGTGTGCCGGCGTAGCCGGCCTACTCGGAGCGTGTACCTTTTTTGAGACACGCTCCGAGAATGCACGGATTTTCGCGGAAAGCCTTTCCGCCAGCCCGTCGGGGAACTCCTCGTGTGTGCCATCGGCGATTTCGAGCCGAAACTCTCTTGACTGCCCCGTTTTGCGGTCGGGCGCGCAGGCGCGGATCCATGCACGCGTCGCGACGCGGGCGACGGTCGGCCGGTCAGCCGGGCAGCGTGGCGATGTTTCATCAGGAGTGATTGACATGCGTCTGAAGGACCCGACCGAGTGGATGGACGACCTCACGGTCTTTCTCGATGACAAGACTCTCGCAGAGACCGCAGCGGCCCTCGAGCCGACGCTCTTGTACGGGGGCTCGAAAGCGGCGGCGGGCGCGTGGGTGGCACTGACCGGAATTGTGGCAGGCGTGTTTGGTGCGGTGACGCTGAGCCCGGAGATTCGGATTTCTGCGTTGCGTTTCGCAGCCTTTCTGCTCGGTTCGTTCGTGCTCCTGCGGAGCCTGCGCCCGATCACGGCCAGGCTCCTGGGCCCGGCCGTGACCTGGCTTTCAGGACTGGCGTTCTTCTGGGCCAGCCTGCTCGGCCTGGCCGCGGTGATCGGCGCACACAGGGAGTCCACGTTGTGGAGCTATGCACTGAGTGGCGGTTCCGGGCTCTTCATCGGGCTCATGTACGGATCTCTCAATCCGAACGTGGTCCGACGCGAGGACGCCTGGATGATGGCGGCGCTTCCTCTGGGATCGGCCAGCACGGTGATCGCGACCTATGTGCTCCGCCACCTGTCCGGAGATTTCCACCCGCTCGCCGGCACGGCAATCGCCGGCGCCGTCGCCGGCGGGCTTTTCATGGTTCCGATGGGTGCGCTGCTCGCGCATCTGTGGGACGAAGCGCATGGGTTGGGCCGCATGGGTGTTTTGTATCTTCACAACGAGAACTTCGCGCCGAAGGCCGTCGCGTATTTCGATAGAGCCATTGCGCTTGCACCCGACGATGCAGAACTCTACAACCTGCGCGGTATTGCATGGTCGAAGATGGACCAACCCGATCGAGCGTGGGCGGATTGGCGCAAGGTCACGGAGTTGCGGCCGCGTGATCCGGAGCCACACCTCAATCGGGGCGTCGACTTCCTGCGACAGGGCGCACCGGAACAGGCGATCCAGGCGTTCCACGCGGTGCTCGCTCTCGATCCCACTCACGCGAAGGCACACAGCAATCTCGGCACTGCGTACGAGAAACAGGGAGATCTGGATCGCGCCATCGAGCACTACAGTCGCGCCCTCGCCCTGGCGTCCGACTACGCGAAGGCCTATTCGAACCGGGGCTTCGCGTACTTGCGGAAGGGCGAGCACGAGCGTGCGCTGGACGACTGCGAGCGCGCCATCGCGCTCGAGCCCGAGTTCGGCATGGCTTTCGTGAATCGTGGCCACGTGCTCGCCGCATTGGGACGCGCCCAGGAGGCCGTGGAAAGTTATCGCGGCGCCATCGATCTGGACTCGGAACCCTCCGTCCGTGAGGAAGCGTTGCGCGGACTCGAGGCGCTGCCGGCGGAGTGCCGTGGTTGACGAGCCCTCCTGAGCTCGCCCGGCGCTCGCTCGACAAGCGGTCGGCCATTGCCGCGGGCGCTGCGTCCAACCTGCGGCTCGCGCTGCTGGTGCTTGAAGGATACGCCTGTCTGTTAGTCATCATCGGCGTGTTCGTCGGCGCGATTGCGTTTCTGTTGTGGGGTCTGTTCGCACGACGGCCGTTGATTGCGCTGGCGGCGCTCTTCATCGGCGTCCCCCTCGTCGCCACCACATTTCGTGCGATCCGCACGCTCTTCTTCCAGCTGCCGGAACCGGACGGCATTCCGGTCACCCCGGCCCAGGCTCCGGCGCTGCACGCGCTGGTGGAGCAGCTCCGCCGGCAGATCAACGCGCCGGCGCCCCATCGCATCGTGGTGAGCAGATATTTCAACGCGTCGGCGGTCCAGCTCCCACGGGTGGGGATCTTCTGGCCGCGGAATACCCTGGTGATTGGGTATCCGCTGTTCGCCATGCTGTCGCCCGAGCAATTGCGCGCGGTCATCAGCCACGAGCTCGCCCATCTGTCGCGTGCGCACGGACGCTTTTTTACCTGGATCTATCGCACCCGTCTGTCCTGGCTGCGACTGATGGAGAGTTTGCACGCGCGAGGCGCCACGCCGACGTTTGCCTACTGGTTATATCGATGGTATGTCCCACGGCTGCAGACGCGCTCGGCGGCAATCGCGCGCCGGCAGGAACTGTTTGCAGACGATTGTGCTGCCAGGATCGCGGGCGGCCGGACCATCGCCGAGGCCCTGGTCGCACTGGACATCGGCGCGACCTTGTTCGATCGGAGCTTCTGGCGGGATGTTCTCGCGGGAGTCGAGCGCGAGCCCGAACTGCCCCGGCCTTTTTCAACCCTGGCCCCGCACCTCTGGGAGGTCATCGCCGCTGACGCAAACAGTCTGCTGGCGGAAGCGCTCCACCGCTTCACCGATTCAGCCGATACGCATCCGTCGCTCGGCGACCGTCTGCGCGCGCTCGGCGAGGAGGCCCGGCTGCCGATGCCATGCAGGCCCTCCGCCGGCGACGTGTACCTTGGCCCGCAGATGGTAGTCATCGCAGCGGCGCTCGATGCCGACTGGCACGAGGCGCACGCCGTGGAGTGGCGCCGCGAACATGCGTCCAGGCGCAAAGGGCGCCAACGTCTCCACGAACTCGGCGGTCTGGAGGCTCCGACGCCGGAGGAGCTGTTCGAGCGCGGCCAGCTCACCGAGCGGTTCGAGGACGCAACCAGCGCGCTTCCGCACTACCGTGCCGCCAGCGGCCGCGGCCACTCGCCCGCGATGCTCGCTGTGGGGCGCATTCTTGTCGATCAGAACAACGAGGCCGGCGTCGCGTTGATCGAGCGCGCCATGGACGGCGATCCGGCCCTCGTGCCTGAAGGATGCGAGCGGCTCGTGCAGTTCTTCCGGAATCGGAACCGCCTCACGGACGCACATCGCTACCTGGTGCGTTCGACGCGGCAGGCCACTCGCGGGGCGCTGGCCGAGACCGAGCGCAAGCAGGTCAGCGCCATCGATCACTTCTCTCCCCATCGTCTGCCCGCGGCAGAACTCGCGGCGCTCGTCACGCGTCTCGCCCATGAATCCGACGTGCTGCAGGCCTTCCTGGCAACGAAGGCGCTGCGGTACTCAACGGGTGAGCAGCTCGTTCTCGCACTCGTGGCGAAGGGTCAGGCGGCGCAGGAGTTGACCGAACAGATGCGCGCGGAAGCGATTCTCCCCGAGAACGCGGTCATCCTCCTCTTGAATCGCAACGACCTGCCGCTCCGAGCCGCGCTCGAGGCGGTACCTGGGGCACGCGTCTACGCGAGCGGCGTCGCCGGCTCACCACCCGTACTCTCATCGCCCAGGCGAGCGGCGGACGGCAATCACGAGTCTTCCGAGCAGTGCGCACCGAAGCTCTGATCACCGGTGAGTCTCAAAAGCGCCCATCCGCTACTTCGAAATGCGTCGGCTTGTTCAACGATGATCCCCCGGCCTGCACCCAGTGCGCCACCCATTGCCGCAGAACCTCGAGCGGCACGAGCGGCGCGCCAAGCTGCCTGCGGCAGCGGCTCGAATCGCTGAGGAGCGCCAGCGGGCCTTCGCTGCTGGTGAAGCGAGGACGCCGGCCGAACGCCGAGCCGAACCACTCGGCCATCTCACGAACCGAGATCCGATCGGGGCCGGTGACGTTGAGCACGGTCGGCGGCGCCGAGCACAGCGCGAGGCTGCGCAACGCGTAGCTGTTGGCGTCCCCCTGCCAGATCGCGTTGAAGTATCCGATCGTCAGATCGAGCGGCTCGCCGGCGAACACGCGCCGCGCGATGTCCACCAGCGTGCCGTATCGAAGATCGACGGCATAGTTGAGACGGAAGATGACCGTCGGCATGCCTTCCTGGCGGGAGAAGAACTCGATGATGCGTTCCCGGCCGAGGCATGACTGGGCGTACTCGCCGACGGGTAACGGAGGACACTCTTCGACAGGAGCAGGGCCGCTGGCGGGAACCATCGGGTACACGTTGCCTGTGGAGAACACCACGATCCGCGATCGAGAGAACTGCGCGGCGACGCGCGCGGGAATCAAGATGTTGGTTGCCCACGTCAGGTCGGTTCGATCGAGGGTGCCGAACTTCCGGCCGGCCAGCAGAAAGACCTGGTCACAGCGCGGCAGGGCGGCGATGTCACCTTCGTTCAAAAGGTCACACTCGATCGTCCGAATGCCCTCCGCGTCGAGGCTTGCGCGCGCGTCCGTCGACGAAAACCGGGACGCTGCCATCACGCGAGCGGCGCTGCCCGTTCGGATGACGGCGCGATGGATGCGACGCGCCAGCGAAGGTCCTATCTTGCCTCCGGCACCGAGAACCAGCACGTCGCCGCTCAGACGGGAGACACACTCGAGGTCCGACTCCGACGGCTCCGCCAGCAGGTCCTCGAGCTCGGCGTCCGAGTTGACGCGTTCGGGCAGCTTCATGTGTTCACGCGAATTCAGGTCCGAAGATCGCGAATTCATGCAGCGACAGGTGGGACGTTCGCACAACGGGCGCGCACACGCTCTGCCCGCGCGCCACTGACGGGGCCTCGCGGCACATCCGGATCAGCGGCCGCTGGATGACGAATCCGCGGCGGCGCATCGCTGCGGAAAACCCGGCCTGCGCGTCGAAGGCATCGATGATAACCGGGCGATCGCCCGCCGAGGCGAGCGCGGCGTTGACCAGCGCGTCCGCAACGTCCTCGTGCCCGGCCACCACGGGTCCGATCTGATCGAACAGCCGCCCCGGCCGGCCGAGGCAGTAGTGGATTATCCCGTTATCAGCCTGCACGACGTAGGCGTACGCCGGCGCGCCGTGGAATGCCCAGTCGAGGACGGGCCCGCGCGCGCCGCCGAAGGTCTCGATGTCACGTTCGATGACGAGTTCCAGGTCTGACAGTGTGAGCGGCCGGACGCGGCGAGAACCAACGACCGGTTCCGGGATCGGAGCGACCCTGCGACTGGATCCGTCGCTCACGTGACGACTGAGGGTCGCTTCATCCTCGAAGCCGTACTGCTGATACAGCGAACGTCCCAGGGGTGTCGCGTCGAGACGAATACAAACGTGGCGCGGCACTGCATCGATCGCTGCCTCCAGCAGGCGGCGCCCGATTCCGCGGCCGCGGAACGCCGGGGCCACGAGCATCATCGCAATCCAGGCGAAGCCGCCGTAATCAATGCCGATCGCCGTGCCGACGACAGAATCGTCGACTGCGGCCGCAAAGGCGCCGGCAGGCGCGAGCTGCAGCAGCATGCGCCAGTCATCCACCTGCTGGTTCCATCCGGCGGTGGTGCTGAGCCTGAGGGCTTCACCGAGATCGTCGAAGGTCAACGCACGAATGACGGGATCGCTCATGCCGTCGACCCACTCGCCCTACCTGCCCCACGCGACCTACCTGAGTCAGCACGACATGCTGCGCAGCTGACACCGTTGTGTTTAGCCCCGCAGGGTACCTTCGCCCACGAGGCGCCGCCCCACCTGCCCGACCCGACCCTCGTTTCCGCGCTATCATGCGCTCATCGGAGGCATGCGTCTATGCGGTTGATCGCAGCCAGTCTCGTAGCGGCGGCGCTGGCGGCTCCTCAGGTCGCGCCGGCGAGCAGGGGTACCGGCACGTCCCCGCGTCCTGTAAAGCAGTACACGATGGAGCAGTTCCTGGACACCACGTCCATTCAGGGCGCGTCGTTCTCGGCAGACGAGTCGCGCCTCCTCTTCTCCTCGAACAAAACCGGCATCTGGAACGCGTACACGATTCCGGTCGGCGGCGGCGTGTGGACGCCGGTGACGACTTCGACAAAGGACTCGACCTACGCCGTTTCCTTCTTCCCCCGCGACAACCGCGTCCTCATCACGCGCGATCAGGGCGGCAACGAGTTGAATCACCTGTATGTGCTGGCCGAGGACGGCACCGAGCGCGACCTCACGCCGGGCGACAGGCTCAAGGCGCAGTTCGCCGGCTGGACCCACGACGGCGCGGCGTTCTACGTGGTCTCGAACGAGCGCGATGCCCGCTTCTTCGATGTTTACCGTTATGACGCCAGGAGCTACGCGCGGACGATGTTCTTCGAGAACAAGGACGGCTACCTGCCCGCCGGGATCTCCGACGATGCGGGATGGGTGGCGCTGGCGAAGGCAAACACGACGAACGACAGCGACATCTATCTCTGGAACGCATCGTCGAAAGAGACCCGGCACATCTCGAAGCACTCCGGCAGCGCGAATTATCAGCCCGTCGGCTTCGATCGCGCATCAAAGCACCTGTACTTCGTGACCGATGCCGCCGGCGAGTTCCAGTCGCTGAACCGTTACGCGCTCGCCGACGGGAAAACCGAGGTTGTGCAGTCCGCGCCGTGGGATGTCGTCTCGGCGACGTTCTCGCACAACGGCAAGTACCGCGCGACGATCATCAACGCGGACGGCCGGCCGGTCGTTTCAGTGGTGGAGGAGGCAACCGGCACGCCCGTCCCGCTGCCGTCGGTGCCGAACGGCAGCGTCGCGTTCGTGCGCTTCGCGCGGAGCGAGTCGAAGGTCGCCCTGTCTGTCAGCGGCGATCGCTCGCCGAATAATCTCCACGTCCTCGACATCGGCACGAAGAAACTGACGAAGCTGACCGACGCGCTGAACCCGCAGATTGATGCCGCGGACCTCGTCGATGCCGAGGTCGTGCGCTTCAAGGCGCGCGACGGGATGACCATCCCGAACACGCTGTGGAAGCCGCATCAGGCGACGGCTTCGAGCCGGGCTCCCGCGTTGGTGTGGGTGCATGGAGGCCCCGGCGGTCAGACGACGCCCGCCTACAGCGCCGTGATTCAGTATCTGGCGAACCACGGCTACGTCGTGCTCGGCATCAACAACCGGGGCAGCTCAGGCTACGGCAAGACGTTCTTCGCGGCGGATGACAAAAAGCACGGTCGCGAGCCGCTGTGGGACTGCCTCGACGGGAAGAGATACCTGCAGTCGCTCGATTACGTGGATCCGGACCGCATCGGAATCATCGGCGGCAGCTACGGCGGCTACATGGTGCTCGCGGCGCTCGCGTTCCATCCGGACGAATTCAAGGTGGGCGTGGATATCTTCGGTGTCGCGAACTGGATTCGGACGCTCGAGAGCATCCCGTCATGGTGGGAGGCGCAGCGAACGGCGCTGTACGCGGAAATGGGCGACCCCGTGAGAGATCGCCAGATGCTCGAGGCGGTGTCGCCGCTCCTGCATGCGGACCAGATCCGCCGGCCCTTGCTCGTGCTGCAGGGGGCGAACGATCCCCGCGTGCTCAAGGTGGAGTCGGACGAAATCGTGGCGGCGGTGAAGAAAAATGGCGTCACCTCCGAATACATCGTGTTTCCCGACGAAGGGCACGGGTTCACGAAGAAGGCCAACCAGATTGCCGGTTACAGCGCCGTGCTGCGATTCCTCGATCAGCAGCTGAAAGGCGCGCACCAGTAGCAGCGCCACCGGCTCGCAAGGTTCCCGGCGGCCGCAGCGTCGCGCGCCGTTTCCGCCGGGATTTTAAGGCTCGTGTTCAATTCTTCCCCGTGTCGCGGCGGGCCCCGGCGAGGAGCCGGGCGACTTCCAACGGCGACAGGCCGTACCGCAAGAGGAACCGGCGAAAGTCCTCCTCGCGCATGGACGGCCCCACCGGAAGGTTGTCCTCGTCAACAAATACAAAACGCTCAGGCGTGGCGCCTTTGAGCAGTCCCAGTCGGATTGCCATATGTGTGCTCCCAAATGTCCGTGGTTTCCGCACAATTCAACGCCCGTGCCCGAGCCCTGCTTCACGCAGCGTCACACGTTGGCATACGAAGTCCGGGCGACGGCCGACTCTTTGTCCGCACTTTTTCTAGACAGAAAGATAGAGGGGTTATTGAATCTGTCTCACCGGGTGGAGGGCTTGAGCAGTCGGACAAAGTGAATATGTGTGAACAGCTCCGCGATCGACGGGCTGCCCACCATCGCCCTGGCCTCCAGCCCACCCTCGGGGAGGGCGCGGAGCAGGTTGATCAGGATGGTGTTGTTCCGGTCCCACGAATCCAGCAGAGCCTCGAGCAGGCGCTGGTCTGGTGCGTCCGACATCGCGCTTCGTTTGCAGTGTTTACGGTACCAGAACATCGGCGGAGACTGATCATCGGCGCCGTCGAAACCGGTGCGGCGAGTTCGTCGCGCTCACCCGGCTTGCCGTGATGTCTTGTCGCCGGTAGAGCGTGCTCTGACAGCGAGAACCAGGGGTGAAAGACTTTGACGGATGGCCATCCGATGCGATCGCTCTTGTGGAGCGTGCGACGGCTGCCCATGGCGGATTGCGAGAGTGGCGGGCGATCACGAGCATTCGACTGCCGTTCCAGAATGGGTCCGGGTTCCTGCTGCAGCTGAAGGGATACCGCCACACGTTCCCGGCGCCGCGTGAATTTGAAATACGACCGCACGAGCGGGCGACGATTCTTCACAGTTATCCAGACGAACGGCACCGAGGGCACTTTGCGGATGGTTGCGTGCGCATCGAGCACGTCGACAATCGAGAGGTCCTCATGGAAAGCAAGGAGCACCGCCGCACATTCACCGGTCTTGCGAAGTATCGTCGCTGGTCGGTTCTCGACGCGCTCTACTTCTTTGGCTACGCCCTGTGGCACTATCACGTTCTCCCGTTCACACTCAGTGATGCACAGCTGCTGCGCATTCTGAAGCGGCACGGAGAGCCTGAGGGCATCGACGTTTTGTTCCCTCCGCACGTGCAGACGCACTGTCAGCGGCAACAGTTCTACTTCGGTGCCGATGGGCGTATCGTCCGCCACGACTATGTGGCGGACGTGATCGGCGCCTGGGCGCGTGGTGCCCACTTCTGGGAACGTTATGAGCGATCCAACGGACTCCTGATTGCCCGCCGACGGCGCGTCGTAGGCCGAGTCGGACGACGTCCGACACCACTGTCGGTGCTGTGTGTCCAGTTCGGAGAATCACTGGTTGGTCACGACGTCTACCCCGAGGAAACCTGACGTGACGCGCGTCTGATGGTGACTCGATAACGCCGAAGTGGCCACCGAGTGCGTTATGGAGCGTGCTGGTAAGTGCGCGCCACTTTGACGGAGGAGAGGAACAGCCGAAAGACCAGCTACACTGACAGTTGCGACGATGTGCGCCCGTAGCTCAGTTGGATAGAGCACCGGCCTTCTAAGCCGGGGGTCGCAGGTTCGAGTCCTGCCGGGCGCGCCAATGTTTTCAGGTCTAAGGAATTGGCGGGTCGGGGGTCCATCCTCATCCGTCAGACCCCCTCACCAGCCGTCAAAATCCGCGTGGGAAACCGCGTGGGTGACTTAAAGGCGTGGGTTGTCGCGTGGGTTACTTGGCGCCGGCCGAGCGGCCGGTGCGCTGCTGACTCCAGCCGGCTTGGAACCGCTGGACTGCATTCGTGAGCTTAGCCGGCACAACCGCCGCGAGCTGCGTCGTCTTCGCAGATTTGTGCCCGAGCAGCTCCTGAATGTCCGCGAGGTCGACACCCGCCCCTCGCATCAGCGTCGCATACGAGTGGCGGAGCTTGTAGGGGTTGAACCGTTCCACGCCCGCATCGTCACGGCTTTCACCCACGACTTACTTTGGCTTCAGGTCAAGTGCGCGGAAGGTCGCGCGCTTCTCCTGCGCCGCGATCGCAGCAGGCAGGTGGATGAGCAGTGCGGCGTCATCATGGCTCGCTGCCGCCCCAAGGGGCCGCCGATTCGAAGAAGTCAGGGACGCGCGGCTTCGTTTCCGAGGTTCTCGACCGGACGGTGATCGCGATTCCGCTGCTGAAGTGGTTCAAGGATCCGCGACAAGCAGGGGCGGCTCTTCGACATCGTCGTCGACCTCAACCTGGACTACCACGGCGGATTGAAAGGTGCGCGACAGATCGTCGAGGACCGGATCGACGACATCATCGCGGCGAGACGACGGCTGCCCACCGCATTCGCGTTCGGTCATCGACCACGACATTCGCGACGAAGGCGTGCAATGTTCGCGACGCTCGATGCAGGGCGATCAGGGAACTGGCGCCCCGCGACAGCAACGTGCCGCGGATCGAGCGCGCGATTCACAAGCCGTTGGTCAACCGCTGGATCAGCACTGTCAAGGCGGACGCGGCGCACAGCTCGTTCGCAGCCGGAGGTGCGCGCTCGTCCGCCACCGCGGTCGATGTCGATCATGATTTGGTCATCTGCCGGCTTCGTGTCGACGAAGACTCGTCACGTGTGCAAGTCGCCTATCAGATCACGGCGGCGATCTTCTCCGCCACTGCCGAGAACCCGCGCTCGGTCGGGTGCAGCTCGTTGGCCCAGTCCAGCTTGTAGGTGCCCAGGGTACGGGACAGCGTGCCGCGCAGGTCGACGTAGCGGACGTGGCCGAATCCGTCCGAACGCGTTAGCTGCCGCAGCATGGCATTGAACGTATCGATCAGCGATCCGACGACCGCGGTGTTTGCGTCGAGCCGTGCGTACCCC
>JBKPAI010000091.1:0-31511 GCA_046726355.1 Acidobacteriota bacterium | reverse complement strand
GCCGCCAAAGGTCGAGTTGTCGACGATGAACAACGGCCGGACATCGCGGTCGATCCGCGTGTCGAAGAGGAAGGAGCCGAAGATCTCGGCCCGGTTGGCCAGCCCGACACCGAACGTGCCGGCAAAATCGCCGACGTTGGTATAGCCCTGCACCCAGTTGGTGCCGCGGCGGTAGGCGCTGACGCTCCACTTCCCGTGGGGTAGCACTTCGCCCGTCGGCACGAACCACAGACCGGTGTCGCCGAAGAACGTCGTCGTCGCCGGTCGGGTTTCCGTGTCGGTTGACGAGGACTGTGTCTGGCTGGCGGTCGTCTTCTGTCCCGTGGATGTCCCGGAAGGCCCGCTTGTCTGAGCGTTGCCGCGCGCGGTCATCGCGAGCGTCAGCGCACAGACGATCGCTACGCGTCCTGCCATGGTTGGTCGCCTCCGCAGCGTCCGATGCGCGTGCTCGCCACCGTGCGCCAGGATGTCCGGAACGCCGCGAAGGCTCACGTAGATCGGATCGAACGCCATCGCAGATATCGCAACTGAAAGCCGCAGTCCTCCACCCATCGGCACAACAGCGGCAGATCGAGGATTTCGCCGATTCCCCCGCTCTCGCGGCTCAACGCGGCGAGCAACGGAAGCCGCAGGCCGGCATGCCGGCCCGGATCGAAACAGGCGCGACCGCTCCACCGGGCCGATCACTTCCGCTGCCGTGTCGGGAACTTCGCGAACAATTCAGCGGCCGCGCTATTGATTGCCGTCTCGAGCTTCGTCGGCTCGAAGTCAATCGGCTTGTCGGCGCGCAGCCGCAACAGTCGCCGCCGGCTTTCCGGCTCGAGCAACGCAACCACCAGCGTGCCGACCGAGTATTCAGGGTACGAACCGCTGCCGTCGGGCCTGGCGGTCAGGTTCACATCGGTGCGGGTCAGCGAGTAATAGGTCACAAGCACGTCTCCGGGACCGGATGTGCTCTTGCTCATCCCGAGCGCATTCAGCTCTCGATCGACCGCTGCGACGATGGCCGCGTCGATCGCCTTGACCTGAGACCGTTGCCCTTGCGTCCACGAGTAGGTCTTGAATTTCGTGAAATCGACGTTCTTCTCAGCG
This sequence comes from Acidobacteriota bacterium, assembly GCA_046726355.1. Classification (GTDB taxonomy): domain Bacteria; phylum Acidobacteriota; class Vicinamibacteria; order Vicinamibacterales; family CAVVIG01; genus QHWF01. The sequence goes on along the minus strand of JBKPAI010000091.1, from coordinate 30,419 downwards.
GTCACGGTGACGCCGTATTTCGGCATCGGGGCCTGCGCCGAAAGAGTCGCGCTGGCATATACGCCGACCAGGCAGCCGACAATGCATCGCGTCATGACAACGTCCCGCCTCATGGATGGCTCGAGCGAGCCACGAGTTGTACCGGGGCTTCGGTGTAATCATCGAGCACGACGCTCCCGTCTGCTCCCGGTTTCACGCGCGCGGCGCCCGCGATCCGACCCGTGACATCCCCGTGTGCATCGAAGCGCAGCTCGACCAGGGTCAGCTCGTATCCGGCGCGGCTCTTGGCCGGATCCGCAAGAAAGAACAACGGTCGATCGGCGACCAGCACGAGCCGACGATCAGCCCCGTCCTGCTGCTCCCGCGCGTAACGAACCTCGACGCTCCGCGAAGCCAGGGCGATCGTGCCGACGGGAGGCAGGGCACGAAGCGTGTTCAGCAAGGCTGCGTACCCGCCGTGCCTGAGCGCGCGGGTTGCCCGCTGGTAGCGGTTCTCTTCCATCAACCGCTCGACCCGGATCGTGACGATCGAGGCGACAGCGGCCGTCTCGGTCTTTGCCCGGGCATCGAGCGTCAGCTCGAGCGGATAGTGGCTCACGGCGCCTGGCAGGACGGCGGTGCACCCGATCAGGCACGAGACCGCAGCCGCGTGCCGCAGGTTTGGTGAAGACTTGTGACCCGGGGCCCTGTCGCTCACGGCCGCGGCCTGCTGGCGGCGACGATCGCAGCGCCACTGAGCGCGATCGTCCGAGTTCGTGCAGGTTTCATCATGTGACGACCCTTTCACTGCGGTTGAGCGCTGGTAGAAATCACGTCGACGCGCCGCACGGCGCTGCCTCGCTCGCCGTTCGCGCCATTGAGTCTCACGCGGGCCTGATACACGCCGGCCGGCAGACTGCGGAACCTCACCTCCTTGGTTCGCGGCGCCCGATCGCCGTCCAGGTCGACGGTCGAACTGGTATAGAGCGACTCCGAATCGAGGATGAACTCGATAGACCGGTTGCGGGTATCGGGCTCGATGAACGCCTGAACCACGACGTCGCACGGCGCGAACGCCAAGAGCGGATACACCCGCGCCTCGAGCGCGGAGCCGCCGTTGGTCGGCAGCGCCAGCAGGACGAGCGACAGGCAGAGCAACATTCGAATCGCGATGATCTTCACGGCCTTGCTCCTTGCAGACTTTGCAGATCCATGCAGATCTGCGGCCAGGACGGACGTGTTCGCGACACAGCTCGCGCCGACCGCAGGAGCTCGAATGCGCCTGATCTGGAGGTGCGCGGCGGCGCGCCCGACGGTGTGGCCGCCCGTCAGCGCGTTGCAGGTCCGGAGGTGCTCCGATATGTCGTGCGCAGCACTGGGCGTCCGCGCGTCATCGAACGTCGCTCCAGGACCTGTCCGGATCGTAGAAGGTCATGGCGCTCGCCAGAGCGTCGGTTTGGGTGCCCAGGTCTTTCTGACGAAGAACACCATCCTGATTGACGATGAACGTCATGATTCCCGTGGCGTCGTACTGGGACGGCCAGGCAACCAGCGCGAAGCCGGCCGACATCTCACCATTCACGACATACGTTCGCGCCCCGCCGCGCGCGCCCTGTCCCTGCGCGGTCAGAATCTTGAAGTAATAGCCGTGGAACGGTCTCGGCGGCCGGCTGCCGTCAGCGAGCGGCTGGCCGCCCGCCGCCGCTTCGGCGACGAGGTCCCCGAGCGGACTCGGCCTCTCGCCTTTCGCGACCGGCCAGTAGAGCCCGTTGTGGCGTCCCGTGTCGCTGCGGAACGTCATGGCATAGAGGCCGGCTCGCTTGCCGTCGTGCCCGTCCTGCGCATAGCGCTGCTGCGCGGCCACATACATCCGGCAAATGGAGATGACGCTCAATTCGTTGCGGCCGATTCGGCGCGCAAGCACTTCCTCTTTTCCAGCTGCGGTATCGAACTGCCACACCCTCCCCTGTTTGATGAGAGGTACCGGGAAGGGCCACCCTTCGTTGCCAATTACGAGCACCTTGCGCTTGGCGCCCTGGTTCACCAGTCGCGATCCTTCGGCGAAGGCGGCCAGGAACACCTCGCGATTTCTGCGGCCGGTCGCCGCATCGGACGACGCAATCAGATCCTCGGCGTGCGGACCAAAGAGGGCCAGCACGTCGTCCAGTTGCCCGCCTTTCACGGCGTCGGCGAGCGCTCGCACGGCATCTTCCGCTGTCGCGAACGTTCGATGGACACTCTGATCTGTGGCGGACGCCAAGAGACGCCCGGCCAACAACGTCATGGTGATCGCCGCGGCGAGAATTCTCACGCTTTTCACCTCGCTCGCCTTCAACGCCGCCGTCCTCCGCCGCTTCTGGACCGCGAACTGCTGCGGCTCTGGCTTCCGCGGGCGCTGGCCGCGCGTTCCGAGCGCCCACTCGAATAGCCCGAGAATGCGTCCGACCCCGTACCGCTGCGTGGCGCGACCGCCGCGCCGTCGCCGCGACTGTGGCCGCGAGATTCGTAATTCGCGCCGCTCGCGCGCTGGGTCCCGGACTCGGGCCGGTTCTCCTGGCGGTTTTGTTGGCGTTCGGTTCGCTGCCCCTGCTGAGTCTGGCGCCGCTCGGTTCGCTGCTCCTGCTGCGTGCGCGCGCGATCGCCTCGTTCCTCGGCCAGGTCCTCGCGGTGGTCCATCCAGTCTTCGCGCGCATCTTCGCGCGCGTCGTACCAGTCGTCCCACGCGTCGTTGTACATGTACCCGCCGCCGCGCCATCCGTAGGGACCGTAGTAGTAGCTGTTGTTCACGGCCGCGCCGATCGCGATCCCGGCGGTGAATCCGATGAGGCCCGCGGCCACGGCGTCGGTGCTGCTTTCCTGGACCACAACCGTCGTCGGTGCGTGGGTATAAACGACGGTCGGGTTGTATTGCGGCACGTAGACGACCTGCGGGTTCGTCGGCTCGATGACGATGACCTCCTGACCCGCGGACGTGGTTCGGGTCTCCACTTGCTGCTGCGTGGTGCTCTTGAGCGTCCCGACGTCGCGCGCCTGCGCCCTCAACTTCTGGATGCTGGCGAACACGGCGCCGCGATCGGCGGCGAACGCCTGGCCGACGAGCGTCGTCCACTCGTGCTTCTCCGCCATCGTCGCCACGATCTGCGGAAACACGGCCAGAGCGACGAAGCTTGGTTCGAAACCGGCCACGACGGCGGCATCCTGAAGCTCGCTGCCTTTCAGCGTCTGGTTCGCGATCAACCAGTCGTTCAGCTTTCGCACGCTGGCCGGGTCGCCCGCACACAGCAGCATCTGCGCCAGCAACTGGTCGGGGTACAGCGCGATCGGAGCCAGCAGGCTATCGATGTCCCCGGGCGGCTGCGCTGTCCGCTCCGACGACGGGCCTTGTGTCTGCCGCGCCGGCAGGTCGCACGCCGCCACGTAGCGCAGCGCCAGTCCGGCCCCCGCCAGGATCAGCCCGGCCTTGACGACGATGATGGGCAGCTTTCTCATGACAATCTCATGACAATCTCACGCCATCTCCGGCGGGCCGGAGTCGCGTACGAAAGGCCGGAGGGTTCGTAGTCTCCCGCGCCACAACGTCCCTCTTTTTCGGAACGCCGCGCGACTCATCGATCGGCTTCGACCTTGCTATGGAAACGTCGTGCCGAACTTTACGAACCCGCGTGCGCCCACATATTTGGCGGTCGCGTTCGTCCTCGCACCAGCGCTGCTGGTGTCGGTGTCGACGCGCGTCCCGGGATCGGCCCAGGCCGATCGCGGCACGCCGGCTGAAGAATCTGCAAAAACCTGGGTCGGACGGTCCGCCGACATCGAGGCGTACTTGCGCTCCGCACGCATCGTCCGAACCGAACGGACGGATCGGGGCGTGACGCAACCCGTTCGCGCGTTTTTCGAACCTGGCGGCCTGGTGGAATCGATGACGTGGAAGGCTCTCGCTCCCGGCCGCTCACGCGGCTATTACGAGAGCTACAAGTCCGAGATCGCCGCGTACGAGATGGACAAGCTGCTCGCGCTGAACATGGTGCCGCCGAAGGTCGAGCGGGAAATCGACGGAACCGTTGGCGTAGCGATCATGTGGATCGAACGTGCGCAGAGCTTCGCGAAACTGGGCGGAGCGCCAAGACCGCCGACCGCGAAGATGGCGATGTGGACGCGCGAACTCATTCGCGCGAAGATGTTCCACAACTTCATCGGCGACATCGACCCGAATCTGGGCAACTGGCTCGTCGACCCGGCATGGCACGTCATTCTCATCGATCAATCGCGCGCGCTGACCACCACCACCAAGCTCGTTCACGAAATGCAGCACATCGACCAGCCGCTGTGGGAACGCATGGGCGCGCTCTCAGAAGAGGCGGTGACTCGCGCGCTGTCGCAGTGGCTCGACCGCAATCAGGTACGCGCGCTGATCGAGCGGCGCGGACGGATGGCGGAACAGATCGATCGGCTCGTGCGCTCGAAAGGAGAAGCGCAGGTGTTCGTTCGATAGGGCATGTCATGGACGGTGACGAAGCCAACGATGCCCGACGTCTCGTGCTGTCGCCGCTTCTCGACGTGGGCGATTACCGAACGTTGTCGTCGTCGGTTCGGATGGAGCTGGGGGCGACGTCGCGTCGTGGAAGGCTGCGGCCCCGCAACGAGGACAACTATCTCGCCGTTCGCCTGGGCCGGAGCCAGGAGGTGCTCGACACCACGCTCGCCGACCGCGACGTGCTGCCGCGCTTCGAAGAGTACGCTTATGCCCTGCTGGTCGCCGACGGACTCGGCGAAACGGGCATTGGCAGCCTCGCGAGCCGCGTCGCCTTGAGCACGTTCGCGCATCTTGCCCTCCACTATGGCCGCTGGAACATCAGGATGGATCGCGAGACCGCGGATGAGGTGATGGAACGGGCCCAGCGACTCTATGAGGGCGTGAACGATGCGGTGCGCCGGCACGCCCTGGAACATGACGAACGACAGGGCATGGCGACGACGCTGACCGCCGCCTATTCCGCCGGCGACGACCTGTTCATCGCACACGTCGGCCATTCGCGCGCGTATTTCTACCGCAAGGGGAAACTGACGCAACTGACCGTGGATCACACGATCGCCGAACGCATGGCCCGTAGTCCCGTTCTGCACCCGTTGCAGCCGACGGCGGTTCACGATCTCCGGCACATCCTCACCGACGCGATCGGCGGCGGCCGTAACTTGCCCGAGATCGCCGTCGAGCACCTCCGCCTCGAGGATGGCGACCGCCTCCTGCTCTGCACGAACGGCCTGACGGACGTCGTCGACGACGATCGGATTGCCGACGTGCTCGCGTGCCGGCGACGGCCGCAGGAAGACTGCATCCTCCTCGCCGACATGGCCGTCGAAGGGGGCAGCGACGACGACATCACCGTCATGCTGGCCGATTATCGAATCCCGCGAATCTGAACATGGACGTGACCGGCATGATGCAAACGACGCCATGAACGGCAACTGGCTGCGCGCGACGGTGGTTGGTGCGACGACGATGGCGTCGCTGCTGGCGACGACGCCGGCGGTCTGCGCCCAGGCGTCGGCGAGCGAGTCGCGTGAAACCACGGATGGATCGCCGGATCCCGAGTGGACGTTGGAATCGGGTTCGAAAGTGTCGCTGTTCCCCGCCGGCGATATCTTTCCGGTGTACGTGGCCGACCCCCATCGGCCGGCAAACCTCATCTCCACGCGCTTGACGACGGCGCCCGGGATTCCGGGCACGACTCGACGCAGAACCGGTTTGAGCGGCGGCGGCCGGTTCGGAATTCTCCGGTTCGACACCGCGGCACATCGTTCGTGGCAGGTCAGCATCGAGGGCGGCATCGACGCGATGTTCGACTCCCGATACTCCGACCAGGCGATCGGATGGGACGGCAACTACGGCCTCACCATCACGACCGCGTCGCGTGGACCCTGGTCGTCGAAGGTCGCCATTCTCCACGTCTCCGCACATGTCGGTGACGAATATGAAGATCGGATGAACCGACTGCGCATCAACTACACGCGCGAAGAGCTGGCCGTCGGGATCGGGTGGAGTCCCGCCGCCCGCCGACGCGTGTACGCCGAAGTCGGCCGCGCGTACGCCATGCTCAACCGGTCCCAGGCCCCGTGGCGCCTTCAGGCCGGAACGGAGGTCGAGTCGTCCCCGGCGTTGCTGGGCGGCCACTTCGCGTGGTACGGCGCGACCGACGTGCAATCGACGCAGGAGCGGAACTGGCGCATCGACACGGCGTTCGAAGGGGGAATCGTCACGCGATCGGGCAGCCGGGCGTCCCGGCTGCTCATCCAGCAGTCGCACGGCCGCCCGATGGCCTCGGAGTTCTTCGCGAACACCGAGACGGTCCTCACTTTTGCCCTACGAATCGATTTCTGATCGCTGCTGGATTTCGTAATTGGCCCATGTCCCCGACTGGGCCATTGACAACCTCGCGCACCCCGGTCCACCATTTCCCTGCCGCCGGTGGACGCACGCAGCCGCCCAGGCCGTTGACCAGAATGATTCCCATCGGGCTCTTTTCTCAGGTGACCAGAATCATTCCCATCGGGCTCGTGCTCTTTTCTGTCGTGGGACCTGCGGCGCTCTCGGCCGCGCAGCCCACGGCAGACGACCGCTTGCCGGCCCGTCCCTTGCCGGCGCTCGGTCAACTCGTGCCGGAACCCGTCGCCCTCACGCTTTCCGACCAGCAGATACAGGAGCTGCACCAATGGGTGCGCGATTTCACCGCGTGGCAGGCGTGGGCCGATCGCTGGCTCAACCGCCGGCAACCCGGGAAATGGGCGTCCTTCGTCGATCGCAAAAAGAAACCCGATCCTCCCATGTGGCTCGACGACGCCTGCGCGCTGTTCGGTGACGACCCGCAACTGTCCGAAGCCTGCAACCTGCTCCCGACGTGGCGTCAGGATCCGATTGCGGCCAGGAACAGTCGAATCGCAGCCGCGGGGCTGTTGCAACAGGAAGCGGTGACGAAAACCGCGTGGTGGCAGCACGTGCATCTCGACGGACTGTGGTCGACGACCCAGGTGCACGCGACCGTGTTCGGTCTGTTCGGAGCGCACGTCGGCGCGGACGTTGTGGGACGGGTGCAAGTCTTCATCGCTCCAGGGATCCTGCTGGTGAGCGTGCCCGCGTTTTCCGGCAATCGAGAGCTGAGACCTGCGACCGACTGGGGCGTCAGCTACCGGCTGTTCCGTGTCGGACAGAGCACCGTCCATTTCAATCTGGTCCACGCCTGGGTGTTTGCGGGCGGAACGAGCGTGTTCAATCCGAACATGACTCTCGCCGGCTTCTCCGTGTCGTTCAATCCGCGTCCGCGCTGAGCAGTCACCCGCCTCGAAACGCGCACGCGTCGCCAGGGCACCTGGTTTGCTTCCTTCGACGGCGATGCGCTCGAAAATCGCGTTCGCCGCTGCGTCGCTGATCGCGGTGTTGAAAATCAGCACGCTGTCTTCGGCCGACGTGTTCTTCATGGAGTTGCCGCCGTCGGTACTCCCCCGAGATGTCGGAGCGAACGCGTCGGTCATTGCGGGCAACTTCGCGTCTGGCGGCGCCCTTTACTGGATGCCGACCAGCGGCGTCCAGGCAATCGGTGGCCGCTCGACATCGGCCATCAGCCGCGATGGCAGAACCATCATCGGCCGCGCGCTCGACGGTCACGGTTTCGAAAACGCCGCCGTCTGGCTGGGCGGGAAGGAATGGCGTCTGCTCGGCTCGTTCCCGGACGCCGAGGCGTGCGATCAGCTCCTCAGCGGAACGTTCGGCGCCAGCGACGATGGCCGCGTGATTGTCGGCCTCGCATGGGACGGCTGCCGATACGCCCGGGCCTTCCGCTGGGAAGAGTCCACCGGCATCGTCGATCTTGGCAGCACCAACGGGCAGTCGACGCGCGCGAACAACGTCTCGGGCGACGGTCGGATCGTCGTGGGCTGGCAGGAGGATCTGACCGGATTCCGGCAGGGCGCCAAGTGGAGCGGCCGAACCGAGGAGCTGTTCAAAGGGCCCTCCGGCGTTGTCGGCGAAGCGTTCGCGGCGAATCGTGATGGAACGATCGTCGTTGGACAAGTGTGCGATCCGTTCAAGCCGGTTCCGAGCGCCGCCTGGATGTGGACGTCGGCGAACGGCCTGCGGTGCTTCCCGGTCGAGCGGCCGTCCACGCTGCCCAACCTGCCGTACCTGACCGCGATGCGGGCGACCAGCGACGATGGCCGCGTCGTGGGCGGTTCGTTCTCGTTCGGTCTGGACTCGGAGTCGCTCGTCTGGCTCGACGGACAACCGAACTTCCTCACGGACTATCTGCGCCGAAACGGGTATCCCGATGCGTTTCGGGGATGGGTGAACACGGGTTTCGTCACCGGCGTGTCGCCGGACGGCCGAACGCTCGTCGGGTTCGGGGCGGGCCCGACGGACTTCCAGGGCTTTCTCGTGGTGCTGCCGAAACAGGATCGGAAATGAAGCCGGTCCTCGTCGTCGGCTTCGTCCTCGTCGCATCCGCTGCGCACGGCCAGACGATTGAGGTGACGCCTTTTGCGAGCGTCGGGTACACCACGACCGCCGGCGTCGACACCAAGGCGCGAGGCGTTCAGGATCTCGCGGTCGCTGGAGGATTCAGCTGGGGCGCACAGGGCGCCTTCCTGGTCTCGGACCGCATCAGCATGGATCTGTTCTGGACCCAGCAGCGGACCGATCTGAGGCTCGCAACGTCGTCTGGAACCGCATCACTGTTCGACATGAACGTGAACCTGTTTCATTTCAGCGTCGTGTATCACGTCACGCCTCGTGGTGCCGGGCTCCAGCCATTCGTCTTCACCGGTCTGGGTCCCGCGATTTTCACGGCCGACGACCTTCCGAGAGAAACCAAATTGTCGGTGAACGTTGGAGGGGGCCTCAAATGGTTTCCGCGGGAGCACATCGGGGTGAGAGTCCAGGCGCGGCTCGCGCTCATACGCCTCGCAGGTTCATCCTCGGTTTATTGCGCGCCGTTCGGGTTCTGCCAGGAATGGCTCAATCAATTCGACGTGGCGACGGGCCTTGTTCTGCGTTTTTGAGTACATTCGGCGATAGCGGCGCGTCCGGGGGACTGGTAACATGTGGGCGGATGTCTACCGGTCCGCGGCTCCGAGTCGTGGTGGCCGACGATCATCGGCAGATGCGGGAGGCCGTCGCCGGCATCCTGAGCCGCCGCTTCGACGTGGTTGACGTCGTATCGACGGGCGCGGCGGCCGTCGACTCGTCGAGTCGACTCGATCCGGATGTCGTCGTGCTCGACGTCGCGATGCCGGGGCTTGACGGCTTTCAAACGGCGGCACAGCTGAAGGCCTCGGGGTGCGGTGCCCTCATCGTGTTCCTCTCCAACTACGCCGGTGACGACTACGTGCTCGCCGGTATTTCACGCGGGGCGTCAGCCTTCGTCGCGAAGTCGAGCATGGAACGTGATCTCATCGCCGCCGTCGATCATGCGAAGGCGGGACACACGTGCGTCCCCTCGGCTGCTGTTCTGCCGCGCTGGCGGCATCGACCGCGCCCCTGGCACGATGTGCAACTATACGCGACGGACGCGTTTCTCGTCGATGCCGTGGCGGCCTTCTTCGAAACCGCGCTGGAAGCCGGCGATTCAATCATTGCTGTCGCGAGCGAGCCGCACCGCGAGGCGCTCGACGCGCAGTTCGGGGCCCGAGGCCTGGACGTGGCGTCTCTGGTAGCCACCGGCCGCTACATATCAATCGATGCGTCGGCGGCGCTCGAAGCAATCCTCATCGACGGGACGCCGGACCGCCTGCGCTTCGGCGCGGCGTTCGATCCGCTGTTCGAGCGCGCGGTCACCGCGGCGCCCGGCGCTCACGTTTCCAGCTTCGGGGAAATCGCGCAGATTCTCTGTGACCAGGGAAAGTTCGACGCAATGACCCGACTCGAGCGCATTGCCGGTGAGTACACGTTACCGCGCCCGCTCTCGATTCTCTGCGGCTACTCGACGGCTCGCCGTGCCGACGACTCAATCGACCTGGCGCCGCGTATCTGCGCGGAGCACTCGGCCATCGTGCCGGCCGATTCGAAATCGTAGGCAGACTTCAAGACCGAAGCGATCGGCCCCCGCGACTGCCGCGACAGGGGGAGCTTGACCCCGATGCGGGTGCCGGCACCCGGCGCGGCATGAATCACCAGCTGGCCCTTCAGCAGATTGACACGCTCGCGCATGCTGACCAGTCCGAGGCCCTCGGTGCCCAGGTTGCGGGCATCGAAACCGACGCCGGAGTCGGCGATGAAGAGGTTCACGTCTCCGTTTTCGCACGTCAGCCTGACCGAGGCGTCGCGTGCGTGACTATGTTTCGCGATGTTGTTCAGCGCTTCCTGCAGGACCCGGTACATGCAGAGCGACACGTCGCTGTCGATCGTGTGCGGCACCGTGCCGTCGTGCGTGAAGTCAATCGCGATGCCCACTCTTTGGCTGGCGTCTCGGCACAGCGACTGCACAGCGGCAACCAGCCCCAGCATCTGCAGCTTCGAGGGATGAAGATCGTGCGACAGGTTATGAACGGTCCTGGCAATCTCGCTGACGCGCCGCGACACGTTCTGGAGACGGGATCGATGGGTCCCGGAGGGCAGTTGCGCCGCGATCTGGTCGATTTCGACGTTCAGTAACGCGACTTCCTGGCCCAAATCGTCGTGGAGCTCGCGCGCGATGCGCGTGCGCTCCGCTTCCTGCGCGGTAATCAGCCGGCCGGCGAGATTCTGGATCTCGCGGTTGCTCGCGCGCAGCGCCTCCTCGATCTGCCGGCGCTCGGAGATCTCGGCTTCGAGCGCACGGCGGCGCCGCTCGAGCCCGCTCACGCTCCACGCGAAAATGGCCGCCGCACATCCCACGATGAGCGCGAGCGCCAGTGCGCGGAACCACCACGTCGCCCACCAAGGCGGCGTGAGGAAGCTGGCGCCGTCCTGCGCGAAAGCTTCGACGCGTCGATCGGCCAAGCCCTCGGCAACGGTGATACGCGTGAATACAACGCCGACGCTCACGGTTGCGCTCGCCAGCACCCCGCCGGTCGCGTCGAAGATCCGTCCGTCGAAGATCTGTCCGTGCCGCGGCGCGCCAGGCTGCGCCTGGAGCGGCGTCGCTGCCAGCAGCAGAAGAGCGAGCATGTTCCGAGGCATGGCCGTGTGTCGCATCCACGCGTTACCGTGACCGAACGCCCGGTGAGCCCGGTTCGCCAAAGCTGATCAGTATCGTGCGAGTAATAGTGCAGAGCATGGACGGATTCTCATGCCTGATGTCAGGACTTTCCTATTGGACTTAGGTCCCGCCTGCATACGTCCTTAGCCCAACCTCGACGGTTCAGGTCGCTTCAGGTTCGAGTCGGTCTGCCATACGGACGAGGTCGGCCAGCGACTCTGCGTGCATCTTGCCCATGACTTGTGCGCGATGGGCTTTGACCGTCTTTTCCGTCGTTCCCAGCGCTGCGCCGATCTGCTTGTTCAGCATGCCGGTCACGACGAGGCGCATCACTTCGCGTTCGCGCGCGGTGAGCAGCTCGTATCGCGCGCGGAGCTCCGCCAGCTTTTCCCGTTCCTCGAAACGGCGCCGCGCCAGATCGAGACCGAGATTCACGGCGTCGAGGAGGGCTTGGTCGTTGAAGGGTTTCGTCAGTACCTCGAGCGCCCCATCCTTCATCGCACGTACGGTCGTTGGCACATCCGCGTACGCGGTGACGAAAATGACGGGAATATCGTTTTCTGCCTGCGCCAGCATCCGCTGAAGGTCCAGCCCACTGGGCCCCGGCATCCTCACGTCCAGGATCAGGCACCCATGGAGCCTGGTCCCCGATTCGGTGCGCTGCAGGAACTCCGGGACCGAGGCGTACGCCTCGGACTTCATTCCCATCGACGTGAGAAGACGCTGGATGGCCGTACGCACGGATGCATCGTCGTCGACGATGTAGACCGTTGGCAGGGCACTGGTGTCTGCCATCCGATATCGATCACGAGAGTGATGCCTTCCGACTGTTTTGGCGGCAGCCAGCAGCAACGCGTCGCTCTCGAATGGCTTCACAAGAACGTCGACCGCGCCCGCCGCCCGAGCGCGGGCGGCGACTCCGACCTCGCCGCGTCCGGTGATCGGGATGACCCGACAGCGTCGGAGACAACCTTGGTCCCATATGGGATTCTTTGATTAAACATCATCTAATCACGTAGCGAATAGGTGATTCGAGTTTGAGTTACCTTTCGCGTAAGGGCAGCAAAAAAACACCGAAGGCGGGATCGGACGGCCGATCAGTCACTGCGACGATTCAACTGGTCTGGTCCGTTGCCCATCAATCGCCATCTGAAGAATTTACCGGTGATATCAGACGATGTGCTGCCTTATTGCGTATTGAATCAATTCGGCGGTGGTGCTGATCCCCAGCTGTTCCATGACTTGGTACTTGTGGAAAGCCACGGTACGCGGCGTAATTTTGAGAATTGCGGCGATCTCCTTCATCGAGCGGCCTTCCGCGACGAGTTGAACAACCTCGCGTTGTCGCGTCGTCAGGTGGACTGCCTGCTTTCGTGGGTGTTCGATCATGGAGCCGACGAGCTCCTTGGTGACGAGCGGCGTCACGTACGAACGGCGCTTCATCGTCTCGCGGATCGCCGTCAGCAGCTCCGAGGCCGCAGAGCGCTTCAGCAGGTACGCGGACGCGCCGGCCCGAAACGCCTCGGCCGCCAGATCCGGATCCTCGTTCATCGTCAGAAATACGATGCGGATATCAGGATCCAGCTCTTTCAGACGCCGGGCGGCGTCTATTCCGTTCATCAGCGGCATCATGATGTCGACGACCACGACATCTGGCCGCAGTTGCGCGGCCGCTTCGAGCAGGGCTTGCCCGTTCGAAACGGTGCCCACCACTTCGCATTCTTCGGCGAGCAGCTTCTCGAACGCCTCGAGGAGCAGCGTGTGATCGTCGGCGAGCAGCACGCGCGGGCGGCTCATTTGGAGATGGCTCATCGTGACGAAACTACTATTGATAGACTTGACACCGTCCGTGGCAACTGTCAGTTTTTCCAGGTCCAGTTCCCGGTACTAACAGTTTCCTAGCCCGGCGCCCGTGGCGATCATCCAGCAGGTGATCGCCGCACCAATTAGAATCGACGCGTTTGAGCGACTTCAGCGGCCTGCGGCAGCGGCTGGCGTTACCGGTCATCGCGCTCGCGGCCTGCATCGGTTACTACATTGCATCCCTGGTAGGTCTACAGCTTCGCCTGCCGCCGTCGACGCCGTCGGTCGTGTGGCCGCCCAACGCGGTTCTCACGTCGGCACTCCTGCTGACGTCGACGGCAGACTGGTGGCTGGTCCTCGTAGCTGCCCTTCCAGCGCATCTGTACCTTCAGCTCGGCACGGGATGGTCTCTGCCGTTCGCGCTCGGGTTGTTCGTCACAAATTGTCTCGAAGCGCTGCTGGCCGCCGGCGGAACGTATCTCCTGAGCGATGCACCGGGACGATTCGATACTCTGCGGCGCCTGACGGCATTCATGGTCAGCGCCGTTGCCGCGGTCGCCCTCACCTCGTTTGCCGACGCAGCGGTTGTGGCCGGGTTGCACGGCGAGCCGTACTGGTTGGTGTGGCGAGCCCGCTCGCTCAGTAACCTTCTTGCGGCATTCACAGTTGTTCCGGCGGTCGTCGGAGTCGTACACGAGTCGCGGCGCTGGTGGCCGCGTCCCAGGTCTGTGGTGCGAGCCGCCGAAGCGTCAGTCCTCGGCCTCAGCGTGTTCGCCATCGCATGGGTTGACTTCAGCGAGTCATTCACTGACGTGCCGGCGCTCAGAGCGGTCACCAGTCAGACGCCCTTAGCCATCCAATTGCCGTTTCTGTTGTGGGCAGCCGTGCGTTTTGGTCCGGCCGGCACCGGTCTCATCCTTCTGACCACCAGCCTCAGCAACGCGTGGGCGGCGGTCCAGGGTCACGGTCCATTCACCTCGATTTCACCGGCCACGACCATCACGGCCCTGACGCTCTCTCAAATCGTCGTCGCCACAACACTACTCTATCTCGCGACGCTCATCGAGGAGCGCCGCCTGACGCAGCACGAATTGAAGCGACGCCTTCAGTTCGAAGAACTGCTGTCGCGGCTTTCCGCCGCGCTGGTTGAACAGCCGAGCGATCGGATGCATCGAGCGCTTGAGACGTGGCTGGGTCCGATAAGAAGGGTACTCGACATGGGTGACCTGGCGTTGTTCGCCGCGGACGAAGGGCCGGACGGCCTGCATCCGCTGTATTCGTGCTCGCGGCAGGGTTCGTCGCACGCGGACGCGCCGCACGGTCACGTCCGCTGGGCACGAGCGTGTTTCGCAGCCAAGGAAACCGTCGTAATGGACGTTGAAAGAGGAGTCGCCATTCCCCTGATCGCTCAGGAGCAGGTGCTGGGCGCGATCACCTTTGGATTCGCCCGCGAGCACCAGTTAGCCGACGACCTGATGGCGAACGCGCGGTTGGTAGCCGAGGTGCTCGCAAGCGCGCTGGGGCGCGAGCGCGCGGAGAACGCGCTCAGGCATAGCGAGCTGATGCAATCGGCGATTCTCAAGTCGCTGGCGAGCGGCGTTGCCGTCATCGATCGCAGCGGCCGTCTGTTGCAGGTCAACGACCGATGGGCGCTGCTGGCCGGGGAATGCCAGTGGATGGACGTTCCGATCGGCAGCAACCTGATCGATCGGTGTCTCGCCTTGTGCGCGGCCGGCGAACAGCTCGCGGGCGCAATCGTCGACGGAGTGGCCGCGGTGCTGGACGGTTCACGCGCGCAGTTCAGCGTCGAGCATTCGACCGATACGAACGGCGGCGCCGAATGGTGGTCCGTCAGCGCCGTTCCGCTGAACCGGGTCGGCGGAGGCGCCGTGATCACTCGTTCCGACATCACCGAACTGCGGCGGGCGGAAATGGAGGCGCAGCGCAGCCGGCAGGCGCTTGCGCACGTGTCGCGCGTGGCGACGGCCGGCGAAATGACCGCATCGTTGGCGCACCAGCTCAACCAGCCCCTGGCGGCCATCACAATCAACGCTCGAACGGCTCAACGGTTGCTCGAGTCCCTTGGCGCCAGACAGGACCGCCAACGCTCCTTGCGGCGCTCGACCTTCGTCGAGCTGCGGGCGATCCTGTGCGACATCGTTGCCGACGTCAAGCGCGCGGGCGACGTCATCGTGCGGCTCAGGAAGTTGTTGCGCAAGGGCGAGCTCGAGATGACGTCTTTCGATCTCGCCGCAGGCATTCAGGAAGTCGTGGAACTGGTCGGGGGCGAGGCCACTCTCCGCAACGTCGCGATTTCCTTCGAGCCTGTCCGGACGCCGATCATCGCTCGAGGAGACCGCGTACAGCTCCAGCAAGTCATCCTGAACCTGCTCCAAAACGCGATCGAAGCCATGACCGATCAGCGCGATCGGGCGCGAACCATCGTCATCCGGTGTCGCCACCTCGAGGAGGACGAACGTCGAGTTTGCGTGAGCGTGCAGGACTCGGGGCCCGGACTTCCCGCGGGCGCCGAAGAGACCGTCTTCGAACCGTTCTACACCACCAAGGTCGGCGGAATGGGAATGGGCCTTTCAATCGTACGGTCGATCGTGGAGGCCCACGGCGGATCGATTCGGGCCGTCTGCAACACGGCGTCCGGAGCGCTCTTCGAGTTCCGGTTGCCCGTCGAGGGTCCCAGGGCAGCCTGATGGCGACGTGCCGATCCAGTTCGTGCGCGAGTCGACGGTCACTGTCCCGGGGCGGGACACCGGTGCTCGCAACCTTTCGTCAGCCGCCGATCTTGCGTGGTGCAGCCAGCCGGCGAGCGACCCATCGCCTGTGCCCGACGAGCGATGGCACGACGTACAGTCATCGCTATCAGCACTGCTCGTCGATGCGTCCCACCGCACCGGGCGTCTCTTCCTTTCGCGGCGACGAATCCTCACGGACGCGCTCAACTTCAATCGTGCAGTCCTTCATCAGCGCGATAAGTGCGCCAATCGCCGCGAGAACCGGCGCGAGCACGGCGCCGACCACGCCGGCGGTGAGCGGAAACTCGGCAATCTTCCGACCCTCGTGTTTCACCACCACGCGGCGGACGTTGCCTTCGTTGACCAATTCCTTCACTTTGTCGAGAACGCTTTCACTCTCAGCTTTGAACGACTCCCAGCGGGTCTTCGTTTTCATGAGACGCTCCTCGCTTCGCTGTCGTGAGCTCGCAGAAGTTGTATCCGGCGTATGCATGACCCGCGTCTGCGAACTTCCTCTCAGGAATGCCTGGCATGGTTGAATCCGATGAACACCTGTCGGACTTCCACCTCCTTGTCCGGATCGACGACGGGATTTCGGCGGTCGTCCGGATCGGTGAGCCGTTCGAGGCGACCACCCGCACCTCGGGCATGGATCCTGCCACCACCCCTGCATCGATTGCCCCACTGTGCTCGGCCGCATTCACCACCACGCAGGCACCGCTCTCCACTCACGCTGCGAGTTCGGCCACTCTTCGCCGGTCATCTCCTCGCACGCTGTCCAGAACGTATGGGCGACCTGCGGGTCCGCAACATCCGACGTCAGCCGACACCGGTCGAGGAATCGTCCTGTCGGCACGGCGGGACACGGATGCGCCGCGAGCCGCAGCACCGGAATCGCGCCAAGCTCGGGGCGAACGAACGCGGGCCGCATCACGGTGTGAATCAGCGCACGGACCGCACGCGGCAGACGTGCCTGGGCGCTTGTGAGCACCGCGCCCGGATGCACGGCCGCGGCAAGTAATCGTGGAGCCCTGCGTGCGAGCTCGGATACGAACAGCCAACGGCCTCGCTGTGCCTGATTGTTGGCCGTGAGCCAGTTGTAGCGCCGGCGGGCGAAATTCAGGTCGGTCATGTTGACCCAACCTTTTCGGTGGTAGATACCCGTCAACATGATGACCCGCCCGCCACAGCGTTCCAGTTGCTGCCGCAGTCGTACGGTGAGGAGAAACGGACCGACCACGTCGACGGCCAGCGTCGCGTCGATGCCGGCCGGGGTCAAGGCACGCTCCCTGAAGGTCGCGCCCGCGTTGTGCACGAGGACGTCCAGCCGCGACCACCCGCTCGACAACCGGCGTGCCGCCTGCCGCACCGATTCGAGATCGCTGAGGTCGCACGGGATCACGGACAGGTCGGCCCTCGGCTGTTTCGCCAGAATCGACTGCCGCGCCCGCTCGCCTTCATCCGGCCGGCGGCACAGCAGCACAACGGTGCCGCCGAGACGCGCGAGGCCGAGTGCGACCTCGTACCCGATGCCCGTGCTCGCGCCCGTCACCGCACATACTTTGCCCGCGAGCGACCAACGCTGTTCGTCGACCCACGGCTGAAGGCGGCGGGCGACGACCCCGGTAACGATGCCGAGCAGGAGCCCGGCCGCGACGCCCCCCGCCACACCGGCGATGGCGATCGAGACCGCCGGCCAGCCGGCGGTCGGCAAGGACGCGGCCGTGAAGATCGCAGTCATCGCGAGCGCCCACGCCAGCGCATGTATCCAGATCCACCGGCCGGCTCGCTCCGCGTGGCGGCGCAGAACGAACCATTGCGCGGCGCCGACGCAGAGGCCTACGCCAGCACCAAGGACCAGGGCGATCAGCATCACGAGGCCGAGATCGGGCTCCCAGGCGCCGGATGGCGTCCCGGCGGCGAACAATGACGGCACCATGCCTGCAATCCACCCGGTCACCGCAACCGCGACGGTCACGCCCACCCATTCACCTGCGCGAACTCGGGGAAGCCTCGTGCGGAGAACCCGCCACTGGAACGCGCCCAGCGCGCCGCCTTCCACGGCGCCGACGGCCGCAAAGACCATCAGAGACAAGAGGCGGCCCCCCGTTGAACGCGGTTCACCGAACCGCACGGTCATCGAGATCGCCGCCGCTGCCGCCACGCCAATGCCCACGACCTCACCGGCGACGCAGGCGAGAATCCAGCGACCGTAAAAGATGTCGCGGCGTCGTCCAGTCTGTGCGACGGTGCCGTCGTCTTCGCAGAAGATACGTGCGGGCTTCGTCATCTAACCGTTCCTCACTGTCGACATGCAAACGAGAGGCGAATTGACCAGCCGTTGACTGAGGTCAGCAACACCTGTGCCCTTTCATGTGGCGCCCAACCGCTGACAGGCCCGAACTCGATTTACGGTGACGCACCGAGGGCGGCGAGGCGCCCGCCTGGCAAGGCGCGAGGCATGAGAACATCGGGAATCTCACGGCCACGTCGGCGCGAGACGGCCAACATGGCCGGCAGCGCAATCGGCAGGAGTACGCGGCCGGTGCGCCAGCGTTGTCGCATGATGCTCGGCGCCGGCTCAGGCGGACTGGCGCGCAGACTCTGCGTGCCCCATCTGTGGGCGTGACCGACCGTCATAGCGGGGCTGTCATGATCTCGATCGCTCATCGAGGGCCCGCGTGTGGACGAAGCACGTTTCAAGATGACGGCACGAGTTGACCGGCCGGTTGACGGAACCATGCGGGAGGGTGCGGTATCGCCCGCTGTGGTGTTCGACCGGGTGTCGTTCGCCTTCGACGAGCACGTCGTTCTTCGCGACGTCAGTTTCAGCGTCCCCAAAGGGAGCATGCGAATCGTGCTCGGCGCAAGCGGCACCGGGAAATCCGTCATGCTCAAGCTCATCCTCGGCCTGATTCGACCCGGTGCAGGCCGGATCCTGCTCAATGGCCAGCGTGTCGACGACATGACCGAGCGCGAGCGCATGCGCACGCGGGCGGCTATCGGCATGCTCTTTCAGGAGAGCGCGCTGTTCGATTCGCTGACGGTGGCCGAGAACGTCGGGTACCGGTTATACGAGGAGACCGACATGCCGATGCACCAGGTGCGTCGCCGGGTCGAGGAGGTCCTCGACTCCGTTGGTCTCGAGGATTACATCGATCGGATGCCCTCGGAGCTGTCCGGCGGCCAGCGGCGGCGCGTCGCGATCGCGCGGGCGATGGCCGCGAACCCGAACCTCCTGATCCTGGATGATCCGACCTTCGGGCTGGACCCCATTACGGCAACGACCATTGACGACGAAGTCGTCAAGCTGCGTGACCTGAAGGAGTTTCTGTTCATGACGCTCCCGCCCTGGTAAGGGCGTCACTCGCCAGAAGCTCGAAACCATCCTTGCCAATCGCTTTCCAGGGGCGGAAATCGCGCAGCGCTCCGCGGCGGCGAACGCGATCATGGGATTCGCTGATCATCAGAGCGACCGCCGGACACACGTGGCCCCGGAGCGCCGGCCCTTTCGTGAACGCGCTGACCATCTGCAGCATCAGTCTGGGGAGCGTTGCACGCAGGGTGACGAGGAAGGGGCCGCGGTGGGACGCGATGTGGGAACGTGACTGGCTCGCAGGCGCGTTAAGAGGCGACGCGACCAGAACGTCACAGCGCAGCCGTCGCCTGACGCAGCACGTCAGCGGACCGTTCGAAGGCGGCCCGCTCCTCCGGGCTCATGTCTGGTTCGACGACTTCTGTTGCACCCAGCCGACCGACCACAGCGGGCAGCGAGATCGCGAGAGCACGGATGCCGAGGGCTCCTTCCTGCATGCGGGACACGGTCAGGATCCGGCGTTCGTCCCGAAGCGACCACCGCAGCAGCGCGGCCGCCACGAGTCCGATCGCATGGTTGGTCGCGCCCTTGCGCGCGATGATCTCGTAGGCGGCGCGACGTACTTCGTCGGCAAGCGCGGCTTCTCGTTCGGGCTTCCATCCTCGCCACTTGCGAAGCGCCACACCGCCCACACGAGCGCCGGACCAGAGCACGACTTCGGAGTCGCCGTGCTCGCCGACAACGTGCGCATGAATCGCGCGCGGGTCGAGCCCCAGCTCTCGACCGAGAACGTACCGCAATCGAGCCGTATCGAGCATCGTGCCCGTGCCGATGACGCGCGCAGGCGGCAGGCCGGACGTCTCCGCTGCAATGCGGGTCATGATGTCGACAGGATTAGTGACGATCACGAGCAGTCCGCGAAGCTGCGATAAGCGAGCCGCGATGCTCCGAAGGATCATGGCGTTGTCGCGCATCAGATCGAGTCGGGTCTCGTTCGGACGACCGCCACGCCCTGCCGCAACCACTACGGCATCTGCGTCGCACATTTCTTCGATCGCAACCGGACGCACCGTGGCAGTGGGGTAAAAGGACGCACCTTGTGCGAGATCCAGCGCCTCACCTTCGGCGAAGGCTGTCTTGACGTCGTGCACGAGCAACTCGGTGGCAATGCCCGTGTGAAGGATCGACATCGCGACGCTCGATCCGACCCACCCCATCCCGATGACGCCAATCTTCATCGTCGATCTCGCAATTCGTTCCGGAGTGATCTCCGGTTAACTGACGGAAATACGGCAGATCCGCCGGACGTTCGCCACCTGCCGCAAGACACTTGAGCGCGCTCGAGTCCCGTTCCGACGATGTTCACCGAGAATCGCTGTGAATGGCCGCGAGGGCGGCCGGCGAGTCGGCCTGAGGGTATCCAACCCGCCGGAACCACGTCATCGTGGGTACACATGGACGCGATCCGTCTGTCTCGTCAGGTGAATGCCGCTGGCCACCCCCTTGCACCAGACATAGTAGTGATCAAGCCGCTTCCGGGTCGACAGTTTTTCGGCGGCCTGCTGGTGGCGTTCGCGACAACAGCCTGTGGGAACAGCTCCCCGGCCGCGCCGACGCCGCCGGCCACGGCGAGTGTGACGATCACCTCGATTGCCGTCGCGGCGGAGCAGCAGGCCCCCGGTGGTTACACCTATCGGGCGGTCCTGCAGCTGCGCGAGATGAACGGCGTCACCGCGACCATCGTGGCGGCCGATCTGACCTTCTTCGCCGGAACGACTTCGCTGGTGACGTCGCATCAGGAGCATCCGATATCTGACGGATCCAACATATGTCCCGCAAACGGCACCATCAGCAGCCGCGAGCTGATGACGGCCGATTCGGACCTTTCCCATTCGTACGCGACGTCGGTGAAGGTCGCCGTGACCTTCACCGACCCGCTCTCACACACCGGAACGGCAACAGCCACGGCAGACGTACCGCCGCCCGCGACACCGCCGCCCGAGCCGACCTTCACGCTGGCTGGCGTGGTAAGCGACGAAAGCACGGGCCGGGCCATCCGGGGTGCAAGCGTCAGCGTCGTCGACGGGGCAAATGCCGGACGCGAGTCGAGCACGGATGGTAACGGCTACTATTCCATCCCAGACCTGAGTAGGGGGGGCTTTACCGTCCGCGCGATTGCCGACCGGTACGAGTCCCGTGATACCGGCATCACGTTCGAGGCCGACACGCGATTGGATCTGAAGCTGCGTCCGATAAACAATCCGCCGCCACCCGCGTGCGTGTACTCGATCAGCCCGACGGCGCAGAGTGTCCAGGAATCTGGAGGCAGCTTCACGGCGACGATTACCCGCACCAGCGGCAGTTGTACGTGGCAGGCGCGGTCGGATTCGTCGTGGATCTCGTTTCCAGCCGCGACCTCCGGAAGCGGCAGCGGTACCCTCAGGTACGTCGTGGAGCGGTGGGCACCTGTCGGCCCGGCCCCGCGGACCGGAATCATCGTCGTCGAGTGGTCGAGCGGCAGCGTGCGTTTGACCATCACTCAGGCGGGTGAAGTGCCGCCGCCGTGTGCCTATCAGGTCGCGCCTCCGACGCTGACGGTTCCGTTGTCACCGAGCGCCGGGCAGACGTTCTCGTTCGCCGTGTCGGGTATCGGCCCGGGCTGCCCCTGGCAGGCGACCACGTCTGACGGCTGGATTCATTTCCTCACCTGGTCGGGGGACGGCAACAGCACGATCCCGTTCCTGGTCGATCCTTTGTCGAGCGGGTCGCGCACGGGCACGATTACGGTGTCCTGGTTTTTTGCCGGCTCGCCGCGCAACACGGCGGTCAAGGTGGTGCAGCAATGACGGTGAACACGCCGAGCCCGGCCCCGTTTGTTCCAATCGCCGACCTGATGGAGCGCACCCTGAGCATTCGCCACCGGTGCGGTCCAACCGTCGCGCGATGGCTACACACGGTCGGAGCGGTCTTCGTCACCTGTTGTCCACGAACGATCGCATCCAGTGGGGCCGCGCTCGAGGCCAACGTCAGGATAGAGTTGAATTTGTGAAAATGCTGCGGTTATCGAGGCCGGCAAGGTCTCAGCGAGTGTGCTGATACCCGGTGAATTTGGCGCAGATGCGCCGGTCCCGAACGCTGTTTTTTGAACACCCGCTCAATCGCCGCATCGATGTTGTCAAACGAGCCCGGCATCCACTCCCCGTCAGGGTCGATGATCGCTCTCTGGCCAACATACATGAACGGCCCGTTTCCCCCGAGCAGGCTCCAGCCTTCGAGCACCGTCGACGCGACGAGGCTGACCGTATCGCGTGTGTGTTCAACCGTGAACACGCGTTCAAACGGCTTATCGCGAGCGCGGGTGTCGCCGCTCAAGACTTGGCCGTATCCGTCAAGGATAATTTCGGCACCATTGGTCATCCATTGGCCCGCCGCGCTCGATCGTTCGTAGCCTTCCGACCTCCCGGCGAAAAGAAAGCGGCCGCCTGGACGCAAGTACAGGACGACGAGAGCGTCTGGACTCGGACGCTCTTGAAACCCAACGACCTTGCAGTACGTCCCGACGTATTTTTCCACGCTCCCGAGCTCGGTTTTTTCAGACGTACAATCTGCGGTTTCAGAAGGCGGCATCTGACACTCCGTACTCTGTTCAGATGCGGCTGCCAGGGCTTCGAACGTATTCGCCGCCACCAGCGACAGAATCGCCGCCGCGGCCGAATTCATACTGTTAGACTGGCCACACACACTCTTCGCAAATTCCCACAACAAGGTGCCTCCGGCACTGTTGCCTTCTGACTGTGCCATCACCCTGAGCCTGGAGCCGTTTCGCAGCGTTGCGCGGTAAGCCGCTCGTGGTTCGTCGCTTCCGCCTTCCAGTGTCAAGGTCTTGACCATCAACCTGAAGTGCTCCTGCTCCGCTGGAGACAGGTGGGCAGACGCAATCCTTTCGGTCGCCTCGAGCACGAATCTCATGCTCGTCAAGGTCGCATCCAACATCTCTGAGCGGCGCTGGGCCTCTGAGCGGCGCTGGCCCGACCAAGGTTCGTGGGGATGGACGACGTGTTCGATCCGTTCAACCAATTCCCGAGCCGCCAGGGTGACCGCGCCCACAAACGACTCAGCCAGAGCCGACGGATCCACTCGTGATTTCATCTTCACAACCGCCTCTGCGGTGAAGCCGGCGATGCGTCCCGCTCGAGAGCCGCGGAACAGTGCCAATGACGCCGCGCGAAAGTTTCCTCGCCTTCTGCGACCGATCCGCATGGTCGTGATGTCGAACACGATCCGACGCGTCGGCGGACAACCGACGGATGTCACCCTAGCGTCGTCCCTTGTGACTTTCCTCCTCGTGCTCTTCGTGCTCGAAATCGAGCTGACTGAGCGTGAATCCGCCGGCCGCGCCGATCGCCAGCCACGTGATCCAGCGTCTTCGCGTTTTGATGACCGGGATGACGCGTTTGACTGTCGGGATCACACCGTGAAACGGCTCATCGAGGTTTGCCGAAGGCGTCGACATCGCCTGACTCTTCGCCACCGCCTCCCGCATGGCGGCGCGTGCAGCGGCCTCGAGCGAGCCGGGTTGCAGGGCCGGCGCGAGATTGATCATCGACTGTCGAACGAGCTTGTCATCGAGTAACGGCACCGTGGGACCTGAGTCTCTCTGCAGAGACGGATCGTTGTTTGCCACCTGGCCCTTGATCTTGCCACGGACGACGTCAGATTCCCGGCCGTCGGATGGTGGTGCGGCACTTCTACCGGTGCTCAGGCCCTGCGCCGTCTTGTGGAGTCGGCGTGCGCGAATGCGGTCGGCCAGATCCTCCGGACGCACGGTGCGCCCGTGACGCGGCTCAGTCTTTCGAAAGGAGTCCGCTGAAGCGGGGACGGCTGGTAATCCAGTCTCGCGTGGAGTCACTATCGATCGCGCGCCGGAGCGCACGGCGGTCGGATCAATACGAAACGCCGACGCGTGCCCGACACACGAGCAGCCCACAAGCATGCCGGCCGCAGCCTAAGCCCATCCAGCGGCCGACGTGCGGTGACCGGATGTCGATAGCAGTCGGTCGACGCGTGCTTCAAGACCTCGTCCGTCGCACGAGGCGATGCCCCACGACAGCTCCCTTCCTTCGGAAATTCGACCAGCGACTTTCACCAGAGACCGCGCGTAGGCAAGCGGCGACATGAGTCGACTGATCACCAGGTCGTCACACGCCTGCTCGCGGCTGATCGCGATGCGGCGCTTCACGAACGCGGCCGCAGGATGAAACGACAGCGGCAGCGACAGGAACTCGTACCAGAGATTCCGGCCAAAATCGTGGCGCTGGATGTGGGCCATTTCGTGGCCGAGGACCGCCCGCCACTCGTCGATCGAGAACTCGGCCAGGAGCCCTTCAGGCAATGTGATGATTGGTGAACGCGAGCCGATGGCGGCAGGAACCCGCACGCGCGGCGAGCTCGCAATCACCGCTGAGCGGAGGCCGAACGCCGCACGACACTGCTCGGCCACCTGTCCGCTCTCTCCTGTCAGAATCATCCGTCTCGCCGCGGTCCGAATGCGGCACGTCGCGCGCCACGCGCGGAATGCGACTGTGAGCCGCCACCCCAGGAACAACGCGTAGGCCGCCGTCAGCAGGAAGCACAGCCGACCCGGCAGATGGAGAACGATGCTCTTTTCGTGCACGGCAGTGGTCGGCGCCCCCTGGTCCCCCGGCGCGGTAAGAACCGGTGACGCCTCGCGACCGGTGGTCCCGCTGTCCACTGTTGCCAGCCGACCGCCGTCGCGTTGAGGCACGACGCTCGCGAGTGGAAGTATCAGGCTCAGCACCAGGCTGAACGCCCAGAGGCGATGTCGGGCGGCTGCGGACCGAATCGGCACGATCAGGACCCAGGCGAGGCCGGCCACCAGTGTGACCTGCCACGCTGAATTCAGGAGGAACGTCGCGACCGCTTCGTCAATTCTTTCCATCGCTGCGCACCTCGAACCGGTTCACGCGTTCCTGCAACTCAGCCAGTTTCTTCGGGGTGACGTGCCGATCTTCGAGCAGGGTCATGATTAACGCCGTGGCCGAGCCACCAAACCACCGATCGACCACCTCCCGAATCGTCCGAGCCAGCTCCTGCCGGCGGCTCAGCACTGGGCGATGAACGTAGCCGCGACCTTGCAGCACGCGACGGACTTTACCCTTTCGGCACAGCACAGTCAGCATCGTCTGAACGGTGGTGTACGCGAGCCGGCGACGAAGCGCTTTCTGAACCATCTGCGCCGTGGCAGCCCCCTGCGCCCAGAGCACCTCCATGATCTCCAGCTCCAAGGGTGTCAGTCGATCCGATGGCGAACGCTTTCGGCGTGGCATAAGACACGAGGTACCGTAGATCGCGCCGCCTGGCTGTTGCAACTAAAAGTTTAGGACCTAACGCTGTGCTTAGTCCTGACTTACACCTACGCCGTCCCGTCCGGTCTGCTTCCGTGCCCGACACTGTCTCTCGTCATCGGCCTCACACCGGTGTTCGGCGCGCTGGGTCCAAGCCATCGAGCCTCACACTGGCTACAGCGGGCCTCGTCTACGGCGTCGTTGGGGTGCTCGCGCTCGGCGTCACGCTTGATTACGGCCTGCTCGCGACGGCGATTGAGCTCGGAGCCGTGGCCGGCGCGACCGCAACGCCTCGATGGCGATGATGGCAGCCCATCCAATCGGCGCCAGAAATGGGCCGACTATCACAACAACAGCGCAACGTGAATGTGGACGAGACGCGTCCTGGGGCAGCGCATTTGCAGACGTGCGTGGGCAGAACACGCGTTTGCCCGGCGGATTCGATTCGACAGCCGCACGTCCGCCGGAGACTGGGCAGCTGTCGACGGGAATCCGGCAGCAGTAACCCGGCTGCCGGGGGACAAACAGGACGGCCATGAATAAGCCCGCCGATCTTGCGACCACGTATTTGGGATTTCATCTGCCCCACCCGTTCCTCGTAGGCGCGTCTCCTCTGGTTGATCATCTTGATACTGTTCGACGGCTCGAGGATGCGGGGACCGCGGCCATTGTGATGCACTCGCTCTTCGAGGAGCAGATCACGGCGGCACAGACCGGGCGCATCCATCATATGGATCCGCTCGACAAGCACTTCGCGACAGTCCTGTCCTACTTCCCTGAGCCCGAGCGCTACGCACTCGCACCGGACGAGTACCTCGAGCAGCTTCGCCGAATCAAGAGCGCCGTCGCGATTCCCGTCGTGGCATCACTGAACGGCACCAGCGCGGAAGCCTGGCTGACCTTTGCCAAGCAGATCGAGCAGGCTGGCGCTGACGCTCTCGAGCTGAACATGTACGGCGTCGTGACCGATCCCAGGCAGTCCAGTGCCGCCGTCGAGCGCAACGTGATTACGATCGCGCATGAACTGAAGCAAGTCTTGAAGATCCCGATCGCGGTCAAGCTGTCGCCCTACTTCACGGCCTTCGCCTACCTCGCGCAGGAGCTCGATCGGGCAGGCGCGGATGGCCTCGTGCTGTTCAACCGCTTCTACCAACCCGACTTCGACATCCAGGCGCTGACGGTCGCGCCGCACATCGAGCTCTCTCACAGTTCCGACCTTCTGCTGCGACTGCGGTGGCTCGCGATTCTCCACGGGCGCCTGCGACCGTCTCTGGGGGTATGTGGAGGCGTCGCACATCCGAGCGACGGCATCAAAGCCATTCTGGCCGGTGCCCATGCTGTGCAGATGGTCTCGGCGATCCTGCGGCATGGCCCGGCGTACCTCGCCGTGATGCGTGCCGGCCTCATTCAATGGATGGACTTGCACGGATTCGCGAAGCTTGACGAGGTGCGCGGGCGACTGAGCCTCGCGAACAGTGCGGACCCAACTGCGTTCGAGCGTGCGAACTACATCCGAACCCTCAGCAGTTGGATGGACTCGACGCCGCAGGATCCGGTGGCCGAGATGCCATCTGAAGATGAGAACCAATAGTTATCGGCCAACACCGCACTGTCCAAGCGATCGGATGGGCGGCGAGAGCAGCAGTGCGCTGACCGCGGCTGAGGCGATCCACAGCGCGAACGGCGCCCGCCACACGGTTCGTTGCAGGCGGCAGTAGATCGCCAGATCGAAGAACTGCTCTCTCGTGAACGGCAGCTGCATTTCAGTCGGCGTTCACGTCCGCCGACGAGTGAGCAGGCCAGGATGCCAGGTCGGCGCGAGGGGGTCTTCGGCGACAGGACTCTCAGCCGCGACTCTGCGCGGCCGCCGAACTTGGCGGCGGCACCGCCGGAAATTCGTCACCAAATCGAGAATTGTCCCCATGAGCATGGACGGGATCTCGTCACGGGAGTCCATATTGAGCCGTGCGTGGCCGTCAGAGTCGGCAAGGTTCATGCGTCCTGATGGAGAAGGTTCTGGAGGTGCGCTATGACGCACCGTTCACCTGTTCCAGTCTCTCCGGCGTTCGAGGCCGTCACTCGGGGTGCCCAGTTTCGTGACCGTATCGCAATCGTCGTCACGGCGTCGCCGGAGGCCATCTTTCAAGCGTTGCACGAGGTGACGCTCCGCGAGATGAAGCTCGCCTGGGTGCTGGGCGAACTCCGCTATCTGCCCGCGCGGGTCGCAGGCCACAGGCCGAACGCCGATTCCAGGCGACCCTTCCTGTCGATCGTGTTCGGGGGCGGCACGCTTGTCCTGCGCGACGAAACGCCGAAGGAGGTGATCACCGGATCGGCCGCGCAGCTGCACCGCTTTCATCAGGCGCCGCAGCGATTCGGCAGCCGGGAGGCTTTCGAGGCATTCGACAATCCGCGCTACGAGAAACTCTTCATGAGCGTCCGGGTGGCGCCCACCGGCCGCCCTGACGAGCACTGGCTCGTCCTGGAGCATGCGACGCGCGCGCTGTCACCGACCACGGGGCGTAAGTTTGAGCGTTACTGGCGCATGATCAAACCAATGGGAGCGTGTGTGACCTGGCAGCTGTTGCGGGCGGTTCGCCGGCGCGCCGAACGTACCGAGGCTGGTGCGTCGCGTGCCGGGCGCGTGTGGAGGTCGGTGCGCTCGAGCCTGGAGGAGCGCACGCGAACGCTGCCGGGAGACGAGCGGATTCCGCACGCGATCGGCGCGCTTACGCACGGCGTCACGATTCGACGGGCCCCGCGTGACGTGTGGCCCTGGCTCGTACAAATGGGTGCCGGCAGCCGCGCCGGGTGGTACAGCTACGACTGGCTCGACAACGCGCGGCGGCCGAGCGCCACGCGCATCGTGCCGGAGCTCCAGCACCCACAGGTGGGCGCCACTTTCCCTGCGCTACCCGGGACGACGGAGGGATTCATCCTGCTGGCGATTGAACCCGGGCGGGTATTGACGCTTGGCTGGCCCTCGCCTGAGATGACATGGACGTTCGTGCTCGACGAGATAGAACCCGGCGTGACGCGCCTCCTCGTGCGAGCCCGTGTCGGGCCGGACTACCGATTGTTCGGTCTGCCGCTGTGGCTGACCCAACCTGTCGCGCGGGTCGTGCACTTTGTCATGCAACGGAAGCAACTGCTCGGGATCGCGAGACGCGCGGAGATGACCATGTCTCACCCATCAGCGTTCAAGTCTCCCGAAGGAGAAGCCGCATTTGTCGCGACGTACGATGCCGCGATGCGTCTATGGCCTGTCTCGTACGAAGAGAGCGACATTCCCACGCGATTTGGGTTAACACACGTCGTCGCCAGCGGTCCGATTGGTGCACCGCCGTTGGTGCTCCTGCACGGCTACATGGCGACGTTGACGATGTGGTCGCCCAACATCCTCGATTTCAGTCGGGACCATCGCGTCTATGCCATCGACGTCATGGGGCAACCCAGCAAGAGCATCCCCGACGAACCGATACGGGAGGCAGCAGACTACGTGGCGTGGTTGACGGCGACGCTCGACGGGCTGCGGCTCGATCGCGTTTCGCTGGTGGGTGTCCTACGGTGGGTGGCTCGCCCTCAACTGCGCGCTAGCCGTACCAGAGCGCGTACTGAAGCTCGCGCTGCTGTCTCCTGCGGGCAGCTTGCTTCCGATTGTCAAAGAGTTCAGTGTGCGAGGGATCCTGATGTCGTTCTTTCCCACGCACCTGACCGTGAATTCGTTCATGCACTGGCTCGGATTCGCAGATGACGAGTTCGAGTTGATGTATCTCGGGCTGAGGCATTTTCGAGTTCCAAAGGAGACGTTGCGTGTCATGCCGACGGTGTTCTCCGACGACGCGTTGAGGGTGATGCGCGTCCCGACGCTGCTCCTGATAGGGGAGAACGAGGTCATCTACGACCCGGCCGCGGCGCTGGCGCGCGCGCGTCGGCTCATTCCCGATGTCACAGGCGAACTGGTGCCACAATGCAGTCACGACATGTGTGTCAGCCAGGCTCGAATCGTGGACACGCGAGTTCTTGAGTTTCTGAGCGACGCCAGATGCCCCGTCTCGGAGCAGGTCGTCGCGTGAGATCGGCCCGAATAGCGATGTGCCGGGCCACACCGCGTTGTGGCCGTCGTCCAGCACGCGCGGAAGGAGGATTCGATCATGGTAACCACCGACAGGGCTTTCTTTGACGAGTATCTCGCCGCGTGGAACGCGCACGACTCAGCGGCTGTCGCCCGTTATATGGCAGACGATGCCATCTATGAAGACGTCGCCCTCGGCCGCGTGCTGCACGGTCCGTCGGAGATTGCAGCGTTCGCCGAGGAGGCCACGAGAGTGTCGAGCGACTTCCGGTTCGAAGAAGTGTCGCTGTTCACCGCGGGCAGCGATTACGCGAACGAGTGGATCATGACCGGAACGAACGATCGCGAGGTCCAAGGCATGCCTGCGACCGGCCGCTCGTTCCGCGTTCGGGGGGCGTCGGTTGGCAAACTCGATACGAGCGGGCGGGTTGCCGAAAATCGGGACTACTACAACCTGGCTGAGATGTTCACGCAGCTTGGCATTCAGCCGGCCGCTCCGCCGCAGCGTGCGTAAACACGTCGCGGGATCGAAGAATCGGCGTATGGCAACCATCACGGCGTTCATCGAACGGCACCCGCTGCCGACCTATTACAGTCTGACGTTCGCCATCTCCTGGGGCGGCGTGCTCATAGTCATCGGCGGCTCCGGCGGACTGCCAGGCGCGCCGGAGCAGACCGACCGGCTGACGGGAATGGCGTTCTCGCGGATGGCCGGACCCAGCGTGGCGGGCCGCTGTGAACCGATCTCGTTTCCGGACGGGCGGGCCTGCGCGACCTGCTCGCTCGGTTGCTACGCCGATCAGAACAGGCTGACAACAGCCAGATTGATTGTGTCCGAACTAATCGTAACCGCATACCGTCTTCGCCAGGCATGGCGATATCGCCACTCATCAAGTCAGGCAGCCGTTGGTCGGGCATCGGCAGAGCGTCCTCGGCACACCAGGCTGTCAGCGTCTCCGGCCGTGTCCG
>JBKPAI010000090.1:0-34326 GCA_046726355.1 Acidobacteriota bacterium | reverse complement strand
GGATGGGCCCACCAGGATTCGAACCTGGAACCAGCCGATTATGAGCCGGCGGCTCTAACCGTTGAGCTATGGGCCCAAAACAGTCGTCAGTCACCAGTCCTCAGTCATCAGTCGCAGTCATCAATCGTCAGTCCGAGTCGTCAGCCCCGACTGAGACTGACGACTGAGGACTATGACTGACGACTCGCGACTGACGACTGACGACTTACGAAGTGCGTCCTTCCAGGAACGCCCGCAGCTTGCGGCTGCGCGACGGATGACGCAGTTTGCGCAGCGCCTTGGCCTCGATCTGCCGGATGCGCTCGCGCGTCACGGCGAAGCTCTGGCCCACTTCTTCGAGCGTGTGCTCGCTGCCGTCGCCGACGCCGAACCGCATCTTGATCACCTTCTCCTCGCGCGGCGTCAGCGTCTTCAGCACCGACTCAGTCTGTTCCTTGAGATTCAGATTGATGACGGCTTCGGCCGGCGACACCACCTGGCGATCCTCGATGAAATCGCCCAGATGGGAATCCTCCTCCTCCCCAATCGGCGTCTCGAGCGAGATGGGCTCCTGCGCGATCTTCAACACCTTGCGCACCTTGGAGACCGGAATATCCATCCGTTTCGCGATTTCCTCCGAGGTCGGCTCGCGCCCGAGCTCCTGCACCAGCGCCCGCGAGGTACGAATCAGTTTGTTGATCGTTTCGATCATGTGCACCGGGATGCGGATCGTCCGTGCCTGATCGGCAATCGCGCGGGTGATCGCCTGGCGGATCCACCACGTCGCATAGGTCGAGAACTTGTACCCGCGGCGATACTCGAACTTGTCGACCGCCTTCATCAGGCCGATGTTGCCCTCTTGAATAAGATCGAGGAACTGCAGGCCGCGGTTCGTGTACTTCTTCGCGATCGAGACAACGAGGCGCAGGTTGGCTTCGACCAGCTCCTTTTTCGCCTGTTCGGCCCGGTATTCACCGTCAATGATCGTGTTGAGCGTCTTCTTCAGCTCGTCGGGCGACTGTTCGAGCGTGTCGGTCGTCGCCTTGATCTTGAGCTTGAGGTCCTTGATCTGCCGGAGAACGTTCTTCTTCTCTTCTTCCTTCAGCTTCAGCTTCTTGTTCTTCGGGTTCAGCGTCCGCTCCAGGGCCTCGACCTCGCGCTGGACGCCGCGGACGCTTTCCACGGCCTCCTTCATCTCCTCGATCAGCCGGCGCTTGACCGCTTCGGTGAACTCGATCTTGCGAATGTGCTGCGACAGCTCCACGCGCGCGCGCATGGCCGCCCACCGCGCTTTCCGGTACTTCCGCCGGTCGCGGGCGGTCGCGCCCTTGGGCGTGTCGGCGAGCTTTTCTTCGAGCTTCTCGGAGACTGCCCGCGCCTTGCGAACCGCGTCGATCTGCTTCTGGACCTGGCGCCGGCGTTCCTCGATCCGCTCGTCGGTGATCTCTTCGTCGTTGAAGATCACGAGCTCGCGTATCGTCCGTTCACCCGTGTGCAGCTGGTCGCCGAGCTCGATGACCTTCTTGGCAACCAGCGGCGTCCGCGAGATCGACTTGATGACCGCAAGCTTGCCCCGCTCGATGCGTCGGGCGATCTCCACCTCTCCTTCGCGTGTCAGCAGCGGCACGGTGCCCATCTCGCGCAGGTACATGCGCACCGGGTCGTTGGTCTTGTCGAGCGCCCCGGGCGTGAGATCGAGCTCCAGCTCCTCGGCGCCTTCGGCGGTCCGATCGATGCCCTTCTCATCGCGCAGGTACTTCTGATCGGAGTCGATGACCTCGATGCCGGCGCTGCCGAACGTGTTGAAGAGATCGTCGAGCTCGTCCGAGGATGTAATCTCGGACGGCAGCAGCTCGTTCACCTCGTCGTAGAGGAGATAACCCTTTTCCTTGCCGATGTTGATCAGCTGACGGACTTCATCGTATTTTTCCTCGATCGACAAGGGTTCCTCCATCAGACGACGGGACTTGTCCGCCGCTACGTCAATTGCTCGATTCGATGCAGCAAATCTTTTTTCCGCTGCCATAGGTCATTAATCTCGTGTCCGTGTTGAGTGGCGCCAAGCTGTTGGAGACGGTCGATCTCTCGTTGGAGAGCCGCTCGTTCACGCTCGTACCTGAGCCGTTTCAGCGCACGTACACACTCGGCCGGGGGAGCCGGAGACTTCGCTGAGGCGGCGATACCTGTGACGAGCTGGACGTCCACTGTATTTAGACGCTGCAGAAGCGCCGCCGGAAAGCGGTCTACGGGCTCAGTGTGCAGATTTCTGGCCAATTGAAGGATTTCGTAGCCGCCCAGTTGTTCCAGATCTTCCTCGTCCAGCGTGCCGAGCAGCTCGCGGGCCTCGGCTGTGTTGTGAAAAAGCGCCCAAATGAGTGCCTTTTCCGCCTCCTTCAGCGTCCCGAACGACGCGGCATCCGGGATCGCCACTGCCGTCCGGCGGTTAGCCGCTGCCTTTCGGATTTCAACTCGAACCACCTCTTCGGTAATTCTGGCCTTGTGGGCAATCCGATCGGCAAATTGATCGCGCGCCGCTGGGTCCGGAAGCCACGCAGCGACCGCCAGCATCCGGCCCAGGAACTGTCGGCGGCTGTCGGCACGCCCGAAGTCCAGACCGGCCGCCGCCCGATCGAGCAGGTACTCAAGGTATGGCCTTGAATTACGCAATTTATCACGATATGGCTGAGCGCCCCACCTTCTGATAAAGGTGTCCGGATCCTCGCCTTTGTCCAATAACAGGACATTGACCTCGAACCCCGCCGTCACCAGCATCTCGCAGGACCGGGCGGCTGCCTCCTGGCCGGCGCTGTCGGCATCGAAGCTGAGGACGACCCTGGACGCGAACCGCCGCAGCAGCCGCGCGTGCTGCACCGTGAGTGCCGTGCCGCACGACGCGACCACCGGCGCCGCCTGGGATTGGAAAACCTGGGCGAAATCGAAATAGCCCTCGACCAGCACCACAAATCCGGCATTCCGGATCTGACCCTTCGTCAGGTGGAGACCGTACAAAATCCGGCCCTTGGAGTAGATCGGTGTCTCAGGAGAATTCAGATACTTCGGCCCGCCTTGGTCGGGTTCCATCTGCCGTCCGCCGAAACCGACCACGGATCCGGTTTCACGGCAGATCGGCACCATCAGCCGGTTGCGGAACCGATCCGTTATTTCTCCGGTGTCACGCCGGACGACCAGGCCGCTCGCGAGCAGCAGCTCCTCGGAAAGCCCTTGCGCGACGAGATGCTGTTTCAACCCATCCCGGGTCGCCGGGGCAAATCCCAGGCCGAGCTGCTCGATGCAGGCGGCCGACAACCGGCGGGCTTCGAGCTGCTGCCGCGCCCGCGAGCCGCCCGGACCCGCGAGCTGCTCCCGAAAGTACGCGGCCGCGAGCTCATGGGCCTTGAGCAGCTCCTCCCGGAGCCTGGCGTCCGCCCGGGCGCTGTCGTCGCCTTCCCCCTCAGCCTCTTCCGGCAACGCCACGCCGAACTTCTGCGACAGCATCCGCACGGCCTCCGGAAACGTGACCTTTTCCTGGAGTTCGAGGAACTTGAACACGTCTCCGCCGGTGTGGCATCCGAAGCAATGAAAGAATCCCTTTTCCTGATCGACCGTGAACGACGGGGTCTTCTCGGAATGAAAGGGGCACAGCCCCTTGAATTTGGTCCCCGCTTTCTTCAGTGACACGTAATCCTGCACCACACGAACAATGTCCGCCTGGAGGCGCACGTCGTCGAGAAAGCGCTGGGAGAACTTCAAGGGGTTGGGCTTAGGCTTTCGCTTCTCGGTTCTGGACTCTCGGCCACACTAATCCTTCAACTCCACTACGGTGACGCCGCCCCCGCCCTGCTCCGGCGGCGCCGTCGCGAAGCGCGCCACCAGCGGATGCTGCTGCAGGAACCCGGTGAGCGCGCGCTTCAACTGGCCGGTGCCGTACCCGTGAATGAACCGGACAACCCGCTGATCGGTCAGCAGCGACTCATCCAGAAACCGCTCCGCGCGGGCGATGGCTTCATCGACGGTGCAGCCGATCACGTTCAGATCGGCGGGGGTGACATCGCGCGGCTGGAGCTCGACGTTGACGTGCACGCGCGCGGCGGGAGCCGGCGCGCCGCCGGCTACGATGCGCAGATCGCGTACGCTGGCGCGCATCCGCTTGCCGCGCACATCGAGATCCGCCGTCCCGTCGTGAATACCCGTGACGATCGCTTCCAGACCGAGCCCGCCGACGACGACGCGATCGCCGGCGCTCGGTGTACGTTCGGCCGCCAGCGCCCCGTCGCGTTTCGGCTCGGCCTCGGGCTCGAGGAACTTCTGAACGACGCTGTCCAGGGCCGACCGCGCGTCGCTGCGCGCCATACCGGCCTCGCCGGTCGACATCACGGCGGCGTCACGCCCGGCCTGATCGGCCAACGCTGTGGTCTTAGCCTTCAGCTGGTCGATCACTTCGTCGATTTCACACCGCGCCCGGCGCACTTCGGACTCGAGCTCCTCGTTCAAGCGCCTGCGGAACGTCTCTTCCTTCTGGCGCAGCGCCTCTTCCCGCTGGCGCATGCGCGCTTCCGCCGCTTCGAGCGTCTCGCGCTCCTTCACCGTCAGCCGCCGGTCGTGGTCGAGCGCCCGCAGCTCACGATCGATCTTGGCCAGGTGCTCGGCGAGCTGTGCCTCGCGCGCCGTGAGGTTCTCGCGCGCCGCAGCGATGACCGACGGATTCAGCCCGAGCCGTGCGGCTATTTCGAGCGCCAGACTGCGACCCGGGCTGCCGTACAGGAGCTGATACGTCGGGGCAAACGTCTCGGCATCGAACCCGAACGCCGCGCTGCTCACGCCCTCGGTCGTCGATGCGTATGTTTTCAGCGCATCGTAGTGGCTGGTCGCCACCACCGTGGCGCCGCGCCGTTTGAAATGATCGACAACGGCCACGCCCAGCGCGCCGCCCTCGATCGGATCGGTGCCGGAGCCGACCTCATCGAGCAGGACCAGGGCCGGCATCGCGAGCGAACGGTCCATGGACGCGATGTTGGTGATGTGTGCCGAGAAGGTGCTCAGGCTCGCCTCGATCGACTGCTCGTCGCCGATGTCGGCGAACAGCGAGCGGAAGACGGGCAGACGCGATCCCTGTGCAGCCGGGACGCGAAGACCGGATTGCGCCATGAGCGCGAGCAGGCCGGCCGTCTTCAACGCCACGGTCTTTCCGCCGGTGTTCGGCCCGGTGATCAGCAGGACCGTCGAGGGCGGGATCACCTTGATGGTTACCGGCACCGGCGGCTTGCTGTCGCGAGGCGCGCCAGCCCCGGGAATCAGCAGAGGATGCCGGGCTGCCAGGAGCTCGAACGCGCCATCGACAGCAAGTGCCGGCTCGATCCCGTCCACCGTTTCCGAGAAGCGCGCGCGCGCCTGCAGCACGTCGAGGTCGGTGGCGGCGTCAATCGTGCGGGCGAGGTCCGCCGCGCGCGTCCGGAAGCTGTCGGTCAGGAGCAGCAGGATGCGACGGACCTCTTCGGCTTCCTCCTCTTCGGTGGCGACGATGTCGTTGTTGATTTCAACGGTGCTCAGCGGCTCGAGAAAGAGGCTGGCGCCGCTGGTCGACGCGCCGTGAACGATGCCGGGGATGCCGGAGCGGTGCTCGGTCTTAACGACGAGCACGTAGCGGCCGTTGCGCTCGGTGACGACCTGATCCTGAAGGTACTTCGCCGTTTCCTTGCCCCGCAGGTACGACTCGAGTGTCGTCCGCAGACGCGCCCGCTGCTTTCGCAGCCGATCCCTCAGCATCTTCAACTGCGGGCTCGCATTGTCCACGACGTCGCCGGCCGGATCGATCTTGGCACGCACCTGCGCGACCTCGTGCTTGAACGAGGCGGCACCGCCGCTGGCCGCTTCGAGCAGGGGAAACGCGCCTGGCACGCGGCGAATCGCGATGCGGGATTCGTCGATCGATTCGAGAAACGCGGCCAGCGCCAGCAGCCGGACCGGCTCGAGGGCGCGTCCTTCCACCGCGAGCGCGGCGAGGCTGTTCGGCAGGTCGGCCGTGGCCCGCAGAGGAAACGCGCCATGCTCGGCGACGAACCTGGCCGCCTCGGTGGTCTGCGCCAGCAGCTGCGCCACCTTGTGGGGGTCGCTCGACGGGGCGAGACGGGCCAGCCGATCGGCGCCCATGGGCGTGAGCGCCAAACCCTTGACGGCGTCGACGATGCGATCGTATTCGAGTGCGCGGAGGGCGCCTGGCTGCATGACCAGAGAAACCCAGTAATACTATCGCGCCGGCAAGGCCGGGCTACAAATGATTGATGAGCGAAGCGATGGCGGCAGCCCCGAACCCATTGTCGATGTTGACGACCGAGACACCCGTCGCACAGCTGTTCAGCATCCCGAGCAGCGCCGCAATCCCGCCAAAGCTCGCACCGTAGCCGATGCTGGTGGGCACGGCGATCACAGGTGCGCTGACCAGTCCCGACACGACGCTCGGCAGCGCGCCTTCCATGCCCGCGACCGCGATGATGACCCGTGCCGCTGAGAGGCGCGCGCGTTCGCTGAGCAGCCGGTGCAGTCCGGCAACGCCCACATCGTACAGCCGGCTGACATCGTTGCCCATGAGCTCAGCTGTGCGCGCCGCCTCTTCGGCGACCGGCAAATCGGACGTGCCGGCCGCCGCCACAACGATGTTGCCCTTGCCGGGTGTCACGTCCTGCTGCTGAAAGGCGATGATGGCCGCATCCGGGTAATACGTTGCGCCGGGCACGCGATTCCGTACCGCTTCGTATGCCGTTTCGGTTGAGCGCGTCACCAGCAGCGTCGATCCGCGTTCCACGATGGCCGCCGCGATGTGGGCGATCTGGGCAGGTGTTTTGCCTAACCCGAGGATGACTTCGGGGAAACCCTGCCTGAGCGAGCGATGGTGATCGATGCGAGCGAAGCCGAGGTCCTCGAACGGACGCTCGCGCAGAGTTGCGATCACGCGCTCGCGCGCGCGGTCCGGATCGAGCTCGCCGCGCGCCACCTGCTCGAGCAGATCCTGAAGCTGTTTGTTTGACGCCATGAAAACCCGACAGTAATATAAATGATTGTGCCTTTAGCCGTTCTTGCACGGCGTGAATGTCTAACGCACGTCTCGAGTTCGCCGTGCAAGAACGGCTTAGGCGCGCAAAGCGCGCCGGCGAGGGAGCGGAGCGGGGCGGAGGACCCCCGCGAGCGACCGAGCCGGGGTGTGGGGCAGAGCCCCACGTTAGAAAATGACGCCTGTTGAAACGATCACTCTCGTCACCTACTTCTTCGTTCTCATCATTCTCGCAATTTACGGCTGGCATCGGTACTACCTCGTGTATCTCTACATGAGGAACCGCGACAAAGAACCACGCGCCACATCCTGGCTCACGCCGCTGCCGACGGTCACCATTCAGCTGCCGCTGTACAACGAAATGTACGTCGCCGACCGGCTCATCGAGGCGGTCTGCGCGATGGACTACCCGCGCGAGCTGCTCGAGATTCAGGTGCTGGACGATTCGACCGACGAGACGCAGGGCATTGCCGCGCTGGCGGTCAGGCGATTGGCGGCGCAGGGCGTCGATATCAAGTACATGCATCGCACGCATCGCATCGGGTTCAAGGCCGGCGCGCTCGAAGCTGGTCTGAAGACCGCGCGCGGCCGCTTCATCGCGATTTTCGATGCCGATTTCATCCCCGCTCCCGATTTTCTGAAACGGCTGCTCCCGCACTTCGCCGATCCGCAAGTCGGCATGGTGCAGGCGCGCTGGGGCCACATCAATCAGGACTACTCGCTGCTGACCAAGATCCAGTCCATCCTGTTGGACGGCCACTTCGTGCTCGAGCACGGCGGACGCAACCGGAGTGGACGATTCTTCAACTTCAACGGCACGGCCGGCATGTGGCGGACCGAGGCGATCGACGACGCGGGCGGCTGGCAGCACGATACGCTGACCGAAGATCTCGATCTCAGCTACCGCGCGCAGCTGCGCGGCTGGCGGTTCGTGTTCCTGTCCGACGTCATCGCCCCCGCTGAAGTGCCGGTCGAGATGAACGCGTTCAAGAGCCAGCAGCACCGCTGGGCGAAGGGGTCCATTCAGACGTGCCGCAAGCTGCTGCCGCGACTCCTGCGCGCCAGCCTACCGGTGGCGGTGAAGGCCGAGGCGTTCTTCCACCTGACGGCGAACTTCAACTATCCGCTCATGTGCCTGCTCTCGGTGCTCATGTTTCCGGCGATGGTGATCCGCTACAACATGGGCTGGTACGAGATGCTGCTCATCGACGTGCCCCTCTTCTTTGCCGCCACCTTCTCGGTCTGTAACTTCTACATGGTTTGTCAGCGCGAGATTCATCGCGACTGGCGCGCACGGATCAAGTACCTCCCGTTTCTCATGTCCATTGGGATTGGTCTCTCGATCAACAACACCCGCGCCGTGTTCGAGGCGCTCTTGAACCGGCAGAGCGAGTTCACCCGTACGCCGAAGTACCGCATCGAAGGCGACAGCGATGAGTGGGTCAGCAAGAAGTACCGGCAGTCGGTGGCGGTACAGCCGCTCGTCGAGCTCGCGCTCGGCCTGTACTTCACGTTCACCGTCTTCTACGCGCTGACCAACCAGATTTTCGGCACCGTGCCGTTTCTCGTGCTGTTCCAGATCGGCTTCCTTTATACCGGACTGGTCTCCATCGTTCAGCAGTACGCGGGCGATTCCGAGGTGATTCAGGCGGGCCTGCAGCCGGGCCAGCAGGGTTCATGAAAGCGCGGGTCGCGGTGGTCCGCGTCACGCCGGATACGATCCTGGCGGACATCGATCGGCTCGTCGACCTCGGCGGCGCGTCGCGGGCGCTGGCGCCCGACCACACCACCATTCTCAAGGACAACATCTCGTGGCATTTCCCGTTTCCCGCCGCGAACACCACACCGTGGCAGCTTGAAGGCGCCATCCAGGCGCTCGCGCGGCGCGGCTACACCGATCAGGTCTGCGTTCAGAACAAGACGGTGGTCACCAACACGTTCAAAGGCGAGGACCTGAATCACTACGTCCCGATCTTCAGGCGCTACCGGATTCCCGTCCTGTACAACTTCAAGGACGAGGACATGAGGTGGGTCCGGTTCCGGCCCAGAGCCCGGATGCGCGTGCTAGATCGAATCTATCCCGAAGGCATTCACGTGCCCGACTACTTCTTCGGCAAGAACATCGTGCACCTGCCGACGACGAAGTGCCACATCTATACGACGACGACCGGGGCGATGAAAAATGCATTCGGCGGCCTGCTGAACACCCGTCGTCATTACGCGCATTCGTGGATTCACGAGACCCTGGTCGATCTGCTCGCCATCCAGCAAGAGGTTCATTCGGGGCTGTTCGCGATCATGGACGGGACGACCGCCGGCAACGGGCCGGGACCGCGCACGATGTATCCCGTGGTCAAGAACGTCATGCTGGCGTCGGCCGATCAGGTCGCGATCGACGCGGTGTCGGCGAAGATGATGGGGTTCGATCCGCTGTCGATCGGGTACATCCGCCTGGCGCACGAGGACGGCCTCGGCGCCGGCGACCCGCGGCAGATCGAAATTGTCGGCGACGTCACGGCGGCGGAGGAGAACTGGCGGTTTCACGTCGGGAAGAATCTGGTCCGCATCGGCGGAGGGGATTTGATCTGGTTCGGTCCGCTGAAGCGGTTTCAAAAGCTGTTTTTCCGTACGCCGCTGGTGAACGGGTTCATCCTTGCGAGCGAGGTCTATCACGATTTCTACCGCTGGCCGCTGATCGATCGGCGGGCGTTCGAACGCTGGTGCGAGACGACGGCATGGGGGCAGTTGTTCCTTCGCTACGCGCAGATGGGACCCCAGGGCGATCCCGCTGAAGTGCCACCGTCGCCGGTCACCACGGTGCCCGCGTCTTCGAGAATTCACTGACCCATCCATTGCGGACTTGGGTCCGACCCGGGTCGGAGCGAACTCCGACCCAACTCCGACTCAGGTCTGGCGGAACTTTGACCGAGCTCCGACTGCGGTGCGACCCAGCTCCGATTCGATATCATGGGGAGCCATGTCCACAGCCACGAAGCCGAAAGCGGGTCTCGAGGACGTTGTTGCGACCTCGTCGGCCATCTGCTATCTCGACGGCGACCGCGGCGTCCTGGCGTACTGCGGCTACGACATCCACGATCTCGCCGAGCGCTCAACTTTCGAAGAAGTCTGCTTTCTGCTGTGGCACCGCCGGCTGCCCACGCGCGCAGAGCTGGGCGATTTGCAGTCGCAGCTGATCGCCGCGCGCGCGCTTCCCGATGGCGTCGTGCGGCTGATGCGCTCCTTGCCCGCCGGCAACAGCATGGACGCGCTGCGCACGCTGACGTCTGCTTTGGGCCATTACGATCCGGACGCGGGCGACAACTCCGCACCGGCGAACTACCGCAAGGCCATCCGGCTGACGGCGCAGATCGCCTCGGTCGTCGCGGCGATCGGGCGCACCAACGCCGGCGCCGGTCCACTCGACCCCGACAGGGTGCTGTCTCACGCGGCCAATTTCCTGTACATGCTCACCGGCGAGCGGCCCGGCGGCCTGGCAACGCGGGCGTTCGACATCGCGCTGATCCTGCACGCCGATCACGAGCTCAACGCCTCGACATTTGCCGCACGTGTCGCGGCCGCGACGCTCACCGATCTCCATTCGGCCATCGTGGCCGCCATCGGCGCGCTCAAGGGACCGCTCCACGGCGGAGCCAATACCGACGTCATGCGCATGCTGCTCGGTATCGGCGCCGGCGCGACGCCGGACAAGGCCGAAGAGGTGGTGCGGGCGAAGCTGGCGCGGAAGGAGAAGATTCCCGGGTTCGGTCATCGCGTGTATCGCACTGAGGATCCGCGCGCGACGCACCTGCGCCAGATGTCGCGGGAGCTCGGCCACCACGCCGGACAGCCAGGCTGGTTCGAGATGTCCGGGCGGATCGAGACGTTGGTGAAGGCGGAAAAGAACCTGAACCCGAACGTCGATTTCTACTCGGCCTCGACCTATCATTCGCTCGGTATCGCCGCGGACCTGTTCACGCCGATCTTCGCCGTGAGTCGGATCTCCGGCTGGACCGCGCACGTGCTGGAACAGTACGCGAACAATCGGCTGATTCGCCCGCGCGCCGATTACGTCGGACCTGAGTATCCGCAGCGGTACGCGCCGATCGAGGCGCGCTGATCCGAATTAGGAATGTGGAATGGATTCCTGATTCCGAATCATTCCAAATTCCTAATTCCAAATTTCAAATTCTCAGCGTCCTCCGTGGTATAAACCCTCCCCATGCCGCGGGCAATCTCTCGCTTCACCGCTCTCAGTCTCTTCGCGTCGCTGCTCGCCGTTCCCGTCCGCGCCGACATCACCCGATTCGATCTCTCGGGAACGGTGACTGACGGCACCGGAGCCGTGCTGCCCGGCGTCACGGTCACCCTCAACAACGTCGAGACGGGTTTCAATCGGTCGACGGTCACGGACGCGGAGGGCCGCTACTCGTTCAACGCGGTTCCGCCGACCGGCAGGTGGACGCTCTCCGCGGAGCTGCAGGGATTCGCGCCGCAGCACCGCGAAGGCCTCGAATTTCGCGCCAACACGAAGCCGGTCATCAATCTCGAGCTCAACGTCGGCAGCGTGCAGGAAGCGGTGACCGTGCAGGCGGAATCCCCGCTCGTCCGGATGCGCGAGAGCGAGCTCTCATCGATTCTGGACGCGACGGAGGTCGATGCCCTTCCGACCAACGGCCGGAACTTCCTGTCGCTTCTGCAGACCTCCGGCAGCGTTGTGGCGACCGGGACCGGCAGCAGCGCGTTGTCGGTGAACGGGCAGGGCATCCGGATGGCAAATTTCGTCGCGGACGGGGTTTCCATGACGGGCCGCGAAATCCGGACGGTGAACGGCGAGTTCGGCGGCGGCAACGGCCTGTCGCTCGACGTGGTGAAGGAGCTGCAGGTCATCACAAACGGATTCAAGGCGGAGACCGGTCAGACCGGCGCCGGCACGATCAGCATCGTGACGAAGAGCGGCACGAACACGCTGTCCGGGAGCGCCTACGGATTCTGGCGGCCGAGCGATCTGGTGGCGGCGAACCTGCTCACCCACGTGAAGACGACGCAGAAGCGGCGGCAGTTCGGCGGGACGATTGGCGGCCCGTTGAAGCGGGACGTCACGCATTACTTCGCCAACTACGAGGACACGGACATCGACGATGTGGTGGTGGTGACCTCGGTGCTGGCGCCGGGAACATTCCCCGCGCCGCAGCGCCAGCGTCAGGGCTTCTTCAAGATCGATCATCGCCTGAGTGAACGCCACGCCTTCGACGCACGTTACAGCGTGAACCGGAACAAACAGGAAGCCCAGGGTGTCGGCGCCCTGTTCACCTTCGACCGCCGCAGCAATACCGAAGGCCGTACCGACGCGTTGGTCGCTTCGCTGGTGAGCAACGTCGGCGCGAACAAGGTCAACGAAGCCCGATTCCGCTACACCTACGACGTCGTCGATTTCTATTCGCCGTTGACGGCGTCGAACGGCGCGGCATCACGCACGCCGGACTTCACGAGCGCCCCGGTGACGGTCACTTACACGGGCGTCGGCAACCTGGGAACGAACCCGAACTTTCCACAGAACCTCGTCGAGAAACGCGCGCAGTGGGTCGATCACTTCTCGATTGTTCGAGGATCGCATCAGCTGAAAGCTGGTGCCGACGTGATCGGATCGTGGCGGTTCGTCACCTTCTTCAACAACTTTGCCGGCACGTATACGTTTGCGCAGACCGCGAAGTTTCCCTTCAACCCGAACGATCCGGCGACGTTTCCCTTTCAGTACACGCAGACGTTCGGGACGTCGGGCCTGAATTTCCAGGACGCGATGGCCGGCGTGTTCGCGCAGGACGACTGGGAAGTGCGCCGCGGTCTGACGCTGAACCTCGGCGTGCGGTGGGATCGCGACTCTCTGTTTCAGGGCGACAACGACAACTTCGCGCCCCGCGCCGGGTTCGCGTGGAATGCCGGCGGCAGCAGGGCGCGCACGGTGGTGCGCGGCAACACCGGGCTGTTCTACGACACGCTCGAATCGTCGGCGATCAACCGCGAGTCGAACACCGGTCCGGAGGGGCAGATCACGATCGACCTGAGGCAGGGCGATGCGTTGTTTCCCGCGTTTCCGAATCGCTTCAGCACGTTCCCGTCGGGCACGGCGACCGTGGCCCGGGCGACGGTGTACGTCCCGATTTTTGAAGGCGACGCGTTTCCCGGCAGCATCGGCAACCATCTGCGGCGGCAGGCTCCCTATTTCTTCAATACCAATATCGGCGTCCAGCGCGAGCTCGGGCGTGACTGGGCGGCGTCGGTCGACTATACGCAGGTATACGGCTACGACCTGCTGGTCACGTCCGACATCAACGCGCCGCCGCTCTTCGCGCTCGGTCCCGAGCGGACGCGGACGCTTGCCCAGGCCAACCTGCTCCGTCCGCTCGGTGTGCCGAATCGCACCGGAGGCCCGTTCGGCATCCCGTTCACCGGATTTCGCAGTCTCTATCTCCAATTCAACGGCGGGCATACCGAGTACAACGCGATGAAAGTGGCGCTCCAGCGGCGTATGGCGGGGCGGTACGCGCTGCAGGCGAACTACACGCTCGGCCGAGCGCGAGGCGACGTCGACAACTTCCGTCTCGACTCTTCCTTCGTGCCGGGACTGACCTCGGTTGACGGGGATCGCACGTATCAATGGGGACCGAGCGATACCGATGCCCGGCACGTCTTCGTGCTCAGCGGCTTGTACGACGCGCCGCTCGGCATCCGCGCCGGCGGCGTCCTCTTCGTCAGAAGCGGATTTCCCTATACCGGCGTGGTGGGTCTGGACGCCGACGGCGACGGGTTTTCCTCGAACTTCTCCTACGGCGATCGCCCGGCAAGCCTGCCCCGCAATTCGTTCCGCTATCCGGCGACGGTGACCCTCGACGCGAGCGTCGCCTACGACGTGAAGCTCGCCGGCGTCCAGCGCCTCGAAGTGCG
Organism: Acidobacteriota bacterium; assembly: GCA_046726355.1. GTDB lineage: Bacteria > Acidobacteriota > Vicinamibacteria > Vicinamibacterales > CAVVIG01 > QHWF01. The sequence goes on along the minus strand of JBKPAI010000090.1, from coordinate 20,360 downwards.
GCTCGACGCGTTCAACCTGGCCAACCGCCCCAACGTTTCGACCGTGAACACCATCATCGGCCTGGATCCCTCGAAGCCGCCGGCGACCTTCGCGGCCGTGACGGGCGTTCGCGACCAGCGGCAGGCGCAGGTCGCGGTGCGGTATCGGTTCTGATCCTCAGTGATGCTCCCGCGACGATTTGAGCAGGCGATGTCCTACGCTGCGGCTGCCCAGGCAGGACGCGAGGGGTCGCTCTGCGACAACCTCGGGTTCACGGACGCGATCCGGCGGCTGCGGTTCGGGTTTGCGCTGCAGCAGGAGACGTTTCTGAGTTTCAAGATACGGCCGCAGTGACGCCTGTTAACGTTCGACGTCAGTCGGACGTCAAGACGAGTATGAGCACCCGGACACGCCGTGCCACCACAATCGTCGCGATCCTCATCGGCACAACCACGGCCGTTGTGTCAACGCGCAGTACCGGAAGGCCAGTCGACGCCGCACTGACGGTGCACGAATGGGGGACGTTCACGTCAATCGCCGGCGCCGATGGGTCGGCAGTCAGATGGTGGCCGCAGGACGGTTCATCGGATCTCCCGTGTTTTGTCGCCAGAGACCGGTTCAACACCAAGAGAAGCGCAGGTACAGTGCGGATGGAAACGCCGGTGCTGTACTTCTACGCACAAGATAACATCACCGTCCAGGTCAAGGTCCGTTTCAGACAAGGGTTCATCACGGAGTGGTTCCCGCCGGCGACCGTCGCCGTCAGCAATCCGGGCGCGCGCGGCTTCGAGGGCACGATCGCCTGGAAGGACGTGAACGTGCGGCCGGGTCTTGGCGTTGAGTTTCCGGTCGAACGCGGCACCAGCCATTACTACACGGCGAGGCAAACCGACGCGTCACCGCTCCAGTCGGGCTCGAACACTGAACGATTCCTCTTTTATCGGGGTGTGGGTGATTTTGCGCCGCCAATATCTGCGACCGTCGCCGGGGATGGGACCGTCACTGTCTGGAGCCCGCAGGATCAGGTCCTCGGGGACGTCATCCTGTTCGAGAATCGAGGCGGAGCAATCGCCAGTCAGGTTCGACATGCGAACCGCTCGACACTCACGCTCGACCTCACGGCACTCGATCCTGAATCCCCTGATCTGAAGCGTGACCTGGTGAGAATACTCACCGGGAACGGCTTGTATTCAAGGGAAGCCGAGGCCATGGTCGACACCTGGAGCGAGTCGTGGTTCGAGGAGGGAACAAGACTCTTCTACATCGTGCCTGCGCCAGCCGTCGATGCCATCCTTCCGCTGCGGATCGATCCGGTGCCGGCTGGTATCACGCGCGTGTTCGTCGGTCGGCTGGAACTGGTCACAGCCGGCACGCAAGCAGCGGTCCGTGAGGCATTGGCGACTGGCGACTGGCCGACGCTCAAACAATATGGACGCTTTCTGCAGCCTATCGGAGAGCGGATTCTGACGGATGCCCTGCCCGCCGAGAGAGCGCTCATCGAGACGCGCCTGGCGGCCGCTACCTCACGGCTCGCGACCGTTCGGTCCGTCTGCAATTGAACGCTCGCGTTTTCGGTTGCAGCCGGGTCGATCGAACTGATATGGTCGAAAAAGAGTTCTGTCGTGCGGACCTTCCCGCCTCCGCTCGCTCGCAGTTCGAGCGAGCTTCGGTGAGGCGTGCCGAAGCGCCGGAGGCGCAAAGGCGGCAGGTCTCCCCGACACGGCAGGCCTGACCACCTCCGCCAAGGGTACGGTGGTCCGCCATCGCTGTAGCGAAGGCGGAAGGCCTCAGCGTTTTTTTGCACCATCTTTTTACACGCCATTGAAAGCCGTCGTGGCAAACATGCCCGACGGCTTTTGTGTTTTCAGGGAGAAGACAAATGACTCAGGAGACCGCGCAGGATCACGTGTCGGAAAAAGTCGTCGTCTATCGGCTACCCGGCGTCGATTCGGTCAACATCCGGCGCGATGAGTCGTACGCGACTCCATCCGGACCTCTCGCGATGGATCTGTATTACCCGCCTCACGCCGCGAGCGCAACGCGGTTGCCAGCTGTCGTCATCGTGGCGGGATTTCCTGACCTCGGTACCCAGAAGATCCTCGGCTGCAAGTTCAAGGAGATGGGGTCGTCCACTTCATGGGCCCGTCTCATTGCGGTTTCCGGTATCGTGGCGATGACCTATACGAATCGGGAGCCGGCAGCAGATCTGCAGGCCCTGCTTCAATACGTGCGTCACAATGCCGCCGCGCTCGGGATCGACGGAAACAGGATCGGCCTGTGGGCCAGTTCCGGCCATGTGCCCCTGGCATTGTGGGCGCTGATGCAGGAAGCGAACGAGTTCCTGAAGTGCGCTGTGTTGTGCTACGGATACTCACTGGACGACGAAGGATCCACCACAGTCGCTGACGCAGCGAGAACCTGGGGGTTCGTCAATCCAGCCGCGGGGAAGTCAGTGGACGATCTCCCGAGCGCCGTCCCGTTGTTCATCGCCAGGGCAGGGCGCGATCAGTTTGCCCACCTGAACGACAGGCTCGATTGGTTTGTCGGAAACGCGTTGGCCCGTAACCTGCCGATCACGGTCGTGAATCATTCGACCGGGCCGCATGCGTTCGATCTGTTCGACGACAGCGAGACGTCGCGTGAGATCGTCAGACAGATCCTGGCGTTCCTGCGATTCAATCTGGGCGCCACCGAGAGAACGGAGACGACGGAGGGAACGGTATAACACGGAGCAACGGAGACGAGCGGAGCGGTTGGTGTTCAGCGAAGTCTTGAGTCTTGAGTTGTGAATCACATCGCGTACGCCGCACCAAGGCAGTACAAAGAAGACGCGCCGCCGGGCCCGAGGCTTACGACAAGACTCACAGCCACGACTGACAGGGTGCTCGTCCTTCTCCGTTTCGTCTCTGTTCCTCTGCTCCTCTGTGTTTTACCGTTGCCTCCGTGGCCTCCGTTGTGAGGATTTATGTGCGTGCCAAACGCCAAGATCCCTGTGCCCAAAGCCCACAGCCAGAGCCCAGACCTCGTCCTACCGTGACGGCTGCGATTTGAGCGCCGCATATCGAGCGAGTGCGCTGTCCACGGCCGCAGAGAGCTCCCTGAACACCGAATACTGCTGCTCGGTCGGCGCGTAGTCGCCTTGACTGACATATCCCTGCAGCGCGGCCATGCGGTTGTTCAATTTCAGATCGAACACGAGCATCTGATCGTCGAAGCCGGTGAACCGCAACTCGACGAGATCGTTCAAGACGCTTTCGAGCGCCGCGTCCAGCTTCGCGGCAGCGGCGCGATCGGACCGCTGGGCCAGTCCGGCGCGCATCCGTCTGATCTCGTTTACCGCATCGTGAATCGCCGATACCTTGTCCCGGATCGCGATCAGCAGATCGAATTGCTCCTGGAGATCGGCGGCTGTCGTTTCGCTCTTCGGGTCGGCAACGATGCGGAGCGGCTGCGTGAACGTCTCAGCGCCGGTCTTCATGCGCACCTGGTACCTGCCAGGCACCGCAACCGGACCGCGCAGATTACCGCCGGCGAGGAATGTCCCGCCCTCGATGCCGTGCGCATCGGTGTACCGCATGTCCCACACGTACCGGTGCAGCCCGGCGCCGGCGGGAGGACCGTTCCGATCCCTGCTCGACACGCTCCTGATGACTCCGCCGTTGCCGTCAAGGAATTCGAGGATCACCTCCTGTGCCGTGCCGAGCGAGTAGGTAATCACGGCGCCAGCCGGCGGATTCTGACCCAGGGCGCCGCCGCCGCGGCCGAACCCCGCGCGCCTGGTTCGGACGGCGTCGTGCGGCGGAAACAGCCGCGACCCGGATGTCGTGACCGCGCCGTTCAGGCTGTGGAGCGGTGTGATGTCGTCGAGCACCCAGAACGCCCGTCCCTGGGTGGCGGCGACGAGGTCGTCGTTCTTGATCGTCAGATCGGTAATCGGAACGACCGGGAGATTGAGTTGCAGCGAGTGCCAGGCCGCGCCGTCGTTGATCGAGAAATAGACGCCGGTCTCCGTGCCGGCAAAGAGCAGGCCCTTTCGTTCCGGGTCCTCGCGAACCGTCCGGACGAAGCTCCGCTCCGGCATGCCGGAGGCAATCGCCTGCCACGAGCGCCCGTAGTCGGCCGTCTTGAAGATGTAGGGGCGGAAGTCGTCGAGCTGATAACGGTTGACGGCGAGGTACGCGGTGCCGGCGTCGTGCGGTGATGCTTCGATGATGTTCACCCGCGTGAACGGCTGCAAGGCGGCCGGCGTGACGTTCTGCCACTCGCGGCCACCGTCGCGCGTCACGTAGACGAGGCCGTCGTCCGATCCCGTCCAGATCACGCCTCTGGTCACCGGTGATTCCGCAATCGTGAAAATCGTCGAGTAGTATTCCTCGAGCCGTCCCCCGCGTTGTTTCTCCTTGTCGTTGCGCGTGAGGTCGGGGCTGATCGCGTCCCAGCTCTGTCCGCCGTTGCTGCTGCGAAACACGACCTGAGCGCCGGCATACACCGTGTTGCCGTCATGCGGCGAGACGATGAGGGGGAAGGTCCATTGGAAGCGGTATTTGACGTCTGCGGCGACGCGGCCGCCGTTGTAGTCGGGCCAGACGGTGATATTGCGGATCTCGCCGGTGCGTTCGTCGTAGCGCGTCAGGTGGCCCCAGTAGCTGCCGCCGTACACGACCGGCGGGTTCGACCGCGTCGGCGCGAGATATCCGCTTTCGCCGCCGCCGACGGGGTGCCAGTCGCTTTCAGTGATGCCCGCCCCGGCGGTGCGGCTGGCGATTGAGACCGTCGTGTTGTCCTGCTGTGATCCGTAGATCCGGTAGGGCACGCTGTTATCTGTACTCACCGCGTAGAACTGCGCCGTCGGCTGATTGTCGAGGGAGCTCCAGGTCCGGCCGCCGTTGACGGTCACGGCGGCTCCGCCGTCGCTGCCGTTGACCATCCGAAGCGGATCCTTCGGGTCGATCCACAAATCGTGGTAGTCGGCATGCGGTGTCTGGACTTCCGTGTAGGTCTTCCCGCCGTCTACGGATTTATAGAAGTACTTGGCGCAGAAGGTGTACACGGAGTTCGGGTCGAGCGGATCGGCGTAGATATGGCCGTAGTAGTACTGCCGCGCCGTCATGTTGAACCCGTCGTTCAGCAGCTGCCACGTCTTCCCGCCGTCGTCGGATCGGTAGACGCCGCCCTTGTCGTCGGCTTCCACCGTCGCCCACACGCGCTCGCGCTGCGCCGGTGAGACGGCGACGCCGATCTTTCCCAGGTTCGCCGTCGGCAGCCCCGCAGTCAGCCTGGTCCAGCTGTCGCCGCCGTCTGTGGATTTGTACATGCCGCCGCCCGGACCGGTGCTGGTAATGTTCCACGGCGTGCGCAGCACCTGCCACGTCGTCGCGTACAAGACCTGTGCGTTCGACCAGTCCATGGCAATGTCTGCGGCGCCGGTCCTGTCGTCGACGAACAGGACACTCTCCCAGTTCCTGCCGCCGTCCTTCGTCCGGAACACACCGCGTTCGCGATTCGGTCCGTACGGATGTCCGATCGCCGCGACGTAGACGACATCGGGATTTGTCGGGTGGATCCGAATCCGTCCGATCTGGCTGCTGTCAGCCAGCCCGAGGTGCGTCCAGGTCCGCCCCGCATTGGTCGATTTGTAGACGCCATCGCCCGACGACAGATTCCCGCGCAGACACGCTTCGCCCATGCCGACGTAGACGACATCGGGGTTCGACGGTGCGACCGCAATGGCACCCACCGAGCCGGTGCGGAAGAAGCCGTCCGAGATGTTGTTCCAGGTCATGCCGGCGTCCTCCGTCTTCCAGACGCCGCCGCCGGCCGCCCCCATGTAGTAGACGAGCGGTTGCGACGCGACTCCGGCGACCGCGGTCACGCGTCCGCCGCGGTAGGGACCGATGCTGCGCCAGCGGAGCGCGCCATCGAGGCCGGCCGGTTGCTGACTGTGAATCGGCTGAAGGAGAGCGGTAACGGCTATGACAAGGACGACCAGGCGTTCAACCTTCATGGCCGCATATGATAGACACTGCGGGCCATTTCAGGTTGGCCTCCGGTCAAGGCAGAATGCACGATGCCCACTCTCTCTCCTGCGCAGTTTCGCGCCCGCTTTCCGATCTTCAAGCATCGCGTCTACGTGAACAGCTGCTCGCAGGGGGCGCTGTCGACGGATGTCGAGGCCGCGCTGCACGAATACACAGAAAGCTGGCACGCCGGCGGCTCGCCGTGGGAGCTGTGGGTGGAGAAGGTCGAGCACCTGCGCACCCGGTTGGCCGCGTCGATTAGGGCCGATCGCGACGAGATCGCGATCGTGCCGAGCGCGTCGGCCGGCATCAACGCGATTGCCAGCGCTCTGACGTTCGGCGACGGGATCAGAACTGCGGCGCGGTCCCACGTCGTGCTCGGTGACTTCGAGTTCCCGACCATGGCCCAGGTGTGGCTCGCGCACCGGCGCCGCGGCGCAACCATCCGATGGGCGCGCGCGGCGGGCGATCGGCTGGACGTCGCTGCCTACGATCGCGTCATCGACGAGCGCACGCTGATCGTCCCCGCGACGCACGTCTGTTTCCGGAACGGCCACAAGACCGACATCCCCGCGCTGACAAGGCTGGCCCACGAGCGCGGTGCGCTCGTGTTCGTGGACGACTACCAGCGGACCGGCTCGGGTGCGATTGACGTGCACGCGCTCGACGTCGACTTCATGATCACCGGCTGCCTCAAATATCTGCTCGCCGCGGCCGGTATCGCGTTCCTCTACGTGCGCCGTGACCTGGTCGATCGGCTGGAGCCGACCGTGACCGGCTGGTTCGGCCGGGTCAACCCGTTTGCGTTCCGGATCGACGCGCTTGACTGGCCGCAGGCGGCGACGCGGTTCGAGAGCGGAACCCCGCCGGTGCCCAACGCATACCTCGCGATTGCGGCGCTCGATCTCCTGGACCGAATCGGCTACGACACCATCGGCGATCAGGTTGCGCGCCTGGTCGAACGCTATCGATCGGCAGCCGAGGCCGCCGGGTTCATCGTCCGCACGCCGCGCGAACCGGAGCGCCGCGGCCCGCTCGTCGTGGTGCAGAGCGTCGATGCGCCGGCCCTGGTGACGCGCCTGGCTGCGCGCGGCATCATTGCCTCGTGCCGGGGCAACGGGCTGCGCGTGTCGTTCCATGCCTACAACACCGAGCAGGATGTGGACGCCGTCGTCGCCGCACTGGAAGCGGAAGCCGGGTTGCTCGAACGAGCTCCCGTGCGAACGACCTGATCGGCGGGAACGCGACCGGTTTCGATCGCACTTGACACGCCAATCGCGCCACAAGAGGATTGGCGATTCCTATTGCAGTACCGATGAACCGCGTTCCGCGGAGGTGCGTGATGATGTCGTCCTTGCCGGTCGCCCGTATAATCGCCGCGGCAGTTGCGGCGGCGGCGCTGGCCGTCCCGGCACGTGCGCAGGTCAGCACGTTCGATCTGTCCGGCACGGTGCTCGATCAATCCAGCGCCGTGGTGCCCGGCGTGACCGTGTCGTTGAAGAACACCAAGACCGGCCTGGTCCGGACCGAGGTGACCGACCAGGGCGGGCGTTACCACTTCATCGCGCTTCCGGTCGTCGGGGAGTACACCATCGGGGTCGAGCTTGCCGGGTGTTTGCCGCCCAGGAACGCGCCGGCCTGATCTTCCAGGCCAACTCGAAGCCGGTGATCGACTTCACGCTGAAGCTCGGGTCCGTTGCCGAGGCGACCACGGTTCACGGCGTCGCGCCGATTCTCGAGACCCGCAAGGCCGAACTGAGTCTCACGGTCGACCAGCAGAAGATCGAAACAATGCCGCTGAACGGCCGGAACTATCTCGATCTCGCGAATTTCGCCAACGGCGTGCATGGTGCCGCGGCTCGGGGTGACATTTCGGTGAACGGCCAGCTTGGCCGCAACATTGATTACGTGGTCGACGGCGTGTCGAACAAGGTGATCGAGTGGGGCGATGCGTCGAAAACCGCTGGACGTGGGTTGAAGCGGATACACGGCAGGCGTTCGTTCGTGCGGTTGTGTCCAGCCCATCGCGGATCGACATCGCCGCACGCTGGGCCCGCACCCTGCGCGTCTACCTGCACGATCGACTGGTGAATCTCGATGGGCCGATCGAGGTCTGGGTCAATGGCACAAAAGGCTTTTCCGGCCGGGTGAGCCGTTCCGCGTTGACCGCTCTCAGCGGCGCGCGTGCGCGCGGAGACGAACGGTTGATCGATGCCGCGGAAATCACCGTGACCGTGCCCTCGTCGACAGAGGCCATGGCAACCGGCGAGCGGGCGTTCAACGCGCTGGCGCCGAAACAGGTGGAAGGCACGCTGTCGTTCTGGGAAATGTTCGCCACCAGAGCCCTTGAAGAGCGCGTGCCTACGCTCGGTCTCGAAGGAACGGAAGAGACGTTGCCGGCGGGCGTCGAAGCCGCGCCCGAACAGGTTGCGGTGCGCGCCGTTGCGGCGGCCGGTCCGCTTTCGGCGGCCGGACTGAAACCTGGAGATCTCCTCGTCGAGTTTAGCGGCGAACCATTCTTCCGCGGCCGGGGCGCGGTGGCCGGCCTGCACCAGTGGTTGATCCGGGAGCTGCGCGCCGAGTCCGCGCCCTACGTCCTGATCGTGTGGCGCGACGGCAGGCGTCTGCAATTGAATCTTCAATTGAAGCTGGGCCCCTATGCCGGCTCGTGACCGCTGTCTCGTCGTCCTGCTGTTCGCGCTGACCGTCGTCCACGCGCAGCCTGCACCCGAGCCGGACACATATGCCCCGGCGCTCTTGAAAGCGCTCCGCTGGCGCTCCATCGGACCGTATCGCGGCGGCCGCGTGACGGCGGTGTCGGGCGTGCCCGGGCAGCCGAACGTGTACTACATGGGCGCCACGGGCGGCGGTGTGTGGAAGACCGATGACGGCGGCATCCCATGGAATCCGATTACAGACCGGTACGTGAAAACGGGATCGGTCGGCGCACTCGCCGTCGCCCCGTCCGATCCGAACGTCGTCTACGTTGGCATGGGCGAGGCCGACATCCGCAGCAATTTCTCGCACGGCGATGGCGTGTACAAATCGGTCGACGCTGGCCGGACGTGGAAGCACGTCGGGCTGTCGGATTCTCGACAAATCGGACGGATTGCGGTCCATCCTGAGAATCCGGCCGTCGCCTTTGTCGCCGCTCTCGGCCATCCCTTCGGCCCCAATCAGGAGCGCGGTCTCTTCCGCACGCGCGACGGCGGGGCTACCTGGGAAAAGGTGCTGTTCGTCGACGACAAGACCGGCGCCATCGACGTGATCATCGACCCGGTGAATCCACGCATCGTGTATGCGTCGTTCTGGCCGGTGTACCGCCGGCCGTGGGAGATTTACAGCGGCGGCAACGGCAGCGGTCCCTATAAATCGATTGACGGCGGCAGCACGTGGAGCGAGTTGTCCGGCGGACTGCCGGTGGGCATGAAGGGTCGCATCGGCCGTGCCGTCTCACCAACGCGGCACGACCGGCTCTGGGCGATCGTTGAAGCCAAAGATGGCGGGGGTTCCGGTCCGACGATGCGGGTGCAACATGGCAGCGCATGAACGGCGACTCGAGCGTGCGGGAGCGCGCGTGGTACTACAGCCACATCATCGCCGACCCGCGGGACCCGGATACCGTGTACGTGCTGACGCTCGAGATCAACAAGTCGACCGACGGCGGAAGGATCCGCGTACGTCGACAACGCCCGAGGAATTCGACCGGCAGTTTGCGCTGCTGATGCAGATCCACGAGCGGCTCACAACGGTGCACGATGCGATTGCCGACATCATCGCGACGAGGACGGAGGTGCGGGCGGCTGTTGGCCGGGCGGCGTCGAGGCCCGCCGCATCGCCGATCGCGGCGCAGGGAACCGCGCTCGATGCGAGCCTTGGCGCCATCCAGGACGAGCTCGTGCAGATGAATGTCCGCGAGGGCAACGACGTCCTCACCTACCCGGTGAAATTGAACAATCTCATCGCTGCGCTCGCGCCGGTCGTGGCGGCGACCGACACCGCGCCCACCGCGCAGTCCTACGAAGTATTCAATGATCTTTCGGCTCGTCTCGATCGACAGCTCGTCCGGCTTGCCGGGATCGCGGCGCGCGAGCTCGCCGCATTCAACAAGGCGCTCGCGGATCAGAACGTCCCGCCTGTCGCGACCCGAATCCGGCCGCGGTAATTGAACCGTATAATGAGAGGTTCGAGTGCCTCGACCGCATGGAACCGAGCCGCATCAGAAACTTCTCTGTAATCGCGCACATCGACCACGGCAAGTCGACGCTTGCCGACCGCTTTCTCGAGATGACCGGCGCTCTGCAGGCTCGCGAGATGGAGGCGCAGGTCCTCGACGCGATGGACCTCGAGCGGGAGCGCGGCATCACCATCAAGGCGCATCCGGTCCGTCTGCATTACACCGCCGACGATGGGGTGCCGTACGTGCTCAACCTGATCGACACGCCCGGCCATGTCGACTTTTCGTACGAGGTGACGCGGTCGCTCGCAGCCTGCGAGGGCGCGCTCCTGCTGGTCGACGCGTCGCAGGGCGTCGAAGCGCAGACGCTGGCGAACGCCTATCTTGCCGTCGACAACAACCTCGAGATCATTCCGGTGATCAACAAGATCGACTTGCCGGGGGCGCAGCCGGACGAGGCGCGCCGGCAGATTTCCGACATCATCGGGCTCGAAGGGGACCAGGCGATTCTTGCCAGTGCGAAAGTCGGCACCGGCGTCCACGACATCCTCGAGGCCATCGTCGCACGGCTGCCGCCGCCCGCCGGCGATCCGTCCGCGCCGCTCAAGGCGCTGATCTTCGACTCGTGGTACGACTCGTATCGCGGCGTGGTGATCGTGATCCGGGTCATCGACGGCGCGGTCCGTCCCGGAATGAAGATCCAGCTGATGGCGCAGGGACAGGATTACGAGTCGCTGCAGATCGGGATCTTCACCCCGAAGGCCGTGGAGGTTGACGAGCTCGGCGTGGGCGAGGTCGGGTTCCTGGTGGCGAATATCAAGAACGTCGGCGATGCCAAGATCGGCGACACGATCACTGAAAGCGGGCGCCCGACGACGGCGCCGTTCCCCGGGTTCAAGGAGCTCAAGCCGATGGTCTTCGCCGGGCTGTATCCGGTCGAAGGGCATCAGTACCCCGAGCTGCGCGACGCGCTGGAGAAGCTGCGGCTCAACGACGCGTCGTTCTTCTACGAGCCGGAAACCTCGGTGGCGCTCGGCTTCGGGTTCCGGTGCGGCTTTCTCGGCCTGCTGCACATGGAGATCGTCCAGGAGCGGCTCGAGCGCGAGTTCAACATGGATCTCGTCACGACCGCGCCGGGCGTGCTGTACCGCGTCACCACGACCGACGGCACGGTGGAAGAGATCGACAGCCCGGCGAAGCTGCCCGATCCGGGACGCATCGAACAGATCGAGGAGCCGATCATTACCGCGATGATCATGACGCCCGCCGAGCACGTCGGCGGCATCCTGCAATTGTGTCAGGACAAGCGCGGCGCGCAGAAGAAGCTCGAGTATCTGTCGTCGGATCGGGTATTGATTACCTACGAGCTGCCGTTCAACGAAGTCGTGCTCGATTTCTACGACAAGCTCAAGACCATTTCCCGGGGCTACGCATCACTCGATTACCATGTCACCGGGTACTGGCCGTCGCCGCTGGTGAAGCTCGACATTCTCGTCAACGGCGATCCGGTTGATGCGCTGTCGGTGATCGTGCACCGCGACATGGCGTACGACCGGGGCCGCGCGCTGGCGTCGAAGATGCGCGAGCTGATTCCGCGACAGATGTTCGAGGTGGCGATTCAGGCGGCCATCGGCGGCCGCATCATCGCCCGCGAATCGGTCAAGGCGCTGCGGAAGAATGTGCTCGCGAAATGCTACGGCGGCGACATCACCCGCAAGCGCAAGCTGCTCGAAAAGCAGAAGGCGGGCAAGAAGCGCATGAAACGCGTCGGCAAGGTGGAGATTCCGCAGGAAGCCTTCCTCGCGGTCTTGAAGATGGGGACGGAAACTGAGAGCTGAAACTGACACCGAATGGCTGAAACATTCAAGAAATCCATCGTTCGCGAGTACGTCGAATCGATCGTCATCGCCGTCATCCTCGCGCTCTTCATCCGGACGTTCGTGGTGCAGGCCTTCAAGATCCCGACCGGCTCGATGGAGCAGAACCTGCTGATCGGCGACCATCTGCTGGTGAACAAATTCATCTTCGGCCCGACGGCGTCGCCGATCGAGCGTGCCCTCCTGCCTGTCGGCACGATCAAGCGTGGCGACGTCGTGGTCTTCAAATACCCGGTGGAGCCCGACCGCGATTTCATCAAACGGGTCATCGGGCTGCCGGGCGAGGTCGTCGAGGTGAAGGAGAAAAAGGTGTACATCAACGCCAAGCCGCTCGACGAGGGCTATGTGCACTTTCTCGCGCCGCCTGCCTCATCATCAGAATTTCACGAGGTGACCTCGTTCGACGTGCGCGAGCGGTACGGCCCGGTGACGGTGCCGCCGAACCAGTACTTCGTCATGGGCGACAACCGCGACAACTCGCAGGACAGCCGCTACTGGGGTTTCCTGCCGCGGGAAAACGTCAAGGGCAGGGCGCTGCTCATCTACTGGTCTTACGAAGCCGAGCGGGAGGACTATCAGAGCGAAGGGGCGGGCGCCACGTTGAGGAGCCTCGTTTCCGTGTTCGCGCACTTTTTCACGCGGACACGCTGGGATCGCATGCTGCACCAGATCCACTGAGCGTGATTAAGTTCGTCATCCGGATGGCGATTGTCGCCGTTCTCGCCAACGCGACGTTCCGCGTCGGCACGGCTTACGCCAAGCATTACCGGTTCACGGACGCCGTGACGCAGACGACGCAGTTCCGCGGCGGAAGATCCGACGATCAGGTGCGCGCCCGTATCTTCGAGCTGGCGGCCGCCCACGATATCCCCGTCTCCGACGAGAACCTGAGCGTCGCCCGTCAGGAATTCCATACCATCGTCGATGGCGCCTACACGCGGCCGATCGAGCTGTTCCCGGGATTCACGTACCGGTGGCCGTTCACGGTTCATGTCGATACGTTCGTTGTGGAGCCCGCGAGGAATTGATTCCGCGGCGCTCCCGCGCGCGAGATTCGGCATCCCGGCGCCCCTGCGGGGCAGATTGTGGTGAGCGAAGCGATAACCGCTGTGGTGGGTGAAGCGACGACCGCGGCGCAGGGCGCAACTGGCATCAGCGATGCGCCATCGTCGTCTCTGCCGCCTCCGCGAGCGTTGCGGCGGCATGGGCGAGGCGATCGACCTCGCCGGCGGCGCTGCTCGCGTAGGTCTCGTCCTTGATGCTGGTGAGGTTGACGTCCACGTTGAGCCGCGCGCCGCGCACGCCGCAGTTCAGCAGGGCGATCGCCACGCCAACGTCGCTCGCGGCGCCGCGGTGGCCGTGCATCGCCACGGCCTGTGCCGATTCCAGCGCGAGAACGGACAGCCGCATCACGTCGAGCGGCACGTCAATCGCGCCGCGCATCGCTGTCTGAATCGCCGCGGTGCGCTGTGATTTCTCTTCGTCCGTACCCTTGGGCAGTTTGTACGCCGAGACGACCTGATCGTACGCGCGCGCATCGGCGTCGATCGCGTCGGAGAGTTGTGCGCGTAGGTCGCGGAGCGATGCCTGCGTGGCCGCGAGCGCATGGCGATCGGCATCGGATCCCGATCGCGTCCGCGGCAGTCCCGCCACCATCGCCAGCAGAGACGCCCCCAGGGCCGACGCCAGGGCCGATGCCGATCCGCCGCCCGGCGTCGGATCGGGCGAGCTGAAAGCGGCGAGGAGATCGCGGACAGAACGATCGAGTAGTGACATGAGACGGATCCTAACGTCTCTCTGAGAGGCTCTGGGCTCCCGGCTCAGGGCCTGAGCTCGGCGCCGGAGGTCGCCAGAGCCCAAAGCCGAAAGCCCAAAGCCTCACCTTTTCACCTACCTGCTAGTGCGGCCGGGCGCCCGGCACGACGACCTGGCCCTTCTTGATAACCGCCTGGATGACCTGTGCGCCGATCCGGACGAGATCGATCGCCGGACCGTTGACGATCACGGCGTCCATCTGCCTGCCGGGTTCGAGACGACCCACGCGATCGTGCCGGTCGATCGCGTACGCCGCATTGATCGTCGCGGCGACCAGCGCCTCTTCGAACGTCAGTCCCATGCCGAAACACGCAAGCGCCATCGCAAACGGCATCGAGGGCGAGAATCCGCCGCCCGGATTGACGTCCGTTGCGAGCGCAACCGCAGCGCCCCGTTCGATCAGGAGCCGCGCAGGCGCAAAGCGTCCAAGCTTCAAATAGAAGGACGCGATCGGCAGCAGCGTGGCCACGACCCCTGCCTCTGCCAGGGCGTCCGCGCCGCCCTGGTCGATGAACATCAGGTGGTCGGCCGAGCGCACCCGAAGCTCGGCGGCCACCCGCCAGCCTCCGCTCGCGCCGAGCTCGTCGGCATGAATTCTCAGCTTCAGGCCGGCGTTCTTCCCGGCTTCGAGGATCCGGCGCGATTCCGACGGCGTGAACACACCGTCCTCGCAGAAGACATCGCACCACTCCGCGAGCCGCTCACCCGTGACGGCGCGCAGCATCGCGCCCGTCAGCAGGTCGATGTAGGCGGCCCGATCGTGGCGGTGTTCAGGGGGGATCTCGTGAGCGCCCATGAAGGTCGGCGCGATTTCGATGTCGTGCTCGCGGGCGAGCCGGGCGAGTACCCGCAGCTGCTTGAGCTCCGATTCGATCGTGAGGCCATATCCGCTCTTGGCTTCACACGTCGTGGTGCCGCAGCGGAGCATCTCGTCGAGACGCCGGCGCGTGTCCGCCGCGAGCTCGTCGTCGCTCGCGGCGCGCGTGGCGCTGACGGTGCTCAGAATGCCGCCGCCCTCTCCCGCGATCTGTGCGTAGGAAACGCCGGTCAGCCGACGGCGCAGCTCGTCGCGCCGATCGCCGGAAAACACAACGTGGGTGTGGGCATCGACGAAACCGGGCACGACCGCGCCGCCGTGCGCGTCGACGATCGTTGCGTCAGGCGCCAGCTCCACTTCGCGCGCGAGCAGCTCCTGCCGCCCGACGAAGACGATCCGTCCGTCGCGGGCGGCCACGGCGCCGCCGGGGATCGATCCGGCGTCAGCCTGGGCCCGTCCCACTCGAGGCGCGACTCCGGCGCAGGTCAGGACCTCGCAGGCGTTGTGGATGAGAAAATCGGCGAGCAACAGCTCATTTTACGATCGCGGCGCGGATCTGATCCGGCGTGACTCCGTCGATCGCGATGCGCTTGTACCGGCTGGATTCACCGCTGACGAGTCGTACCACCCGGCGCGGCACATGGCACGCGCCAGCGAGCAGATCGATCACGGCGTCGTTGGCGGCGCCCTCAACCGGCGGAGCCGCGACTCGCACGAGAAGCGCGTTGTCGCGGGTACCGGCGATTTCCGTCCTGCGGGCGCGCGGAATAACCCGGACGTCCAGTTCGACGCCAGTGGCCGTGGGACGGATCATCGTCTGGCGTGGATTCAGACGGGCTGGCGGAGCTCTTCCGCCTCGGCCTCCCGTGCTTCTTCATCCAGGGCCAGGGGATCGACGTGCCGGGGACGATGGAGCACGGTCTTCTCGTCGCGCTCGCGGGCCTGCTCGCGGACGTACTCGAGCGTGTTGCGCAGGGTCTGGATGGTCGCCTCGATCGAGGTCTCCGCGTCGCGCCGTTTGAGCTTCAATCCGTCGATTTCGCGCTGGATGTCCTCGAGCCGCGCCTGGGTTTTCTCGAGCAGCAGCGCCGAGCGTGCTTCGGCGTCGCGAATGAGGCGCTGCGCCTCTTCCTGCCCGCTGGCCTTGATGTCGTCGGCCAGGCGCTGCGCCGCGATGAGCGTGCTTTTGAGCGAGCGCTCGTGTTCGCGGTGCTCGTTGAGGAGCTCCTCCAGCCGCTGGTTCTCGCGGCGAAGGCGGTCAGTTTCGCGCAGGGCGGACTCGTAGTCGTCGGCTGCAGCGACGAGAAATGCCGTAACTTCGACTCTGTCGAAGCCACGAAGGGTGGTGGTGAACTTCTGCTGTCTGAGGTCGAGCGGACTCACGTTCATAGCAGGGGTTATCGGCTGATCAGCTGCCGGGCAACAGAGGTGGGACGGAGGAGGGACGGAACGGCGACGGAGTGGGGACGCGGTAGGGACGGAGCGGGGACGGGGACAGACGCCGAGGGTGGAGAGGCGGCAGGAAACGGAGGGGACGGAGGCAACGGTATTACACAGAGGAACGGAGGAGCAGAGACGAGCGGAGCGATTTCTATTTCATGAAGGTTTGTCAATGAAGTTTTGAGTTTTGATGACGAGTTGAAGGTGTATAGATCAGAAACTCATGACTCAGGGCCCACCACTCAAGACTCACAACTCACGACTACTAGGAATTCTCCGTTCGTCTCCGTTTCTCCGTGTTAGACCGTTTTCTCCGTGACTCCGTTCTCCGTGTGCTCAGTGACCTCCGCTATCTTCGCACCGGGCGCGCACCAAAAATTGCGCTCCCGATGCGGATCAGGGTGGCGCCTTCTTCGATCGCCACCTCGAAATCGTGGCTCATCCCCATCGACAGCTGCTTCAACTGCCCGGCATCGACGCCCCGATCCTGCAGCCGCTCGCGCACCTCCCGAAGCGCACGAAAGAACGGCCTCGCTTCTTCCGGATCGTCAACTTCCGGCGGCAGAATCATCAGGCCGCTGATCCGGGCAGCACGGCTGGACCGAGCGGCTTCGAAAATCGGCAGCAGCCCGTCTTCGCCCACGCCGTGCTTGGTCGCCTCCCCGGCAAGATCCACCTGTACCAGCAGCTCGAGCCCACGCCCGGCCTCGAGTGCCGCACCGTCCAGCGTCGGAACCAGCCCCGAATCGTCGACGGAATGGACAACGTCGAATCGCGCGCCGGCCTTCTTCGCCTTGTTCGACTGCAGGTGGCCGACCAGGTGCCAGCGCAGGTTCAAATCCGGCGTCTGATCCATTTTCCCGAGCGCCTCCTGCACTTTGTTCTCGCCGAAATCGACCAGACCTGCCTCAGCGGCGGCCCGTACATGATCTGCAGAGAATGTTTTTGAGACCGCGACGAGGCGGATGGAGGAAGGATCGCGCCCGGCCCGGTCGGCGGCGCGCGCCATACGCGCGCGCACCTCCGCCAGTCGGGCGCGAAGCGCCGGTATGTCGAGCACTATTTCTTCAGCTGCTCGACGAGGGCCTTGGCCTGTGCCGCATTCGGCCCGGTCGGCGCGATCTTCAGGTAGGTCTCGAACTCGGCGGCGGCGCCGGGGAGATTTCCTTCGTTCACGAGCGCCATCCCGAGCTGGTAATGTGCTTCGGCGTGATTCGGGTTCGCGGCCACCACGGCCTCGAACTGTTTCTTCGCTTCGGGGATCTTGCCGGCGTTCCACAGGATGACGCCCTGATTGAACAGCGCATCGGCGTTGCCGCCGGCGAGCGCCCCGGCTTTGCTGCCGGCCAGTTCCGCGGCTTTCGTGCTCGCCGCGGCTGCCTCGTCGAACTTGCGCTGCGCATTGTAGATGTTCGCCAGCCCGTTGTACGCGTCGGAATAATCCGGCTTCAGCTCGATTGCCTTCTTGTAGGCGGCTTCCGCCTTGTCATACTCCTTTTTCTTCGAATGCAGGAACGCGATGTTGTAGAAGCAGTCGGCGCAGTCGGGTTTCAGCTCCGTCGCATGCGTGAATTTCGCAATCGCCTCATCGTCGTTGCCGGCGTTGCTCGCGGCGATTCCGGCTTCCAGCGTGGACTTGAGCTCGGCGTTTTTCGCCATCGCCTCCTTCGACGCGGCGCCGGCGCCCGGCGCGCCGAGGATCAGATTCGCTTCCGCCGTCGAGCTGACACGCACACGCACTTCCGCCGTGTTCGATGTCAGCTTGTCCTTCTCGGCGGTCACCTTGTACGCGCCGGAAGGCAGACCAATCTGAATGAACTCGCCCTTCTTATTCGACTTCGTCTCGAATCGGCGGCTCGTGCCCTCTGACATCTCGATAACGACCTTCGCGCCGTCGACTGGCTGGCCCTGCGTGTCCTTGACGACACCCTTGACCATTCCAGTCGACTGGGCCGCGGCGGGGAGCGCCATCGCCAGCGCACAGAGCGCGACGCCTGCCACTACCCACGGACGCCGGCCGGTAAATCGGCGGACCATGGACTCCTCCTGAGAAAATAACGTGCTAGTTTACCTTTTTTTGGTCCGGCGATTCGGCGGCGTGCCCCGAGCAGCGCCGGCTGATCTCTCGACGTCCTCACGTGGGGCTCTGCCCCACACCCCCGGCTCACACCACCCCACGGCGCACAGTCCGCGCCGTGGGGCCCCGGGGTCGCTCGCGGGGCCCCTCTGCCCGGCTTCCGCCTCCACTAAAGAGCTAGTGCGGACGCGCCGTAGCGCCTCCGGCGCGAAGGCGGGCCGTCCCTCGCAGGCGCGCTGCACGCGCCTCGCGGCCTCCGATGCCGGAATGCGAGCGCATTCGATTCTCGACTCGGACGGGTCCGGCATTACCGCTGAGGCGGTCCGTTACTCGTAGTGCAGGGCTTGAACTGGATCGAGGCTTGCCGCCTTCATGGCTGGATAGACGCCGAACACCAGGCCGATCAACACCGAGACCGAGAAGGCGAGCAACAACGCGCCACCGGTGACAATCGTGGACCAGCCCGCAAAGCTCGCGATCAGGCGCGACATCGCGACGCCGAGTCCCAGGCCGAGCATCCCACCGGCGACCGCGATCAGCGTCGTTTCCATGACGAACTGACGGATCACGTCGGTCCTGCGCGCCCCGATCGCCCGCCGTAGACCGATTTCCGGGGTGCGCTCCAGCACGCTCGCCAGCATGATGTTCATGATGCCGATGCCGCCGACGAGCAGGGAAATCGACGCCAGCGCCACCATCACGATGTCGAAGATGCGCTTCGTGCGCTGCTGCTCTGCGAGAAGCTCGGCGGGCACGACGAGCGTGTAGTCGTCGGCGCCGCGATGAGAGGCGGCGAGAATGCCGCGTACGGTGGCCGCCGCGAGGGTGACGTCGACGTCGGGTTTCAGCCGCAGGTAAACCGCATCGATCTCGTCGCGCATCGAGCTGTAATTGTCTTCGAGCCGGAACAGCGCCGCAGTCGTCGGCACGTAAATCAGGTTGTTGCGATCCTGCGCCGGCAACCCGGCGACGTCGCTCTGCACGATCGCCTGCGGCCCAGCCGTGCCGATGACACGGAACCACTGCTCGTTGACCTTGATGAACCGGTTGACCGGATCCTCGAGACCGAACAGGTTGGTGCGGGCGGCATCGCCGAGCACGCAGACAGCATCGGCCTGAGCCGCTTCGTCGTCGGTGAAAAACCGTCCGCTCGTCAGCCGCAGCCCGCCGATATGCGGGTAGCTCGAATTCACGCCGTAGACGACCGGCGCATCGCCTTGCGGCTTCGGAATCAGCTTCGCCGGCGTGAACCGCTTTCTCGGCGTCAACGAATCGAGGCCGGAGACCGTTGCCTGCATCGATCGGACGTCCCGGAACGAGAGCCCGGCCGACTGCTGGCGGATCCTCGCCCAGGCCGCCCGATCGATGGTCTCCTTCGATTCGACAATCAGGTTGTGAACGCCGAGATCTTCGATGAAGGCCATCACCTGCTGCTGCGCACCGGCGCCGATCGACAGCATCGAGAGCACCGCCGCAACGCCGAAGATCATGCCGAGCATGGTCAGCAGCGACCGCAGCTTGTGCATCAGGAGATTGTCGATGCTGCGGCCGAGGTCAGGCAGCCACGCGGTCCTGCGTTTCATGACCTTTCACCACGGAGGACGCGGAGGACGCGGAGGAAAACCCTGGAGCATTCATCATCACGTCGTTCCAGCCGCCGTAACGAGGGGACAAGCGAACCGTGCATGGTCAGCCGCCACATAGCGTGTGTCCCCCTCCGCGTCCTCCGTGGTAGTCCCTTCACCGCGCCGCGCGCTGGCCGGCGGGTGGCGGCGCCGGTTTCGGCCGTGGACCGGCCGGCGCCCGCGGATCCACGAGCGCGATCTCGACGCCGGGTTCGAGGTTCTCGACCACGGCAACGCTGTCAGTCCTCGTCGTCACCTTGACGTCGCGAACGTCGAAGCCGGCGCCGCGGCGCACGTAGACAAATGTCCGGCCGCCGGATTCGAAGACCGCCTGGCGGGGGATATACAACGCGTCGTTCAGCATCGCGCCGGCGATCGCAATCTGGGCGCTTACGCCGGGCCTGATGCGCGGGTTGATCCCGGCAACGTCGAACACCACGTCGTACTGTTTCATGGCGTCGCCGAACGGACCCTGCCGCGACGGCACGCTGCTGACCGCGCGAACCGATCCCTTCAGCGTCGCGCCAGGAACCGT
>JBKPAI010000089.1:0-9470 GCA_046726355.1 Acidobacteriota bacterium | reverse complement strand
GAACCAGCATCGCCCGTTCTTCGCCTTCGTGTCCCATCATGCCATCCACACCGCGCTCGAAGCGCGGCCCTCAACGCTGGCGAAGTTCAAGGCGAAGCCGCCCGGCCGGCAACACAGTGCGCCGCTGTATGCCGCGTGTCTGTACGACCTGGACGACGGGGTCGGGCTGCTGCTCGCGAAACTGAAACAACTCGGTCTCGAGCAGAACACGCTCGTCGTGTTCATGTCCGACAACGGCGGCACGCAGCAGTCTTCGCAGGAGCCGCTGCGGGGAAGCAAGGGGGGCTACTACGAGGGCGGCATTCGTGAGCCGCTCATCATGCGCTGGCCAGGCGTTGTAAGGGCCGGATCCCGTTCGGACGTGCCGGTGCACAACGTCGATCTCTATCCGACGTTTCTTGCCGCGGCCGGCGCGAAGCCGCCGGCCGGCGTCAGCCTCGACGGCGAAAGCCTGTTGCCGCTTCTGCAAGGGAACGGCGCCCTTCGCCGGAACGCGATCTTCTGGCACTTTCCCGGCTATCTCGACACGCCGGTCATCCGCGGCCGCGACCCGGTTTTCCGCACGCGGCCGGTGAGCGTCATCCGGAAGGGCGAATGGAAGCTGCACCTTTATCACGAAGAGTGGCAGCTCGATGGCGGCCGCGACCGAATCGCGACCAACCATGCCGTCGAGCTGTATCACATCACCTCGGATATGGGTGAGCGGCGCGATCTCGCCAGCGTCGAGCGGAGCAAGCGCGACGAACTGCTCGATGACCTGCTGGCGTGGCTCAAGGCGACCAACGCCCCGCTACCGGTCGAGAGAAACCCAGGCTACGCGCCGGAGAAACGGCCACGACAATGAAGACACTCGGCCTCAGCGCGATCGCGATCGGTCTCGCGGCCCTCTCGTCGGGGTCCTGGGTTCGCGCTGGTCATCTTTTCCAGCGACAACGGCGTGCGACCGAACCGAAGATCGTGACCGAGCCCGGCGCCGCCGCGTCGGGCTGGTGTGAGCACCACACCGACGACCGACAGGACGAAACACATCATCCTGGTCATGATGATCTCGTTCCGGCTTACAACGTGATCCTTTTTGTGCCGGCTGTGTCTCTGCTGCCGGACGCGGTTACACGAGTGACCGAGACGCCGTCGGGGGAATTGCGGCCGATCTTAATGGTGAACGAACCCTGCGAGTACACGTGAGGCTGGAAGCGGTTTCCACGCACGCGAACGCAATAGAGGATCTCGCCGTCGGCCTCGGCGATCACCTGCACCACCGGGCGGTCCGCGCCCTCGATCACCAGCTCCGGAAGCCACGCGACGGGGCGCCGCCCGTCGTTATCGTCATTCCACACGGTAATGGGCCACCCGGGAAACTGTTCCCCTTGCGAGAAGCGCGGCCAGCACTCGAACGTCACCCCACCGGTCCGCTTGTTGAAGCGGACCAATCCGTATCCGTCCGCGCGCTTTGTCTCGTCCCGGAGATCGTCCGGGTTGGCGTACGCCATCATCGAGATCTTGTTCCCGAGGCCGTCCTGGTAATCACCTGTCCAGGGTAGCGATATCCCCGGCATCGGATTCGCGCCCGGGCGCTCCTCTTTCGGGTGCCACCACCGCGCGTAGACCGTATTCACCAGCGCCGGGCTCGTGAAGCCGTACGGACCATCGCGGTGCTCGTCGATGCCGTGCTTCACCGTCACTGCCAGATGCTGGTCGCCGCAGAGGTGAACCGCGCGAGCGCGCCGGATTTCGCGCAGGGCCTCGTTCCGTCCGCTCTGCGGCCAGCCGTTGCAATCGAGATCCGCGAGCAGCCGGTTGTCGGGAGTGCCATGCAGGTGGACGGCGCCGCAGAAGGCCGTCTGCGACAGCACGCACTTCATCTCGGCGCCAGTCCAATCCCCGGTCCACGCGCGCAGGAATCTCAGCTGGCGCTCGCCGAGCAGCTGCAGACCGGGCCGATCGATCGTCCTCGGGTCGTAGCGCTCGTCGTTGATGTGATCGGGCCGCGGTCCCATCTGCGGGATCGTGCCCATCGGACCGGTCTTGAACTTGCGATCCTCGAGAATCGCGAAGTCGACGCCGCCAACGCGCAGCCGCGTGAAATACACCGTGATGCCCTGGCGGACGGGCGCGGGATCGACCGGATCGGGGAGGTGCCAGCACTGCGCCCGCTGCACCATGTTCACGTAGGCGGCCGGGAAGAAGTAGCCGCCGTCCGCGCCGCCGCTGTGCGTCGAGTGGCCCCCTTCTTCACCCCAGAGATTCGGGTGCCCGACATCGTGGTCGTCCGGAATGCAGATCGTCGGGCGATCCCTGATGACATCGCGATACTGCAGGCCGAACTCGATCCAGCCGGCGGTGTGTTCGGTGTGGTGATAGGTCTGGTCGCCGGAGAAGAAGAGCAGATCCGGATCCTGGCGTCGCAGCCGTTCGACGATCTCCGGACGGGGACCTTTTGTTCGCGACGAGTTGCATCCGAGGCTGGCGACGACGATCTCGTCCTTCTCCAGTGGATCGCGGCGGATGGTGCCTTCGAAGGTCGCTTTGTCGCCATGCCGGACGCGGTACCGGGCGGACCGCGTGGCGTCCCAGCGATCGACCCGGAAATGCGCGCTCCACCCCGGATATTCGATATCCGCTCTCGCGATTTCCGTCCACGCGCCGTCCCGCTGGACCTCGAGCCGCGCCTCGAGAGGTTCGTTCGACAGCAGGGGATAGAGCTGCGCCGACAGCTTGAGCACGCCGGCGTCGTGCGTGTAGAGCGCGAACGCCACGACCTGGTCGCGCGGCACGTTCAGCGAGACGATCTGCGGAGCCTTCTCCCACCATGGCCCGGTCGTCAGCGAATCCAGCTGCGGATAGTCGGGACCAAACGGTGAGACAACTGTCGGCCCCTGCCGTCGGAGATTGCCGGCGGCCGCGACTCCGGGAACACTCTTGAGAAATGTTCGGCGATCGATCGGCGCAATCAGACGTTCTGCGCACATTGTCGAATAATCAGCGATTTCGATTCCCGCGGGCACTGGTGCGTCGTTGCCCGGCCTCGGCATCCACCTTCGGAAAATGCTTCGCCAGCCGCGCCTTGACGCCGGCGTGATTGCCGTCACGCGCCAGATTGTTCCACTCGTACGGGTCTATCGTCTCGTCGTAGAGCTCCTCGTCGCCGTTCGCGTAACGGATATAGCGCCACTCGGCCGTACGCACCGCATGATTCCTGAATCCATGGGTCGTCTGCGCCACGCCTGTCCATGCTGCGTTCGGATCGGCAAGCAACTTCCTGATGCTGACGCCTTCGACGTGTGTGGGTGTTGGCAAGCCGCACAGATCGGTCAGCGTCGGATAGATGCTCATGAAATCCACGATGCTTCCCGTTTTCGTTCCGGCCTTCGTGATGCCTGGAGCGACCCAGATGAGCGGCGCGCGTGTCGGCTCTTCCCATAACGCGAATTTCCGCCAGTGGTGCTTTTCACCGAGGCTCCACCCGTGATCGCCGAAGAAGACGATGATCGTGTTGTCACGGTATTCACTTGTGTTCAAGGCGTCGAGCAATCGCCCGACCTGCCCATCGACGTAACTAATCGCCGCAAGATACGCCTGAACGGCTTCCTTCCAGCGGCCCGATGCCAGCAGCAGTTCGTGATCTGAGGGTTTGTCGAGCGAATTCGACCGTGGCCCGCGCGCCATCGTGACGCCGGCGGGTGGGATGTCGTTCAAGTCATCGTCGCGATAGGGCGGCAACTCGATGGTGTCGAGCGGATACATCTCGAAATATTTCCTGGGCACATTCCACGGCATGTGCGGTTTGTGAAAACCGACGCTCAGGAAAAACGGCCGGTCATGCTTGCGCTGCAGCTGCTCGATGCCGTACGACGCGATGCCGTGATCCGGGATACCCTCGTCGCCGCAATCCACGGGCGAGAATTTGATCCCTCCTACGCCGTCCGTCTCGTTCAGCAGATTGCATCGTCCGGCGCGCTCGCGATAGTAATCGTCCCACTCTTCCCTTCGGGCAAAAGCTTCGTGATAGATCTTGCCCGCGCCGAAGGCGCGGTAGCCGTGGCGGCGAAACTGCGTGACCAGCGTGATGTCCTGCGGGATCGCCGGCCGCCAGTCGGTGTTGTTGTCATAGACGCCCGTCGTCGACGGCCGCAGTCCGGACATCAGCGCCGCGCGTGACGGGTTACAGACCGGCGCAGCGGCGTAGGCGTTGCTGAATATCACACCCATCTTCGCCAACCGATCGATGTTGGGCGTTATGACCTGTTTGTTGCGTCCGAGATGCGCGACCCAGTGGTTCAGATCATCGACGGCGATGAACAGCACGTTTGGTTTTCTGGCGATGTCGGCAGCCGGATGCGCCGGTAGCGTCGTGACAATCGCCAGGACGAGAACAAACGTCAGCCGCGTTTTCATTTGATGACACCCGTCTCGAAGTCCGACGCGTTGACCCAGCCCGCCGTGATCTTCTCGCCGCGCATGAAACGCTCGTAAAAATTGCGCACGCTTTCGTCCGCGTAGAGGTAGCGGTCGAACAGATAACCGCGCCCGAACATGCGCGGATCGTTCTGCGCGCGCAGCTCGTGCGTCATCTGCCGGCGCAGGCGCTCGAGCCGCGCGCCGTGCCGCCGATCGTCAGCGAGATTGGTGAGGCAGAACGGATCCTGTTTGAGGTCGTACAACTCCTCGCCGGGTCTCCGGCCGAACGCGAGCGTCCATGCGCGCGGGTCGCCTCCATCACGTCGTCGCTGCAGGATTTCGGTCTTGGTCGGGCCGCCGTCGCAGTTCAGATAGCCGGTTTCCGGATTGCCCGCGGGCCAGCGTTCAGGTTCGTAGTTCCGCAAGTAGAGAGTGTCGTCTTCGACGATGCCGCGAATCGGATACCCCCAATCGTGCGGCCTGCCGACGTCGTGCCGTTCCTGACCGATGAGGACGTGATCCCGATTGGAGGCCGCGCGCGATTCCGGCGAGCGCAGGATGTCGAGCACGCTGCGACCTGTCGCCGGATGCATCCCCGTGTCCTCCCACTTCAACGCTGCCAGTTCCACGATCGTCGGCGCGAGATCCACGAGGCTGACGTAGTCGTGCACGGTGCGCCCGCTCGCCGTAACGCCTTTGCGCCACATGGCCGCCAGCGGCACGTGATTCGAGAATTCGTAGGCCTGGCCCTTGACCCGCGGAAACGGCATCCCGTGATCCGACATGACGATGACGATCGTGTTGTCCAGCATCGCAGCGTCAGCCAATATCTGCAGCATCCGCCCGAGGTGGCGGTCAAAGTGCTCGACCTCGTACGCGTAGTCGAGCATGTCGTTGCGGACGATCGCGTTGTCCGGCCAGTATCCAGGCACTCGCTCGATATCGGAAAGCTTCTTGCCGCCTTTCGCGACCCCGGAGCCGTACTCGTACCCGCGATGAGGCTCCTGTGCTCCATACCAGAAGCTCCACGGGCGGCCCTGCGGCACGGTGCTGAGAAAGTCCGCGAGGTTGGCGGCGTAGTCGTTTTCGCTGATCTCGCGCGTTGGAGCGGCACTCTTGTGGCGATTGAACGGCCGGCCCGTCATCTGCCGCGGCTTGCCATGAGCGTCGTTCGCGACGCCGGGTCCCCAGCCCTTTCCGGTCGCGCCCGTCACGTAGCCGTGCTCCTCAAGGGCCTCGGCCCACGTCTTGAACTTCGGCGGAAAGAACGGGACGTGATTGGCCGCCTCCTCGAGCTGCCACGAGTGGCGGCCGGTCAGGAGAATCGCGCGCGACGGCGCGCACTTGGCGTTTGGCGTGTAGGCGCGCGTGAAGAGCATGCCCTCGCGCGCGACGCGGTCGAAGGCGGGTGTGCGCACCCACGTCGCGCCGTAGGCTCCGGCGTGGCCAAACGACCAATCGTCGGCGATCGCAAACAGGATGTTCGGGCGCGAGAACGTCGGCGCGCGCTGTTCATGCCGTACTGTGCCGGACCACGTGGGCCAGACGACGGCAAGCACGACCAACGAGACTCGCAGCACGTTCTAC
Organism: Acidobacteriota bacterium; assembly: GCA_046726355.1. Taxonomy (GTDB): domain Bacteria; phylum Acidobacteriota; class Vicinamibacteria; order Vicinamibacterales; family CAVVIG01; genus QHWF01. The sequence goes on along the minus strand of JBKPAI010000089.1, from coordinate 3,485 downwards.
CTCAGAAGTTCCATTTCTCGTAGTGCGATCGCGTGCGTGCTGTTCTCATGATCTCGGCGATCCGCGGGACGATGTCGGGGTGCTGACTCGAGACGTCGGTCGTCTCCGACGGATCCGCCTCGAGGTCGTAGAGCTCGACGGGACCGTCCCGGCTGCCCTTGGCCTTGTTGCGGATCCCCTTCCACTGCCCCATGCGCACGGCCTGTGCGCTGCCCTGCGAGTGAAACTCCCAGTAGAGGAACTCGTGCTGCGTCGCCTTCGCGCCGAGCAACACCGGGAGCATCGAGATGCCGTCGGTGTCCTTGCGCAGCGGCGCGCCGGTCAGCTCCGAGAAAGTCGCCCACATGTCCCAATTGGCGGCCACGTGATTCGATATCGTCCCTGTGGCGATTCGGCCGGGCCATCGCACGATCATGGGGACCCGGATGCCGCCTTCGTAGAGCTGCGTCTTGTGCCCGCGCAGCGGCCCATTGCTGTTGAAGAACGCTGTGGGAGCGCCGCCCACGTCGAACGTGGCGCCGTTGTCGCTGGTGAAAAAGATGATCGTTTTGTCGTCGAGTCCGGCCTTCCGGACCGTGTCGAGCAGCGCGCCAACCTGCGCATCCAGGTAGGTGATCATCGCGGCGTAGGCGGCGCGCGGCGTCCGCTGCGGCAGATACCGCTGCTCGCCGAGGTACGGCGTTTCGGGAAACGCGCCCGCGTACTCGGCGACGGCAGCGTCGGGCACCTGCAGCGACACGTGCGGCAGCGTCGGCGCGAAGTACAGAAAGAACGGCTGGTCGCGGTTCGCCTCGATGAACGAGCTCGCCTCGCGCGTCATCAGGTCGATGGCGTAGTCAGTCCCCGTGTACTTCCGGTAGGCGGACGGATCGTGCGGATCTCCTTCGTGCCTCTGGTGAGGCGAGAAGTACGTGTTGCGCAGGGGATAGCGCTCCTCGTTCCGCCACAGGTGTGTCGGATAGAAGTTGTGGGCCTGCTTCTGATCCAGATAGCCGAAGAACAGATTGAAGCCCTGGCGCGTCGGCAGGCCCGTCGAACCCGGTCCGCCCAATCCCCACTTGCCGATGACAGCGGTCGCGTAGCCGCGTGAGGAGAGAGCGCGTGCGAGCGTGGGATGGTCCGGCGGAAGCGCGATCTGGCCGCGCTCTTCTTCATCCAGGAAGCCGCCGAGCTCCTGGTTGTCCCGGACGTACGAGTGCCCGGTGTGCACGCCGGTGAGCAGTGTGGCGCGCGACGGCGCGCAGACAGTGCTGCCCGAGTAGAACTGCGTGAACCGCATCCCTTCCGCCGCCAGGCGATCGAGCCGTGGCGTTCTGATCTTCTGCTGGCCGTACGCTCCAAGCTCGCCGTACCCGAGATCGTCCGCCATGATGAAGATGATGTTGGGTGAAGCGGATTCAACGTGCTGCTGTGCGGCGCCCGTGCGCCCGCCGAGGGAAAGCGGCAGGAGAAGCAGCACGCCGAGAGCGCTGATCCGGCTTCGAATCATGTTGGCGCGAATAATGCCATAGAAGCCTGTAGTTACCGAAAAGTTGATCCAGCAGAGTCGGAGGCTTGCGATCAGATGTCAGAAGATTGCCCTGCGAGCGGTCCTCCGGTTCCTGCGTCTGTCGCCGGCAGTCGGTTTCAGGCCTGGCGCCGACGGCAGACCGCGTGCGTGCTCGAGAACTCGCGCGCAGAAGTCCAGAATGTCCGTGAAGAGAGCTCGGCTGACGTTCTTAGATATGCAGCTGAAGTCGCTACCGGGTCGGCGAGCCCAGCAGCAGCTCGTCGCCCGGTCGCTCAGCATGCGCCTGACGTGTCCGCGGTACGGTCTGTGCTTCGACACCGACGCGCCGGAGGGGATAGCCGCGTATCCGAACGGCGTAACCGGGAAATGGCAAAACGAGGTTCCGATGGCGAAACTTGCATGCCCTGCCGTCCTCCCGGCCGCGCTCGCGTCGATTCTGGCGGGATGGCTGGTCCTGTGTCCGAGCGGCCCAATCCTGCGGGCGCAGTCGGACCCATCAGTGACCGGCGCGTGGTCCACCGTTCAGGCATGGCCGATAGTTTCCGTTCATGCCTCCCTGCTGCCAACAGGCAAGGTCCTGTTCTACCCCTATTCCGACGATCTGCGTCTGTGGGATCCATCGAACGGATCGATCGTCGCGGCCGCGAGAGTCGGCTACAACATCTTCTGCTCCGGACTGACGCTGCTCGCTGACGGGCGCCTCTTCGTGGCGGGCGGCCACATCAGCAACAACGTGGGGCTCAACGACACCAGCATCTACGACGGCGTCATCAACACATGGTCGCGCGAGCGGGACATGAACGCCGGACGCTGGTATCCCACGACGACCACGCTTGCCGACGGAAGCGTGCTGGTCGTCTCTGGCGACATCGACACGACCGTCCACAGGAATCCTCTGCCCCAGGTGTGGACGAACGGAGTCTGGCGCGACTTGAGCACAGCTCAACTCCAGATGTCGCTTTACCCGTTCATGCTGCTGGCGCCCAACGGGAAGGTTTTCAATGCTGGCCCACAGCAGACCTCGCGCTGGCTCAATACCGCGGGTACGGGGGCGTGGACGAACGGGCCGCCGAGCACCGGTGGACTTCGAAGCTACGGCAGCGCTGTCATGTATGAACCGGGCAAGGTATTAATCGTCGGCGGCAACGACCCGCCCCGCGCGACAGCAGAGAAGATCGATCTCAATCTTCCCGCTCCAAGCTGGCGCCCGGCGGGAACTATGGCAAGCGCACGCCGCCAGCTCAATGCGACAGTGCTTCCCGACGGTACGGTGCTCGTGACAGGCGGCAGCAGCGCCGCGGGGTTCGACACCCCCAGCGGTGCCGTCTTCACGGCCGAGCTGTGGAATCCTGCGGCGCTCGCGGAAAACGCGTTTACCACGCTCGCCAGTGCTGCTCGTTATCGCGGCTATCACTCGATTGCCCTGCTGCTCCCGGACGGCCGCGTGTTGTCGTCTGGAGGCGATAACGAACCCAACGCCGAGGTATTTTCTCCTCCGTATCTGTTCAAGGGCTCACGACCGGCCGTCACATCGGCACCGTCGGATATCGGCTACGGCAGCTCGTTCTTCGTCGAAACACCCGATGCGGCGTTGACCACGGCCGTGACGCTCGTTCGTCTTTCGGCCGTCACGCACGCGTTCAACATGAACCAGCGCTTTCTGCGCCTGGCGTTTTCCCAGGAGACCAACGGTCTGACCGTCATGGCTCCGGCGGCTGGGGAGATCGCGCCGCCCGGTCACTACATGCTGTTCCTGCTGAATGCGGCCGGGGTGCCGTCGATCGCACGGATCGTGCGGCTGAGCAGCGATGTGGCAGAGGTCCCGCCGTCGAAGGACGGGACGCCGTTTCAGGGCACGCCGGCGGCCGTGCCGGGCACGATCGAGGCCGAGCGGTTCAACGATGGCGGCGCCGAGGTCGCGTGGCATGACCTGACCGCCGGCAACAGCGGCGCCGCCTTTCGAAATACCGACGTC
>JBKPAI010000088.1:0-28154 GCA_046726355.1 Acidobacteriota bacterium | reverse complement strand
AGCCTGGATTCTTGACGAGCGTGCGGCCGGCGTACCGCACATCCTCAACCGTCTCGTCCAGGACCCTCAACCCAAGCGAGTAGCGGCACTCCTCTTTCAAGTACGCCGTGCTGCCGAACGAGCGCAGCGCGGCTGCACGGGCATCATCGGCGCTCATTCCTGCGGCCATGTTTTCCGCCGCCTGCTGCTCCAGGTGAAACCGCAGCTCTGCGTCGAGCTCCCGTTCGAGGCGCCGGCGGCGGAACAACGACCGCAAACGTGAGTTGAAGGCGTCCGTCCAGCGCATGACCGGTCCATCAGGCAAGATCAACCACGGAGGACGCAGAGGACGCGGAGGGCCAATCCTGAGAAACCAACACGATTTGTCCTCCGTGTCCTCCGCGGTGATCGCGCACTCCTCACGTCGTTTTCACGACCAGATTGATGGCGTTGGACAACCGGTTCCAGTTGGCGAGCTCGGCGTCGAGCCGTCTGCGGCCGGCGGCGGTCAGCGAGTAGAACTTCGCTTCACGGCCTGTTTCACTCGCGCGCCAGTCAGCCTTGATCCACCCCTGATGCTCGAGGCGGTACAGCGCCGGGTACAGCGACCCCTGCTGCACCTGCAGCTGCTCCTTCGAAATCTGTTCAATGCGCTTCGCGATGGCCCAGCCGTGCTTCGGCTCGAGCGAGAGAACTTTGAGGATCAGGAGGTCGAGCGTGCCTTGAACGAGATCGTTCGGTTTGCCCATCACGATGCCTTGACGATCCAGATCCGGGGGCTTCGCCCCCGCGGACCCCCACGCCGTCGCTCGCGGGGCCCCCGTTGCCCCGCTCCGCTCCGGCGGGCGCGCCTTGCTGTCTTGCGGCTCGCCGAAACGAGTACAGATTCTCGTTTCGAGCCGCATGACTGGCTACAATAGAGTGTGCATTGTAGATTGTCAAGGTATCGGCCGTTCTCGGCGATCGGCGTATGGATGTCGGCTGTCGCTCTGGGCTTTCGGCCAACGATCGAAGCCTAAAGGCGAGGCGGACACGCCGGTCCGCCCTACGGAGATTCACACGCCTCCAGCCCCGAGCCCAAAGCCGAGAGCCGAAAGTCTAGGCCAGTGCGCGGGCGATGACTCGCCCGCTTGTAATCGTCGGCCGCTCGTCGCGTCCGTTGTGCGCGTAAGTGAGCTGCTTGTGATTCAGCCCGAGCAGGTGGAGGATCGTCGCATGGATGTCGTGCACGTGGCACGGCGTGTCGATCGCCTTCATGCCGATCTCGTCGGTGGCTCCGATCACCTGACCGCCTTTGATGCCGCCGCCGGCCATCCAGATGGTGAAGCCCCACGGGTTGTGATCGCGCCCGGTGCCTTTCTCGTTGAACGGCGTACGTCCGAATTCGCCACCCCACACGACCAGTGTTGAATCGAGCAGCCCGCGGGCCTTGAGGTCGGTCAGCAGACCGGCAATCGGCCGATCGGTCTGTCGGCACATCTTCGAATGGTTCGCCTCGATGTTCTCGTGCGCGTCCCAGCCGCTGCCGCTGCCGCTGTACAACTGGATGAACCGGACGCCGCGCTCGACGAACCGCCGCGCGAGCAGGCAGTTGGTGCCGAACTTCTCCGTCTCCGGCTCGTCCATCCCGTACAACTTTCGCGTCTCGTCCGACTCGCTGCCGAGATCGATGGCTTCGGGAGCGGCCGACTGCATGCGGTAGGCGAGTTCGTAGGACTGCAGCCGTGCGTCCAGCTCGCTGTCGCCGGGGTTTGCCGCGTTGAAGCGCTTGTTCAGGGACGCGAGGAAATCGAGCTTGCTCCGCTGCTGCTCGTCGCCAACCGTCTCCGGCGGATCGAGATGGAAGATCGGCGTCCCTTCGCGCCGCAGCAGCGTGCCCTGGTAGGTCGCCGGGAGGAACCCGGCGCTCCAGTTCTTCGGACCGCCCAGCACTTCACCGGCGTCGGTCAGGATGACGAAGGTTGGCAGGTTCGCGTTCGCCGTCCCGAGACCGTAGGTGACCCACGCGCCCATCGAAGGCCGGCCGGCCAGAATCGATCCGGTGTTCATCTGACAGACCGATCCGACGTGGTTCAGGCCGTCGGCCCAGCAGCCCTGAAACACCGCCATCTCGTCGACGTGCTGCGCAATTTCGGGATACCAGTCGGAGACCCACAGGCCGCTCTGGCCGTGCCGTGTCCACACGCGCTTCGACGGCATCAACTCGTTGCCCGCCGTGCCCATCGCGGTGATCGGCCGGCCGAACGACGCCGGCAGCGGCTGGCCGGCGAGCTTCTCGAGCGTCGGCTTCGGATCGAACAGATCGAGATGGCTCGGTCCGCCTTCCATGAACAACCAGATGATCGATTTGGCCCGCGGCGGATGATGCGGCCCCGGCACCCGTCCCGCCGCTTCGGCCGCGAGCAGACCGTCCTGCGCGAGCAGGTAGTTGAACGCGATGGCGCCGAACCCGGCGCCCGCAAGCGACAGGAACTCGCGGCGGGAGCTGACGTTCAGGACGTGAGGGAGGCGTGCGCTCGGCGTGTCACGTTTCATCGGCATTGCTGGTGATCCTGTTTTCAGACTGGCTCAGGACTCTGGGCTCTTGGCTTTCGGCTCCCGGAGCGTCGGAGTACGTGCCTACCACGGAGGACACGGCGGCAAAATCCTGCTGGTTTCGGGATTGATCCTCCCATCCTCCGCGGTGGGATCGGCATCATTCAGACACGTTCCCACCCTAGTTGATATACACGAACTCATTCGAGTTGATCAGCATGTGGCAGAAGTCGACGAGCGCCGCGGCATCCACGGCATCGACGCCGGCAGGCAGCGAGGCGACCTCGGCGATCCTGCCGCCAGACCGGGCGCGCGCGGCAACAATCTCACGCTGCCGCTGGAGAAAGTCGAAGGCCATCTTCGACTCCTCCGCCGTTGGCGGCCGCGAGTACGCGAGCCTGTAGGCCACGGCAATCTGCGCTTCGCGATTGTCGCCGCCGCCGTCCAGCACGCGCGCGGCGAGCCCTTCCGCCCATTCCATCGCCGGCGCGCTGTTCAGCATCGTCAGCGCCTGCACAGGGCTTGTGGTGACATCGCGGCGGGGACAGCTCTCGTGGGTATCCGGCATGTCGAACGCTTCGAACATCGGGTACCGCGTGTTGCGCCGGACGAACACGTACACGCTCCGCCGGTTGCGTTCCGCGCCCTCGCTTGTGTTCCAGCCGCCGCGGCTGGCCATTCCCTGCGGCAGCTCGGGGAAGACGCTCGGCCCACCCATCGTCGGGTTGAGCCGGCCGGCCACGGCCAGTGCGGCATCGCGAATCGCTTCGCCCTCCAGCCGGTGCCGCGGGAAGCGCCACCACAACGTATTCTGCGGATCGATTTCCGCCGCCAGCGGCGGGTCGGCATCAGAGGCCTGCTGATACACGCTCGAGTTCATGATCAGACGGTGCATCGCCTTGGTGCTCCAGCCCTGCCGCACGAACTCGCTGGCGAGCCAGTCGAGGAGCTCGGGATGCGACGGCCGCTCGCCCGCGGCGCCGAAGTTGCTCGGCGTCGCGACGAGACCGCGGCCGAAGTGATCATTCCAGATGCGGTTCACCATCACACGCGCGGTCAGCGGATTCTCCGGGCTGGCGATCCAGTTGGCCAGCGCGGTGCGACGTCCGGTCGACTCCACGCCGGCCGCCGGCGTGATCACCGCTGGTCCGGGCGCGAGGATCGTCAGGAATCCCGGCTCGACCGGCTCCACTTTCCTGTCGTACACGCCAAGCCGCAGCGTGTAGGTCGGCGGCGCCTCGCGGCCGGCATCGACAATGCCGGTGCCGACCGGCAGCTCGCCCGGGTAAAGGTCGGCGAACCGCTCGAGATCCGCTTTGGCCTCCTGCCACGCCTTCTTCGCGTCGCCCTTGAGTGCATTGCCAATCGCGCGGCTGGTCGCGACGTACTCGTGCGAGGCCGGATCGATGTACGGCTTTGCCTTGTAGTACATCAACCAGTCGATTGGCGTCCGCTCGGCCGGTTTCTTCGCGATCGCGGTTTGAATCTCCGGCGGATACTTCGTGACGAAATCGTCGACGAGCTCCCTGCGCTTGGGGGCCTCGATCGCTTCGAGCCGGTCGCGGGCGGCGCGCGACTTCTCCTCCCATTCGGCAAATCGGGCGCGATGCTGTTCGATCTCGTGCGCCGGTGCCAGCACGATCCCGTCGTCGGCGCGCATGTTCGCGAAGAACGCCTGCAGGCGGTAGTAATCCTTCTGAAGGATCGGATCGAACTTGTGATTGTGGCAGCGGGCGCAGCCGTAGGTCAGGCCGAGAAACACCGCGCCGACCGTATCGGTCACATCGTCGAGGATCTCCTGGCGCCGCTGGAGCAGGTTGCGCGCGTTGCTCTCGTCGGGATAGTGGCGGTTGAACGCGGTGGCGATGCGGGCCTCGGGATCGCGCGGCCACAGCTCGTCGCCGGCGAGCTGCTCGCGGACGAATCGATCGTACGGCTTGTCGCTGTTGAAGGCGTTGATCACGTAGTCGCGGTAGCGCCAGACGTTCGGCCGTGTTTCATCCGCCTTGAAGCCTTCGCTCTCGGCGTAGCGCGCGAGATCCAGCCAGTGGCGGGCCCAGCGTTCGCCGTACTGCGGCATGGCCAGCAGCCGATCGACGACCTTTGCGAAAGCATCGCGCGATTGATCGGCCAGGAAGGCCGCGACCTCCTCGGGTGTGGGCGGCAGCCCGATGAGGTCGAGGTAGGCGCGGCGCAGCAGCGTGATGCGGTCGGCCGGCGGAGCGGGACGGATCCCCTTCGCCTCCAGCCGATCGAGGACGAACGCGTCGATCGGCGTGCGCACCCACGCCCGGTTACGCACGGCCGGTGGAGGAAGCGCCTTCACTCTCTGCAGCGACCAGAACTGCCGCTCCTGCTCGGTGAATTCGCGGTCTGCCGCCGCCTGCGGCCGTGCGATCCAGGCAGCCATTGACCAGACAGTGAGCAGTCCAACCAACCACAGGCGCAATCGCTTCGACATCGCGATGGGACCTCCACTTGACAGCCGCCGACCCGTCACTGTCGATGATTATCGATCTGTCCGTTCGAACGCCGAGTGAGAAAAAGGACCCGACCGTCGCGCCAGACTCGCTGCTACCTCGGCGATGACGACCTGATTTTGTGGTGGACTGATGGCGAGGTGCCGTGTCTTGACTACTGACGCTTCAGCTAGCGTTGCGAACCTTTGAGCTGCGAAAACTTTTTGAGCTCCTCCGCCGCCAGCGCCGCCTGGCCCGTGCGCTGATAGGCGCGCGCCAGCCTGTAGTGAGCCTGGGCCAGGTTGGGTTCCAGAGAAATCGCGCGGCGCAACTCCAGAATTGCGTCGTCGAACCGTTCCTGCTCGGACAGCAGCACGCCCAGTTCGAAGAACGCTTTCGTCAGCTTCGGATCGAGCGCGACGGCCCGTTTGAGCAGCGCTTCGACGCGCGCGACGTCCGGCGACTCGGTCCCGCCGGCCTGTCCTTTCCAGAGGCTCATCGCGTAGTGGTAGTGCGCCAGCGCGTTCCGCGGCTGCGCCTTGACGAACCGGGCCAGGCGCTCGGTGACCTCGCCGCTCAGTTCAGGCGCCACGCCGTACATCTCGCCAAGGAACTGGTAGGCCCGCGAATCGGAGGGATCGAGATCGGCGGCCAGGCAGAACGACTTCACCGCGTCGGCGTACTGGCCCTGCGCGTACGCGGCGATGCCGAGGCCGACGTGGAGCCTCGCCGACTGCGGGTGGCGCGCGATGGCGGCGGTGAACACCTGCGTCGCCGCATCGAAGGCGCGCAGCTGCACGAGATCGTTGCCCCAGTCGAAGAGGTGCGTCTCGGTCGGATCGAGATGAGCGGCGCGCTCGTATTCCTCTGCGGCGCCGGCGAGATTGCCGGCGCGCTCTTCGATGTTGCCGAGCAGGTTGTGGAGCTCGCCCGTGTCCTTTGCCGCCAGCAGACGCTTCGCCTGCGCGCGTGCCGGATCCAGCTTCCCGGTTTCGCTCAGGGCGAGCGCGAGGTCGTAGCCGTTGGCGTAATCGCCGGGATTCAGCGCCTGCGCGCGTTCGAGGTGGGGAATCGCTGCGTCGAGCTTCCGCCGCGCGAGATAGAACGAAGCGAGTGCGCGGTGGGCCTCGAAGCTGTCCGGCGCGGCGCGTACCGCGTCAGACAATCTTCGCTCGACTGCCGCCGGATCCGGAGGAGGCGCCTTTCGCGACTGGGCGGGCGTCCCAGCCGTCTGCGCGTTCGCTGCGAAAGCCGGCGCGGCGAAGACCAGGGCGAGGCCCAGCCACGCGACCCAACAACCCACTCGACCTACTCGACCCACTCGACCCACCCGACCTACTCGACCCCTACCAGTGCAGCTTCGCCCCCAGCTGAATCTGTCGCGGCGTGTTGCGCATGCTGGTGATGCTCGCGAAGTTTCTCGCGTCGAGGAAGTTCAACGATCCCGGCTGGTTGAACGCCGGTGTGTTCGTGATGTTGAACGCTTCGGCACGGACCTCGAACTGCCGCTGCCCGCCCACGCGGAACTGCTTGGCCACGCCGAAATCCAGCTGGCGCAGCGGCGGGCCGGTCACCTGACTGCGCGTCCCGCCGAGCGGGCTGAAATCGGTCTGGCCGATCTGCGCGACCGGCGCTGGATTGGCAAACGCCGCGGGATTGTAGAACTGATCGACATTGTGGCTGCCCGCGTAGGGATCGCCGACCAGCAGCGCGTAGCAGCCAGTGCCCGATCCGGTGGCGGGCGTGCAGTTGATCGTCTGCGCCTGGCCGCTGTAGAGCGACAACACCCAGTCGGCGCGCCAGCCGCCGAGCAATGCGCCGTGCCCCGGCAGATCGTAGTTGCCGCTGTAGACGAAGGCATGCTTGGTGTGGAAGCCGGCCAGGCCGATGTCGTTCTTCAAGTCAAATGCGGCGACGTCCGGCGCACGCAGACCGCCGACGCCGCCTCCCGACAACTGGTCGCCGGCATTGGTCTTGGCGATGCCCAGCGTGTAGCTGACGAGAAACTGCAAGCCGCTGTGATACCGCCGCTGGAACTTCGTCTGCAGCGAGTCATACGAGCTCACGGCGACGGTGCGGTCCAGCAACGAGCCGCGGGCGAAGTCCGGCCAGGTGACGTACGGCTGTGGATTCGTGCCCGGCGGCAGGAGCATGGTCACGTTGTTCATGCCCGTGAACACCTCGAGGTGCCGTCCTCTCGTCCCCACGTATCCCACCTCGATGGTGTGCTCGGGGATCAGCTCGGTCTGAAACATCACGTTGTAGTTGTGGTAGTACGGCGTCCGGTAATCGAACTCGACGCCGCGCAGCGTCAGACCGTTGGCGTTCACGTTGGCCGGATCGAGCGGGATGCGTTCGCGGGCGTCGAAGCTGACGAGCGATCCATCCGGCAGCCGGTTCGGCGCCGTGTCGTTCGGCGACAGGAACACCATCGTGAACTGGAACGGATAGTTGTAACCCAGGCTCGGGTTGCCGCCGCGGTTCTCGAAGGCGCCGTAGAAAATGCCGTATCCCGCCCGCACCACGTTCTTGTCGGTCAGCTGGTAGGCACCGTCGAACCGCGGCGCGAAGTTGGTCTTGGGGACCTTCCCGAGCCCGCTGCCGTATTCATCCGTGTAAACGAGCTGAATCCCGTCCTTCTGCAGGTTGTTGAGAAAGCTCGGTGACAGCGGCTTCGATTTCCACTCCGCCGGCACCAGGTATTGCGCTGGCGGCCCGGGCACCATGTTGGCCTGCTCCGATTCACGCTCCAGTTCGCGGCTGAAGTAGTCCCAGCGGACGCCGTAGTTGAGAGTCAGCTTGTCGGAGATGCGCCAGCTGTCCTGCCCGTACGCGCCCTGGTACCACTTGTACGCGTCGACGGCGCCAAACGGCGAGGCACGGAGCTCGTTCATGCCGCCCAGGGAGTCGACGCCGCCCGGAACGAGCGACGGAACCTGCGACAGCAGGAACTGCGCGCGCGCGGTGGTGTTGTCGGTCTGGTTCACCAGCGACGTGTAGCGGCCGTCCCAGTAGTATTCGCCGCGCGCGTACGGCGGCTGCGTCGACCCGAAGAAGATGTGCTGGTACATGTAGCCGCCCTTGAACGTGTGCGACTTGTACAGCTTGGTCAGGTTGTCGCTGAACTGCGCGGTGTTGCTGAATCGCTCGCTGACCACCCACCCGTCGTGACCGAGCTGATCCAGATCGTTCGTGAACCTGAGCGCCGGGAATCCGCCGTTCCCCTGCTGCTGGGGGATACCGAGGATGCCGTAGCGCGCGGGCAGGTTGCTCGTGTCGTCCCCGCCGGGTTGAAGCCGGTAAGTATGTTCGCGGCTCACCCCGAACCGTGTCTCGTTGATCAGGTTAGAGGAGAACATGTGCGTGTGGCTCGCGGCCAGCCCGTTGACCCGGACCTTTTCGTCGCCTTCGGCGAACCCGCCGCCGTCGGCGTCGCCGTCGAACGGCGACGGCCGGACCTTGTGATTGTTCGAGAAGCTGTAGCGCGCGAAGAACCGATCGTTGCCGCTGAAGTTCTGGTCGACGCGGACGTCGAACGCGTGCGTGTCGTCGGTGTTGTCCCGGTTCACGACGTAATTGTTTTTCAAGCCGGCCTGGTTCGGCGCCGGGTAGAGCTGCATCAGCTTCAGCGCTCTAGGATCGAGCCGGTTCGCCGGAATGACGTTGCCGGCGAACGCATCGCGGACATAGCCTGTCTGCGCGGCAACCAGTCCGGTGCGTGGATCGACCTGTCCCGCCTGAAGCTGCCGCGTCGTCGCCGGATCGAAAATGGTGCCCCGCGGGAAGCTGCGCCCGAGGATGTCGGCACCCACCGTGCCGCTCTGGAGGCTGATCAGGTCGGCGAAATTCGTGAACCCGCTCGCTCGCTGCGCCTCCGTCGGCACCGTCCTGACCCAGGTCCGGGCCGAGTTGATCAGGCTGCCCTCGTAGTCGCCGAACCAGAAGGTCTTCTTGCCCAGGAACGGTCCGCCGGCGGTGAACCCGTACTGGTTGGACTTGTAGTCACCCTTCTTGATGCCGGCACGCCTGGCGAAGTAGTCGTTCTCGTTCAGCGCGTCGTCGCGCAGGAATTCCCAGACCGACCCGCGCAGCTGGCTCGTGCCCGACTTGAGCGTCGTGTTGAGCACGGCGCCGCCCGCCCGGCCGTACTCCGCGCTGAACGAGCTGGTCAGGATCTTGATCTGGTCGACCGCGTCGACCGGCGGCTTGACGATGTAGGCGACGCCGCTGAGGAAGTCGACGTTGCTCGTGTTGTTGTCGATGCCGTCGAGCAGGTAGTTGTTCTGGGCCGGCCGCACGCCGTTGGCGGAAAACATCAGCGGCGCCCGTGCGCCCGGCTGCGGCGGCACCACGCCGGCCGTGAGGCGGGCGAGAACGGTGTAGTCGCGCCCGTTGATCGGCAGGTCTTCGATGGCATCGGACTTCAGCGTGTCGCCGACAGTGCCGGTGCCGGTCTGCAGCAGCGGAGAGTCCGCAGTGACCATCACGGTTTCGCTGATGGCGCCGGTCTCGAGGGTGAAGTCGACGAGCGCCCGCTGCTGGATGCCGACCGTGACGCCGCGCCGGCCGGCCTTCTTGAACCCCGGGAAGTCGACTTCGATCGCGTAGGTGCCGGTCCGGATCGGCGTGAAGATGTAGGTGCCGTCCTCGCGCGTCACAGTGGTGAGCGTGAGCGCCTGAGCTTCGTGCGTGATCGTAACCGTCGCTCCGGGGAGCACGCCTCCGGACTGGTCTTTGATCGTGCCGAGAATCGTGCCGGTGTCGACTTGGGCGCTCGCCGGTACCGATACCAACATCGACGCCGTGAACGCGAACAGACAGCCTCTCCCGAGTTGCCGTCGCCGGCCCATGTCGCCTTCCTCCCTTCGAGCGAGCGTGCGCGCCAAGGCGCACAAAACCAAGCCTTACAACGACGATCTGCGACCCATCGGTCGCGGCCGGAGCCTACCTTGACCACGGACGATTTGCAAGCCTATCATCCGCGAACCACCACGTTGGCCGCGGGTTTCACGTGTGGATGTGCTGAAAAATCAGAGAACCACAAAGGTCACGAAGACCACGAAGAAATACGGGGTTGTTGCAACCACGGAGGAGGACGACGACGACGCGGCGTGAATCAATTCGGAATTCATGAACTCATTCCAAATTCTGAATTCCAAATTTCTGAATTCTTGACCTCCTGTCCTCCGCGTCCTCCGTGGTGAGATCGCGAATGGAAACCATCTTGCGGCGCGACGTGCTACGCCTCCTCGCCGCGATGCTCGCGGACTGGTGGCTGCCGCGCCGCGTCTTCGCGCAACGACGTCGCCCGACCAGGCCTGAGCGGGCCGTGATCGTCGTCACGTTCGGCGGCGGTGTGCGTTACGAAGACACACTGGCTCGACCGGGCTGGATCAACATTCCACACCTCGCCACCGAGATCGTTCCGCAGGGCGTTGTCTATCCGGTCGCGCGTTACGAGGGCCTCACCGGCCACTTCAACGCGACCGGGGCGCTCGTCACCGGCTGCCGGCAGGACGTCGACGCGTACGGGAGCGAGGCGCCGCTGACGCCGACGATCTTCGAATTGTTTCGGAAGGCGCACGACCTGCCGGCGGACGAGGCGTGGGTGATCGCGACGAACAAGAGCTTCAGCCGTATGGGCGGCAGCAAGCTCAAGGCCTTCGGCGATCCCTACTCGGCCAACGTCGTGCTCCCGAAGCAGTTGTTGATCGAGACGATCAAAGCGGCCGTCAGTACGAACGCCGGGCCCGGCGTCGAGGATCGGCAGGCGCTTGCCGAGCGCATGATGCTGGCGCTCGACGAAGGGTACGAAGGCTTCGGGTGGCGGGTCTTCGAGTCGGGGCGCGCGCTCGGCGCCGAGCTGAAAGCCACGCTCTCGAAATCGCTGCTCGATTATTTCAACGATCCCGCGGCGCCGGCGAGCGGCGACGAGCTGACGTTCTTCATGACCAAGGAGATCATGAACCGCCTCGCGCCGTCGCTCCTGGTCGTGAACTTCTGGGACATCGATATCGCGCATTACGGCGCGTATTCGCTCTATCTCGACGCGATCCGCCGGACCGATCGCCTGGTCGCCGAGCTGTGGCAGCACGCGCAGTCGCTGCCGCAGTACCGCGATCGCACGACGCTCATCGTCGTCCCCGAGCTCGGGCGGGATGGCGACGCCGACGGCAACGGGTTCGCGAACCATCGCAGCGGCGACGAGTCGTGCCGGCGCGTGTGGCTCGTAGCGGTTGGCGCCGGCGTCCCGAAAGGCACCGGCACCGATCGCCCGATCCGCACGGTGGATGTCGCGCCGACGGTGGCCCGCATGCTCGGGTTCAAGATGCCCGAGTGCGAGGGCAGGCCGCTGGCGGAGATCGCGTTCTGAACAGCAGGCGAACGATTCACGCAGAACCGGCTGAACCCGCGGAAAGAAGTCTCTGCGAGTTCTGCGGTTTCTGCGTGGATTGTTGTGAAGTTCGGGCAGCTGTGAGTCATCAACCATGCAGTTCAACGCCGGACTGACCGGAGACGCTGCGACGCTTGCCCGCGAGCATGCCGCGCTGCTCGCGCGCCTGCCGGGGACGGTCCAGGCGTTCATCCTCGTGGAGCTGCATAAGTGGCCCACGCTGTTCGATCCCGAGCGGCGTTATCAACAGGCGCTGCTGCAGAACCTGTCGCGCGTTCCGCCGTCCGAGCTGGAGCGCATGGTCGGGGGCATTGCGCGTATCGAAGCGGAGGCCGGCTGCGACAAGATCGCCCGCGGCGATCCCGGCAGGTTTCAGGACGAAGCGCAGGCGCTGCTCAGAAAGCGGCGGCTCGTGACCGCGTGGCGGCAGGAGGTCGACGGCCTGTTCCAGCAAATCAATCCGGCCGTCGAGGCGCAGCTCTACCCCGCGCATGCGCCCCGCCGACTGGTCATCCAGATCTATGGCACCGGGATCGCGATCCAGCCGGACAAGCTGTGGGGCCGCTTCAAAGGGATCGGCATACGCGTGCCGCTGAACCTGGAGGGATCACCAGGACCCGAGGCATTTCTGCGGACCTTGTTCGGGGGACGCGATCGCGCCCGCGCCGAGCCTGGCTTTTTCGCCGCCGTTCAGGATTCCGCCGGCTTCGATCCGCTGGATGCCTGGCTGGTCGAATCCCACGAGGCACTTCATGGCTTGTGGGACGAGGAGACAGGGGTTCCGAGGCCGGTCACCGGTCTGAGCTTCGATCGCCTCCGCACGTATCGCAGCGACCTCACACGCGCGCTGTTCAGCAAAATTCAGAGTGGCGTCGAAAGCCCGCAGGCGTTTGCCGCCTACGCACGCAGCCTGAGGATTGCGCCGGAGCCGGGCGTGCTGGGGAATGCGAATGCGTCCGCCGCGCTGCAGGCATTCGTTCGCGACACGCTGCTCACCGGCAATGGCACGTTGATCGTGAACAACACGTTTGTCGAGTGGACGGCCGCCCAGGCGCTCAGGCGCGCGCAGCCGCGCATCCTGGTGACGCGCTTCGGCGTGCGAGACAAATTCCAGCCATTCAGCAGCATGCTCCTCTTCTCACAGCCGCGCGCGTCCGACCAGAGGCCGGTCGTCCAGGATCCGGCCGGATCGTTCGTCGACGTCGAGCAGCTGTCCTACTACGTGTGGCTGAACGCCGAGAAGAGCGCAGCCTATCGGAGGAAAACGCTTTATCTCTTCCTGGCGGAAGGATTCGATCAGATGCTGGCGATCCGATCGGATGGCATGGCGATGTCGTCGGCCGCACTACCACCGGCCACGCTCCCGGACGTCTGCGCGACGATGGCGGAGTGGTTGGGCATCGCGATGCCTGGTCTGTCGGGACAAGTGATTGGCTCGCTCGTCGCTTAGGAGTGTCCGAGAGACTACAGTTCCACCACGGGGGACGCAAGAATTCAGAATTTGGAATCTGGAATCAATCAGGCTCTCACGAATTCCGAATTCCAAATTCCGAATTCCAAATTCGATTCGCTCCGCGTCCTCCGCGTCCTCTGTGGTGAATGCGTGAGCCGAAGCCGAAAGCCCAGAGCCGGATCTTCCGGGAGTCAACAATGGCACGCATTGGCATCGTCGCCAGGACGTTCGCAGCTACGTGGTTGATCGCCGCCGCCGCCTGGGCGCAGAGCGGCCAGATCCAGGGCCGGGTGGTCGACGAACAGGGCGGCGCGCTGCCGGGCGCCCAGGTCGCCGCGGTCGACGAGGAGAAAGGCCTCGTCGTGCGCGAAGCCACGTCCGGGACCGATGGGTCTTTCAAGCTCGTGGCGCTGCTCCGCGGCCGATACACCGTCCGCGCGGAGATCACCGGATTCAAGACGCTCGAACGCAGCGGCCTGGTGCTCGATCCGAATCAGGTGCTCGATCTCGGCGAGGTGAAGCTCGCCGTCGGCGCCTTGACGGAGACGGTCGACGTCGTGGCGGAGACGCCGGTCATCGAAGTCGGCACGAGCCAGAAGTCGTACACGATTTCTGATACTCAGGTTCGAGAGTTGAGCCTGAACGGGCGCGACTTCACCTCACTGCTCAAGACGCTGCCCGGCGTCGCCACCAACGACACCGGGTTCCGTCTCGCCTTCAACAGCACTGAAGGGTTCATGGTCAACGGTCTGCGTCAGAGCATGAACAACGTCATGCTCGACGGCACGCCGAACACCGATACCGGAGCGAACGACGGCCAGTACACGCAACTGAGCCTCGATGCGGTAGGTGAATTCAAGCTGCAGAACTCGGCATTCAACGCCGAGTTCGGCCGCAACGCCGGGGTCCTCATCACGTCCACGACCCGCAGCGGCGGGCAGCAGTTTCACGGCACGCTGTACGGCTTCCGCCGCGACGGCAAATGGGACGCCGTGCCGTTCGACTCGTTGACCGGCGCGAAGGTGCCGCTCGACTACAAGCAGATCGGCGGCAACATCGGCGGCTGGGTGCCGGCGGGCAAGCTGTCCAACGCGTCGAGCAAGCGCATCTTCTTCTTTTTCAACCACGAATCGACGCGTGCGAAGCGGCCGCTCAACGCGTTCCTCGACGTGTTCCACCCGGATCTGCTGAACGGCGATTTCCGGCGCCTGCTGCGGTTCAACGCCGACGGCTCGCCGGTGAACCTCGCCGGCACCAGCCTCAACGTCGGCACCGTGTTCCGGCCCGGCACGATCACCAGGAACGCGGCGGATGCGATTACGGGCGGCACGCCGTACGCGAACAACCTCGTGCCGCAGGCCGAGTGGAACCGCAACGCGCGCGGGTTTCTGAACGTGCTGCAGCAGATTTACAGCCAGGTGGACATGACCCGGGCGGTGGAGGTCCCGAACGCGCCCGAGTTCCTGCGTGTGCCTTACGACGTGCTCTACGACTTCCGCAAGGATCAGGAAGTCGTGCGCGTCGATTTCCACCTGTCGCCGGGCACGAGCATGTTCTTCCGTGCCGTGACCGATGCACAGCACGAAGGCAACCCGCGCGGCATCTTCTCGACGCAGACGTTCCCGGTCATCCCCATGTTCCGGGAGAAGCCCGGTCAGAGCTACTCCTACAACCTGTACAAGGTGATCTCGCCGAAGATCACCAACGAGCTGATCGTCGGCATCACCAATCTCGATCAGGTGGTGGACAAAGACGCGGATCTGCCGGTCGAGCAGTACGATCGGGACCGCCTCGGGTTTCAGATCGGCGATCTCTACCCGACCGGCGCCCAGGGCGGACCGGTCAACATCGCCAACAAGTTTCCAAACTTCAACTGCGGTACCAACTGCTCGTTCCAGCCGTTTCCGCTGACCTGGCGGTCCGAGGCGCCCGAGATTGCGATCACCGACAACGTCACGTGGACGCGGGGTGAGCACACGTACAAGACCGGCCTGTTCTTCAACATCGCCTACAAGGCGCAGCAGCCCTCGTGGAACATGGGTACATTCGATTTTCAGCCCAGTCCGCAGGTGACGAACAACACGAACTACGGCCTTGCGAATCTGCTGCTCGGCAACTATCAGACCTACATGCAGTCGAACGGGATTTACTACGGGGACTTCCGCTACAAGGGGACCGAGGGCTACGCGCAGGATACCTGGCGGCCGACGCCGCGCATCACGCTCGATTACGGCTTGCGCGTCGCCTACCTCGGGCCCACCTACACGACGGGCCGGTTCCTCCAGAACTACTTCGTGCCCGATGCCTACGATCCGTCGCAGGCCGTCAGCATCTTCACCGGCTCCGGCGTGCTCCGCGGGAGCATCGTCCCCGGAACCGGGAATTTCTTCAACGGCATGGTGGAGGAGAATTCGCCGGGCCTCCCGAAGGGCGCGATCGACGCCACCGTCGACTTCGCGCCGCGCGGCGGTGTGGCGTGGGATGTCAGCGGCAATGGGCAGACCGCGGTCCGCGCCGGCTTCGGTGCCTTCTATGAGCGGTTTCGCCAGAACAATCTCAACTTCGACGGCCTCGGGAACCCGCCGCTCAGCTACACGCCGCGGCTGTTCGGCGGCAACGTCGACCAGATTTCGCCCGCGCTCGTGAACTCCGGCGTCCGCTTCCCGGTCACGGCCATCGGCGCAGGCCGTGAGGGGCATCCTCCGCGCACGTATTCCTGGTACGCGGGGGTGCAGCGTCAGCTGCCCTGGAAGTTCGCCGTCGACGCGGCTTACGTCGGCAACCGCGGTGCTCACTTCGCGTACGTCCGGAACATCAACCAGCTGCCGCTTGGCTACACCATAGCCAATCCGCCGCCCAACAACACGCCCGACGCGATCCGGCCGTACCGCGGCTACACCGCCGTGAACATGATCGAGTTCGGCGCGGAGAGCGAGTACCATGGCCTGCAGACGCGGCTGACGCGCCGCTTTGGCAACCGCTTCACCGCGAATATCGGGTATACACTGGGCAGAGCGCTCGACCACGTCGACACCGACACCAACGCCATCGGCTACTACCTCGATCTCGATCGCGAGTGGGGACTATCGGGCTTCGATCGGCTTCACCAGCTGACGGTCGACTACGTCTACCATCTGCCCGACGCCGGCACGAAGTGGTTCAATCATGCGCTCGCTCGCGGCGTCCTCGACGGCTGGCAGATCGCGGGCATCAGCCGGTTCTGGAGCGGTCAGCCGCTCACCATCATGTCGAACGGGAACCCCGGCACCACCGGCACTGGCGTGCGCGCGGACTACGTCGGCGGCGACCTCTACCCCGCCGTGCAGACGCGCCTGGAGTGGTTCAACCCGCTGGCCTTCGGGCGTCCGGCCGACGGCACCCTCGGCTCGACGCCGAAGGGGTTCCTGCGCGGACCCGGCATCAACCAGTGGGACATCTCGCTGTTCAAGAACACGCGGGTCGGCAGCCGCGTGATGGTCCAGTTCCGGCTCGAGACGTTCAACACGTTCAACACCGTGCAGTTCAACGGCATCAACACGCTCATCAACGTGCCGAACGCCGGCCAGCCGGTGACCGAAGCGACACGCGGCACAGTGGGGCAGGTGAACAGCTTCCGCGATCCGCGGCAGATTCAGGCGGGGTTGAAGATCTATTTCTGAACCGCGCGGGGTGCGTTGCATCTGGTTCGGGCGTTGGCGGAATCGCCGATTCGCCGTGCACAAGCCATATTCTTTGTCTTCTTTGTGGACTTCGTGGTCTTTGTGGTTCCTGTTTTCTTTGTCGTTCTCCTTCGTGGTCGCCGCAGCCATCCATGCCGCGCAGCAGCCTCCTGGCCCGCCCCCTGGCGGTTCGAGCACGGCCGGCGTGTTCGCGCCGGTCAAGGACGCGCACAAACGGCCCATCACCGCCGGCGGGTTCGTTGACGGTGCGCCGCTCGTTTTCGAGGATCGGACCGCGGGATCCGGGCTGGAGGAGTTCCGGCATCGATCCGGCTCTCCCGAGAAAACGAGCATTCTGGACGTGCCGTCAGGCGGCGTCGCCATCGTGGACATCGATAACGACGGCTGGCTCGATGTCTATCTGGTGAACGGATCGACGCGCGCCGCCCTTCGAGGTGCGGAGCCGGCGCCTCGCGCAGCGCTCTATCGCAACAATCACGACCTCACGTTTACAGACATCACCGATCGGGCCGGCGTCGCCAACCAGCGCTGGGGTTTCGGCGTGGCGGCCGGAGACTTCGACAACGACGGCTGGATCGATCTCTACGTGACCAATTTCGGGCCGAACCGTTTGTACCGCAACAATCATGACGGGACGTTTACCGACGTCGCCGAGCGCCGCGGCGCTGCCGCAGGCGGCTGGTCGACCGGCGCCAGTTTTGGCGACTACGACGGGGACGGTCGTCTCGATTTGTTCGTCGCCGGCTACGCGGAGATTGATCCAGACCGCCCGCCGGTCAGTGCTGTTCCCTGCGTGTACCGCGGCGAGCCGGTGATGTGCGGCCCGCGCGGCCTGCCTGGCGCGCGCGACTGGCTGTTTCACAACGAAGGCGATCGATTCGTCGATGTCACCGCGCAGGCGGGCGTTGGCGATGCTGCGGGCTACTACGGCTTCGCGGCGGCCTGGATCGATGTCGACGACGATGGGCGACTGGATCTGCTGGTCGTCAACGACTCGACACCCAATTATTTCTACAGAAACGCCGGCACGGGCACGTTCGACGAGATCGGCTTTCCGTCCGGGTTTGCCGTGAACGAGGAGGGCCGCGAGCAGGCCGGGATGGGCCTGGCGCTGGGCGACTTCGACAACGACGGCCGAGTCGACGCCTACATCACCAACTTCTCGGACGATGCCAACACGCTGCGGAGAAATCTCGGCGACACCTCGTTGGCGGACGTGACCGGCGCGCTCCGGCTCCGCACGCCGACCCTCCCGTTTCTCGGATGGGGTACCGGGTTTCTCGACTACGACAACGACGGCTGGCTCGACCTGTTCGTGGCGAACGGCCACGTGTACCCGCAGGTGGACCGCTTCGACTGGGGCATGACCTGGCGGCAGCGGCCGCTGCTGTTCCGCAATCTGCACGGCACGCGTTTCGAGGAGGTGCCGGCGGCGACAGGTTCGGGCCTCGCCGCGCTCCTGCCGGCGCGCGGCGCAGCTTTCGGCGATCTCGACAATGACGGGCGAATCGATGTCGTCATCAATAGCCATGACGACCGGCCGACGCTGCTCAAAAACGTCGCGACGGCCGGCCACTGGATCTCGATCGCGCTCACCGGCGCTCCTGGCATGCCTCGCGGTGCGATTGGTGCCGTCGTCACGCTGGAGGCTGGAGGCCGGCGGCTGCGGCGGGAGGTCGTCAGCGGCGGCAGCTATTGCTCACAGTCGGATCTGCGCGCGCATTTCGGACTGGGCGGCGCGACGAAGGTCGAGCGGGTCTTCGTGCGGTGGCCGGACGGCAGCGACGAGGTGTTCAGCGTGGAGGCCATTGATCGCATCATAACGGTGACGAAGGGCAAGGGGCGGCGCCCGTAGGGAGGATCCGTGGGTCGGGTAGGTCAAGTGGGTCGGGTGGGTCAAGTGAGTCGGGTAGGTCGAGTGAGTCGGGTGGGTCAAGTGGGGCGGCTGGGTCAAATGGGTTCGAGCAGGTCGGCGGGCAATTTCTTCAATTGCTTTGGCAATCGTGCAGCTCGACGCTACCGCGTCGCGGCGAAGGGCTGCGCGCTGAGCCACATCGCAGCAAACTGCAGGAGCGCGAACGTGGCGATCGTGCCGAGTCTCGCGCCCATCGGAAGCGTCGTTCCTTATTTTGAGAATCGGCAGTCAGTCGATATTGAATCTTCGAGAGGAGGGTTCATGAAGGCCCATGTGCTCGGCACGATGCTCATCCTGATCTCGCCGGCGGCGCTCGCGCAGCAGCCGGCTGCTTCAAACCCCGCGCCGGCGGCCAGGCTGTTCGCGGCATCGGCAGACGTGACGGAAATGATTGCGAAGGCCAAACGGGAACGAAAGCCGGACCAGCCCAACTTCGTCCAGCCGATCGTCCAGCTCGCGCCTTACAACGCCAATCTCGAGTATCGGGCGGCCGGCGTCAACGCGCCGGCATCGGTGCACGAGCGCGAGGCCGAGATGTTCTTCGTGATCGACGGTGCGGGGACGCTCGTCACCGGCGGGTCCCTTCGAGACGAGAGGCGCACGAACGCCGAGAACCTGACGGGGTCGGGTGTCGAGGGCGGCACACCGCGCCGCATGGCGAAGGGTGACTGGATCATGGTGCCGGAGAAGACGGCGCACTGGTTCACCCAGATCGAAGGCGCTCTCGTGCTGATGTCGATCCACCTGCCACACTCCACCGGCACGTCATCTCGCTGAGACCCACTCTTCCGGCGATGCGACCGTCGTGATTGAGCGCGTCGGCCGGAGGGCAGGCAAAACAAGACGCACGGGGCTCCGCTCCAAGCCATGATCGCTGCCGTCATTCTCGTCCTGCTCAGCGCGACTGCAGCGCAGTCCACACCGCCGCAGAATCCGGCCGCGGTGGCGTCGTTCCGGCAGGGCGTCGCCGCGCAGCAGCAGGGAGATTTCGAACGCGCTGCGGAAGCGTACCGGCGCGCGATCGAGGCGGCGCCCGGGTATGCCGAGGCGCACGCGAATCTTGGTACGGTGCTCGCGCGGCTTGGCCGCTATGAGGAGGCGGTTCGGTCCTACGAACGTGCGTTGCAGATCAACCCGCGCCTCAATGCGGCACGGGTGAATCTCGGACTGGCACATTACCGCGCGGGCGCGCTGGCGGCTGCGCTCGACGCATTCAAAACCGCGCACGCCGACGACCCGTCGCTGCTGCAGGCGCGCCAGCTGCTCGGGCTGGTGCTGGTGGAGACAGGCAACGTCGATGAAGCGATCCCGCATCTCGAAGCTGCCGCGCAGGCGGCACCCGACGAGCCCGCGGTGTTGTTTGCTCTCGGCCGCGCTTATGCGCGCCGCGGCGACGGGCGCGCCGACGCAGTCGCCGGGCGGCTCGCTCAGACGCGAGAAGGGCTGCCGCTGTGGCACCAGCTTCGCGGACTCGTCCTGCAGCAGACGGACCGGCACGCGGAGGCGCTGGCCGCGTTCGAAGCGGCGTCCGCCCTGAACGACACGTTGCCGCGCCTGTTCGTGAACATCGGCGTGAGCCGTCTGGCAATCGGTGATTACGGCGGTGCCCGTCGGGCCTTCGACACCGCGCTGGCACGATCGGAACGCGACGCGGCTGCGCATGTGTACCTGGCGTGGCTGGACGAGCAGGACGATCGTCTCGTCGATGCGCGGCATCACGCAGAACGGGCAGTCGCGCTCGAGGGAGATGTCGCCGAGTCTCGTGGGCTGCTCGGGCGCCTTCTCTTGAAAGAGGGAAAGACCGCGGAGGCAGCCGGCCACCTGGAGCGCGCTGTCGCCGCGGCGCCTCAGAACGCGTCCTGGCACTTTCTGCTTGGGCAGGCCTATCAAAGGCTGGCCAACGCCGCGGCGGCGGCCCGCGAATTCGCTGAGGCGCGACGCCTCAAGGAGGAGGAGGTGCAGCGCGCGCGGAAAGGGGTCAGGTCGGGCAGGTAGGACGAGTGGGCACAGCAGGGCACATCGGATGGGCAATCAGGGAGGGCGGGTGCCTCCGTCCCCGCCCGACTCACCCGACCCACCTGACTCACCCGACCCACCTGACCTACTCGACCCATCACACGCTGGCCGCGCGGCCGATTCGGCTCCGGGCCGTCTCATGACCTCCCGTGGCTGGAACCAGCGTGCCTGCCTTGCCCAGCCCGAACGGGGGCATGCCGCTGTAGATGGCTTCGTATTCGTTGGCCCGCACCAGGTAGGTCTCATGCCAGATGCCGACATCCGCGCGGCTGTTCCCCGTGCGCTTGTTGAACGCGACCCACGCGGGCCAGTGGAGCTGATCGGTGCTGCGAGCGTATCGCTCCAGGTGCTCGAAGGAGCGCCAGTACTGCACGATCAGGTTCAGTGACGTCGTTGCGCCGAGAAAGCCTGATTCCGGGTTCTGCTCGAGCTCCTTGAGCATCTTCGGCATGGCGAGAAACACGGGCAGCCACTTGTGAATCTTCCACGGTTTGTTGATCCGCATGCCGATCAGGAAGACAACGAAATCGCCTTCGATTTGAGCCGCTACCCTGCGATCGATGACTCCGGCCATGGGCCTCCTCCCATCGAGACTCGAATCGTCCATCCTTCGCAGACCCGCGCGGGCCAGCTCGACGACCAGCACCCACGTTTTTGGCCGAGCGAAGACGCATCCGTCAGGTGTTCCGCGATTTATTGAATGGATCTGATCTTACGCGAAGGCCGGAGCTGGCAACAGCGTGGCGGCTCGGGGCCGACGGGATCACTCGGGGTGATCTATCCGCGCGTCCGTCGACCAGGCGGCACGTGCGTCGGCTAATTCCGGCCCGCGCTCGTCAGCAACGTGCGGCGTACGACGAGGTACCGTTGTACCTGGAAGAACAGGCCGGAACCGGTGATTACGGCGGAGCGTTGACCCCACCGGCTCTCAGTTGACATTCCGGATTTAACGCCTACAATGTAGGCTCAGTGGCGGAAGTCCTTGGGACGTTCGAACAGGCCGTGCTCCTCGCCATCATCCGGCTCGGCGACGATGCCTACGGCCGCGGAATTCTCAGCGAGGTCCGGGTGCGGCTCGAGCGGGACGTCGCGGCCGGTGCCGTTCACGCGACGCTCGAACGCCTGGAGAATAAGGGGCTGGTCCGGTCGCGCCTCGGATCGGGCACGCCGGTGCGGGACGGCCGTGCGCGGCGCTTCTATCGCCTTGAACCGAAGGGCGTGCGTGCACTGAACGACGCGAGGGCCGCGGTCAACAGCCTCTGGCGCGGCATGCCGTGGCCGCTGAAAGGACGTGTATGAGCGAGGTAAGTCCGCCGCGGTGGGCTGAAACGTTGCTGCGGCTCGTGCTCGCACGGCGCGACGCCGATTCGGTATCAGGCGACCTCCTGGAGGAGTACCGCAGGGCCGTCGTGCCGGCCCGAGGGCAACGGCCAGCGGACTGGTGGTACATCACCCAGGTATCGGGATTTGTCTCACGGGACGCGCGGGCGTGGGCGCTGCTGTTCGGCGGTTCGACCGTCGCGAGGGATGCGCTCGATTGGCTCGCCCCTCCGCTCGATTTTCAAACCCGTTCGAGCATCTCTACCCTTGTCGGCGTCGTCGTGCTGTCGAGTGCCGGGTTGGCGGGAGGTTGGCGTACTGGTTCGATCGTTGCCGGGACCATTGCTGGAATCACCACCGCGATCTTGGGAGCCGTCATCAGCATCGCCGGCGCCACGGCCCTGCTGGCGCTCTTTCACGATCCCGGCACGTTGACGGCAATTCGAAACAGCGGCGGACTCGCTGAAGTCTTCACCCTGCCGCCAATGATGGTGCTGCCGGGCCTGGTGCTCGGCACGCTCGGCGCGGCGGTCGGTGTCGGCGGCAAGAGACTCTTCGTGTAAATTACGTTAGCGAAACACGACGATTGACAAAGGCGCAAGAGGCCGCAAAGAAAAGACGGCCGACAGAACCGGTCACGCGGAGGAGACCAAACGCATTCTTCTCCGCTCGCCTCCGTTACTCCGTTTCTCTGTGTTGATACCGTTTCCTCCGTGGCCTCCGTGTGCGCAGTGAGATTGCGGTTTCTCCGGCGCTCCCAGTCCTCTACCACCCCAATCGCAGTCCGAAACGGACCTGCCGTTCGCTCCCGGTATCCTCGGTCTGGGTAATCACCGCATACCCGTTCAGGTCCCGCACCGATCCGTCGGGGTTGAGAATCAGGTTGGAAACGTTCGTGTTGTTGTCGCTGCTGGTGCGCGGGTTCCGGAACCGCGGGCGGTTGGTGACGTTGAACGCCTCCATGCGGAACTGCAGGTTCATCTGCCGCGGCAGATCAAACTGCCGGAACACGCCGAGGTCCCACGATCGAACGCCGGGCCCGCGGAGGAGGTTGAAGCCGGCGGTTCCGAACCGCGCCTCGGTGACCGGCCGGAACGCGAGCGGATCGAAATAAGGGTTGTTTCGACCGATGCCGCCGAGGATCTGGACCTCAGGCTTCACGATATCCGCCCGCTGATCGTTTTCAGGCGCGTTCAGCGACGTGCCTGAGGCCGTCACGCTGAACGGTGTGCCGCTGTAGAAGCTGAGGATATTGTTCACCTGCCACCCGCCCACTACCTGCGACAGCAGCCCGCTGTCCTTCAGCCACCGCCGGCCGGGACCGAACGGCAGCTCGGTGATGCTGGTGATGTTCAAGTTGTGGGGGCGATCGAAGTCGCTGCGCGATCGGTTCAGGTCGTAATACTCGGGAATGTTGATCCGCAGCGCGCCGTCGCTGTTGGCATTGCCCGCAAGGCCCATCGATTTGGACCAGGTGTAGTTGATACCGGCTTGCACCCCGTTGGCGAAGCGACGGTCGAGCCGCGTCTGCAGTGCGTCGTATTTGCTGTTACCGATGGGCGCGATCAAGCGCGTCTGTCCGGTGCGGCCGAACCGCTGGTTCAGCTGACGGCCTGCCTGGCCGCCGCCGATGGGCGACCAGTTCAATTCCCGGAAGCCGAGCTGATTGATCTGCCGCGTCCCCACATACGCGACCTCGCCGACGAAGTTCCATCGCAGCTCCTTCTGCAGCGCCACGTTCCACGACCGGATGTAGCCGCGTTCGAACTCATCCGGCAGCGTGAAGACCGTGACTGCACTGGGGACAGAGATGCGCCCGCTTCCCACGTCCGCGTCGGGGATCTGCGGAATGCCGTCTGCGAGGCGGCTGGCGTAGGCAAACGAATTCGGCGCCTGAACGAGCAGATTCAAGACCGCCGGATGGTTCGTGCGCAGCGGCCTCGCCAGTGAGTATGGATCGTTGGTGATGCCGAAGCCGGCGCGGAGCACCATCTGCTCCGTGGCCCGGTAGGTGACTCCGAGCCGCGGGGCAAACAACGTCTTGCTGACGCTGACGCCCAGGTTCTCGGGAACCGAGCCCACGCCGCCGATCATCATCTCGTTCGTAGTGACGTCGTAGCGCTCGAGGCCGCGCGTCGCCCGCGTGGGTACCGGAAAGTACTCCCAGCGTGTGCCGTACGAGAGCGTCAGCTTCGGCGTCGCTTCCCATTGGTCGCGGACGTACAGGCTGTACTGCCAGTTGCGCGTCGTGTACGGTTCGACCAGCTTGAGCCGCCCGGTCTCGTCCGGAAGCCCGAGGAGAAACGCGGCAAAGGCGTTGTACTGATTGCCGCTGGGACCGCCCATGATCTGCGTCGGCCCTGATCGGAACCGGAAACCGCCGCGCGCGCCATAACTCGTGCCCCCGCTGATCTCGGGCTGGGTGTGATTGAGCGCCTGATAATAGATGTCGGTGCCGGAGCGGATGTTGTGATGCCCCTTCAGCCAGTTGACGTTCATCACCGCCTGGTACTGGTCATCGTGCCTGTAGTACGGCATGAAGGTATCGACGGTACCGAGATCGGCGTAGGTGTCGAGGTCGAAGAACGGCGTCCCGCCTTCGTACGAGCGCGAGCCGTTGGTGCCCGGCAGACCGAGCCAGTCGATTCCCTTCTGCTCGTTGATGTCCGACTGCGCGACACCGGTGTTCATTCTGACGAAGCCGATATGGGCATCGATCAGGAGGGTGGAAGACATCGTGTACGCAGCCCCGGCTGAATAGTTGTAAGTCTTTCCCTCTCCCGTCCCCGGGTTGCTCGTCCCCATGGCCTGGCCCTGCAGCTGCTGGCCGAAGACGGTGGCGTTCTCCGTGAAGAAGTCGAGGATGCTGAAGCGTCCGAACAGATTCAGCTTGTCGGTAGCGTTCCAGTTCACCTTGCTGTCGACCGTCCACCGATCGAACACGAACGGCGCCTGCGCGAAGTAGTTGTCCGTGGCGGGCACCGAGCCATCCGGATTCCGCAGATTCGGCAGCGGCATCGCGGCCAGGAGGCGCTGTGCAATCGGATCGAGGCGAGCCGCGGGAATGACGTTGTTTGGAAATGGAGTCCGGCCCGAGCCGTTGGGATTCCCGGTCAGCGGGTCATAGATCAGCGTCGGCGACGCGCTCAGATCGCCACGACGCATCGCTTCCGTCGGCAGAGAGACGGTGCGGCGCAGTTGCTGGCGATCGCGGGTCCCCTCGTAGCTCGCGAAATAGAACAGCCGGTTGCGGACGACTGGTCCGCCCACCGTGGCGCCGTACTGGTTGTATCTCCACTTGCCTTTCGACGTCCCCGGCGGATCGAAGTAGTTCGCGGTGCGCAGTTTTTCGTTGGTGTGGTATTCGAACGCCGAGCCGTGAACGTTGTTCGTGCCGCTCTTGACCTGCACGTTGATGGCGGATCCGCCGGCCAGGCCCTGCTCGGCGTCGAAGCTGTTGGTGACGACGTTGACGGCTTCGAGCGACTCGAGGGCGGGCACGTAGGCGGCGACGTGCGGCAGCCAGATGTTGGTCGTGCTCACGCCGTCGATCCGGATGTTGTTCGAACTGCGGCTGGCGCCGTTGACGTTGAACACGAGCGCGCGCGAGGGGTTCGAGGGCACCGAGTGCGCTTCCGCCGGCGGCGTGAATCCGGGCAGCACGCGAAACAGGTACTGGTAGTTGCGGTTCAACGACACCGGCAGGTTCTCGAGTTCGACGGCCTTCAACTCCGCGCGCACTTCGGCCCGATCGGTCTGCAGCAGCGGACTCTGCGCCGTCACCATCACCGTCTCGGCGATTTGACCGACCTGCAGCGCCGCATCCACCCGTGCCACGGTGTTCAGCGTCACCGGCACGTCGGCGCGCGTGAACGTCCGGAAGCCGGTCAGTTGGACCGTCACCGTGTACGTGCCCGATTGCACCGTCGGGAATCGATAGGCACCGGTTGAATCGGTCACCGCCTCACGCGAGGCATTGGTCTCGTGGTGCGTGATCGTGACGGTCGCACCCGGTACTCCTGCGCCGCTCTCGTCGGTGACCGTGCCGAGGAGAGAGCCGTACAGGACCTGGGCGCCAGCCGGGATCGGCAATCCGCATCCTGTCACGAAGGCTGCGATGGCAAACAGCCTACGCCGGCGCGCTGGCGAGAGCAGCGACATGAAGCGTGAGCTGAACCTCTTCATGAGACATCTCCTCTCCTCACCTTGATGAGGCCGGAAACGACAAATCGCAGGAGAGCTTACCGCAAGCGCCGTCGTGATTTGGAATCACACGAACCGGACTGGGGACTTCGCCCCGCCAAGACCCCTCGACGCCGTCCCTCGCGCGCCCCTCGACTTCGCTCGGGACCTTCCGCCTCCGCTAAAGCTACGGCGGGCCCTCACTACGAGTAGCAATCTTCTTATAGCCGCCCTTATAGTCGCCGGATAGCGGCGCAGTAATGGACGTGGTAGTGTTCACGAGTCCAGCACACGGACGATCAATGCAGAGCTCGTGGAACACGCGGGGTATGGCTCTGCGAGTTCTGCGGTTTCTGCGTTGATGGTCGTGACGTTGAGACGATTTCGTGCGACGTGATCTTCGGGCGTGACACCGACTGTGGATCAGGGGGGCGGCGATGTCTCTCACGAAATTAGCTGGCTTCATGGTGTTGTCGATGACGTTCGGGCAGGCCAATCGGCCGACGGGACGCGACGCAAGCCTCCTCGTCTATTTCGGCACCTACACTGGCGCGAAGAGCAGAGGCATTTACGTGTCGCGGCTCGATGTCGCCTCCGGAGCACTGTCCGCAGCAGAACTGGCAGCAGAAACGGCGAATCCCAGTTTCCTGGCCGTCCACCCGTCACGCGCTTTTCTGTACGCGGTGAACGAGATCAACGATTACGGCGGCAAACCGACCGGATCGGTGACTGCGTTTGCCATCGATCAGTCGACGGGCAAGCTGAGAGCCCTGAACCAGCAACCGTCGGGCGGAACCGGTCCCGCTCACCTCGTCGTCGACAAGACGGGACGGAACGTGCTGGTCGCGAATTACGGCGGTGGAAGCGTGGCCGTGCTCCCGATCGGCGCAGACGGCCGGCTCGCGCAGCCGTCCGCCACCATCCAGCACACCGGGTCGAGCGTCAATCCCGAGCGTCAGAAGCAGCCGCACGCGCACTCGATCAATCTCGATCCCGAGAACCGGTTTGCGTACGCGGCCGACCTCGGCATCGACAAGATCATGATCTATCGGTTCAACCCCGGCCAGGGTTCGCTGGCCGCAAACGACCCGCCCTTCGCCGCAGTCGATGCCGGCGCCGGCCCGCGCCACTTCGCCATGCATCCGAACGGCCGCTTCGCGTACGTCATCAACGAGATGCACTGCACGATCACCGTGTTCACCCGTGATGCGGCGCGCGGCGGACTGACACCGCTCCAGACCATTTCGACGCTTCCACCGGGCCAGCCCGCGGCGCCCGACTACAGCACCGCGGAGGTGCAGGTTCATCCTTCAGGCCGGTTCCTCTACGGCTCCAACCGCGGACACGACAGCATCGCCGTGTTTACGATCGACCCTCAATCCGGGAGGCTGACCTTCGTCGCGGCCGAGCCGCCCGGAGGCCGCACGCCGCGGCACTTCGGCATCGATCCGAGCGGAACGTTTCTGCTGGCAGCCAATCAGCGGTCCGATTCGGTCACTGTTTTCCGTATCAACCCGCAAACCGGGCGTCTCACTTCTGCGGGGCAGGTCCTCGAGGTGGGCGCGCCCGTCTGCGTCAAGTTCGTCGCCCGGTAATGCTGATGCTGCAACGTGCTGGGGGCTGACGCTGCAACGTGCTGGGCGCTGACGCTGTAGAGTGCTCGGGGCCTGACGCTGTAACGTGCTCGGGGCCCGGCGCTGCAACGTGCTGACGTCTCGCTCGCGCTGCAGGCACCCTGCGGCGACGTGCCGAGCACCGTACGGCGAAGTGCCGAGCAAGTCTGCCGCGAAGCACCCTGGCGCGAAGCACCCTGCACCCTGCCGCGAAGCACCCTCCACCCTACCGCGAAGCGCTCAGCACCCTGCGGAAAAGCACCCAGCACCCTGCGCCGAAGCGCCCAGCATCCTGCCGCGAAGCACCCTGCACTCTGCCGCGTAGCACCCTGCACCCTGCCGCGAAGCGCCAGCACGCTACCGCGAAGCGCTCAGCACCGTACCGCGAAGCGCCAGCACCCTGCCGCGAACTACCGACTACCCTGCCGGCGAAGCCCAGCACCATGCAGCGTCAGGCCCCAGCACCATGCAGCGTCAGGCCCCAGCACCATGCAGCGTCAGGCCCCCAGCACCATGCAGCGTCAGGCCCCCAGCACCATGCAGCGTCAGGCCCCCAGCACCGTGCAGCGTCAGGCCCCCAGCACCATGCAGCGTCAGGCCCCCAGCAC
>JBKPAI010000087.1:0-14304 GCA_046726355.1 Acidobacteriota bacterium | reverse complement strand
CCAGCCGCTCCTCAAGATGGCCGATCAGTTCATGTGGTACAAGTACATCTGCAAGAACGTGGCGCGCCGCCACGGGAAGACGGTCACTTTCATGCCGAAGCCGATTTTCGAGGACAACGGCAGCGGCATGCACACGCACGTCTCGTTCTGGCGTAAGGGCGCGCCGCTCTTCGCGGGCGGCGGCTATGCCGGGTTGAGCGACATCGGCCTGTACGCCGCGGGCGGGCTGCTCAGGCACGCGCCCGCGATCCTCGCTTTTGCGGCGCCGACGACGAACTCTTACCGCCGCCTGGTCCCCGGCTTCGAGGCGCCGGTCAATCTCGCGCTGTCGGCGCGCAACCGCTCCGCCTCGATCCGCATTCCGATGTATTCAAAGAGCCCGAAGGCGAAGCGGCTCGAATTCCGCTGCCCGGATCCGAGCTGCAACGGGTATCTCGCGTGGTCGGCGATGCTGATGGCGATGCTCGACGGCATCCAGAACCGAATCAGCCCGGGGGATCCGCTCGATCGGGATATCTACGAGATGACGCGCGCCGAAATGACGCACATGGGCGTCAGGACGACGCCCGGCTCGCTCGAGGAGGCGATCAACGCGCTGGAGCAGGATCATGCGTTTCTGCTGCGCGGAGACGTGTTCACCGAAGATCTCGTCAGCACGTGGATTGCCTACAAGCGCGAGAAGGAGCTCGATCCAATCCGGTTGCGGCCGCACCCGCACGAGTTCTATCTGTACTATGACAACTGAATGGCTCTTGGCTCTGGGCTCCCGGCTTTGGGGTGCCCGGAGCCGAGAGCCGTGAGCTTGGAGCGGCTTGGAGCCCTGAGCCGAGCCCGTTATGCGGCTCTGTACTCATTTTCTGGAGCCGCAAAACGGGCTGGGCGCGCCGGAGGCGCTACGGCGCGTCCGCCGTAGCTTTAGCGGAGGCGGAAGCGGGGCAACGGGGCCCGCGAGCGAAGGCGCGGGGGGTCCGCAGGGGCGAAGCCCCCCGGATCTGCTCAGACCTGCAGATTTTCACCGCCGGTCAGGACCATGAGCACATCGCCAGGGACCGTCTCCGATCGGGCCAGCGCGCCGGCCGGCATCTCGACGA
Source organism: Acidobacteriota bacterium (assembly GCA_046726355.1). Lineage (GTDB taxonomy): Bacteria > Acidobacteriota > Vicinamibacteria > Vicinamibacterales > CAVVIG01 > QHWF01. The sequence continues at coordinate 13,213 of JBKPAI010000087.1, read as the reverse complement.
CGGCGTAGGCGCCGGGCGCGATGGCGATGCGCCAGGCGCGCAGCGCCGTGCGCACGCTCACGACGCGGCCATCCCTGGACACGAATGCGATGTCGATCGGAAAGCGCATGAAGAACGTGTGTATCGAGTTGGACGGCGCGATCAGCATCGCGCTGCCTTCCGGCATCGAATCGCGGCCCAGCAGGCCCTTCCTGCGAGTGGCCGAATCGAACGCGGTCCACAGCTGATCGGCGACGATGCGGCCGGACCGGGTATTTTCGAGGCGGTGAGGCGCTGACGGGGTGCGCAGCAGCGGAGCGAGAAAGGAACGCATCGTGGAAGTCGCAATGAGGAATTAGGATTTTGGCTCGGGCATTCAAAGCCCCTAGTGTCCTCTGTGGTCGCTCGCGAAGCGACAATAGTTCCTGGGACGATCTTACCGCAGGCAGGAAATCAACAGCCGCTGCTCCGTGCGACGGGCGAGAACGTCCCATCGGGGCAGCGGCCGGCGCGGATTTGAATCTGGGACGCGTGGATCCCCGCGTCCTGATTCGCTACCGCTTACTTCGAGAACAGCCGCTGGCGCGTCAGCCGTCGAGGACGGCTCCGAGCTTCAGGCGGGACTCGCCAGTCCAACCTGTTGTATATGAACACGATGCGTCTGGACGACCACCGTGGGAGAATCGCCAGGCTGAGGGAAATGGTTGAAATTTCGTCAGTGTGTTTGTTGCTTCGTCCCTCAAGCGCTGGCAACCTCAACCATAGCAGGATTGATGCCCGGTCGCGAGTGAACGTTTTTACGGGACAAACGTCCCGCCGACCTGAACCACTGCTGGAAGCCGCCTGAACAACATCTGGATGCACGCAGAAAAACAGACTAATGGCGGCCCTGCGGCGTCGGGTCGAGTGGGTGAGGTGAGTCAGATTGGGCGGGGTAGGGCAGGTAGGGCACATGGGGCGAGTGGGTGACTTGTCGATCTTTCCCTCGGCCGATCGTCGATAAAAGAGGCGATTGCACACGTGCCGTGTGCCGGCCGATCAAGGCGAAGGAGAACAGAATGAGCTCAGTGCGGGTACTCGTTGGCACGCGCAAGGGCGCGTTCGTGCTGACGTCCGATGGCAAACGTCAAACGTGGCGCGTCGATGGTCCGCATTTTGGCGGCTGGGAAATGTACCACCTCAAGGGATCGCCGGCCGATCCCGACCGCTTGTACGCGTCGCAGAGCACGGGCTGGTTCGGACAGCTGATGCAGCGCTCGAACGATGGAGGGAAAACCTGGGAGGCGGTCGATAACAAGTTTGTGTACGACGGCGTTGCCGGCACCCACCAGTGGTACGACGGAACGCCCCACCCGTGGGAGTTCAAGCGAGTGTGGCACCTGGAGCCGTCGCCCACCGATCCCGACATCGTGTACGCCGGGGTGGAGGACGCGGCGATCTTCCGCACGACCGACGGCGGGAAATCGTGGCAGGAGCTTCCCGGACTCCGGCGGCATGATTCCGGATCGAAGTGGCAGCCCGGCGCGGGCGGTCTCTGCCTGCACACCATCCTGCTCGATCCCGCCAATGCCGACCGGATGTTCATCGCCATTTCAGCCGCCGGCGCCTTCCGGACCGATGACGGCGGCAGGACGTGGCGGCCGATCAACCGTGGACTGCGGTCGGAACACATCCCCGACCCGACCGCGGAAGTCGGCCACTGCGTTCACCGGATCGCCATGCACCGATCGCGTCCCGGCATGCTGTTCATGCAGAAGCACTGGGACGTGATGCGCAGCGACGATGCGGGCGACTCGTGGCGCGAAGTCAGCGGCAACCTGCCGACCGACTTCGGGTTCCCGATCGACGTGCATGCCCACGAGCCCGAAACGATCTACGTCGTCCCCATCAAGAGCGATTCGGAGCACTATCCTCCCGATGGCAAGCTCCGCGTGTACCGGAGCCGCTCCGGCGGAAACGAGTGGGAGGCGCTCACCAGCGGCCTGCCGCAGCGCGACTGCTATGTGAACGTGCTGCGCGACGCCATGGCCGTCGACGCGCTCGATCCGTGCGGTGTGTATTTCGGGACGACCGGCGGTCAGGTCTACGGTTCGGCCAATGGCGGCGACAGTTGGGCGCCGATCGTGAGGGATCTGCCGGCGGTGCTGTCGGTCGAGGTCCAGACGATCGGTAAAATGTGATCGGTGAAGTGTTGAGCTCTGATTGACCAATGAACGCAAAGACGCAAAGAAGACCGGTATTTCTTCGCGGCCTTTGCGTTCCGAAAAGCGTTTGAGCTGTGAGTTATGCAGATCCGAATTGTTCTTCCGCCCCATTTACGGATCCTGGCGCGGGTCGATGACGAGGTGAGGATCGACGTCCAGGGTCCCGCCACGCAGGGCTCGGTCCTCGACGCGCTCGAGACCAGCTATCCGGTGCTGCGGGGCACCATCCGTGACCATGTGACGAAAAAGCGGCGCCCGTTCGTCAGGTTCTTTGCCTGCGAAGAGGACCTGTCGCACGAGGCGCCGGACATTCCGCTGCCGCGCGCCGTTGCGAGCGGTGCGGAGCCGTTTCTCGTCGTCGGTGCGCTGGCAGGCGGATAGCCTCTGTCTGGGCTGAGGGCCTTAGGCTTTGGGCTCAGGGGTCGAGGGAATTCACGATCTCTTTACACCCGCGTCGGCTTTCTGCAACACCCGACCCGCAGACTCTTCACTGGTTGATCGCGCCCGGAAGAAACCTCCGGCGGCGCGCATCCACGGGAGGAGGCCGCAATGGATCGTCGTTCGTTCCTGAAACGCGCCGCCGCCACGGCGGCAGCTGCCGTTCCGTTCAATGCCCTGCTCGCCCGTGCACAGGATCCCTCGCACCAGGGCGGGATCCGCCGCGGACAGACGCCAGGATACGGGCCGCTATTCCCGACGCCCGATCAGACGACCGGCCTCCCTCTGCTGCTGTTGCCCGAGGGATTCAAGTACGTCAGCTTCGGGTGGCGCGGCGACCTGATGGCGAACGGCAGCCCGACTCCTTCTACGCACGACGGCATGGCGGCGTTTCCGGCAGGAAATGGTCTCGTTCGTCTCGTGCGCAATCACGAGATCTCGACGGGTACGCCATTCAGCACAGCCGCCTACGACCCCGGCGCTGGCGGCGGCACGACGACGCTGGTGTTCGATTCGCACAAAGGCGAGGTGATTGAATCGCATCCGAGCCTGAGCGGCACCATCCGCAATTGCGCCGGCGGCCCGGCCCCGTGGGGCGCGTGGCTGACGTGCGAGGAGACCACGCTGTTCACGACCATGCCGCACGGGTACGTGTTCGAGGTGCCGGTCGACGGGGTGAGCAATGCCGTGCCCATTCGCGACATGGGCCGCTTCTCTCACGAGGCGGTGGCCGTCGATCCGGCCACGGGCTGGGTGTACGAGACAGAAGACGCAGGTGCCTCGTCCGGCTTCTACCGCTACGTGCCCGCGACGCCGGGCAGGCTGCTCGACGGCGGGCGGCTGTTCATGCTCAAAGTCCACGGAGTGGACCTCGCGAATCTGGGCAGCAGCTACGAGAACGGGATGCAATTCGACGTCGAGTGGGTCCCGATCCTGACGCCCGACAGCGTCTCCGCATCGATGCCCGGAAACTTCGTGTGGGCGCAAGGCCGCGCGCAGGGCGCGGCGACGTTCGCCCGTCTCGAAGGCTGCTGGTACGGCAACGACAAGAAGATCTACATCGTCTCCACGAGCGGCGGCGTCACGCAGGGGCAGGTGTGGGAATACGATCCGGCGGCAGAAACGATCCGGCTGCTGTTCCAGTCGCCCGGTGAGAACGTGCTGAACATGCCGGACAACATTACCGTCAGCCCGCGCGGCGGCCTGGTCCTCTGCGAGGACGGCAGCGGACTGGAATATCTTCACGGGCTGACGATCAACGGCGAGATCTTCCGGTTCGCACAGAACAACGTCGTCCTCAACGGCGAGCGCAACGGCCTCAGCGGGGACTTCACATCGTCGGAGTGGGCGGGCGCGTGCTACAGCCCGGACGGGCGCTGGCTGTTCGTGAACATTCAGTCGCCTGGGATTACCTTTGCGATTACGGGGCCGTGGAGGAGCGGGGCGCTGTAGGTTCGACCCAATCACTGCTGTCACACCAATCAACGCAGAGCCCGCGAGCACGCAGAACAAAACAGGAGTTCTCTGCAGGTCCGCGTGTTCTGCGTTGATCGCCGTGGGTGGATCAGATCTCAATGTGAATAGCTGGATTCTGCACGTCTTCGACGATCAGGCGGGGACGCGGCTCCTCGACGGACTTGAATCGGACGTCCATCGCCTCCGATCGTACCCATCCGTCGGCGTCCCACTGGACGAGAACGTATTGCGAGCCGGCGAGGCGATAGAGCTCCACTCGTTTGCTGTCGCGATCGATCACAATGACATCGCGGACGGCAAGCGACGTATAAAAAGGCAGCTTGTCGTAGGTCTCGTCGTGGGGCGATCGAATTTCGACGACTGCATCGGGCCCTTCAGCTCGAACGCCGTCTTCGTGGAGAATATGCTCGCGCCCCGCTCTGACAAACGTCAGATCCGGGATTCGATAATTCTCCGCGTGTCTGAACACATTGATGCCCGAGAACAGCTGCCCGCGACCGGACGTCCGCAGCAGGGGCTCGAGAAAACCAATTAACCGGTCGAGCATGCGCTGGTGTTCGACCGTCGGAGCGGGCGTCATGTGCAGCACACCGTCCCACATCTCGTCCCAGCGGTCGAGTCCTTTCGACCGGCGGTCGGCCAATTCCTCGTCGGTGACGTGGACGCGAACAGCTCGCATGCCGATCAGTGTAACGACTTGAACCAGATCATCAAATAGCCCACCGCCATTGCGATGAGCGTCCCGCGTTCGCTGAACAGCGTCTCGCGCCAAGAGAAGGGAGTGGCGCGGTTTGCCGATTCCATCCTGCGCGTCCTGCTCGGAAGCCAGCGCGGCACGCGGGCCACGTAGGAGCGGTACGCGTCGCCCAACCGCGACTCGAGCAGGCATTCCTCCCACCGGACGATGGCGTGGTATTCGGCTCCCAGCAGGACGACGACGATGGGCGCGAGCCAGAGGAGACGGACGGCGACCGCGAAGCCGGTCCAGAGCGCGATGTTGCCGATGTAAAGCGGGTTCCGGGTATACGCGAACGGTCCGCTGGTCACGAGCGGTCCGAGCCGGCTGCTGCGCGTCCTCGAGACCGCGCCAATGTGGCGGACAGCGCATAGCCGGATGAGTTCCCCGGCTGCGGTCAAGGCGACGCCGGTCGCGACCACGACGTCCGGCCCCGCCTCGCCAATCCGCAGCGTCAGCACCGCGACCGCGATGGGCAGTGGCACAAGCGTCCGGTAGCGGAACAGCCAGTCGCCGGCGCGCACGGCGATATCTGCCTGTGGTGATTCGACTTGATGGGAAAAAGTCATCCGTGAGCAGAGTATAAGCAGTTGCGGACGGAGTAGGGACGGACCCGGGACGGAGTAGGGACGGACCCGGGACGGAGTGGGGACGGACCCGGGACGGAGTGGGGACGGACCCGGGACGGAGTGGGGACGGAGCCGGGACGGAGCCGGGACGGAGTCGGGACAGAGGTGGGGACGGACCTGGAAGGCTGGGGTCCGAAGCCCAAGGCCTCGCTAGCGACAGTCCAAAGCCTTAGGACTAGATGTAGAATCAGGACTGGTTCGGTCGTATATCGCATGTCCTCGGACGTTTCCCCATCGATTCTGGATCGCGCCCCGGGCTCATCCGTCCTCGACATGATTGGGCGAACGCCCCTCGTGCGACTTCATCAGTTCGAGCGCGAAACGCCGGGCGTCGAGCTGTACGCCAAGGCCGAGTGGCAGAACCCCGGGGGATCGGTCAAAGACCGCGCTGCGGCCCGAATGATTCTCGACGGCGAAGCGAGCGGGAAGCTGAACGCGGCGAAAACCATCATCGACGCCACGTCGGGCAACACCGGCATTGCCTACGCGATGGTGGGCGCCGCCCGCGGCTATCGCGTGAAGCTGTGCATGCCGGAGAACGCGAGCCCCGAACGCAAATTGATCCTCCGCGCGCTGGGCGCCGAGATCCTGCTGACGAGCCCGCTCGAAGGGACCGACGGCGCCATTCGCGAGGCGCGGCGGCTGTACGCTGATGATCCCGAGCACTACTTCTATCCGGATCAGTACAGCAACGAGGCCAACTGGCTGGCCCACTACGACACGACGGCGCCGGAAATCATCGAACAGACGAGCGGCCGGCTGACGCATTTCGTGGCGGGCCTCGGCACCAGCGGTACCTTCGTCGGCACCGGGCGCCGATTGCGGAAGTTCAATCCGGCGATCAAGTTGATTTCCTTTCAACCCGATTCGCCGTTCCACGGCCTCGAAGGGCTGAAGCACATGGCGACCGCGATCGTGCCGGCCATTTACGATCCGAGCCTTGCCGACGACGACCTGCGCATCGACACCGAGCGCGCCTACCGGATGGTGCGCCGCCTGGCGCGCGAGGAAGGGCTGCTCGCGGGCATCTCTTCGGGCGCGGCCGTTGCCGCGATGATTGACGTCGCGAAGCGGCTCGAACGCGGCATCATCGTGACCGTCTTTCCGGACGGCGCCGAGAAATACTTGAACGAACGGTTCTGGAGCGCGGAGCCCCATGACGGCTGATCGCATCCTGACGCTCGCGGCGGACGCCGGCCGGGCAATCCGGCGTCACGGCGAGGAAACCTTTCCGCACGAGTGCTGCGGTGCGCTGGTCGGGCGCGCCGCGTGCGTCGAGGCCGTCGTGCCGCTGCCGAACACGACCGAAGAAGGGCCGCGGCGCCGTTTTCTGGTGCGCCCGTCCGACTACCGCGAGGCGGAGCGGCGGGCCACCGAGCTCGGTGCGGAGCTGCTCGGGTTCTATCACTCGCACCCGGATCATCCGGCCCGCCCGTCGCAATACGATCTGGATCATGCGTGGCCGACATTCGCCTACGTCATCGTCTCGGTCGTCGCTGGAACAGCCGCCGACATGACCGTGTGGTATCTGAAAGACGACCGTTCGATCTTCGAAGAGGGCCGTGTGCACCATGCCGAAAATTCTCATCCCGACACCGCTCCGGCCGTACACCGATAAGCAGGACACGGTCGACGCCGCCGGCGCCACCGTCGGCGAGCTGCTTGCCGACCTGACGCGCCGCCACGCCGGCCTGAAGGCGCACCTTTACAACGAGCAGGGAAAGCTGCGGAGCTTCGTCAACGTGTACATCAACGACGAAGACATCCGGTATCTGCAGAAGGAGCAGACGCCGGTGCATGCGGAAGACACCATCAGCATCATCCCCTCGGTCGCCGGCGGCGTCGAAACCGTGGCCTCGCCTTCAGCTGCGGCGCCCGACCTGACCAACGAGGAGATCAAACGGTACTCGCGCCACCTGATCATGCCGGAGGTCGGTGTCGATGGTCAGCGGAAGCTGAAAGCCGGCCGCGTGCTCTGCATCGGCGCCGGCGGCCTCGGATCGCCGGTGGCGATGTATCTCGCCGCTGCCGGGGTCGGCACGATCGGAATCGTCGACTTCGACACCGTTGATTTCAGCAACCTGCAGCGCCAGATCCTTCACGGTACGCCCGACGTCGGGCGGCCGAAGCTGGTGTCGGCGAAGGAGCGGCTGCAGGCGCTCAACCCGAATGTCCACGTCGAGACCTACGAGACGCAGCTCACGTCGCAGAACGCGCTGAAAATCTTCGAGCCGTACGACGTGATCATCGACGGGACCGACAACTTCCCCACCCGCTATCTCGTGAACGACGCGTGTGTGCTGACCGGAAAGCCGAATGCCTACGGCAGCATTTTCCGGTTCGAAGGGCAGGCCTCCGTCTTCGGCACGAAAGAAGGGCCGTGCTACCGGTGCCTGTATCCGGAACCGCCGCCGCCCGGGCTCGTCCCGAGCTGCGCCGAGGGCGGCGTGCTCGGCGTGCTGCCCGGGATCATCGGCGTCATTCAGGCGACCGAGGCCGTGAAGCTGATCCTCGGCGTCGGCGAGCCGTTGATTGGCCGGTTCCTGATCTACGACGCGTTGCGGATGCGGTTCCGCGAGCTCAAGCTGCGGAAGGACCCGGACTGCCCGGTGTGCGGGTCGCATCCGACCGTGAAGGAGCTGATCGACTACGAACAGTTCTGCGGTATCACGCCGGCCGCGCCCGAGCCGGTGGCGGTGAACAAGGCCATGGAAATCACGTCTGTTGAGCTGAAGCAGCGTTTCGACCGCGGCGAGAAGCTGCGGATCATCGACGTCCGCGAGCCGAACGAGTACCAGATCAACCGCATTCCGGGGTCGCAGCTGATCCCGCTCGGCGACGTGCCGAAGCGGTACGGTGAGCTCAATCCGGAAGAAGAAATCGTCGTGCACTGCAAGTCGGGCGTCCGCAGTGCGAAGGCCGCGGACTTCCTGCGCTCGGTCGGGTTCAAGCAGGTGCTGAACCTGAAGGGAGGCATTCTGGATTGGGTCGACAAGGTCGATCCGAGCCAGCCGAAATACTGATTGGTCGGTGAGTCTGGTGGGTCGGGTAGGTCGGGTAGGGCTGGTGGGTCGAGTAAGGGTCCGGTACCTGTGTGTCCCTTCTTGACCTTTGTGTCCTTTCCTATCTTTGTGTTCTTTGTAGCTTCTCTTGTCGCCCGAGCTTGTTGGCCTCGGCCCCGCGATGCTAAAATCGGACTCCCCAGGTCGGATATCGGCCCCGGAAAGACGCAATGCTGAGGCTCTCGAAGAAGGCCGATTACGCCTTGATCGCCATGAAACATCTGGCCCTCCGCGGCGATCGCGGAACGGCTGGATCGTCGAGCGCCCGTGAAATCGCCGAGCTGTACGCCATCCCGATTGAGCTCATGGCCAAGGTCCTGCAGCGGCTCGTCCGCCGCGGCCTCCTCGCCTCGCATCAGGGCACGCGCGGCGGGTACGAACTAGCCCGCTCGCCTTCTCAGATATCAGTTGCCGACGTCATCCAGGCCATCGATGGCCCGGTGACGGTCACTGCGTGCTCGACCGAAGAAGGACAGTGCGAACAGTTTTCGACGTGCAATGTTCGCGATCCGCTGTGGCGCGTGCGCGAGCGCATCCTCGCAGCGCTGGGCGAGTGCACGATCGCAGAGCTCGCAGCCGATCCGCCGCAGCCGCCGGCGGCGCGGACCGCGGTCCTGCACACGCATTTGTAACGGTTTGCCACCACGGAGGACGCTGAGGACGCGGAGGTTCAATCCTGAGCAACGACTGCACTCAGGCTCAGAGCCTGTCTCGAAGTCTTCACGAACAGGATTTTTCCTCTGTGTCCTCCGCGTCCTCCGCGGTGTAGAACCAACGAGATAACGATGCCCCTCAAACTCCCGATCTACCTCGACTATCACGCGACCACGCCGGTCGATCCGCGCGTCGTCGAAGCGATGGTTCCCTATTTCACGTGTCACTTCGGCAACGCCGCGAGCCGCAACCACTCCTTCGGGTGGGAGGCGGAAGACGCCGTCGAGAAGGCCCGGCGGCAGGTCGCCGATCTGATCGGCGCCGGCGCGAAGGAGATCGTCTTCACGAGCGGTGCCACCGAATCCGACAACCTTGCGATCAAGGGCGTGGCCGGGATGTATCGTGAGAAAGGGAACCACATCATCACGGCCGTCACCGAGCACAAGGCCGTGATCGATACCTGCAAGCATCTCGAGAAGGACGGCTGGCGCGTCACCTACCTGCCGGTGCAGAAGGACGGCCGCATCAGTCTCGACGATGTGAAGGCCGCGATCACGGACCAGACCATCCTCATCACGATCATGGCCGCCAACAACGAGATTGGCGTCATCCAGCCGATCGCGGAGATTGGCGCGATCGCCAGGGAAAAGCGGATCCTGTTCCATACCGATGCCGTCCAGATCGCCGGCAAGGTACCGTTCAACGTGAACGAGCTGAACGTGGACATGGCCTCGCTGAGCGCGCACAAGATGTACGGGCCGAAGGGGGTCGGTGCGCTGTACGTCCGGCGGCGCAACCCGCGCGTGCTGCTCGCGCCGATCATCGACGGCGGCGGGCACGAGCGCGGTATGCGCTCGGGCACCCTCAACGTTCCCGGCATCGTCGGCTTCGGGAAGGCGGCGGAACTGTGCCGGGAGGAGATGGCGGCCGAAGGCGAACGGCTCGGCAGGCTGCGCGACCGGCTGAACGAGCGGCTGCACGCAAGTCTGGGCGACATTTACGTCAACGGCTCGATGGAGCACCGGCTGCCGCACAATTTGAACGTCAGCTTCGCCTACGTCGAAGGCGAGTCGCTGCTGATGGGGATCAACGATGTCGCGGTCTCGTCCGGCTCGGCCTGCACGTCGGCCAGCCTGGAGCCGTCGTACGTGCTGAAAGCCCTTGGCGCCGGCGACGATCTCGCGCACTCCTCGATCCGCTTCGGGCTCGGCCGCTGGACGACAGAAGAGGAAGTTGATTACGTGGTCGAGAAGCTGACGAAGGTCGTCTCGCGCCTGCGCGAGATGTCGCCGCTCTACGAGCTGGCGAAAGAAGGCGTCGACCTGGCGACGATGCAGTGGCAGACCCACTGAATTTGGAATTAGATTCGGAATTTGGCATGTGGCTCACGAATTCCAAATTCCCAATTCATGACTGCAGCAGAGGGGACGGCCTGTGTATTCCAGCAAAGTGATCGATCACTACGAGAACCCCCGCAACGTCGGCTCGCTGCCGAAAGACGACCCGCACGTCGGCACCGGTCTCGTCGGCGCGCCCGAATGCGGCGATGTCATGAAACTGCAGGTGAAGGTGAACCCCGACACCGGGATCATCGACGATGCGAAGTTCAAGACGTTCGGGTGCGGGTCGGCGATCGCGAGCTCGAGTCTCGCCACCGAATGGCTCAAGGGGAAGACCGTCGATCAGGCGCTCGCCATCAAGAACACCGATATCGTGACCGAGTTGAGCCTGCCGCCGGTGAAGATCCACTGCTCGGTGCTGGCCGAGGACGCGATCCGGGCCGCCATTGCCGATTACCGAAAAAAACAGACGGCTGCCACCAAGGTTGAGCCCACTGGCGCCGAGCTGTCCGGTGCATGACAGGTCGGCGGACGCTTCGCGAAACCACAATGATCCGTTGTTGTGATCGAGCGTAAGACGGATTACTTCTCGTTTCTGGGGCTGCCGCGAAAGCTGAATATCGACATGGCCGAGCTCGAACAACGGTATCGGACACTCAGCCGGCAGTTTCACCCCGATTACTTCTACAACGCACCCGCTGCGGAGCGCCGCGCGAGCCTCGAACAGGCCTCATTTCTGAACGACGCCTACCGCACACTGCGAAGTCCTGTGGCGCGGATTGAATACCTGCTGATCCTCGAGTCGATGCCTTCGGCGGGATCGACGAAACAGATCCCGCCGGCGCTGCTCGAGGAAGTGTTTGCGCTGAACGAGGAACTGGACCAGATTCGGGTGATGCGTGAGACTGATGCCGCAGCCCATGAGTGGACGGCGCGTCTCGATCGCGCCTGCAACCCGATCGAGGCGAAGCGCGCGGATCACGAAGCGCAGCTTCAGCAATTGATGGTCGAGTGGGACGCTGCTGTCGATCGAGGCACAAGCGGTGCCGAACGTCAGCGGATCCTGCAGGCGCTCGCCGAGCGCATGCTGGAGCGCAATTACATAACCAATCTGTTGGCGGGGATCGAGAGGGAGCTGAATCAGCGATAGATACGAAGGACACGAAGGATACAATGGACACAACGGGTCAATCCTGTATCGATCGCGTAGGGCTCTGTAGTGATCTCGTTGTGTCCTTGGCGTTCCTATGAGCAAGGCCGTCGGGATCGATCTCGGCACCACGAACTCGTTGGTGGCGCACGTTGACAACGGCGTCCCGGTAGTGATCCGCGGCCAGCGCGGCGACGGCCTGCTCCCCTCGGTGGTGTCGGTGGGCGAAGACGGTACCGTGTACGTCGGCCGTGACGCCGAGCGGCGGCTGCTCACGGATGCGCGCCGCACCGCCTATTCCATCAAGCGGTTCATGGGCAAGGGGCGCGAGGACATCCGCGAGGAGGAGCGCCATTTCCCGTTCCGCATCGCGGGCGACAGCGGCGTCGTGCGCATCGCTCTCGGCGATCGCGAGCTCACGCCGCCCGAGATTTCGGCGATGATCCTCGGCGAGCTGAAACGTCGCGCCGAGGCATTGTTCGCCGCGCGCGGAGACGCCGGCACGGTCGATCGCGCGGTCATCACGGTTCCCGCATATTTCAATGACGCGCAGCGGACCGCCACACGCGACGCGGGCCGCCTGGCTGGCCTCGAGGTTCTCCGCATCCTGAACGAGCCGACGGCGGCGTCGCTGGCGTACGGGCTCGATCGGCGCCACACCGGTGTGATTGCCGTCTACGATCTCGGCGGCGGGACCTTCGATATTTCGATCCTGCGCGTGGAGGATGGTGTCTTCCAGGTGCTCGCCACCAACGGTGACACTCACCTCGGAGGCGATGACATCGACGTGCTGCTCGTGGATCGGATTCTGTCCGAAGATCCGCTCGTGGAACGTCTCGTGATCCGGACGCCAGAATCGATCCAGCAAATCCGCGACGTCGCGATCAAGGCGAAGTGGGAATTGTCGGAGCGCGACGAGACCGAGATCCGCGTCGACATCGGCGGCGGCACCGGCTACGCGTGCCGCGTGACGCGGGCTGACCTGGAAGAGCTGATTCGGCCGATTGTCGACCGCACGCTGGGTCCGTGCCGCCAGGCGCTCGCCGATGCCGGACTGACGGCCTCGCAGATCGACGAGGTGATCCTCGTCGGCGGCTCCACACGGATCCCGCTGGTCCGGCGTGCGGTTGCCGATCTGTTCGGCCGGACGCCGCACACCGAGTTGAATCCCGATGAAGTCGTGGCGCTTGGCGCCGCCATTCAGGCGGACATCCTGATCACGGGAAACCGCGATCTGCTGCTCCTCGACGTGACACCGCTCTCGCTCGGCATCGAGACGCTGGGCGGCGCGATGTCCCGGATCATCGTCCGGAACTCGACGATCCCCGCGACCGGCAGGGAGACGTTTACGACCGCTGTCGACAATCAGACGGCCGTCGACATCCACGTGCTGCAGGGCGAACGGGAACTGGTTGCCGACAATCGCTCGCTGGCGCGGTTCAAGCTGCGCGGCATTCCGCCGATGCCGGCGGGCCTGCCCCGGGTGCAGGTCCAGTTTCAGATTGACGCTGACGGCATTCTCAGCGTGACGGCGCGCGAGCAGCG
>JBKPAI010000086.1:0-43060 GCA_046726355.1 Acidobacteriota bacterium | reverse complement strand
CCGGTACGCTTATCGTCAACACCGGGGTCGGTGCGAGCACCGGCACCCCTGCTCGGGGAACACACCGATGACGTGCTGCGCGACCGGCTCGGTCTCTCTGACCGGGACATCAGCGCGCTCCGGGCATCTGGCGCCATCGGGCGCGGAGCGCCGTCGGGATTTCCGTAACAGGTGGGCCCGCGATTCGATAGACGCGGTGGACGCGAACGCCGCAACGGCCGCTGGCTTTCCTGGCATGTTTTACGCACTCCCGGCGGGATTTTCATGAAGGAGTGCGTGTGGGACTACTCGATGGCCGTGTCACGATCATCACCGGCGCGAGCAAGGGAATCGGCCGCGTCATGGCGCAACGGTTCGCGCGTGAAGGCGCGTCCGTTGTCTGCGCGGCGCGATCGGAGGCGCTCGTTGCCGAAACCGCCAGCCTGATCCAGAGCGCGAACGGCCGCGCGATTGCGGTCGCCGCCGACGCCTCGACCGAAGGCGGCGCACGCACGATCGTCGACGCGGGGCGCACGGCTTTCGGCCACGTCGATACGCTCGTCAACAACGCCGGCGATGGCGGGCCGACGAAGGCAGTGCAGGACTACACGACCGACGAATGGTTCTACACGGTCAATTCCTGTCTCACGAGCGCGTATCTGTGCGCGCGTTTTGCAGTGCCGGCGATGATTGATGCGGGCCGCGGAGCGATCGTGAACATCTCGTCGATGGCGGCCCGCCGCGGACTCCCCTATCGCGTCGGCTACTGCGCAGCGAAAGCCGGACAAATCGGCATGACGTACGGCCTCGCGCTCGAGCTGGGACCGCACAACATCACCGTAAACGCCATTGCTCCGGGGGCCGTCGAGGGCGAGCGCATCCACCGCATGATGCAGGGCCAGGCCGACATGCGCGGGCTCGACGTCGACCGCGTGCGTGAGTCCTTCGTCGATCGCGCCCCGCTCCGGCGGATGTCGACGGCAGACGATATCTCCGCCCTCGCCGCGTTTCTCTGCAGCGACCTTGCCCGCAATATTTCCGGCCAGTGCATTCCGGTCACGGCGGGGGAACCCGCTTGACCACGGAGGACGCCGAGGACGCGGAGGTTCAATCCCGCGTTGGCGATGTCCTCGGAGCACGCGAGCTTCATGGGTGACGAGCGACAGGATTTGTCCTCTGCGTCCTCCGTGTCCTCCGTGGTGGGTTTGATCCGGCTCCGACGTCTCACTTAATGGCCAGCGGATTGATTGGCGATCCGACCGCTCCGGTGATCGGCAGCGGCGGCGCGACGAACAGGAATTCGTAGACGCCGTCGCGCGCGCAGTCTTCGGCGAGCTCGTCGAGGAAGAAAATCTCGCCAATCGTCAGGCCGATGTTCGGAATACATACCTGGTGGAGCGGCTGGAACGCGCCGGCAATCTCGTTCGGCCGCACTTCCATCCCCCACGTATCGGTTGCCAGCGCCGCAATCTCGCGGCGATGCACCCAGTCGGCGGTGTGAAACGACAATCCCGGCGCGTCGCCGCCGGCGTAATCGCCCCACCCGCCGCGGCTGCGACACTGCGTCATCTGGCCGGTGCGCACGAGCAGTGCATCCCCGGTGCCGACGTTGACGCCCGACGCCGTGATCGCTGCATCGAGATCGGCCGCGGTGATGGCGTAGCCGGGCTCGAGCCAGTCGACTCCTTTCACCCGCGCCATATCGAGCAGGACACCGCGCGCCACGATCCCGCCCGGACGTTGTGCGACTTTGTCGATGCCGTTGCGCCTCGCCCCGCGGCTCGACACTTCGTTGGCGTCGTAGCCGTTGTACATGCGGCCGTCCTCAAAGCAGTGACTGAGCGCATCCCACTGCGTCCCGCACTGGAGCGGCATAATCACCATGTCGTCGCTGAACCCGACGCCGCCGGGAAACGTGATCGCCCCGGTCGTGCAGTCCGGACCGGTGATCATCATGCGGTGGATCGGATTGAAGCGCCGTGGCTGATTGATCTGCGGCCCTTTCGCGTCGAACGGAACGGCGAGCGAGAACACGGCGCCGCGTCTGACCAGTCCGGCGGCTTTGACGATATGCGCCGGCGTGATGTAGTTGAGCGTGCCGCGCTCGTCGTCGGAGCCCCATCTGCCCCAGTTCCGGCACCGCAGCCCGGTCTCGCGAATTACGTCCGCCAAGATGACCTCGCCTCGCGGAATCGAGTAATCTCGTTCACCCGGATATCAGATTATGCGCGCCGTCATCTGCAAAACCTACGGTCCTCCGGAATCGCTCGTCGTCGAAGACGTCGCGCCGCCATCGCCCGGACCGGGCGAAGTCGTGATCGCCATGAAAGCCGCGAGCGTCAACTTTCCGGACGTTCTGATCATTCAGAACAAGTACCAGGTCAAGCCGCCGCTTCCCTTCTCGCCGGGCAGCGAACTGGCCGGCGTGGTCAAGACCGTCGGCGCCGGCGTGTCGACCTGCCGGCCTGGCGATGCGGTGCTGGCGTTCACGACCTACGGGGCGTTCGCGGATGAAGTGAAAACGGAGGCCCGGCGTCTGCTCGCGATCCCGGCAGGCATGGACTTCGCGCAGGCCGCCGCCTTCGGGCTGACCTACGCAACCGCGGATCACGCGCTGCGCGACAGGGCGCAGCTGCAGCCCGGGGAAACCTTGCTCGTCCTCGGCGCGGCCGGCGGCGTCGGCATTGCCGCGATCGAAATCGGCAAGGCGATCGGCGCCCGCGTCATCGCCGCCGCTTCCACGGACGAAAAGCTCGCGTTGTGCCGCGCCCACGGCGCCGACGAAACAATCAATTATGCGGCCGCAGATCTGCGCGAGCGCATTGCCGCCGCGACCGGCGCCACCGGCATCGATGTTGTCTGCGATCCGGTCGGCGGGTCGTACACCGAACCTGCCCTGCGGTCGCTCCGCTGGCGCGGACGCCTGCTCGTGATCGGCTTCGCGGCGGGGGAGATTCCCCGAATTCCACTCAATCTCACACTGCTGAAGGGATGCTCGATCGTCGGCGTGTTCTGGGGCGAGTTCACGAAACGCGAACCCGAGCGGTTCGCTGCGAGCGTTTCACAGCTAGGCCGCTGGTTTGGCGAGGGCAAGCTGAATCCGCCGATCACGGCGCGGTTCCCGCTCGAACGCACGGCAGAAGCGCTCAGGCTGATGGCAGACCGGCAGGTTAGGGGAAAGGTTGTGGTGACCGGGCGGGGATGATGCCGCGTTCCCGCGCGGCGGCTTCATCGGGCGCGTGCAGCGTGAGCGCCCCAAGTCGCTTGCGTCGGTTCCTGACACGCGCAGCGGAAGGCCACGACCTGCGTATAATCCGGCGAACGGAGGCTCTCATGAATCGCTGCCTGCTGGGCGCGTTGCTGGTCGCACTCGTGCCAATCTTTCAATCTGCCTCCGCAGCCTCCAACGGCACGGCCTGTGAAAACCTCGCCGCCCTGACGATCCCGACGGTCAGCATTCGCGGCGCGTCAGCGGTTCCTGCAGGCCCGTTCACAGTGCCCGGAACGCGACAGGAGCTCACGCTGCCTGCGTTCTGTCGGATTGAGGGCGTCGCCCGTCCGACCGTTGACTCCGAGATCAAGTTCGAGATCTGGATGCCGCCGGCCGACGCATGGAATGGCAGGTTTCAGGGAGTCGGCAACGGCGGCTATTCGGGTGCGATTGGCTACACGGCGCTGGCAGCGGCGCTCAAGCGCGGCTACGCCGCAGCGAGCACCGACACCGGACACACCGGCGACGATATGAAGTTCGGCCAGGGCCACCCTGAAAAAATCGTCGATTGGGCCTATCGATCCGTGCACGTCATGACCGAGACGGCCAAGCTGGTGCTCCGCAGCCACACCGGCCGGTTTCCCGAACATTCGTACTTCGTCGGCTGTTCGAGCGGCGGTCATCAGGCGCTGTCCGAGGCCCAGCGCTTTCCCGATGATTACGACGGCATCGTCGCCGGCGATCCCGCACACAACCGCATCCGTCAGACCTTCGGGTTCCTGCACTCGTGGATGGCCACGCATGGGAGGGACGGGACGCCAATCATCCCCGCCGCCAAGCTGCCCTTGCTGACCAGGGCCGCGGTCGAAGCGTGCGATGCGCTCGACGGTTTGAAGGACGGCATCATCGACGACCCGCGGCGCTGCACGTTCGATCCAGGCAAACTGCTGTGCAAGGGCGCCACCGCCGGTCCGGTCATCGAAGACACCACGTGCCTGACTCCGGCGCAGGTGGACGCGGCGCGAAAAATGTACGACGGCCTCAAGAACCCGCGGACCGGCGAGCCGATCTTCACCGGCTGGCCGCGCGGCAGCGAGGGGTTCGGCGACGCACCCATCCAGAGCTGGCGCCAGTACGTCACGGATCCGCCGGAGCCGATGCGCCTCGGCTTTTTCCGCTATTTCCTGTTCCACGATCCGAACTGGGATTATCGAACGGTCGACTGGGATCGTGATCTGGTCTACGCCGAACAGAAGCTACCCTTCATGTCCGCCGTCGATCGCGATCTGAGCCCGTTCAAGAAACGCGGCGGGAAGCTGCTGATGTACACGGGCTGGGCCGATCCGGTCGTGCCGCCGCAGGACACCGTCGCCTATTACGAAGCCGTGGTGAAGGCGATGGGCGGCCTCGAGAAGACGCGCGAGTTCTATCGATTCTTTCTCGCGCCCGGCATGGGCCACTGCAGCGGCGGTCCTGGTCCGAACCAGTTCGACATGCTGACGGCGCTCGAGCAGTGGGTCGAAAAAGGGATCGCGCCCGATCGCATCGTGGCGACGCACAGCACGAACGGAAAGATCGATCGTACTCGGCCGCTGTGCATGTACCCACAGGTCGCACGCTGGAAAGGCGCCGGCAGCAGCGACGATGCGGTGAACTTTACGTGTGTGGCCGACAGCGCGGGCGGCGGGCGGAAGCCGACCGGCGGCAGCACACGGTGAATTTGTGGAGTTCTGAGTTTTGAGTTTTGAGTGATCAGTCATCATTCAAAACTCATTACTCCCAACTCACCACTCAAGATCACCTCGCCGGCGTGACCACTACCGCCGTGCCGTAGCACAGCACCTCAGTGACGCCCTGCATGATCTCGGTCGCGTCGTAATCGATCCCGATCACCGCGTTCGCCCCGAGCTGTTGCGCATGATCGAGCATCAACTGAAACGCTTCGGCCCGGGTCTTCTCACAGAGCTCCGACAGCAGCGTGATATTCCCGCCGACGAGGGTCTGGAGCGACGCGCCGATCGTGCCGAAGACCGAGCGCGAACGAACCGTGACGCCCCGGACGACGCCGAGGTTCTGCGTGACCCGATAACCGTCGAGAGCCAACGCCGTCGTCGTCATGGAATGAAGAATCGGGGGCGTCATATTCACGATCCTATCAGGTCGGCCGTGCTGCGCCGACTTTAGCAAGGCTCTGGCTCACGGCCTGAGGTCCACCCTCCCAGATCCCAGACCCAAAGCGCCACGCCTGACCTTTTCACCAGACAATGACGCCCCGTGCCCCCTCACTCGACGCCAGCGCGGAAAGCGCAGCGTTGATGCCGTTCAAGGCATAGGTCCGAGACACCAGTTCGTCGAGCTTCAGACGCCCTGCCTGGTAGAGCGCGACGAGCTGTGGAACATCCCGCGAAGGCTGCCCGGAACCATACACCGAGCCAATCAGCTGTTTCTCCTGCATCACGAACGGGAACATCGGGAACGCCGACTGGGTGTCGCTGCGCGCGAGACCGGTCAGCACCACGGTGCCGCCTTTCCGCGCGGAGCCGAGCGCGTCGGTCAGTGTCTGCCGGAGTCCCACCGTGTCGAAGGCCACATCGACCCCGCGGCCCTCGGTCAAGCCACGGACGGCGTCAACGACATTATCTCCGCCGGCTACGACATGCGTCGCGCCGAACCGCTTCGCGATCTCGAGCGGCGCCGATCGCACGTCTATCGCGATGACCGTCTCGGCGCCGGCAATGGCCGCACCCTGGACGACGTTCAGGCCGACACCGCCGGCACCGAAGATGGCCACGTGCGAGCCGGACGAGAGGCGCGCGGCGTTGGTCACCGCGCCCATGCCGGTCACAACCGCGCAGCCGACCGTCGCCAGCGCCTTGAACGAGACCTCCCGCGGAACCCGAACGGCTCCCTCTTCCGGCACGACCGCGAAGTCCGCGAAGCAGGCAGTGCCGAGGAACGGGGCGACTGCCTGGCCGCGCGCGCGCAGGCGCACCGCACCGGACGGGAGGCGGTTGCGGTAGGTGACCTTCTCGACCCGGTCGCAGAGCACCGCGCGGCCTTCACGGCAGGGCGGACAGACTCCGCAGGCAGGCGCCCAGCAGAAGACGACGTGGTCGTCGCGTCGCAGCGTGCCGACACCGGACCCCACCTGCCGCACGATGCCGGCCCCTTCGTGGCCCAGGACGACCGGCGTCTTCATCGGCCAGTCGCCGCGCGCGGGATGCAGGTCGCTGTGACAGACGCCCGCGGCCCTGACCTCGACGAGCACTTCCCCCGGACCCGGGTCATCGAGCTCTACACGCTCCACCGAAAGCGGCTGTCCCTGTTCCCACAGAATCGCGGCGTGAATCTGCATATAGGGCCGGTACGTGCGCGATCGTCGATCGCTCGCTTATACTGCCACACGCCCGGACGAGGGCGCAGACCTGGAGGAGCGCGTTATGCGGCTCGAAATGATCGCGGCGCCCGCAAGGGCGGCCATCTTCGTCGCCATCACGCTCGGGGTCGCTGCCGTTGGCGCGCAGAACGCCGACGCCGACAGGCATGTCGCGGCCGCGAAAGCCGCCGCCGGCAGCGATCACGCCCAGCTCTTTACGGCTCTCTGTTCGCCGGAGCCGACGGGTCCCGGCACCGGCCGCCGTGGAAGTGCGGGCCAGCGTCAGGACGCGCCGCCGGCGGCCCCGCCGGAGCGCGACACCTGGCATGCCGAGCCGATGAAGGTCTTCGACAACTTGTATTTCGTCGGCATGAAGGACGTGTCCGCCTGGGCGCTCACCACATCGGCGGGCATCATCGTCATCGACGCACTCTACGATTACTCGGTCGACGATGAAATCGCAGAAGGGTTGAAGAAGGTCGGCCTCGATCCCGCCGCCATTAAATATGTCGTGGTCAGCCACGGACACGGCGACCATTCCGCCGGCGCGAAGTATCTTCAGGATCGCTACAAGGCGCGGGTCATTCTCTCGGCCAGCGACTGGGATCTGCTCGACCGCGGGCGCGGCGCGAAGCCGTCGCGTGACATGGTGGCGACCGACGGGCAGCAGCTCACGCTGGGCGACACGACCATCACGCTGTATCTCACGCCCGGACACACCGCCGGCACGTTGTCGTACCTGATCCCGGTCAAGGATAACGGCCGGCCGCACCTGGTCGCCGAGTGGGGCGGTACGGCGTTCAACTTTCCGCGGACGCCCGACAACTTCAGAACCTACGCAGCATCGGCCGCGCGATTCGGAGACATCGCCGCGAACGCAGGCGCCGACGCGCTCATCTCCAACCACTCGGATTACGATGGCTCCAAGCAGAAGCTCCCGGCGCTTACCGGCCGCCGGGACGGGGCGAAGCATCCGTACGTGGTCGGCACCGACGCGGTGAGGCACTACATGAAAGTCGCCGAAGAATGCGCAAAGGCGTGGATCGCACGAACGGCCTCATGACCATTCCCTGAGCACAATAGACTCCTATGCCGAGACACACGATCGTTTTCCTGTTCCTGGTCTGCGCATGTACTCCCGCGATGGCGCGCGCGGACGATGGCGGCTGGATCGAATGGCTGGAGAAATGGAGCGGACCCAAGCTGATGGGCGTCGGCAGCCAGATTCATCTGCTGTGCAGCGACGACGAGAACAACCGCGTCGACTGCGAGCGGTGGTGGGGGCTCACACACAAGACCGTCGACTTCGACCGCATCAAACACGAGCTCGATTTCCGGTTCGGGTACTACTGGATGTACGGCTCGCGTTTTTCCGACGTCGAGGACAAGCGGTCGGTGAACGCGCTGCGGCTGATGGGCGTTTACCACTATCACGCCGTACGCTGGCTGGAAGTGGGTTCGGCGGCAGGGATCATGCCGGTGTTCGGCGACGGCTTCGATGGCTTTACACGCGGCCTGCTCACACCCCTCAGCCTGAAGATCGCTCCCTTTACGGAAGGCATCGGCCGAGGTGTCACGCTGCAGTCGGAGACCTCCTACATCTTCTCGGGCTTCAGCGGCGCCGAACTGGGCAACACGGCGACGCGATACGTCACCGGCGGCGAATGGAACGTGTCGTTTGCGCTCGGCTACGATTTCCGGCGCCGATGATGCGGCAGGGAGCGCGATGGACCGAGGATATTTCCACCTTCCGGTCCTTCAAGGTCCCCGTGGACAAATCGAGAACCCATGCACGCTGCGCGAGCAAGGGCAATGATTCCAACTTCTTAATTCCGAATTCCAACTTCTAAATTCGACTGGCGCATCCAGGTCTGGAGCCGCCTGACGTCGTTCTTCACCGTGCGCGATGCCGCGAACAGAACCACGGCCAGGATCGACGCGAGCGTGGGCACGATATACATTGCCGTGCGGAGGCCTTGCGCTCGGAACGGCTCGAGCGCGCGCAGGTCGAAGCCTTTTGCCTCGCCGGCGAGGCTGCGGAGTTCGGCGGCCATCAGCTCGGTGAAGGGCAGCGGATCGACGACGCCGGCGGTACTGGCCGCCTGAAACGTGAAGTAGTCGCTCACCAGGCCGGTGCCGACCGGGCCCAGCGACGCGCCGAGCACGTACATCGCGCAGAAGTACAGGGCCATCGCCGTGCCTCGCAGCGAGGGCTCCACCACGTCGTGCAGTGTCGAGTACACGGTTGCGTAATACCCGTACATGACACCGCAGCCGCTGCCCATGAGCAGGGCAAATCCGAGCACGTCGCCGGCAGGCCGCATCAGCGCAAGAAACATGAACGGCGCGCTGATCACAATCGACAAGGTTCCGACCACCAGCCGGCCGTCGACGCGGCGGCGGTACAACCGATCGGCGAGGGCGCCGCCGCCAACCAGGCCGATGACGCCGGAAAAGCCGTAGACGGCGGCCGCGACCCAGCCGGCGTCGAAAAAACTCATGCGGTGAAAGCGCACGAGGAACGGCGCCACGAACGATCCGAGCGCATACATGTTGAAATTGTGCAGCGCGCCGGAAACGATGATCCACAACATGGTGGGAATCGACAGCACGAGCAGATACGGATTGCCGGGTCGCCGGCGCGCGCCGACGGCGTGGTTCTCCGCCGCACCGCGTGACGGCTCGCGAATCAGGAGCGCCGCCATCGCGCAGAAGATCCCCGGCACGGCCGCCACATAAAAGGCGTTGCGCCAACCCCAGTTCTGAAGAATCCAGCCGCCCGCCCCGTTGGCCAGCCCGAGCCCGAGCGGCAGCCCCAGCATCCAGAACGCGACCGCGCGGGCGCGTGTAGTTGTGGGAAACAGATCGCCGAGCAGTGAGGTCGAGGCTGGCGAGCACGTGGCTTCGCCCACGCCGACCCCCAGCCGCGCGACGACAAGCTGTGAAAAATTCTTCGCCACTCCGGATGCCGCGGTGAGCAGGCTCCACGTGAACACGCCAGCCGACAGGATCCGGCGCCGCTCGGTTCTGTCAGACAGACGGCCGAGCGGCAGACCGGCGAGCGCGTAGAGCAGGGTGAATACCGTGCCCAGCAGGCCCAGCGCCGTGTCGCTGAGGCCCCACTCGCGGCGGATGCCTTCTCCGACGCCGCCGATGATCTGACGGTCGAAGAAGTTCATCAGGTTAATCGCGAACAGCACGATGAGCGCGTACAGTGCCGAAGCGGACATCTCACGCTGGCTCACGCGGCCTCCCTGCCTACCCCCTCGACCCGCCCCAACTGACGCTGACACCTCGCCTCGGATTCCCATGTCCTCGGCTCGGTGTGGCCGCGGGCGCCCCGCCTGCCCAACCTGCCCTTCAGAACACGTGCTTCCCCGCGTCGATGACCGCCTGTGCGATGCGGCGCCGCGCAGCAATCGTGTCGAACGCGGGGTAGCGGACGAGCGCTTCCGTGCGTGCGGCCAGTGTCGTGTCGTCGTTCCGTGCCGTCAGCCGCGCTGCAACCTGCTTTGCCGCGGACGCCATCCGATCGGCCGCATCGCTCACGTAGACGCGAACGGCATCGGCGGCAATTGCCGCGCGTGCGTCGTTCCGCGCGCCCAGCTTCTCGGCCCGTGCGATGCCGCTCTCGATCGCGTACACCTCGATGATGACGTCCGCCACGCACCCCTGAACCTCCTGCGCATCCTTGAGCTCGTCGGCGTACGCCGCCGCGGTTTCGTCCAGCAATTTACCGGCGAGCTGCTTCGCGCGGCCGAGAAACTCACGCTCCGCCGACAGCACGTTTGCACCGGCGATCTGCGGCTGGCGAACAAGGCCTGCTCCTCCGTCCAGTTCGACGCGGTGCTTCATCAATCGCGCCGGAATGATCAGGCGGTTGATCTCGTTGGTGCCCTCGTAGATCCGCGTGATCCGCGCGTCGCGGTACATGCGCTCGACAGGGAAGTCGCGCGAGTACCCGTTGCCGCCGAATACCTGAATCGCCTCGTCCACGACCCAGGCCAGCGCCTCACTTGTCCACACCTTGTTGATCGAGCACTCGACCGCGAACCCTTCGATCGTCTTCAGGGCGTTCGCGCCGTAGTCGCGATCTACGGCGTCGAGCGCGCGATCGACGTCCCCCAGGGCGCGGTACGACATCGCATCGCCGATGAATCCGCGGATCGCCATGCCCGCCAGCTTCTGCTTGATCAGGCCGAACTCGGCGATCGGCTTTCCGAATTGCCGGCGCTCCCGTGCATACTGCACAGCGTGCCCGAGCGCGGTCCTCACCGCCGACATGTTGCGCGCGCCCAGCTTCACGCGACCGACGTTCAGCACGTTGAACGCGACCTTGTGTCCCTGACCGATGGTGCCGAGGACGTTCTCGACCGGCACCGTCACGCGATCGAGCATCAGCGCCGTTGTCGAATTGCCGTCGAGCCCGAGCTTGATCTCGTCGCGGCCGCTGACCACCCCCATGGAGCGCTCGACGAGGAAGGCGGTGAACTTGTCGCCGTCGACCTTGGCGAAGATGGTGAACAGATCGGCGAACTGCCCGTTCGTGATCCACATTTTCTGGCCGTTCAAGACGTAGTGACGGCCATCGGGCGTCAGCGTCGCGCTCGTGCGCGCCGCCAGTGCGTCGGATCCCGATTGCGGCTCGGTCAGCGCGTACGCGGCGATCAACTCGCCGTTCGCCAGACGTCGAAGATAGCGTTCCTTCTGGGCCGCAGTTCCGAAGTACACGAGCGGCAGGGTGCCGATTGAGGTGTGCGCGCCCAGCGATCCGCCGAACGACGGACTGATGGCGATCTGTTCGCCGACATAGGCAGCGCTGACGAGATCCAGGCCGAGCCCGCCATACGCCGGCGGAATCTCGAGACGCAGCAGGTCCAGCGCCGCGGCCTTTTGCATCAACTGCCGCGTGAGATCCCAGTCGTGCTGGTACAGGCGATCGACGACCGGCAGCACCTCTTTCTGCATGAATTCGGCGGCGGTGCGCCCGAACATCAGTTGCTCCTCGGAGAGATCCTCGCGGGTGAAGACTTCTTGAGGATTCGCGTTCGAGCTCAGAAAACGGCCGCCGACCGTGATCGCGGGTGTCTCGCGCATAAGGAATCCGTCACTCGCCTGAACGGCTCGCGCCGGACCGGTACGTGCGCGTGCGGCGGGTCAGCCGAGCCTCTCACCGACCGTATTGACGGGTGCAGCGGCTCGGAAGTATAAGCCTGACAACGTGCCCACCATCAATGAATTGTTCTCGCTCGCCGGCCGCGTCGCGATCGTGACCGGCGGTTCGCGCGGCCTGGGTTACGAAATGGCCGAAGGACTCGCCGAGGCGGGCGCTTCCTTGATGCTGTGCGCACGCCGCGACGAATGGCTGACGCCCGCGGTCGAACAGCTGTGCGCCAGAGCATTCCGCGTCGAAGGGATGCTCTGCGACGTCGCCAGACCCGCAGACGTGCAAGCGGTGGTCAACCGGACGATCGCGGCTTTCGGCAAGGTCGACATCCTGGTCAACAATGCCGGTGTGACCTGGGCGGCGGAGCCAGAAGACATGCCCGTCGACCAGTGGCAGAAGGTCGTGGATGTCAACCTGACGGGGGCGTTTCTGTTCGCACAGGCCGCAGGCCGCGACATGTTGAGCCGGCAGTGGGGCCGCATCATCAACGTCGCTTCGATTGCCGGGCTGCAGGCGTCGGTCAACGGGCCGCATTACGCGCCGTATGCGGCAACGAAGGCCGGTCTCATGGGGCTCACGCGCGAGCTCGCAGCGTCCTGGGGACGTCAGAACATCCGGGTCAACGCCATTGCGCCCGGCTTTTTCCACTCGCGGCTGGCTGACGGCGCAATCGCGCTTGCGGAGCCGGCGATCAAGGCCTCCAGTCCCATTCCCCGCGTGGGCAACGCCGGGGAACTGAAAGGCGTGGCGGTGTTCCTCGCGGCTGACGCGTCCAACTACATCACCGGACAGACAATCGTCGTCGACGGAGGACGGACCATCGCGTGAGCGATCAGTCTCCCTACGCAGCACGCCCCTGGCTCGCGCACTACGACTATTGGGTCCGACCGCATCTGTCGTATCCCGGCCGCGCATTGTCCGACCTGCTGGCCATCGCCGCCATCGAACGGCCCGGGAAACCGGCCACGCAGTTTCTCGGCGCGCAGCTGACATTTCTCGATCTGAAACAACGATCGGATGCGCTGGCCGCCTCGCTGGCCGCGCTGGGCGTGGCCAAGGGCGACCGAGTCGGTATCATGCTGCCGAATTGCCCGCAGTACATCATCGCGGCCTTTGCGGTCCTGCGGCTGGGCGCCATCGTGGTGAACATCAACCCGAGCTATACGCCGCGAGAATTCCTGACCGTGGCCACCGACTCGGGAGTGCGCGCCGTCGTGACGCTCGACGCACTTGGCGCCATGATCCTGGGTGTCCGCGCACAGACTGCCATCCGGCACGTCGTCGTGACATCACTGGCTGAGTACTCAGCCGCAGGCGCACCGGTGCCCAACCTCGACGGGACGCTGGCTCTTACAAATCTGTTATCAGCTCCGATCGAACTCCGACTGCAGTCCGATCGACGTCCGACGGAACTCCGATCACAGCCCGACTCAACTTCGGCCGAACTTCGATCGAGGACCGACTCAAGTCGGACAGCAGTCCGCCCACGGTCGGACTTCACTCCGACCCCTCCGCTGGTCGAAATTCATCCCGACGACGTCGCAGTGCTTCAATACACCGGCGGAACGACCGGCACCCCGAAGGGTGCGATGCTGACCCACCGGAACCTCTGGGCCAACGTGGTCCAGACCGAGTCGTGGACCAACCCGGGTTATGTGATCAACGGCAACGAGCGTTACCTCGTGGTCATCCCCTATTTCCATATCTACGCCTTCACCGTGTGCATGATGGTGGGGGTTCGCCTCGGCGCGCTTCAGATCATTCATCCCAAGTACGATGCCGACCAGGTGCTGGCATCGATCCGCGAGTTCCGGCCGACGTACTTCCCCGCTGTCCCGACGGTGTTCGTGTCGCTGCTGTCGCACCCGAAAGCCGGCGAGCACGGGCTCGACCGGGTCCGCGTGTTCAACAGCGGCGGCGCCCCGTGTCCGGCCGAAGTGTTGAGGGAATTCGAACAGCGGACTGGCCGCCCGCTCAACGAAGGGTACGGCTTGTCGGAAACGTCGCCCGTCACGCACTCGACGCCGCAGCTGGCGTTCCGGAAGATCGGCTCCATCGGCCTCCCCCTGCCCGACACTGACATGAAGATCGTCGACGTCGAGACGGGCACCCGCGAGCTGCCGGTCGGCGAGGCGGGCGAGCTGTGCATCTCGGGCCCGCAGGTGATGAAGGGCTACTGGAACCAGCCGGAGGAAAGCGCTGCCGCGCTGCGCCGTCATGGCGATGGCCGCGTCTGGTTTCATACCGGCGACATCGCGCGGATGGACGAAGACGGCTACACGTCGATCGTGCAGCGGAAGAAAGACCTCATCATCGTTGACGGCTTCAACGTGTACCCGTCAGACGTCGAGTCCGTCCTCTATACGCATCCCGCGGTCAGGCTCGCGGCGGTGATCGGCGTGCCGGATACCTATCACGGAGAAATCGTGAAGGCCTGCGTTGCGTTCAAGCCTGGCGCCGCCCCGACGGCCGACGAACTGATCGAGCACTGTCGCACGAGCCTCGCGGCGTACAAAGTGCCGCGGCACGTCGAGATCCGCGACACGCTGCCGATGAGCGCCGTCGGCAAGATTCTGTACCGCGTGCTGCGTGAAGAGCATGCCGCTGCCGTAGCGGCGGCATCTCTGCGGGCTGAGGCCGCGGGCGCCCGGGACAAGACACCATGACCGTCACCGATACACGCCAGGGACTCAGCGGCATCGAATATTTCCGCAAGATGCTTGCCGGCGAGGTGCCCCGGCCGGCCATGCTCGATTTGTTCGATATCCGCCTGGTCGAAGTCGAACATGGGCGCGTGGTGTTCACCGCGATGGCGGAAGAACGTTTCTACAACGGCACCGGCGTCGCCCACGGCGGCTTCGCCGCGACGCTGCTCGATACGGCGCTCGGGTGTGCGATCAACAGCGCCATGCCGGCAGGGCGCCGGTTCACGACGCTGGAATTGAAGATCAATCTCACCCGCCCCCTGACCGTGGAAGCCGGCCTGCTTCGCTGCGAGGCGTCCGTCGTCCACGTCGGGGGCCGCACCGCCACGTCCGAGGGGCGTATCATCGATCGCAGCGGAAAGCTCTACGCGCACGGCACTACCACGTGCCTCGTCGTCGAGCCGCCGCGGGGGACGCTGGAACCATGAAGTGAGTGATTCCGTCGTGTGCTCCGTGGTTTATGTAGAGGCAGCTCATGGCTAATCCGGTTCGGTACGAAGTCAGTGACGGCGTTGCGGTCGTCACGATTGATAATCCTCCGGTGAATGCGCTCGATCCGGTCGTGTGGCAGGGCATCGACGAAGCGGTCGCGCGCGCAAATGCCGATCCGGCCGCTGAGGCGATCGTGCTCATCGGGGCCGGAGCGACCTTCATCGCCGGGGCCGACATCAAGATCTTCGACACGCTGAAAAGCCGCGAGGACTCGCTGTCGCGATCGGCGCGCACTCATGCCTTGCTGAAACGCCTCGAAGATTCCAGCAAGCCGCTCGTCGCCGCGATCCACGGCAATGCGCTGGGCGGCGGTCTCGAAGTCGCGCAGGCCTGCCATTTCCGCGTCGCGACGGCAGATGCGAGGGTCGGTCAGCCGGAAGTGCTGCTGGGAATCATCCCGGGGGCCGGCGGTACGCAGCGTCTGCCGCGACTGTGCGGCGCCCCGCTCGCGCTGCAGATGAGCACTGATGGCAAGCCGGTACCGGCGGCGAAAGCGCTCGAGGCCGGAATCGTCGACCACATCGTGGAGAGCTCTCTGCTCAACGGCGCTATCGCATTCGCCCGGTCGAAAGCCGGGGTCGGCCACGTGCGAAAGACGCGCGACGTGATCCTGGCCGGCGACCAGATCCGGGCAGGGCTCGATGCCTGCGCCGGCATGCGCGCGTCGCTCGCGAAAACGGCGAAAGGTCAGCGCGCGCCACAGGCCGTCGTCGACGCCATCGAGGCGGGGCTCCAGCGCCCATTCGAGGAAGGCTCGACCCGCGAGCGCGAGCTGTTCGCCGACTGCGTCATGTCGATCGAATCCAGGGCGCTCCGTCATCTGTTCTTTGCCGAGCGCGAGGTCGCAAAAGTGCCGGACGTTCCCAGGGACACGCCAGCCAGACCGATTAGACACGCGGCCGTTGTCGGCGCCGGCACGATGGGTGGGGGGATCGCGATGGCGTACGCGAACGCCGGCATCCCGGTCCTGCTCAAGGAAGTCGACACGGCGGCGCTCGAGCGCGGGCTTTCGACGATCCGGAGGAACTACGAGGTCACGATGAGCAAGGGCAAGATGACCGCCAGCCAGGTCGAGCAGACTCTTGCCCGCATCACGCCGGCGACGACGTACGAGGGCTTCGACCAGGTGGACATCGTCGTCGAAGCAGTGTTCGAGAACTTGGAGCTGAAGAAGCGCACGTTTGCCGAGCTCGGACAGGCAACGCGGCCCGATTGCATTCTCGCGTCCAACTCGTCGACGCTCGACATCGACGAATTCGCGCGCGCGAGCGGGCGTCCGGCACAGGTGCTCGGACACCATTTCTTCAGTCCGGCGAACGTGATGAAGCTGCTCGAGATCGTTCGCGGTCGAGAGACGAGCAAGGAGATCATCGCCACGTCTTTGCAGCTGGCAAAACGGCTGGGAAAGGTCGGGGTGGTCGTCGGCAACTGTTTCGGCTTTGTCGCCAACCGGATGCTGGCTTACTACATGCGCGAGGCGTACCTGCTGCTCGAAGAGGGTGCGAGCGTCGAGCAGATCGATCGCGTGCTCTCCGATTTCGGTCTGCCCGTCGGACCGTTCGGCATGCAGGACATCGCCGGCATCGACGTCGGCGCGCGCATCCGCCAGTATCTGAAATCGATCGGCAAGTCGCGCGCGGAGGGTCCGCAGTCCGAGGTCCCCGACCGGCTTTTCGAAATGGGACGCTACGGGCAGAAGACCGGGGCCGGCTGGTACAAATACGATGCGCCGGGCGGCCGCACGCGGACGCCCGATCCGCTGATCGAGCAGCTCGCCGGGGAGGCGGCGGCGAAACGCGGTCTCGCGCGGCGGCCGGTTCCCGACGATGAAATCGTCGCGCGCATCACCACGGCGCTCGCCAACGAAGGCGCGCGCGTGCTCGAGGAGGGCTTTGCGACGCGCGCAGGCGACATCGATGTCATCTACGTCTATGGGTTCGGCTTCCCGCGGTTCCGCGGCGGCCCGATGTTCTACGCCGATACGGTGGGACTCGACGTCGTGCTGAAGCGGGTCAACGACTACCGCACGCGGTTTGGCGACTACTGGCAGCCGGCGCCGCTGCTGCAGCGCCTGGCGGCCCAGGGGCGCGGATTCTATTCGGAAGCGGCGGTTCAGCAGGCGTGAGTCCGGTCTTGAATTTCACCAATCTCCTCGCCCTTCGCGAGCGCGTCGGTCAGGAAATCGCGGTCAGCGAGTGGCTCGCGGTGACCCAGGATCGTATCCGCCAGTTCGCCGACGCGACCGGTGATCACCAGTGGATCCATCTCGATGTCGAGCGCGCCGCGAAGGAGTCGCCCTACCAGGCAACCATCGCGCATGGATTCCTGACGCTCTCTCTGGTCAGCGTGCTGCTGCGCGACGCGGTCCGCGTGAGCGGTTTGCGCCTCGCCGTGAACTGCGGACTGAACCGCGTGCGCTTTACCTCCGCCGTGCCGGCCGGCTCGCGCATCCGGGCGCGCGTCTCTGCGGCTTCGATTGCCGAGATCGGGGACGCCGTCCAGGTCGTCTGGGGCATTACGATCGAGCGCGAGGGCGCCGACAAACCGTGCTGCGTCGCGGAATGGATCGTCCGCTACTATCCGGCCAGCGAGCGTGAGGTCTGACGATACCGCGGAGGACACTGAGGGAAAGTCCTGTTGGCTTTCGGGACTGAACCTCCCGCTTTCGCTGAAGCTACGGCGGGCCACCGTAGCCTTGGGCGAAGGTGCCCGCGTCCTCAGCGGTAGGTGCCTGGTGAGTCACCGGGATGACTGGCACCGCGCCCCCGCCTGACGTGCTACAATCTAAATGCCAGCCCAGCCTGTCTGAGTAGTTGGGTCGCCGATGAACTACTCGCGATTCGTCGTCATTACCGTTGCGTCGGCCGTGTGTATCGCCGGATCCGCCAACGATGCGAGCGCGCAGCGGCGCGGTGGCGGCCGTCCCGGCGGCGGCGGCCATGTCGCCGGTCGTGCGGCGCCAAGATCTTTCATCGGCGGAGGACGCACGGTTGTTGTCGCACCCGGGCGTTACATCTCGCCGCGCGTCATCGGCGTCGTCCCGTATCGCCCGTACTACTACGGGTACCGGCCAGGCCTGACGATCGGCTTCTACGCCGGATTCGGCTATCCGTACGGCTACGGCTATTACGGCTATCCCTATCGATACGGCTATCCGTATCGATACGGCTATCCCTATCCTTATTACTCCGGCTATCCGTACGCCGGCTACGGGTATCCGCTACCACCGCCGGCGTACGTGAGCGCCGCGCCCGGCTACGCCTATGGCGGTGTGCGCATCCAGGATGCACCTCCCGAGGCGCAGGTGATCGTCGACGGTTACTACATGGGCGTCGTCGACGACTTCGACGGTCCGTTCCAGCATCTCAACCTGACTGCGGGGCCGCATCAAATCGAGATTCGTGCGGCCGGCTACCAGCCAATCACGTTCGACGTGAACGTGCAGCCCGGGCGGACCATCACCTACCGCGCCCCGATCCAGTAAGCTGCTGGTGAGATTGTAGATTTAAGATTTAAGATTCAAAGACACTCAAAAAGACACCTGGTCTGAAATCTACAATCTGAAATCTACAATCTGAAATCTCACTATTCCTATCACCTGCCGATATCTTCGTACCACAACTCGGGGTGTGCGGCGATGAACTCGGTCATCAACCGGATGCATCGTTCGTCCTGTACGACATCAACGCGGACGCCGCGCCGCCGCAGCCACTCCTCCTCCCCGAGAAACGTTCGATTTTCGCCGACGACGACGTGCGGAATGCCGTACAGCAGAATCGCGCCGGTGCACATCGCGCAGGGGGAGAGCGTCGTGTACATGACGCTCTCACGATAGACCTGGCCGGGATGGCGACCCGCGCGCTCGAGGGCGTCCATCTCCCCGTGCAGGACCGCGCTGCCGCGCTGAACGCGGCGGTTGTGCCCGCGTCCCAGCACGCGCCCCTGATGCACCAGGACCGCTCCGATCGGAATGCCGCCTTCGGCGAGGCCCTGTTCGGCTTCTTCGATTGCAGTGTCCAGGAACAGATCCATACGCCCAGATTCTGGCTCAACTCGCTTTGGGGCCGATGAATGCATGAGCACCCGCTGTCCGGCCGGCACGTGTTTGGCAACACAGTTCGGTGGAGGGTGCAGTCATGCTTCACATGGCGTTCGTGTTCCTTGTGATCGGGCTGATCGCCGCGTTGTTCGGCTTCACCACGATCGCCGGGGCGTCGATCGCGATTGCAAAGTTCCTGGCCGGCCTGTTCCTGCTGTTGTTCCTCGTATTCCTGATCGTCGGGTTGACCGCGGCGCGCCGCATCATTGACTGAGGCGCTTCAGGTCCGCAGTCGACCAGGGCGCTTTAGATAGAATGGGGGATCTCGGAACACCGAGATCCTCCATTGAAGGCGCGCTCCCTACCCCGACTGCCCCTTGTTGCCATCCTTATCATCTTCTCGCTCGGCTCGCTCACTTCGCACCTGATGAGTCAGGCGCCGCCGGCGCCCTCACTCACCGTCCTGTCGAAAGAAGGCCGCCGGTCGCTGCCGATCGTCATGGTGGCTGATCAGGAATTTGTCGCTCTGGACGATCTCGCCGGATTCTTTCAGCTGGCCGTCCACGAAGACGCGCTTGGCGCACTCACCGTTTCATACAAGGGCAAAACGATCGTGCTGACGCCGGATCAGACGCTGGCCTCCGTCTCCGGACGGCTGATTTCCCTGCCGTCGGCGCCGGTGCGGAGCGGACGGCGCTGGGTGGTTCCGGTCGAATTCATCAGCCGCGCGCTGGCGCCGGTGTACGACACGCGGCTCGACTTGCGCAAGCCTTCGCGCCTTCTCGTCGTGGGCGACCTTCGCGTCCCGCGCATTGCGGTCCGCTACGATCCGCTCGGCACGGCCGGGCGGCTGACGATCGATGCGACGCCGCGCGCGCCGGCCAGCGTCACCGAAGAGGGCCAGCATCTGTCGATCAAGTTCGAGGCCGATGCGCTTGATATTGCGTCGCCGCCGCTGGCCGCTCAAAGCGACCAGAGCCTCGTTCAGGCCGTGCGTCTCGCCGATGCTGTGACGCTGGCCGTCGATCTCGGGCCGCGGTTCAGCACGTTTCGAGCCTTCAGCCAGCCGGTCGACGCGACGCTGCGGCTCGTCGTGGAGCTGACGGCGACGCAGACGACCACGGAGCAGCCTCCGGCCGCGCCGCCGACGACTCCGCAGCCGCTGCCGGATTTTCCAACGCCATTCAGTGCCCCGGCCTTGGGCATCCGGACGATCGCGATCGACCCCGGGCACGGTGGTGAAGACGAGGGTGCCAGAGGCATCAACGGGGCGCGAGAGAAGGACCTGGCGCTGAGCGTCGCGCGCCGCGTCAAAGGCACCATCGAAGCGCGGCTCGGCATCCGCGTGATCCTCACCCGCGACGAGGACCGGAACGTGGCGATCGACGAACGGACGGCGATCGCCAACAACAACAAGGCCGACCTCTTGATCAGCCTCCACGCGAACGGATCGCTGCGGCCATCCACATCGGGCGCGACGATTTTCCGTGCCAGCTTCGACGGGGCCGCGCAGTCTGCAGGCGGCGCCGGCGGCGGCGACCGCGTGCCGACCTTTGGCGGCGGGCTGCGCGATATCGAGCTGGTGCCGTGGGACCTGGCGCAGACGCGCCATCTCGACCAATCGATCGCCTTCGCCGGCCTCCTCGAGCAGCAGTTGAGGGGCCGCATCCCCCTTGCGAACCGCCCCGCCGGCATCGGCCCTCTCCGTGTGCTCGAATCGGCCAATATGCCTGCGGTCCTGCTCGAGATGGGATACCTCACCAATGCCGATCAGGAGAAGCAGCTGGTGAGCGACGCGTTCCAGACCGCGGTCGTGCAGAGCATCTACGACGCCGTGATCCGGTTCCGTGATGTGCTGACCGGAGGTGGAGGCGCATGATCGCACCGGGCCGTACTGCCGCCTACATCGCCCTCGCCGCCGCCGCCGCACTGGCCGCGGCGAGCGTGTTCGTAGCCGGACGCCGGTACGCGGCGACGACCGCCCGAGCGGGCACCGTCGCCCCGGCCTCCGAACGTCCGGCCCCGCCCGGCCGGAAAATCAAGGCCCGCCTGTTCTACGTGAACGAAGACGGTGTGGGGTTGACGAGCGTCGAACGCGATGTCGCCTTCGCCGAGACGACAGCGGATCAGGCACGCGAAATCGTCATGGCGCAACTGGCGCCCGCCGCGGAACCGCTCGTGTCCGCGGTTCCACGCGGAACCCAGCTCAGGGCGCTGTTCATCACCGATGGAGGCGAAGCCTTTGTCGATTTGAGCCGGGAACTCGTTTCCGGGCACTCGGGCGGGACCGTGAATGAGCTGCTCACGGTGTATACGCTGGTCAACGCCCTCACCGCGAACCTGCCGGCCATCGCGACGGTCCAACTCCTGGTCGACGGCAAGCAACTGGACACCCTCGCCGGCCACGTCAACCTGCGCCGGCCCCTCGCCAAGAACCTGACCTGGGTACAATGACAGTGTCGCATGCGATCTGACCAACGATCGGCACAGCAGCTCCGGCCAACGACCATCACGCCGAGTGTTCAGATGCACGCCGAAGGGAGCGTGCTCATCGAGGCGGGACGCACGCGCGTCATCTGCGCCGCCAGCGTGGAGGATCGCGTGCCGCCGTTTCTTCGCAACACAGGCAAAGGCTGGGTCACGGCCGAGTACGGAATGTTGCCGCGCGCGACCACGACGCGCACGCAGAGAGAAGCGTCTGCCGGCAAGGTCGGTGGCCGGACGCAGGAAATCCAGCGCCTGATCGGACGCTCACTGCGATCGGTGACCAATCTCGGCGCCCTCGGTGAGCGCACGATCTGGATTGACTGCGACGTCATCCAGGCGGACGGCGGGACCCGCACGGCATCGATCACCGGCGCGTTCGTCGCGCTCGCGCTCGCACTGCAAACGCTTCGCGACCGCGATGTCCTGAAGAACGTGCCGATCACCGATTATGTCGCCGCCATCAGCGTCGGCATCGTCGACGCCGAGCCGCTGCTCGACCTGGCCTACGACGATGACAGCCGCGCGGAAGTCGACATGAACATCGTGAAGACGGGCGACGGGCGGTTTGTCGAGGTGCAGGGGACCGCCGAGGCAATCCCGTTCGGGCGCGAAGCGCTGCTGGCGCTGCTCGACCTGGCGGACATCGGCATCAGACAGCTGATCGAGATCCAGCGCGGAATCGTCGGGCATCTGATCGCCCCGCGCCGGCCGTGAATGAGTTCAACATGATTCTCGCTCGCGCCACCATTTCCACGCCGCTCGGCGACATGCTGGCGCTCGCGTCCGGCGACAGCTTGTGTGCACTGGAGTTCACCGGGCCGCGAAAGCGGCTCACGCGGCTCGAACGCCGGCTCGCACGCTGGTTCCCGCCGCATCAGATCGTCGCTGGCGACACCCCAATCCTCGTGCGAACACGGCGGTGGCTTCAGGCCTATTTCGACGGAGCGAACGCGGACGTTGGCGGCCTGCCGATTGAGTTGCACGGCGCGCCGTTTGAAACGAAGGTCTGGCGGGCCCTGCTCAAGATCGCGCCGGGGGCCACGACCAGCTACGGCGCGATTGCCGCCGGACTGGGATCCGCCGCCGCGTCGCGTGCGGTCGGCGCCGCCAACGGCGCGAACCCGATCGCCATCATCGTCCCGTGCCATCGGGTTGTCGGCTCGTCCGGCTCGCTGGTCGGTTATGGCGGCGGTCTGGATCGGAAGCTCTGGCTGCTCGAGCACGAGCGCCGCTGGTACGGTCAGGACAACCCTCAACTCTCGATGTTCACCGAGCTCGAGTCGGCCGCTGGTGAGCGTTCTCGCGACCGCATGCTGCGCAGCTGACACACAGGACACGAAGGACACCAAGCAAGGGTGGTCAATGGTTTTTCTTTGTGTCCTTCGTGTCCTGTGTGTCCTTCGTGTCCTTCGTGTCCTGTGTGTCCTGTGTGTTTGCTGGTTGAACCTACCGCTCCTCGCGAAGGCGGCGATGCTCGAGAAATCCCCGCAACGCCCGAAACGCGCGGCCGCGGTGACTGACTGCCGCCTTCTCCTCCGCCGTCGCCTCACCCAGCGTGCGCCCGTAGGGTGGATAGAAGAAGATCGGGTCGTAGCCGAACCCGGACGAGCCCCGTGGCTGGGACGCCAGCTGGCCTTCGATGACGCCTTCCGTCTCAAACAGAATCTGCTCGTGTTCCGCGAGCGCGAGCGCGCATACGAACCGGGCCGCACTCTCGGTCGCGCCTTTTGCGTGCAGGTTTCCATAGAGCATGGCGAACCGCTCCGGATACGATGCCGCCGGCCCACCGAACCGCGCCGACTCGACGCCGGGCGCGCCGTCGAGAGCCTCGATTTCGAGGCCGGAGTCTTCGGCAACCGTCAAGTGCCCGGTCGCCCGCGCGTAATACCTGGCTTTGTCGCGGGCATTCTGGAGGAACGACGACGCGGTCTCGTCGGGCGGCGCGAGGTGCGGCCATCCGGCGAGTGTCATGAACTCATAGGGGATCCCGGCAAGCACCAGCGTGATTTCACGCACCTTGTCACGATTGGTCGTCGCGATGAGAAGCCGGGGAGTCATCGGGCTCGGGCCGGGGGGATCTGCGAGTCCGCTTCGACGGGCGAGCGGACTCGCGACTTACCACTGAGGGTCTGGCCGCGGGCGGCGACCCGAAAGTCGGCCGCCCGGGGAAGGTGGAAGGAAGTTCGGCCGGCTGGCTGACGGCTCAAAGGAAAGACTTGCGGTCCAGCCGACGGGCGGGATTCCTCACCCAGAGGAAACTTCGTTACACAGCAACGTCCTTCGCGCGCGGATTGAGACGGGCTTTTGCCGGACTCGCCTGCTCTGTTGGCCGCACGAACGCCCCATCTCCAGTGCGCGACAGAAACTTTTTGTTCACTAATTCGCCGAGCAAGGCACCGCACGACTCCGCATCGAGGTCCCAGAGACGTCGTGCCTGTGCCTCCGTCAAACGTAAGCCAGGCATCTCCAGGAATTCGCCCTGAACCCGCCGC
Source organism: Acidobacteriota bacterium (assembly GCA_046726355.1). Classification (GTDB taxonomy): domain Bacteria; phylum Acidobacteriota; class Vicinamibacteria; order Vicinamibacterales; family CAVVIG01; genus QHWF01. Next base: position 19,112 of record JBKPAI010000086.1, on the reverse strand, counting down.
AGGACTTCTTCCTTCTTGCGGACAGGCTCAGCTGTCATACCGACCTCCTGCTGACAACAAACGGCCGCGAGAAATGAACCGCCGTGGTCCAGAGCAACCGACGTACCATGCGGAAATTTGTCACGCGCGGCTAGGAGCACGACCTGCAAGACGCGAAATTACGCCTGTTTTGTGATCTAACTCTTGAGGTGTGTGTCCAGCCGGCGTGCGCCGACCGGCGGCGGCGTTGAGCGATTGACGGCCCGTGTAGGAATTCAAATCACCAGGGCCCGACGGCGCCTGCCCCCGAATTTGCATCTGTCCGCCGTCATGGCTACGCAGATGCCCTGCGACGAGGGCTTGAATCTGAAAACGCATCGCGCTCCGTCCAGCGTCTGGGACCGTCAGGGTTGGAGTGGCACCTCGGGACAACTGACCGCTACCCGGTGGCTCGTCGGCATCGGCGGAGCGGCGATGGCTGTCCAAGGCGTTCGCTTGCGGACACGTACGGGCGGGATGCTCGCCGGCCTTGGAGCTGGATTGACATGGTGGGCCCTCACCGGCGAAGGCGACCTGTCCCAGGCGCGCGCCTGGTTCCTGCACGTGCTCGAACCCTGGCTCGGACATGAAGACCTGGTGCAGCAGGCGTCGACCGCGTCGTTCCCGGCAAGCGATGCCCCTTCATGGACGCCAACGGTCGGCACCGGCGTTCGGCGTGGAGGCTAGGGGTCACGATCGCCGTGCTGGGAGCCCTTCGAGTTCCGGTTTCCTGGAGCGCGCTGGCGAAGCGGACCTACAACGAGGCCCTGGCCGACAACTGTCTGGGCCTGGCGGCGCAGCTCGCCTACTACTTCTTCCTCGCCCTGTTCCCCGCGTTGCTGTTCGTCGTCGCGCTCATCAGCTTCATCCCCGTCCAGGGACTCCTCGACGCGCTCACGGGCATGCTCGGTCGTGTGGCTCCGGACGAAGTGCTCAGACTGATCCAGGGCCAGATCGTCAAGATTGCCCAGGACAAGGATGGCGGGCTCCTCACACTCGGCATGTTTGGCACCATCTGGAGCACGTCGTCGGGCGTCACCGCCATCATCGACACGCTGAACCAGGCGTATGGCATCCGTGAAGGGCGGCCCTGGTGGAAGGTCAAAGCGATTGCGCTCGGTCTGACAGTGGCGCTGGCGGTGTTCATCGTCACAGCCTTTGCGCTGGTGCTGGTCGGGCCCACGGCGGCCGAAAAGCTGGCGGTCTGGGCGCACCTCGGATCGGTGTTCGAATGGACGTGGAAAATCCTGCAGTGGCCGATCATCTTTTCACTGATCGCGTTCGCTGTCGCGATCATCTATTACTTCGCCCCCGACGCCGAACAGGAATGGGTCTGGATTACGCCGGGCTCGGTATTTGCGACCGTGCTGTGGCTGCTGATTTCGCTCGGGTTCAAGTTCTACGTGTCGCGGTTTGGCTCCTACAACGCGACCTACGGCGCGATTGGCGGCGTCATCGTAACGATGGTCTGGCTGTATGTGTCTTCGCTCGCGGTGCTCGTCGGGGCCGAGCTCAATGCCGAAATCGAGCACGCGTCGCCGTACGGGAAGGAACCCGGTGAAAAAGCTCCCGACGAGAAGAAGAAGATTGGCCTCCTGGCCGAGCGCGAATGGCGTGAAAAGAAGGAGGCCGGCCGGCTCCGGCCTGCCATTGCCCGCGCGAACTGTGATGTCGACGACGAACTGCGGCAGCCTCCGCCGCGCGAGCCGGGGCCCCGGGCCTCGGATTGGGCGCTGACGGGGCTCATGCTCGGACCGGCCCTGGCGATGACCTTCGCCAAGCTGCGCAACCGTTTCAAGCGCGCTCGCGTGTCCTGACAAGATTCGGGGGCTTCGCCCCGCAGACCCCCACAAACCGACGAACAACACGGAAACGGCAGGGACTCGCCAAGTCACGTCATGCGTGCTCCGCGAGCTCTGCGCCCTAGGAGACACGCGGCGCGCCGTTCGAAGGCGTCTTAGAATCGGCCATCGTCTTTGTGGTCTTTGTGGGCTTTGTGGTTTGTGAGCGTTGAGCCCGTTGTGATTCCCGTGAATCCATGACGGGAACCGAGGCGCGCAGACAACGCGGGCATGACATCGCGTCACGTCTCCTCGGCGCGGGGCACAGCGAGCGCACTGCCGGTTTGACCGCCCCGGCCGTGGCTCCCGCTCGTCCGTTTCCGCGGCAGACGCGCAACGTGTTGTGAAAAAGTGCTGCACCCGGCGGAATGCGGCATGAACAGTGTCCGGCCTCGGCCGGACCAAAGTAGAATGGGCGCTTCAGCGATGGAACAGCTTTTCCGATTTCTGTTCAAGTATCCGCCACTGATGTTCCGGCAAGGCGACTTCGCGTGGGGCCTCTCACGCCCGGTTCTCCTCGTGGTTGCCGTTGCCATCGCGCTCGCTGTCGCGGCCCTGCTGACGTATCGCGGAATGTCGACGATCGAGAAGCCACGGGACCGGATCGTGCTCGTCGGCCTGCGTCTCGCGACCCTCGCGGTGTTGTTGTTCTGTCTCGTACGTCCGACGCTGATTCTGAAAGCCGCCGTGCCGCAGCAGAATTTCATCGGCGTGCTGATCGACGATTCGCGCAGTATGGCGATTGCCGATCGCGAGGGCCAGCCGCGCAGCGCGTTCGTGCAGGAGCAGCTCGGCGCCGTCCGCGCGCCGCTGCTGGAAGCACTCTCCCGCCGGTTCGTCGTCCGCTTCTTCCGCTTCTCGTCCTCGTCGGATCGCGTCCAGTCGGCGGGCGAGTTGAAATACGGCGGCACGGCGACGCGGCTCGGGCCGGCGCTCGATCGCGCTCGCGATGAGCTGGCCGGCCTGCCGCTGGCCGGCCTCGTGATGATCACTGACGGCGCCGACACGTCCGATGCCTCGATCGACGAATCACTGGCGAGCCTCAAGGCCCGATCGATTCCGGTCTTCACGGTCGGGGTCGGTCAGGAGCGCTTCGCCCGCGACATTCAGGTCACCCGCGTCGAAACCCCGCGCGCCGCCCTGAAAGGCACGGCCCTCGTCGTCGACGTCGTCGTCTCGCAGACCGGGTACAGCGGCCAGACCGTGCCTGTCACCGTGGAGGACGACGGGCACATCGTCAGCACGCAGGACGTGAAGCTGCCGGCGGATGGGGAGTCGGCGACGGTCAAGGTTCGCTTCACCGCCGCGGAGGCTGGACCCCGGGTGTTCAGGTTCCGCATAGCCGAACAGGCTGGCGAACAGGTCACCCAGAACAACGCGCGCGACGCGCTGATCGAGGTACACGATCGGAAGGAGCGGGTGCTGTATTTCGAGGGCGAGCCGCGGCCCGAGATGGCGTTCACGAACCGGGCGATCAAGGACGACAAGAACCTGAACGTCGTCGTGCTGCAGCGCACGGCGGAGAACAAGTACTACCGGATCAACCCGAGCAACCCGGAGGAGCTCCTCGGCGGATTTCCGAAGACGCGTGAGGAGCTGTTCGCGTACCGCGGGCTTATTCTCGGCAGCGTCGAAGCGGCGTCGTTCTCACCCGAGCAGCTGCGGATGATTGCGGATTTCGTCAGCAAGCGCGGCGGTGGACTGCTTGCGCTCGGCGGACGCCGATCGTTTGCCGAAGGCGGATGGACCGGAACGCCTGTGGGCGAGGTTTTTCCCGTCGTCCCCGATGTCGCCAACTCGAAGTACCTCTCGGGGCTCGACGTCCATCCCACCCGGGCCGGCGCATTGTTCCCAGTCATCCAGATCGGCGAAACCGAGTCGGCGTCGACGGCAAAATGGAACGACATGCCGCAGGTCACCACAGTGAACTCGGTCCATCAGGTGAAGCCCGGGGCGACGATCCTGCTCACCGGCCTCGACAACCGGCGGCAGGAGCAGGTCGTGCTTGCGTACCAGCGCTACGGCCGTGGCAAGGCGATTGCCATGCCGATTCAGGATTCGTGGTCGTGGAAGATGGATGCGAAAGTGCCGGTGACCGACACCACTCACGCGATGGTCTGGCGCCGCATGATCCGCTGGCTGGTCGATGGCGTGCCGGATCAGGTGAATCTGACAACGAACGCGGACCGCGTCGAGCCGGGCGAGCCGGTCAAACTGAGCGCCGAGGTCCTCGACGCCTCATACACCGAGGTGAACGACAGCCGCGCGTCGGCGCACGTCACCTCGCCGTCGGGGAAGACGAGCGATGTGCCGCTCGACTGGACGGTCACGCGCGACGGCGATTACCGGGCGACGATCGTGCCGGACGAACCCGGGCTGTACGATATCAAGGTCACGGCCACGCGCGCCGCGGCGGGCGCAAACAAGGCGGCCGGCAGCGACGGCGGTGATCGCAAGGAAAAGGATCTCGGGACCGCGTCCATGCACATCCGCGTGTCGGCGGGCGACGCCGAGTACTTCGATGCCGCCATGCGCGCGCCGCTGCTGCAGCGCATCGCCGAGGAAACGGGCGGCCGTTTTTTCACGGCGACAAATGCCGCGGGGTTGCCGGAAACCATCAGCTATACCGGCCGCGGCGTCACCGTGGTCGAAGAACGGGACCTGTGGGACATGCCGGCGCTCCTGATCATGCTGGTCGGGCTCGTCAGCGCCGAGTGGGGGTTCCGGCGCGCGCGAGGGTTGGCGTGATCAACGTAAGCGCGTTGCGCCGGGCCGGGCGCGACGCGGCTGTCGCGCTGCTTCTCGCCACGGTTTTCGCGGCGCAGGCGTCCGCACAGGACTCACACCTCGTCATTATCACCGGTGTCAGCGGCGACGAAGAGCACGCGAAGACCTTCCATAAATGGGCGACGGCAATGATCGAGGCGGCGAAGACGAAGGACGGCCTCGCCGCCGACAACATTATCTACTTGTCGGAGAAGCCGGACCTGGATCCCTCGCTCATCAAGGGCCGCTCCAACCGGGAGACGGTCGACAAGACGTTGACCGACCTGGCCGCCCGCGCGCGCCCGAATGACACGGTCTTCATCCTGCTCATCGGCCATGGCAGCTTCGATGGCCGCCAGGCCGCCTTCAACCTCCCGGGGCCCGATCCGGCCCCGGCCGATTTCGCCCGGCTGCTTGGAAAGTTTGCGTCGCAGCGGGTGGCCTTCGTGAACACCGCCAGCTCCAGCGGCGCGTTTCTGCCCACGGTCGCCGGCCCCGGCCGCGTCGTCGTGACCGCGACGAAGACCGGCGGCGAGCGCAACGAACCGCGCTTCCCGGAGTTTTTCGTCGAGGCGTTCGCCGACGATACCGCAGACCGGGACCGCAACGGCCGCGTCTCAATTCAGGAAGCATTCGATTACGCCAAAGCGAAAGTGGCGAAGACGTTCGAACAGCAGGGCCTCCTGCTCTCCGAGCACGCGGCTCTCGATGACGGCGTGAACGGATCGCTGGCGGCTGCGCTGTTCCTCGCTCCGCCGCAGACAGCATTGAAGGTCGACACCAGCGACCCGGCTGTCCGGGCGCTGGTCGAGGAACGGGACGCCATCGAACGGCAGATTGCCGCGCTGCGGTTGATGAAATCGTCGATGGATGCCGCGCAGTACGACGCGCAGATGGAAAAACTGCTGACGGAGCTTGCGCTCAAGACCAGGGCCATTCGGGATCGACAGCCAAAGAAGGACCGGCAGTGACCAGGGCGGGTGTGCTGGCGGCTGCCGCGCTGCTGCTCGCGGCGGACGCCGGCGCACAGCGCGGGTTCGGCGGCTTTCGCGGCCGCGCCGAGCCGGTTCTGCCCAACGCGCCTTACGACGGCCGCTTTACGTTCGTCCGGCTGCGCTACGGGCCCCCGACCGACTACGTCTCGCAACGGATTCCGTGGTCGCACGACTATCCGACCGGCGAACGGCATTTCATGAAGATCATGAACGAGCTGACGCTCCTGAGTCCGCACGTCGAGGAAACAGACATTCTGGGGTTCGACGACCCCGAATTGTTCAAATACCCCGTCGCGTACATGGCGGAACCCGGATTTCTCACCTTGACCGAGGAGGAAGCGGCCTGGTTTCGAGCCTATTTGCTCAAAGGCGGGTTCGTGATCTTCGACGATTTCTCGGCGTGGCGGGGTGGCTGGGACAATTTCGAGGCACAGATGCTGCGCGTGCTTCCCGGGGCGCGCTTCGTCGATCTGGATGCGACCCACCCGATCTTTCATGCCTTCTTCGAGATCGACGATCTCGATATCATTCCCCAGTATTACGATGCCGGAAAGCCGGTGTTTCGCGGAATCTTCGAGGACAACGATCCGCATAAACGGCTGTTGGCGATCGTCAATTTCAACACCGACATCTCGGAGTACTGGGAGTTTTCGGACACGGGGCTGAAACCGATCGATGAATCGAACGAGGCGTACAAGCTGGGCGTCAACTACGTGATATACGGGATGCTGCATTGATTGGGCAGGTGAAAGAGTCGATGGGAGCGCAGCCCCTTCCGCCTTCGCCAAGGCGACGGCGGACCACCGTAGCTTCAGCGGAGGTGGTCAGGGCTGCCCGGCGGCCGTGATGCAGGCCTGAAGGCCTGCGCTACCAGAGCGCCGCCGGCCGATTGTTCACACCCCTCAGGCCCTCTCAGCGAAAGGGACGGACGTGGATCCTCTGAGCACCGGGACGGTTGATTTCGAATCGACGGACGACATCGCGCTGGCCGACAAGATGAACACCGGCCGCAAGCAGATCATCACCGAGCTGCAGAAGCGCATCGTCGGTCAGGGCGACGTCGTAGAGCTCGTGCTCCTCACGCTGTTCGTCGGCGGGAACAGCCTCATCGTCGGCGTGCCGGGACTGGCCAAGACGCTCTTGATCGCCACCCTGGCGAGAGTGCTGGACCTGAAGTTCAACCGCATTCAGTTCACCCCCGATCTGATGCCGTCCGACATCACCGGCACCGACATCATCAACGAGGACGCCAGCACCGGACGGCGGCAGATGGTCTTCGCGCCCGGCCCGATTTTCGCGAACATCGTGCTCGCCGACGAAATCAACCGGACGCCGCCGAAAACGCAGTCCGCGCTGCTCGAAGCCATGCAGGAGCACCGCGTGACGATCCAGGGCCGGACCTACGACCTCGACGAGCCGTTCTTCGTCTTCGCGACGCAGAACCCGATCGAGCTCGAGGGAACCTATCCGCTCCCTGAAGCGCAGCTCGATCGCTTCATGTTTCACATCGTCATCGAACATCCGCCGGAAGACGAGGAATTCGAGGTCGTGCGCACGACGACCGCCATCATCGATCCGCATTTCACACGCCCGGTGAGCGGGGACGACTTGATTGCGTTCCAGCGCCTCGTACGCCGGGTCCCTGTGGCCGAGCCGGTGATGCGGTACGCATTGAATCTGGTCCGGACGAGCCGGCCGAAATCGAAGCTGGCGCCGGACTCGGTCAAGAAATACGTCGCGTTCGGCGCGAGCGTCCGTGCGGCCCAGTACCTGGTGCTCGGCGCCAAAGCCCGCGCCCTCACCAGCGGCCGCTATCACGTGAGCTTCGACGACATCCGCTCGCTGGCGCACCCGGTACTTCGCCACCGTGTCCTCACCAATTTCCGCGCAGAATCGGAAGGCGTCACGTCGGATTCGATCATCGATGAATTGCTGTCGGCCGTCCCGACGCCGAAGAGCGGAATGTGAAGCTTGCCAGATGGAAACCCACGCCATCCCCGGCGCCCGATTCGTCGACCCGAAGATCCTGACGCGGATCGGCAACCTCGAGCTGCTCGCGCGGACCGTTGTCGAGGGGTTCATCAACGGTCTGCACCGGGCGCCGTTCTTCGGCGCCTCGATTGATTTTGCCGAGCACCGTGGCTACGTGGCCGGCGACGATATCCGGCGCGTCGACTGGCGGCTGTACGCGCGGACCGACCGCTACTACGTCAAACAGTACGAAGCCGACACGAACACGAACGTCTCGATTCTGATGGACATCTCGCGCTCGATGCAGTTTGCGAGCAGGGGAATTTCCAAGCTGGAATACGGCTGCTTCGCCGCCGCGTGCATGGCCTACCTCGCGCAGCGGCAGCGCGACCGCGTCGGCATCATCACCTTCGACCACGACATCGTCACGCACGTGCCGCCGTCCGCGAAGCATTTCAACATCACGCTCCATACCCTTGATCGCGCCAGGGCCGATCGCCCGGGCAATCTCGGCGTGCCGTTGAACAAAATGGCCGAGCACTTCAAGCGGCGCGGCATCCTCATCCTGATCTCCGACTTCTACGAAGAGCCCGACGTCATCCTCGAGGCCATCAAGCCGCTCAAGTTTCTCGGGAACGATTTGATCGTCTTCCACGTGCTCGATCCGGCAGAACTGGATTTCGGGTACGACGACGCGTCCAGCTTTCAGGATCTCGAGACCGGCGAGCAGATTCCCGTCGTACCGGAGTCGCTCAGGGGTGAGTACCGGGCGATGATTCGAGCCCACATCGAGGCCCTGACCACGAAATTCTCGGAGCATCGCATCGACTACACCGTGCTGAACACCGCCGAGCCGCTCGACCGCGGGTTGTTCAGCTACTTGTCGAGTCGCGAACGTCTGATGCGGGTCAGATGACCATGCGAACTACTGGCGTATTTGAGTTCCCACTGAGGACGCGGAGGACGCGGCGGTTCAATCCCGAAAAGCTACTGGTTTGTTCCTCCATGTCCTCCGTCGTGAACCGACCGGAGGCGCGCTGCGGTAATCGCCTGCCTGGCCCACTCCTATGGCTTTCCTGACGCCTGCATTCCTGGTCGCGCTGGGCGCGCTCGCGATCCCCGTGCTGATCCACCTGATCCAGCGCGAACGCAAGCGTGTGGTCGAGTTCCCTTCGCTCATGTTCGTGCGCCGTATTCCGTACCAGTCGGTGAGGAGGCGGCGGATCCGGCATTGGGCGCTGCTGCTGCTGCGTGCGGCTGCCATCACGCTGATCGTGCTGGCGTTCGCGCGTCCGTTCATCCGGAAGGAGGCCGAGGCGTTGGCGGCGGCCGGCGGTGCGCGGGACGTCGTGATCGTGATCGATCAGTCGGCCAGCATGGGCTACGGCAACCACTGGGACAAGGCACGCGAAGCGGCCCGTGAGATCGTGCGAGGGCTCTCGCGCGAGGACCGGGCCACACTGGTCCTCTTCGCGAGGAACGCTGAAGAGCACATGCGCGCCACGCCGGACAAACCGCGTCTCGAGGCCGCAATCAATGCCGCGCGGGTGTCATCGGGTTCGACGCGATTCGGTCCCGCCCTGAAGCTTGCCGAGAGCATCCTCGCGCAGTCGCCGGTAAAGCGGCGCGAAGCGGTGCTCATCAGCGATTTTCAGAAGACCGGATGGAGCGGGTCGGAAGACGCTCACTTTCCGGAGGGCATGACGCTACGGACGGTCTCGGTCGCCGAGCAGACGACAACGAATCTGTCCGTGCCGTCGGTATCCTTCGCGCGCGCGGCGTTCTCGGGCCAGGAGCGCATCACGCTCACCGCGGGCCTGAGCAACAAGGGCGACGGAACGATGACGGATATCCCGGTCACGTTGTCGGTGGACGGCCATGAGATCGAGACGACCCGCGCCAGCGTCCTCCCGCACACGTCCTCGTCGGTCGTGTTCGCGCCGTTTACGCTGACGTCGGCAAACGTGCGCGGCACCGTTCGCGCCGGCTCGGATCCGCTCGTCGCCGACAATTCGTTCCATTTCGTGCTCGCGCCCAGCGAACCGCTGTCGCTGGAGATCGTCGATGCCCTCGACCGATCCGATGCGAGCCTCTTTCTGTCGAAGGCCTTGTCGATTGGGACCACGCCTGCCTTTCAGATCGAGGCGACATCGGCCTCGCGTCTCACACCGGCCGCGTTCGAGAAGCGCTCGGTCGTCGTGCTGAACGACACGCCGTTCCCGCCCGGCGCCGCGAGCGCGCTGAAGCGGTTCGTCGAGCGCGGCGGCGGCCTGCTCGTCGTCGCCGGCGACCGGTCGACCTGGCCACCCACCGAGACCGACCTGCTGCCGGGACGTCTGGGCAACGCGGTGGATCGGACGTCGGGCCGCAGCGCATCGCTGGGGTTTCTCGATTACAGCCACCCGATCCTCGAAATCTTCAAGGCGCCGCACAGCGGCGACTTCTCCGCCGCGCATGTCTTCCGCTATCGTGCGCTGGAACCGGGCCCGACCAGCCGCGTGGTTGCGCGGTACGACGATGGCGCCGTTGCGGCGGCGGAGCGCAGAGTCGGGCTCGGCCGCGTCGTCGTGTGGACGTCGACGTTCGACGATACGTCCAGCGATATCGCGGTCAAACCCGTCTTCCTCCCGCTCGTCCACCAGATGGTTCGCTATCTTGGCCGCTACGAGGCCGCGACGTACTGGTTCACCGTTGGACAGGTGCTCGATCTCACCGCGCGCACTCGCAGCCGGACCGCGCGGCTCGTCGTTTCGCCGTCGGGCGAAAGAATGTCGCAGGCGGGCACCGGTGAAGGCGCCGAGGGACTGCTCGAGTTGAGCGAACAGGGGGTATACGAGATCCGGTCCGCGACCACATCGACCGGCCGGCCTGAGGCCATCGCCGTGAATCTCGATCCGGCCGAGTCCGATCTCGCTCCGCTCGATCCGGGCGAGCTGGTTGCCGCCGTGACCGGACACGCCGTGTCGGCTCAGGCGCAGCCGGTCACGCCTCAGGAAATGACCCAGGCCGATGCCGAGCGACGGCAAAGCGTCTGGTGGTATCTGCTGCTGACCGGGCTCCTCATCCTGGCTGTCGAGACGGTCATTTCCAACCACCTGTCGCGAAAAGAGAAATTTCTGTAATCAGGCCTCTTTGAGCCTGGCCGGTGTAATCTGTTGCTAGCCGAGCGTCTGAGTAACACCACGGGGGGCGCGGAGGAGAGGAGGAAAAATCTCAGGATTGCTCCTCCGCGTCCTCCGCGTCCTCCGTGGTAATGCTTTAGCCGGACAGACGTTCGGGTCCGCTGAAGCAGGTTGAACCGTCTGCAGGAGACCGGCGACATGGATCATCGAACTGAACTCGTCGACGTCGTCCGGAGCGTACGGAACCGTTGGCGTCTCAAGCTCGCGATGCGCGGCATCGTCGTGGTGGTGGCCGGCACTGTCCTCGCGCTGCTGCTGTCGGCGTCTGGACTCGAATCGCTGCGGTTCAGCGCCGCCGCCATCATCACGTTCCGCATCGTTTCGGTGGCCGTGTTCGCCGGGTTGCTGCTGTACGGCCTGGTCTGGCCGCTGCGCCGCCGGGTCACCGACTCTCAGGTCGCGATGTACCTGGAGGAATCGGACCCCACGCTCGAGGCAGCCATCATCAGTGCGGTTGAAGCGACCGCGAACGGCGGATCGCCCGACCACTCGCCGCGTCTCGTCGATCGGCTCGTCGAGCAGGCCATTGAGCGCTGTCGCGCCGTCGCGGACGGTCACACCGCCGACCGCTCCGCGATTCGACGTCACGCGGTCTTGCTTGCGGCCGTTGCCGCCGTCGCCGCCATGCTCATCGCGCTCGGGCCGTCGTACTTGCGCCACGGCCTGTCCGCCCTGCTGATCATCTCGCGCAGCGCCGAAGCGGCGAGTCCGTATCGAATCGAGGTGACGCCGGGACATGCCAAGGTGCCGCGCGGCGGCGATCAGGCGGTCCGCGCCAAGCTGATTGGCTTCGAATCAAAGGACGTCGGCATCATGATGCGGTCGTCGCCCGGTGCGCCATTCGAGCGCGTGCCCCTTGTTGCCGCAGCCGCTGCCGATGCCGCTGCGGTCGGAACGTTCGAAGGCATGCTGTTTCACCTCGAGAAGCCGACCGACTACTACGTCGAGTCGAACGGGGTGAGATCGCCGATGTTCACGTTGTCGGTGGTCGATCTGCCCACGGTATCCCAGCTCGACATCGAGTACCGCTTCCCCGCCTATACCGGCCTCGCTCCGCGCAAGGTGGACGATGGCGGTGACGTGGCCGCGATTCGCGGAACGGAAGTGCAATTGCGCATCACGCCGACGATGGCTGCGCCAGGCGGGCGGATTCTGTTGAACGACGGCGCATCAGCGCCGCTCTCCATCGAAAACGATGGCACACTGACCGGCAGCTTCAAGATCGAGCGGCAGGGCTTTTACCGGATCGAGCTGACCGGTCCCCACGGCGAAAAGGTGGACGCTTCGCCGCAGTACACCATTGATGTGATCGATGACCAGGCGCCGGCCGTCCGCTTCACGAAGCCTGGCCGCGACACGCAGGCCAGCCCGGTCGAAGAGCTCTTCCTCGAGGCGCGCGCAGACGACGACTACGGGATCAAGTCGCTGCAGTTGTTCTATTCCGTGAACGGCAGCGCCTCGAAAACAGTGAACTTGTTTGGCGGCGGCAAACCGCTGCCCGAGGTGAGCGCCGGGCACACGATTTACCTCGAGGAGCTCGGGTTGAAACCGGGCGACTTCGTTTCGTACTACGCGAAGGCGTCAGATACGGACGCCGTGCAGGGTACAAAGACCACGACCAGCGACATCTATTTCGTTCAGATCCGGCCGTTCCGCAAAGACTACAAACCGGCGCAGTCGATGGCCGGCGGCGGTGGCGGCGGCGGCCAGCAGGTGGGCGAGCTGTCGCGCCAGCAGCGCGAAATTGTCGCCGCGACATTCAATACGGTCCGCGACAAATCGAAGACCAAGCCGGAGAAGTACCGCGAGAACGTCGCGCTCATCAACCTCTCCCAGGGCAAGCTGCGGCAGCAGGTCGAAGAGCTGATGGGCAAGCTGAAAGCCCGGCTCGGCGTTGTCGACCCTGCGTTCAACAAGATTGCGGAAGTGCTGCCGCAGGCCGCAGAGGAGATGAAATCGGCCGAGAACGATCTCCGCGCGGTGAAGCCTGACAGCGCGCTGTCGCCCGAGCAGCGCGCCCTGAAGCTGCTGCAGGATGCGGAGCAGCAGTACGAGCTGCAGGTCGCGATGCAGAACGGCGGCGGCGGAGGCGGCGGCGGTCAGAGCCAGCTCGCCGAGGATCTCGCCGACCTGTTCGAGTTGGAGCTCGACAAGCTTGCCAACCAGTACGAGATGCAGCAGCGCGCGATGCAGCAGAGCGGCGACCATCAGGTCGACGAGCTGGTGGAGAAGCTGAAGGAGCTGGCGCGGCGGCAGCAGCAGGAGATCGAGCGGCAGCGGCGGCTGGCGCAGAGCGGCCAGGCGGGCGGCAGCAGCGGCGCGAACCAGCGCGCGCTCGCCGACGAGCTCGAGAAGGCGGCGCGGCAGCTGCAGCAGCTCACCCGCGACGAGCAGCGGCAGGAGCTTGGCGATGCGATGCGGCGGATGCAGGAGGCCGCCGACACGATGCGCCGGGCGGCGGCGAACGGGTCGCGGGACGGCGGCGCGCAGGCAACCGAGGCGCTCAACAAGCTGCGCGATATTCAGCAGCGGCTCGAGCGCAATCAGGCCGGCCGGGGCGACCGCGACATCCAGCGCGCGCTTCGTCAGGCGGAGGAGCTCGCGCGCGAGCAGAAGGATGTGGCGTCGGAGGTGAACGGCCTCGAGCGGGCCGGGGAAGGCCGTCAGGCGCGGGCGCAGCAGCTCGCCCAGCGCAAGGACGCGATGGACGCCAAGGTGGCCGATCTGCAGCAGCAGCTGGAGAAGCTGGCGAACGACACGCGCCGGGACCAGCGTGACGCGTCGCGCAAGCTCGACGAGGCCGCGGGCAGCATCCGCGACAAGAAGATCCGCGAGATGATCCGCTACTCGAAGAGCACGCTCAACGGGTCGGCGTCGCAGTATGCGCGCGGCATGGAAGAAACGATCGGATCGAATCTCGACGCGCTGCACAAGAAGATCGGCGATGCCGCCGCCGCTATGGGCAAGTCGTCGCAGCAGGATGCGCTGGCGCGCGCCGCCGACAAGACGCGCGATCTCGTGCGCGGCATTGAGTCGCTCGACCAGCGGATGCGCGACCGGTCGCAGAACGGACGCAACCCGAAAGGTGCTCAGGGTTCTCAGAACTCGCAGGGTTCACAGAGCTCTCAGAGTTCGCAGGGTTCACCGAGCTCTCAGGGTTCGCAGAGCGCGCAGGGCTCGCAGGGCACCGATGGATCGCAGGGATCCCAGGATGCACAGGGCGGCCAGGATGGACGGACCGGCGGACGGGCTGACGGCCGCTGGAACGGTTCGCCCTCCGGCCCGTACGGCGGCGGCGACGCGAGGAACTGGGGCGGGTACTGGGGAGGCTGGAACCCCGACGACGTCCGTCAATGGCGCCGTGAGTACCGGGAGTGGACGCAGGACGCCGAGGCGCTGCGCCGGCAGCTGCAGGCGAGCGGCGTCAATCCGCGCGATCTGGACGAGATCATCCGCGACCTGCAGAAGTTCGACAACGAGCGGATGTACGTCGACCCGCGCGGCCTGGAACTGCTCCAGGCCGCGGCCATCGACAAGTTGAAGAAATTCGAATTCGGCCTGCGGCGGAAGCTCGAGTCCAATAACGAATCGTTGTCGCTTTCCGGATCCGATCAGGTGCCCGACGGATTCCGTCAGGCTATTGAGGAGTACTACCGCTCGCTCGCGAAGAAAGCGCAGCGATGAGACGCAAAGGCCGCAAAGAAGGTGGACTTTCGCACCGCCTGTTGCGGCCTGTGCGTTCAATCTGACGGCAACGATGAACGCCGAACCCGCGGAACCCGCAGAGAACTTTTGCTTTGCGTGTGCAGCGGCTTCGGCGTTGAGTGGCGGGATTTCGGTTAGCCGTCTTCCCTACCTGCCTCACTGCTGGCTCGATCGTCTGACCTCCGATGTCGGCAGCGAGAACGTCAGATACTCGCCTGAATAGTTCCCGCCGCTGACCGCGACGATGATGTACTGCTTGCCGTCGACGCTGTAGGTCATCGGCGATCCGCTCTGCGGGGCCGGCATGAAGACAGCGCCGATTTCGCGTCCGGTCATCTTGTCGTAGGCGCGCAGCATGGCGCCGCGCGGGTGGTCCGGCGTGGTCGTCACCTGCGGATCGCCCATCACTACCAGTGTTTTCGTCACGAGCAGCCCGACGCCGGAGGTATTCGGCTGACCGGTCTTTGGAATGTTCATGCCCCGGAGCGCTGGATGACTGCGGACCGCGTCCGGCGTATCGCCGTGGGGCGTCTGCCACTTCAGCTCGCCCCGATCGAGATCGATCGCGGCGAGCAGTCCGTAGGGCGGCTTGATCATCGGGAGGCCCTGCACGGTCAACCCCGCGCCGGCGCCACCCCTGCCGCCCTGCGCCGCCGGCGCCGGCTGCGGCGCCCGCGCCTCACGCGCGCGCTCGGCCGTGCGCGGCGAATCGGCCGCGCAGCAATCGCCCGGCCCCAGCACTTCGCGGAACGGTTCTCCGGCAATCCCCGAGACATATTTGATGTCTGAGAATCCGGGGGGCGGTTCCACGACCGTTCGGATGCCGGGCATGTTGCCGGCCGGGGCAA
This sequence comes from Acidobacteriota bacterium, assembly GCA_046726355.1. Lineage (GTDB taxonomy): Bacteria > Acidobacteriota > Vicinamibacteria > Vicinamibacterales > CAVVIG01 > QHWF01. Next base: position 3,786 of record JBKPAI010000086.1, on the reverse strand, counting down.
ACGCGATGTGATTCTCCGGATCGTAGCCGCCGCCCGGCCAGTTCGTGGCCGTGCCAACGGTAATCGCGCCGTACAGCGGGCCGTTCACATTCCCCAGAATCGACGGATTGAACGGCGTGTCCGCCCACTTGTAGCGCTTCGAGCGCTCGAGCGCTTCGGCGCGCAGTTCCGGCGTGAAGTCGATCAGGTCGTCTGGGACGTTGAAAACGTTGCGCGCGTAGCGGAGCTTGTCGGGAGGATGCGGCTGCGTCGGCGACGTCTTTTCGCCGGGGAGATCGGATGCGGGCACGGGACGCTCCTGAATCGGCCAGACCGGCTGACCGCTGACGCGATCGAACACGTACAGCCATCCCTCCTTGCTCGGCACCGCCACCGCCTTCACCGGCCGGCCGCCGACGGTGATGTCGGCGAGAATCGGCGTCGATGACATGTCGAAGTTCCAGATGGGATGGTGGACGAACTGGAAGTACCACTTGCGCTGGCCCGTTTTCAGATCCACGCAGACGAGCGATTCAGCGAAGAGGTTGTTCCCGGGCCGATGGCCGCCGTAATAATCCGACGTGGGGGTTTCGACCGGCAGGTAAACGAGGCCGAGCTCTTCATCCACCGTGATCTGCGTCCACACGCCGACGTTGCCGTTCGTGGCCCACGATTCGTTTTCCCAGGTGTCGTTCCCGAATTCGCCGGGCCTCGGGATGGTATTGAACTGCCACAACTGCTTGCCCGTCCGCGCGTCGAACGCTCGCACCAGGCCCTTGGTGTTGTTGTGCGTCGACACCGTGGCGCCTTCGCGCATCGCCGACCCGACGATGATGACGTCCCTGGCGACCGCGGGCGTCGAGTGCACGCCGATTTCGCCGGTCTCGAGATCGACCTGTTCGCCCTTTCCCTTCACCACGCCGACTTTGAGATCGACGATGCCGTCCTTGCCGAACGAGGGCACCGGCGCGCCGGTCTTCGCGTTCAGCTCCACCAGCCGATACCCCGTCGTCACGTAGACGATGCGCTCGTCGCCTCTGCCGTCAGTCCAGTACGACACGCCGCGGCCGGAGAGCTGGCGCGGTGAGACGGCGGCGCGCTTGCCTTCGCGCATGCTGTGCACCCAGATCAGCTCGCCCGTCTTTCCGTCGAGCGCGATCACCGAGCGGCGCGTGCCGGCCGTCGTGTAGAGGACGCCTTTGATGGCGAGCGGCGTGCCTTCGAGCTTGTATTCCGGGAACGTTCCGAGATTGTCGGTCTTGAAGCGCCACGCCACTTCGAGCTTGTTGAAATTCGTCGCGTCGATCTGGTCGAGCGGTGAATACCTCGAGCCTCGAATGTCGGCGTTGTAGTGCGGCCAGTCGCCGTTGCGGGTCGAGGGCTGACCAGGCGACTGGGCCTGCAGCCCGACGACGAGGATGAGGGAAACGAGGGCCAGGATGGCGCGGCAGGCGATTCTCGGCATCGGTCCCTTCCTTCCTGAATGGGAGAAACGGGCGCATCTTACGACATCCTGAGGCAGGCGCAAAACGGTTCGCTGTCACGCCCTGCCCGGCCGGAGGCGGTCGTGCGCGCTCATGCAGTGTCCCGGCAGTGTGCGCGATGCGTTCACAGGATCAACAGCCTGCGGCCGTGCCAACACGCGGCGTCCGGCGCAGCTGCGCGCGGTCGGCGCCCGTGTCGACGCACGATCGAGCCGAAGTCGCATCTGTTACGAAGCGCTCCATGCTGCGCGACACCTGCACGCTTTGACGATCTTTCAGCACACTGTGTGAAAACCCCTGTGCTGACCTACGACACAATCAATTCGAAAACAACCGCGGTGACAACCGCCTATTTGCGGCTACGGCGACAATCTCGATGTGCTGAACCTTCACATCGGTGATGAGCAACACGTCCCCAGCCGTGTTTCTCCGAGTGAGGAGTCAGATGCGTCGATTAACTGCCGCTCTCACCTTCAGTGTGATAGCCGCGTACAGCTTTGGAATTTCCGTAGCGGCTCAAGGCAATCCAGCCGCGAACATCGATGATTGCGCCAATGGTCCGGTCAGCGCTCCCTCAGGCTGCGCGTTGGCCTCGAGCTGGGGCAACGGCAACCTCAACGCGAGCAAAGCGCACTATCTGGAAGGTGACTCGGTACCATTCAGGTTTCTGTTCACGAACTTGAGCACGAACGGAAACCACCAGATCACAATCGCCTGGGATACGACCAAGGACGGACTGCACGCGTTCGATTACTTGACCAGCTTCAATCGATCAGAGACAACGACGAACCCTTGTGTTGGCGTTGCCGGTTGTTCGCTTGCGGGATCCAAGGACACGGAAACCATTCCCGCAGATCCGAATATCACCGCGCAGTTAGGTCCTGGTCATCAGCTGGCCGGTGTGTTCACGTTGTTCAATGGCAATATCACGAACGTGAGCACTTATACGCTTGACGGCAGTTACAGCGGTACGAGTACGACCAGAGTCACCATCACATTCACGGCCACGGTATCGAACCCCGTCCTCGCTTTCGGCGCACATGTGGCATCGCGCCAGGATTGGGGCGCGGGCAGCTCCGCGGCCACAATCAATGGGTCGCCCTATCACGTTTCCGTCGACAACCTTGACGGGAGCGGCGGGAGCCAGGACCATCAGATCGCCACCGATGCGATCTATCTTCCCGCCTCGATCACGATCATCAAGGACGCGATTCCAAGCGACCCGCGCGATTTCAGCTTCGCGACGACCGGCGGGTTGACTCCACCAACCTTCGCTCTCGACGACGACAGCGATCCGGGACTGTCGAATACGCAGGCGTACACCGGCTTGCTCAACTTCACGACGTATACCGTCACAGAAAGCCCCGTTTCCGGCTGGGCTGTGAGCTTCGGGACGCCGCCCTGCACCGTGACCAGTCCCAATGGCGGTACCCAGAGCGCATCAGCGAGCACGGTCACGATCAACCTGAAGGAAGGCGAGGACGTCACGTGCACCTTCAGGAATACTCGGCAGCAGGCGCGCCTCACTGTCATCAAGCACGTGATCAACGACAACGGAGGCACCGCGACGGCGGCAGACTTCACTCTGGATTCGGGCGGCCTCGAAGATAGTCCCGACGATTTCCCTGGTTCGGAGTCCGGCACCACCGTCATCCTGGATCCAGGCGGCTACCACGTCAGCGAAAGCGGCCCGTCCGGCTACAGCGCCAGTTTTTCGGCCGACTGTATCGGCACAATTGCAGCAGGTCAGACGAAGACGTGCACGGTCACCAACGATGATCAGCCCGCACGGTTGACCGTCATCAAGCACGTCATCAACGACAATGGTGGAACGAGAGTCGCATCTGACTTCACCATCGACGTGACCGGGAACAATCCGAGCCCGGCCTCGTTCCCCGGCAGCGAAAGTGGCACCGCCGTGACGCTGAACGCGGGCAGCTACACCGTCACCGAGTCGGCCGCCCCCGGCTACGACACCACCTACTCGGCCGACTGCACCGGCACCATCGCGCTCGGCCAGACCAAGACCTGCACCGTCACCAACAACGACAAGGCGGCGCACCTGGTCATCATCAAGAACGTCGTCAACGACAACGGCGGCACCAAGGCGGCCGGCGCCTTCTCCGGCACCATCACCGGCGTGACCGCCGCCGGCGGCAATGCCTGGACCGGCACCGCAGCACCCGGCGTCGACAAGACGTTGACCAGCGTCGGCAGCTACACCGTCACCGAGACCGCCGACCCCGGCTACGACACCACCTACTCGGCCGACTGCACCGGCACCATCGCCCTCGGCCAGACCAAGACCTGCACCGTCACCAAC
>JBKPAI010000085.1:0-15088 GCA_046726355.1 Acidobacteriota bacterium | reverse complement strand
GCCGAATTCTACTTAACACATATTTGAACGAGAACGCCGATGAAGCTAACGATTCGTAAGATGTGCTGTGCTTTCCTTGTTGTGTGTGCGATGTTCGGCTCAGCGTGCGGCGGAAGCACCCTCGCGCCGTCGGCAACGGCGACTGCCGAAGCGACGTCCGTTTCCTCGGGTGTGGTCAATCCCAACGCCATCAACTCCCATTGGACCCTTGTGGCCTCTCCATTCACTAACGGATCGTCTACGTTGTCGTGGAGTGGATTTAACACGGGGAATCAAGCAAGGTGTTCCATCAGCAACAGCGCCGACAACGTTGTGGTGTCTGTTCCCTGTGCGGACGGAACGTTGGTGGTGACTCCGACTGTGACCACCACTTACACCTTCACGGACGTCAAGAATTCCGGCAACGATCCTTCACAGAATGAGGTGGCCAGTGTTGTGGTAGTCGTTACACCACCTGCTCCGACACCAACTCCGACGCCGACGCCGACACCAACTCCGACGCCGACACCGGAACCAACTCCCACGCCGACACCGGAACCAACTCCGACTCCTGTACCGGCGCCGACGCCGACACCTGCGCCAGTTCCGGCCTCTGAAACAGTAACCGGGGTATGGGTCGGGCCGACGATCGCGAACGCGCCTGGGGTATCGGGGAACTTACGTGTCGTGTTTGGCACGTCAGTAGGAAGTACCGTCAGCTTGACAGCAACCTGGACATCGAACGGCGCCGCCGTTGTGTATAACGGCACTGCGTCGGGGACCCTTGGATCCTTGGCTGTCAACGCGACGTCGCCGACCCTCTGTGGCGGCGACAACAATCCGGCGACGACCACGTCCAACACGTTCACAGCCACCATGACGCTAGTGGACGCGACGCACATCACCGGCACGTATAGGGGTGTGGCGTGCACCATAAATACTGGAACGTTCACGCTTGTGAAACAGCCATAGGGGAGCGATCGCTGTAAACCGGAGGCGAGACCGGTCTTCAGCGCACTGGACGGTAGGAGCCGGCATGAGACCGGCTCCTACACCAGGGCTTTGAAAACCGCAGCTCCGGCCGGCTGAACCAAACGAAACGCTCCGCCAACGTCATAGAATTCGGCAGAGGCTCAATCCGTGCACGAATTCACTGACATCCTCCTCCAGCAGCAAGCCGCCGGGTTCCCCGGGTTCACCGGTGCCCACGTCGCGGCCTTCGTCCCAATCTCTGCCGCTGTTGTCGACGAGCTCATCGCGCGAGCGCTTCCCGAGAGCGCGCCGGTCTCCGACATCCAGATCGAGCCGCAGGCAGAGAATACGATTCGGGTGCGCCTGCGGATCGCGCGCGCGCCGCTCATTCCGCCGCTGACGGTCACGCTCCTGATTGAACGGCAACCCCAGTTCCCCGATTCGCCGATCCTCGTGCTCCGCCTCGCTTCGTCCGGCCTTACCGTGCTCGCCCGGGCGGCCAACCGGTTTTTTGAAGCGCTTCCGCCGGGCGTCCGCATGGAAAACGATGTGCTGCTGGTCGACCTCGCCGAACTGCTCAGGCAGCGCGGCGCAGCCGATTGGCTCCGATATATCCAGGCGCTCGAAATCACGACCGCGCCCGGCGCCGTGCTCGTGTCCGTCCGGGCGTCGGTCCTCGGCCGCTGAACCCGGTAAACGCCACACCAGGTCTATCCGTCAAAAGGAGACGGAGGATTCGATGACGCGTTCTCTGGGCGCGGCCGCAATGCTGGCCGTCTTCGTGATTCCCTCGTTCGCACAGCCCCGAAATCAGCGGTCTGGCCGTCCCGACCTCGGATGCGAGGGCGCGTACAGCGATCGCCCGGCTCACTGCGAGATTCGTGAGGACACGATTTCCGGCCTCAATCCGCTGGACGTCGACGCGAGCCCGAACGGGGGCATCCGCATCCGCGGGTGGGAACGCAGCGACATTCTCGTGCGCACGAGAATAATCGCCTATGGCGGGTCAGAGGCCGACGCACGCCGAATCGCATCGGGGGTGCGCGTCGAAACGGCCGGTGGCCGTGTCCGCGCCGACGGCCCGCCGTCCAGCCGTGGCGAGTCGTGGTCGGCAAGCTTCGACATCCAGGTCCCGCGCACGGCGGTGCTGACGCTGACCGCGCACAACGGCGGCATTTCGATCGACGACTTCCGCGGCACGGCGAAGTTTCGCGCATTGAACGGCGGCGTGACGCTGAGCAACGTGGGCGGCGACATCCGCGGCGAGACGACCAACGGCGGCGTGAATGTCGACGTCACGGGCGATCGCTGGGACGGCACCGGGCTCGATGTCCAAACGCAAAACGGCGGGATTCGTCTCACCCTGCCCACGAACTATTCAGCCGAGCTGGAGACGGGGACGACGAACGGAGGGCTCAGAATCGATTTTCCGGTGACGGTGACGGGAAACCTGAGGCGCCACCTCACGACCACGCTCGGCGCGGGCGGCGCCAGGATCCGCGCGATTACGACGAACGGCGGCGTCACCATCCGCAGGCGGTGAAGATAGACCGATCAACGGGTCGGATCACGATCGAACGCAGAGGCCGCATCAGTTCTACCGCCGTTCTACCGCCGTACGCGGCCGGACGCGTCCCCGCCGGCGAGGGCGTCGACCTCTTCGACCGAAACGCGGCTGAAGTCGCCCGGTATGGTCTGCTTCAGCGCCCCGGCCGCCACAGCGAACCTCAGGACCGATTCGAGCGGCCGCCCGGCGAGAATGCCGTAAATGAGACCTGCGGCGAAGCTGTCGCCGCCGCCGATGCGGTCAACCAGCCGCACGACATAACGCTGGCTCTGATGCAGCGCCTGGCTCTTCGCATCCCACAGCACCGCGCTCCAGCCGTTATCACTGGCCGACAGGCTTTCCCTCAGCGTGACGGAGACGAGCGGCGGACCGAACTCCCGCGCGACGTGTTCAGCGGCCGCGCGATAGCCGCCGATGTCGAGCGATCCGGTGCTCACGTCGGCGCCTTCAACCGGTACACCGAGAACCGCCTGCAGGTCCTCTTCGTTCGCGATTACGACGTCGACATCGGCCATCAGCGGTTTCATCGTGGCCTGCGCCTGCGCTTCCGCCCACAGCTTCCTGCGGTAGTTGAGGTCGACGCTCACGCGGGCGCCGGCGCGCTTCGCGGCCTCAATGGCGAGCCGTGTCGCCGCCGCCGGTTGTGCGCCGAGAGCGGGCGTGATGCCAGTCACGTGGAACCACGCGGCACCAGCCATCACCGCATCCCAGGAGACCGCACCGGGATCCATCTCGCTGATCGCGGAATAGGCACGATCGTAGATGACTGTCGACGGCCGCTGGCTGGCGCCGGTCTCAGCGAAGTAGATGCCGACGCGCTTGCCGCTGCGGACAATGTGAGCGGTGTCGATCCCTTCGGCGCGCAGCGCGCGGATCCCCGCGTCCCCGATCGCGTGCGGCGGCAGGGCGGTGACATATCGACTGTGCAGGCCGAACTGCGCCAGGCTGGCCGCCACGTTGGCTTCACCGCCGCCAAAGACGGCCGACAATGCCGGCGATTGAAAAAATCGCTCGAAGCCGGGCGGGCTCAGACGCAGCAGCAGTTCGCCGAATGTGACGACTAGCTGGGCCATCTCTGAAATAGCGCTGCCCGCGCCTACCGCGACCTGGCCGAGTTGATGCCCTCAATCAGACGACGCGCGTTCGCGGTAATCACGCTGTACTGACCGCCGTCGATTGCACGCGCATCGACCAGTGCCGATCCGACGCCGACTGCGACGGCGCCGGCGCGAATCCACTCTCCGGCGTTCTCGATCGTTACGCCGCCGGTCGGCATGAGTTTCAGCTGTGGCAGGGGCGCGCGGACGTCCTTGATGAATTGCGGGCCAAGCATGGTCGCCGGGAACACTTTCACGATGTCGGCCCCGTTCTCGTGCGCGGCGAAGATCTCGGTCGGCGAAAAGCACCCGGGCACGGCCGGCACGCCGCGTTCGTGACACGCCGCAATCACGTCGGGGCAGTAGACCGGTCCGACGACGAAGGTCGCGCCGGCGTCAATCACGGCCCCCGCAGTCCTCGCATCGGTGACAGTCCCGGCCCCGAGCAGAAAGCCCTCGGGCAGCGTCGGCGCGATCTGGCGAATCAGATCCACGGCGCCCGGCACGGTCATCGTCACTTCCAGAACCCGCGCGCCGCCCTCGGCGAGCGCATCGACGACAGCACGCACTTTCCCCGGATCTTTGAGCCGGATCACCGCGACAATGCCGACCTCTTCGATCTGTCGCGCGATGCTCTCCCGCCTGCTGCCGGTTACTGTGCTCATGGTGAGCAGACACCCCGCTCAATCATTAGTGATCACACGTGCGCCATCTCGACCGGGACACCCGACGCCGACGATCGATAGATCGCCTCCACCACCGCCACGCTCACGCGGCCGCTCGCGCCATCACAGGCCGGAGATTTTCCAGCCGACATGGCCTGGATGAAGTCCTCGAACAGACGCTGATGCGCGGACGCATCGGCAACGACCGGCGATGCCGCGCTGACGGCGGCGGTGGTCGGAGCCTGGTCGTCGGCAGGCGCGAGACGGCCGCGGCCGCTGCGCAAATCAACGCTTGCGAGCCGATCGCCATCGAGCACCGCAGTGCCCTCCGTGCCGGTGAGCTCGAGCCGCCGCGCGTACCCGGGAAACGCTGCCGTCGTCGCTTCGATTGACGCCACCGCGCCATTGGCAAACTCGAGCAGCGCCAGCGCCGTGTCTTCCGACTCGATCGCGTGGACCTGCCTGGCGGTTCTCCCGACGATGCGCGACACCGGACCGAAGCACCAGACCAGAAGGTCGACGGTGTGAATCGCTTGATTGATCAAGGCGCCGCCGCCGTCCAGGGCCTTCGTGCCGCGCCAGCGTGACTCTTGATAGTAGGAGTCGGGACGATACCACTTCACCCGCGCCGTCCCGAGGATCGGGCGCCCGAGCTCGCCGCCGTCGACCAGGGCCTTGAGCCGGACGATATCGGGCTTCAGCCGGTCCTGGAACATCACGCCCAGTACGACGCGGGCTCGAGCGGCCTCGGCGATGAGCGCGTCGGCGCGGGACGTGGAAATTTCGAGCGGCTTCTCGACGAGCACGTGCAGGCCGCGGCGGGCAGCGGCGATGCCATGCTCGCCGTGCAGTCCCGACGGACTGCCGATGGCGACCATGTCCATCGGCCGATGATCGAGAAATCGGTCAAGCCGGTCGTACGCCACGGCGCCATGCGCGCCGGCCAGCCGCTCCGCATGCTGGCGCGTCGGCGCGCACACGGCGGCGATGCTGACGCCGGGAACGGCAGTGGCGGCGCGTGCGTGCGTCCCGCTGATGTTGCCCGCTCCGATGAGGCCGACATGGACCGTCACACCAGTCCTGATTCCAATTCCTAACCCTGAAATGAACAAATCCACCACGGAGAACCCGGAGGCAAGGAGGAAAAGTCCGGTTCAGGATTGAACCTCCGCGTCCTCCGCGGTAGCCGTTTCCTAATTCCAAATTCCGAATTCACACGCCGGCTTTCCCAAGCAGCGCCTTCATGCCGGCCAGACTTTGCCGCGTCGATTCTTCCGGTGTGCCGGCGCCGCGCCAGTGCGTCTCGAGCGTGACCGCGCGGTGGTAGCGGTCCTGTTTCAACGCACGGAACTGGCCCGCCCAGTCGATGACGCCGCGACCCATGGCCATCCAGTCCCAGCCGCTGCCGTCTGGCTTGCGCACCGCGTCCTTGCAGTGGACGTGGCCGATCCGCTGTTTCGGGATTTTCGAATATCCATCCGGGTAGGCGGTTTCGTCGCGCGCGGTCGCGTTGCCCGGATCCCAGGTCAGCTCCAGCGCCGGCTCGCGGACCGCGTCGAGCAGCCGTCCGGCCTCCGCACCAGTGGCGGTGTTGCATGCGTGCTCGTTCTCGAGGACGAGCGTCACCTCCTTGCTCCTGGCCTTGACCGCCGCGTCCCGCACTCTCGCGTCGATCGCCTGGCGATAGGGCGCCTGGTCGTCGAGCCGCCAGAAATCAAAGATTCGCACGCGATCGGTGTTGAAGACGCGGGCCAGCTCGAACGCGCGGTCGAGGAGCTCGTCCTGCTGCTCGTAGGTAAAGTCGGCGCTGAACTCATCGCGCTGGGGGCTGAACTTCGATCGCGGGGCGCCGGGCCAGTCCACCTTGAAGATCGGCGAGGCGATGCACGCCACGCGCAGCCGGTAGCGCTCGAGGAGCCGCCGCGCTTCGGCGATGTCCTTCGCGTCCCAGTTCATGATGTTCTTCTTCCCGGCTTCGCGCAGATCGACGTATTGCAGGCCGAACTCCTTCGACGCGATCTCGAGCGCACGGCCGAGATCCTGCGAGATTTCGTCGGTCAGAACAGAGAGATTGAAGATAGGCATGTCATTCCGTTTTCGCCGCGGCCACTGGAACGCCGATACTCTCGAGATACTTTCTGTTGATCAACGCCGACTCTTTCGCCGTACGCGCGTTGTCGGGCACGGCATCGAGCTCGACCACCGCCCACCCGCGGAACTTCACATCGTGCAGTGCGGCGAACACCGCTTTGACATCGACCTTGCCGCGGCCCAGTTCCACGAACCGATAGTCGCGCGAGGGCCTCGACCCACTCGACCCACTCGACCCACCCGACCCAGCGGGGCTCTCCACATCCTTGATATGGAGGAACAGCAGGCGATCCGCATACTTCCTGATCGCACGGACCGGATCGCCGCCGCCCTGCTGGTAATGGGCAATATCGAGCTCGAGCTTCACGTAGCGCGGATCGGCGGCCTCCAGGATTTGATCGACCTCCTCGGGCCGCTCACCGATCGAGTTCATGTGATTGTGATACCCGAGCGGAATGCCGATATCGGCGGTCCGCTTGCCGATTTCCGTCAGCAGGCGCCCGAGCCGCTGATAGTCGGCGCGGGTCAGCTCGCGTTTCGGCCGGTCATCGGTGCACTGCAGATACAGGCCGCCGCACGCCCGAACGAATTTGGCGTGCCCGACGTGTGTCGCGATCTGCCGCGCCTCGGCGTCGGGGTCGATGACTACGCTGCCGCTCGACAAGGCCACGAACGTCAATTGCCGTTTCGCCAGCTCGTCGGCGAGCGCGCGCGGGCGCGACTCGTAGTCAGGGACGAGGTTCGATCGCAGCTGAATCCCGGAGTAGCCCGCGTCGGCAATGTCGGCAATCGCCGCCAGATCCTTGCCGCCCCAGGTGATGGCCGCGTAGCCGATCCGGATGTCGGCGGGCGCCGCACTGATCGGCGTGTCGAAGTACGAGAGATCGGCCGGCGGGTACAGCGGCTCCGGGAACGCGTGCGCTGCGGCACGAACCGCCGGCAGGGCGGCCGCCGTCCCCATGCCGACGCGGTACAGAAATGATCGTCGGGAAACACTCATGCGTGGCCTGCCTTCATAGAAAACGTTATCGATCTCCCCGCGAAGCTGCAAGCTCGCAACGCTCTCGAGGTTCGCAGGACTCGCCAGGGTGTCCGCGCTCGCGACCGCGGGCCCGCGTGCGAACGCCCGGCCAGCAGGTGGGCTGCCCACTTCCGCCGAGAGATTACAATTGGCAGAGCCACTCTGACAATATCGTCGGGAAATGCGGGAAATTCCTTGCGATCGTCGGTCCGCCTGCGAATAATTGGTTAAACCAATCGTGGCTTCGCAGCTCCCCGACTCTCGTCCGGACAGCGCCGCCCAGGTCGTCGCCCACGTCCGGCAGCTGATCGATCGCGGCACGCTCCGGCCGGGAGGCCGCTTGCCGCCGGAGCGCGACCTGGCCCGGCAGGTCGGCGTGAGCCGTCCCACCGTTCGTGCCGGTCTCCGTACCCTGGCGGCTCTCGGAGTCGTGCGATCGCGGCGGGGCTCCGGCACCTACATCCCGGAGGGACCACCCACGCTCGGCGCCGAAGCCCTGAGCTTTCTCGCCGCGCTGCACAAGTTCACGATCGAGGATGTGTACGAGGTCCGGCAGATCCTGGAGGTCGGCGCGGCCGGTCTGGCGGCGGCGCGCGCGACTCCGGATCACCTCGCCACGCTCGCCGAGGAAGTGACCGGACTGTTCGCGTCGCTCAACGATCGGCAGGTGTTTCTGGTGCACGACATCAACTTTCACCGCAGCATTGCGGCCTGCTCGGGCAACCCCATCGTCGCCTCGCTGGTCGAAATGGTGTCGGCCCTGCATTACGAACGGCGGCGCGCCACCGCCGAACGCGCCGCGGATCGCGAGCTGCGCGACGCCGCCGACGCGCACCGGGAAATCTATCAGGCCGTGCGTGCCCGCGACGTCGATCGGGCGCGCCGGGCGATGAACGATCACCTGCTGCGATCGCGGTCGTATCAGGCGCGTGAGCTGTCGCTGGCCGATGCCGCGCCGGCGTCGCGCGCGCGACGGAGGCCTTCCCGCTGATGGCGGTCTCATTCGATCTCTCCGGGCGTACGGCGGTGGTCGTCGGCGGCACAACCGGCATCGGCCGGGCCATTGCCGTCGGCCTTGCCGACGCCGGCGCCGACGTTGTCGCCACCGGGCGCCGTCTTTCGGCCGTCGAGGACGTCGCCGATGTTCTCGAAGCCCGGGGCCGCCGCACGCTGCGCGTCCCGGTGGACGTCGGCGATACCGCGTCGCTGCGAGCGCTGCGTGACGCGTGCCTCGCCGCCTTCACCGCCGTGGACATCGTCGTCTGTGCGGCCGGCATTACCAAGAAGGTGGCGACGGTCGACATGGACGAAGCCGACTGGGCAGCGATCCTGGACACGAACACCACCGGCATGTTCCGGACGTATCAGACCTTCGCGCCCGCCATGATCGCCCGCGGCGCCGGACGCCTGATCGGCATCGCGTCGCTGGCCTCGTTCGTCGGCCTGATGGAAGTGGCCGCGTACACCGCAAGCAAGGCGGCCGTCGCCGGCCTCACGCGTGCGCTTGCCGTTGAGTGGGCACCACACGGGATCACGGTGAATGCGATCGCGCCGGGCGTGTTCGAGACCGACTTGAACCGCACGCTGCTCAAAGGCCCCCGCGGCCAGGAATTTCTGATGCGAACGCCGATGCGCCGGTTCGGACGCATCGAGGAGCTGGCCGGTGCCGCTGTCTACCTGGCGTCCGATGCCTCCGCTTTCGTCACCGGTCAGCTGCTCGTCGTCGACGGCGGACTCCTCGCGAGCGGGGTCAATCAGTGAGCCTGGCACTCGTGATCAGCGCCTACGACAACGTCGCGACGGCCCTCGAGCCGCTCCCAGCCGGCGGGACCGTGCAGGTCGGCGACGCCAGCATCACGCTGCTCGAGGACATCCCGCGCGGACACAAAGTCGCGCTTCGCGCTATCGCGAGCGGTGAGCCGGTCGTGAAGTACGGCAGTCCCATCGGAACCGCTTCCCGGGCGATCGCCGCCGGCGCCCACGTGCATACGCATAACGTTGTCAGCACCCGCGGCCGCGGTGATCTCGGCGGCCGCCCGGAGTCCGCGCGCGTGCCGCGTCCCGCCGACGCAGACGACCCGAGCGCGCCGCGACTTGCCGAGCCGCCGGACGGTGGACGCGTGGACCCGACGATCACGGAGAGATCGCGGTGAGCCCCGATCGCGGATTCCTGGGCTATCGACGTGCAGACGGACGCGTCGGCGTTCGCAACTATGTCCTCGTCGTGCCGACGGTGATCTGTTCGGCCGTTGTCGCCGACCGGATCGCGGCATCCATCGGGCCGGCGGGCACCGCGCTGCCCCACCTTGCCGGATGCGGCCAGCTCGGTCCGGACCTGAGCGTGACGCACGACACGCTGGCGGCATACTGCCGCCATCCCAACGTCGGCGCCGTCCTGATCGTCGCCCTCGGATGCGAACAGGTCGTGGCGCAGCACCTGGCCGATGCCGCACGGAGCGCGGGAAAGCCGGCGGAGATCGTGTCGATTCAAGGCGACGGCGGCACGGTGCGGGCCACCGCGCATGGCGCGGAGATCGCGCGGCGCCTTGCCGGCGCAATCCGCGCGGCGGAGCCGGCCGCATGCGCGCCATCCTCGTTGATCGTGTCAGTGAAGTGCGGCGGATCGGATTACACGTCCGGACTGGCGTCCAATCCGGTCGTCGGGCGGGTCGCGGACCGGATTGTCGATCTGGGCGGAGCGGTCGTGCTGGGCGAGATTGCCGAAATCATGGGCGCGGAACACCTGCTCGCCGCGCGCGCGGCGAGCCCTCACACTGCGCAGCATCTGCTTCGGGTTGTCAGCCGGGTTGAAGCCGAGGCAGTCGCTCTCGGGCTCGATATTCGCGGGACGCAGCCGTCGCCTGGAAACATCCGCGGCGGCCTGACCACGATCGAGGAAAAATCGCTCGGCGCCACCCACAAGGCCGGGGAACGCACGCGCCTGGAAGACGTCGTGCCGTATGCCGCGCCGGTGACCGCGCGAGGTCTGACGGTCATGGACACGCCCGGCCTCGACGTCGAATCGGTCACGGGCATGGTGGGCGGAGGGGCCCAGATCGTGCTGTTCACGACGGGGCTCGGCACGCCGACGGGGAACCCGATCGCGCCGGTGATAAAAATCACCGGTAATGCCCGCACCGCCGAAACCATGGCGGACAATATCGATGTGGATGTGAGCGGCGTCATGACCCGGCGGGAATCGCTCGATGCGGCAGCCGATCGATTGTTTGCCGCGATGCTCGCGGCGTGTTCCGGCGAGCCGACGGCCGCCGAACGGCTCGGGCACCGCGAGTTCGCGATCCACCGGCGGAACCCGACGATCTAGTCGTTAACGAAGGTATGAGTTTTGAGTCATGAGTTTGAGAGCAATGAGTGTTGAGTTTGTGAGTGGTCAGTTTGAGACGACTCGAAACTCATCACTCACAACTCAGAACTGACAGGAACATCAATATGTCCGCCCTGCCAGCTGAACGCGCGAAAGTCTCGCCCGCCGCCGCGCCGCGTCGAGGGCGCTATCGATGGGTGATCTGCGGCCTCCTGTTCCTCGCCACCACCATCAATTACATCGACCGGCAGGTCATCGGCATCCTCAAGCCGATGCTTCAGACGACGTTCGGCTGGAGCGAGATCGACTACGGCGATCTGGTGTTCGCGTTTCAGCTCGCCTACGCCATCGGGTTCCTGTTCGCCGGGCGCGTCATGGACCTGTTCGGGACGAAGAAGGGCTATGCGCTGGCGCTGACGGTCTGGTCGGTTGCGGCCGTCGCCACCGCACGCGCCACGGCATTCGGTCCGCCGATGGCGGCGGTGCTTGCCGTCTTCGGCATGAAATACTCCGCGTCGGTCGCCGGTTTCCTCGCCGCCCGCTTCATGCTCGGTCTCGGGGAATCGGGCAACTTCCCCGCCGCGATCAAGACGGTCGCCGAATGGTTCCCGCGCAGCGAGCGCGCGCTCGCAACGGGCATCTTCAACGCCGGCACCAACGTTGGCGCCATCATCACGCCGGCAATCGTGCCGTTCATCGCTGTCCGCTTCGGCTGGGAGTGGGCCTTTCTCGGTACCGGCGCGATTGGATTCGCGTGGCTGTTTATCTGGTGGACGATGTACGAGCGTCCCGACCGGCATCCTCGAGTGAGCGCCTCCGAGCTCGCCCACATCCGCAGCGATCCGGCGGATCAGCCGACGGTCATCCCCTGGACCGCGCTCCTGGCGCACAAGCAGGCGTGGGCGTTTGCGATCGCCAAGGCGATGACCGATCCGATCTGGTGGCTCTATCTGTTCTGGATGCCGGATTTCTTCAGCCGCAATTACGGTCTGTCGCTTCTCGAGCTCGGACCGCCGATCATCGTCATCTATCTGGTTGCCGATATCGGCAGCGTCGGCGGAGGCTGGCTCTCGTCATCGCTGATTCGCCGCGGCTGGAGCGTGAACGCCGCGCGCAAGACCGCGATGCTCATGTGCGCGGTCGCGGTCGTTCCGATCATCGCCGCGTCGGGAATCCGGAGCATGTGGGGTGCCGTTGCGCTGATCAGCCTCGCCGCCGCGGCGCACCAGGGATGGTCGGCCAACGTGTTCACGCTCACTTCGGACATGTTCCCACGCCAGGCCGTCGGATCGGTCGTCGGGATTGGCGGAACCGCCGGCGCCGTGGGCGGCATGGTGATCGCCAAGATCACCGGCTACATCCTCCAGACGACCGGGAGCTATCTCCCCGTGTTCATCATCGCCGGCACCACCTACCTTGTGACGCTCGGGATCGTCCACCTGCTCGTGCCGAAACTGGAGCCGGCCAGGGTATGAAGAATTCTCATTCCTATGTCGACGCTGCAAGCCTGCGCGCTCGTCGTTGTGCGGACCCTGATCGGCTGGCACTTTCTCTATGAGGGTTACTACAAGCTGATGCTGCCCGGATGGACGCGCCTCGGCCAGCCGGTCGCGTCCTGGAGCGCTGCCGGCTATCTGAACGCCGCGACCGGCCCGTTTGCGGACTTCTTTCGAGCGCTGGCGCACTCGCGCGCCATCGCCGCCATCGATGTGCTCGTTCCCATCGGTCTGCTGGCGGTGGGATTCTCGCTCGTCTGCGGCCTCTTGACGCAGCTGGGGTGTGCCGGCGCGATGCTGTTCCTGACGCTGTTCTACCTGTCGGCCATTCCCACGACCGGCGCCCCACAGCCCGGAGCCGAAGGCGCTTATCTGATTGTCAGCAAGAATCTCGTCGAGCTCGCGGCCATTCTTGTTGTCTTCGCGTTTCGGACCGGACACATCGCCGGTCTGGACGTTCTTAGATCCTCGACGCCTCGAGCGGCAGCTTCTTCTGCCGCCTCAATCACGAATCGGTAGTTCTGTCATGCAATGCGTCGGAATTGAACGTGTCTAGCCGTGCAAGCACGGCTAGCGCTTGTGTCCTGACGATGCCATGTCGCCGTCGCCCACGGTCGCGGTGGCCGGCAGCGCCGCCGGTATTTGCACCGTGAACGTGGCGCCCTGCCCGACGCCGGGGCTTGAGCCTTCGATCGACCCGCCATGCAGCTCGATGAGCAGCTTCGCAATCGAGAGACCGAGGCCCAGTCCGTAGGCTTCCTTCGTCGTTGACGCGTCCTGCTGCCGGAACCGCTCGAAGACGTACGGCAGGAATTCCTTGTCGATCCCCTGGCCGGTATCCTGAACGGTGATCCGCAGTTGATCGTTGGCGCGCCAGGCGCGAATCTGGACGCGCCCGCCCGACTGTGTGAACTTCACCGCATTCTGCACGAGATTCCACATCACCTGCTGAAGCCGTTTGGCATCGGCGAGCACCTCGCCGATGCCGGGCTCGACGGACGCTGTCAGCTCGACATTCTTTTCGTCTGCCAGCGACTGTAATCCTCGAGTGGTGGCTTCCACCACAGCCCCCACGTCGACCTCTTTCAGGTCCAGCCGCACAGCCCCGGCCATCAACCGGGTCATATCCAGCAGGTCCTCAATCAGTTTCGCCTGGTGCTCGGCGTTGCGGCGGATGACCGCGATGGCCGACGAGGCATCACGGAGCGGCTTGTTCCGGTCGAGGATCGTGAGCCATCCAAGAATGACGTTCATCGGCGTCCTGAGCTCGTGGCTCAAGGTATTCAGAAATTCATCCTTCAGGCGGCTTTGGTGCTCGGCCTCATCGGTCGCCTGCCTGGCTTCCTGCAACAGGCGCTCGCGCTCGCACTCCGCCTCCCGCTCGCCCGTCACGTCGCGACTGATGCCGACCACCCGTGTCGCATTCCCGTCCGCGTCTTCGACGACGCGGCCGCGCTCGGTCATCCACACCAGACTCCCGTCAGGCCGGACGATCCGGTAGTCCGCCTCGTAGGTGCCGGTCCCGCGCGCGCGGGCAATCGCACGCTCGACGACCTCCTTGTCTTCAGGGTGAAGGCTGCGGAATATCCGCAATTCGGCCCCCAACGATCCTTTCGGAAATCCGAACAGGGACTCGGGATCGCTGGACCAGGTCATCCGGCCCGAAGCGAGCTGCCACTCCCAGGCGACGACGCGGGCCACGTACATGGCCATGCGCAACCGTTCGGCATGTTCTTGAACGTCCTGATGTGCGCGGCTCAGGGCCGCCGTCCGCTCCTGCACCCTTCGCTCCAGATCCTCGTTGGCGAGGCGGAGCGCCTCCTGTGCTTTCTCGCGCTCGGCCACTTCCCCTTGGAGGACCGTGTTCAGCTCGTTCAGCGCGCGGGTTTTCGTAAAGAGGTCGATGAACACGCCGACCTTTGACCGCAGGATGTCGGGGTTGATCGGCTTGCTCAAGTAATCGACCGCGCCAACGCCGTAGCCCTGCAGCGCGTCGGTCTCATCGAGCATGTGCGCCGTCAAGAACAGGATGGGCACGTCCTCCGACCGCTTGCGCTGTTTGATCAGCTTCGCCAGCTCGATGCCGCTGATGTCAGGCATCTTGATGTCCAGAATGATCGCCGCGAAATCATCCCGCAGGAGGCAGAGCAGCGCCTCGTCAGCCGTCTGGGCGCGCACGGTCGTGCAGTTCATCGGCGCCAGCAGCGCCTCGAGGGCATCGAGGTTCCCCGGCTGATCGTCGACGATGAGGACCTTGGGAACGTCCATCTGACTCACCTCACTCGCTCCGCTTCAGCGGTACAGCCACATGCGCAGCAGCGACAAGAGCTGTTCCGTGTTGACTGGCTTCGCGATGTAATCCGAAGCGCCCGCCTGGAGGCACTTCTCGCGGTCGCCTTTCATCGCCTTGGCCGTGAGCGCCAGGATCGGCAGCGTGCTGAACCTGGGATCGTTGCGGATTTCCCGCATCGTTTCATACCCGTCCATCTCGGGCATCATGATGTCCATCAGCACGATATTCAAATCAGGCGTTTTCTGGATCAGCTCGATCGCCTGCCGGCCGTTCGTCGCGCTCAGGACTTCCATCTCCTGGTTCTCGAGGACCGTCGTCAGGGCGAAGATGTTGCGCGCATCGTCGTCGACGACGAGGACCTTGCGCCCGTGCAGCACCTCAGTCGACTCGTGCAAGCGCTGGAGCATCTGCTGCTTCGATTCGGGCAATTGCGCCATCACCCGGTGCAGGAAGAGCGCGGTTTCGTCGAACAGCCGTTCCGGCGATTGCACGATCTTCAGCACCAGGCTCCGGCCGATCGCCTTGAGCCGCTCCTGTTGTTCGCCGCTGAGCTCGCTGGTCAACGCGACGATCGGCAGGTCG
>JBKPAI010000084.1:0-11741 GCA_046726355.1 Acidobacteriota bacterium | reverse complement strand
CCATGGTTGAGCATGTCGAAGACGGCCTTTGTCATGACGCCGCCTGGCATTTGATATTTGTGGCAGCAATCCTGGCGCGCTCAGCAGCACGATCACGGCGGCCGATGGCACTGGTCCAGATCCGGCTGACAGGGCAGGGTTGTGACGGATGGGACGATGCGGTTCGCTCTCGGACGATGCGACAGCCGTTCGGCAGCGACTCGGACATTGCCTGACGCGCCGGCCGGTGGGGTGCGTTCGGCATGAGCCTTGCCATACCTGGCCGATTCGGCATCGGACGACATAATCTTTTGTCGCGGAGGGCACGATGTACCGCCTGTTGGACCAGTTGTCGCAGGACCTGCGCTTTGCGCTGCGGCAATTCCGGCACGTCCCCGGCCTCGCAGCCGAGATGCGCAGGTTGTTGGTGGAGGCATTTCCGCGGGCGATGGCATTCGTGCGGCCTGGATTCGACGAACCGTGGCGGTAATGGATGCCTCGCGGCGGGCCTTAACCTTACCGGCTGCTCCGATTATCCGCGGACGCATAGCGGACTTCGAGCGCCGGTTCGCGAGCCCCGACGCGTGCCGAGCCTACCAGCTGGCGTTGTTACCGTTCGCACCTCCAGGTCGACAGCACGTCTATCTGCAGCTCGTTCACGCAAGAGTGTCTGGACAAGCTGACCGCGGACCATGACAATCAGCGGGTGCATGAACTGCATCGCCTTCCGGCCTTCGCTCACGATGACATCTTCCACGTCATAGTCGAATCGCCTCGCGGGTCGACCATAAAACTCAAACATGATCCGTCACTCGACGTCTTTTCGATCTCTCGGCCGCTGCCGCTGGGTCTCGCGTATCCGTGCGATTGGGGATTCGTGCCGTCGACCAGAGGTCCCGACGGCGACCCGGTTGATGCTGCGGTGTTCTGGGATGTTGCGACATTCCCTGGCGTCGTCATTCAGTGCCGCGCGTTCGCGCTGATCAAAGTGGAGCAGAGTGTCCCTGACGGAACAGGTGCGCGACGACGCAACGATCGGATTCTCGCGATTCCCGTGGAAGGCCGGCGGCAGATGGATCTGTCGTCCGCGAGCGAATTGCCGACCCGTGTGCGCGAGGAACTCGAGCTCTTCTTCATCACGGCGGCGGCACTCGAAGGAAAGGACCCGAGGATTCTCGGTTGGGAGGGTCCTGATGCGGCTCTCGCGCTGCTTCGATCGTCCGCGGCGTAACGCTCCATCCCGCTCCGTTGATGACGTCATGGCCCGGCTTCGACACTCGAGGTGATCGCCACCAGTGTGGCCCGCACCCTGCATCACGACGATCAATCTTGACGAGGCTGGACTAAATGGCATTTCAACTACGGCGCGAAGAATCTGTCGCGGACGGCCTGCGGCGGCTTGCGAAGAAAGAACTGCGATCCGCGCGCGACACGCTGCGGCGGACGAGTCCGTCCAGAGACGAGGCTGTTCATGAAGCGCGTAAGAGCGTGAAAAAAGTCCGGGCAATCCTTCAGCTGGTCAAAACTGATGATGGCTCGGGATTGGCCAAAAGCCAGAACCAGCTGCGAGTTGTCAATCGCGCGCTGTCGAGACTGCGTGATACCGACGTGATACTCGAGACCCTGGCAAAACTTCGCGCGAGGAATCCGCAGCTGTTCAGCGAGCACACATTCGCCCGCCTTCGACGTCGCCTCGCCGCCGAGAAGCGCCGTGCATACGACACCGCTCAACGAAAGGGGTTGTGGAAGAAAGTTGATCGGGAGCTTCGAAACCTGAGGCGCGCCGCAAAACGTTGGCACTCGGCGCACCGGCGATTTGGCGCACTCGCGCCGGGCATTCGGCGAACCTTTCGACGCGGACGAACGGCGATGACCCGTGCGCTGACCCGCCAAACGGCGGCCGATTTTCACGAGTGGCGCAAGCAACTGAAGGCGCTGTGGTACGAGTTGCGGCTGATCGACGCCTGCAGCCGAACAGTCCATCGAGATGTTGCCGCCCTCCACCGAGCGGAAACGCTGCTCGGCGACGACCATAACGTGGTGGTGCTGTGCGCCGAACTCTCGAAAGACGCCTCCGTCTGCGACGGCGCTGTTGACCGGAAGGCCTTGCGGCTTGCCGCGGATCGTTATGAGTGTGACTTGCGCGAGCGCGCGGTCGCGACGGTGCAGCGCATTTATGAACGGACGCCTCGTGATTATGTGCGGACCGTGAAGCGCGCATGGAAATCGTGGCAGCGAACGAGGACCGTCCGTCGGCCGAAACGATCACGGCGGGCGGCGGCGTAGACCGCACGAGGCGACATCCCATCAGGCGCAATTCGCCTGCTATTCCTGCGTGCGAATTGACGTCCGTGGTCGTGTGGCCATCGAGCAATGGCTTGTCGACGCACTCACCACGGGCTGGACACGGCTTTTCCGTGGCCATTCCGCTGCGACTGCTGACGAATCGACTCGACGGGCTGACGCCGGACGCGCTGGAACGCCGCGAATGCCCGCTCGGGCACGTCGATGTCGCGGATGCATTGTGCCAGGACCATCGCATCCAAAGAGCAAGCGAGGCTCCCTGGCTGGCGGGATTTCGTCGCGTCAGTGAATCATCCCCGCAGCTTGCGCGCGCAGAGAAACAAAACTCCTACGGTGCGCTGTCGAGCGAAAACGTACGGCGCACTCCCTGTTCGTACATTCGTGCGGGAAGGAATCGCCGCAAACGAGCGACCGTCTTTGCTTGCTGCCCAATCAGGTACCGTAGCCGCGGATTACTGCTGGAAACGATCTCGAGCAACGTTTCAGCCACCAACTCAGGGCCAGGCCCTTTCTCTTCATACGCACGTATTGCAGCGAAAGCTCGTTGCCGCCATGGCTCATACGCTGTCATTCGATTCGCTGCCACCTGACGGTGGCTCATCATGGGCGTCTTGAGAAAGCCGGCCTCTGTCAACGACACGTGAATATTGAACGGCTTGACTTCGTGGCGTAAGGCTTCCGTGTAGCCTTCAAGCGCGAATTTGCTGGCGGAATAGATGCCCAGGAACGGAATCGCCGAGAGACCAGAGAGCGAACCGACGTTGATGATGTGGCCTCGTTTCTGCTGACGCATTGACGGCAGAACCGCGTTGACCATCCTGACGACGCCGAAGAAGTTGGTCTCGAGCTGAGCTCCGGCTTCCTGTGGTGAAAGTTCTTCCAAAGCACCCGCCAGCTCGTAGCCAGCATTGTTGATGAGCACGTCGAGGTGGCCAAATCGACGGGAAACGGCTTCGATGCACGCATGGACGGAGTCGTCCGCGCGGACATCCAGAGAAAGCATCTCGACACCAGGGGTGCTCTCGGCGCTGGCCGGATTCCGGCTTGTTCCCAAGACGGTGTAGCCTCTTTGAGAAAGCAATCGAGCCGTCGATTGGCCGACGCCAGACGATGCTCCCGTGATCAGTACCACCCGCTGGTTAGACATTTCGGACCTCCAAGCTCTCGAACCCTCCATCGCGGAAGTCGCGATCAGGACGCGCTGTGGGCACCTTGCTGACGGACCGCTGCCGTGGTTCCGAACAGGATTCGGAACAGGAGGGCGTGCGTCACCAGGAGAAGCGGCACGAGCACGGTGGGAATGAAATACGCGGCACCCTGCAAGCCAGGTGTAATTCCCGGGCGATTACCCTGAATCCGAGGAGAACACTGATCCCGAATACCACTTGGGGTTGCATCATCGGCTCCGTGCGAATGAGGCGGGTGGACGAGGCACCCACGTGCCACCGAACAGCTGCCACAACGAAACTCTCCGAATGTCAGATGATGTACGTAATCCTATTAAACGAGAAAAGGCTACCGCTCGGCGGCGGCGAGAAAAAACCTTCTCGCGCCGTCGAGAATCCTTCGACGATCCTGCTCGTCGGTGAACGCTCGCGCCACGGCCAACGTGCCGGCCATACCCGAGAACAGCGCAATTGTTCTCCCACGCCGTTCCTCCTCGTTCCTAGCGGGGACGTACTGGGCCATCCGGCTGATGTGCGCTCTCAGCGCCTGCAGAAATGGTCCGCGTGTGCCGCGCGGTCCTCGGGCCACCTCGGACGCGAGCGCAGCCACGGGACACCCGCCGGCGACATCGTCGCAGTGCCGGATATCGAGGTAGGCGTCGATGAGCGCCTTGCAGCCGTAGAGACCCGGCGTCGGCTTGTGTTTCGGCGCGGCATTACGTGACGGCACACGCGGGGTTTTGCGCGCTGTTCGTTTTCTGATTGTCTTCCTTCGTTCCGGTTTCTTGGCCATACGCCTCCCATGCCTTCGGATGTGAGGCTGCAAAGGCTCTCGCGCGACGCTGCGCGAAGGTTACAGCCATCGCGTCCGTCAACTCTGTGAATTTCGGGCTCAGATCGTCGACTCGGACTTAGTGGTACGATCCTGAGCAGCTGATAGAACAGAATGAAAAGGACCAGTTCTGCTGTCGACCTTCTGCTGCGTATCGACAGAACGGACAGCGTACCGATGCGGCTGCAGCTCGAACGAGAGTTGCGCCGGGCCATCCAGAGCGGCCGGCTGCGGCACGGGGCGTCGCTGCCGTCGACGCGGACGCTCGCAGGCGACCTCGGGTTGTCTCGAGGCGTCGTCGTTGAGGCTTATGAGCAACTCCTCGCTGAAGGCTATCTGAGCTCACATCGGGGTTCCGCGACACGGGTGGCCGGGCGTCGCACGGCGGCCGACGTGGCGCCTGCGAAGGAGGACTCGGCACCGACGCCGCGGTACGATTTCCGACCGGGGCTACCCGACTTGTCGTTGTTTCCACGACGCGCATGGGTTGCCGCCATGCGTCGCGCATTCTCTGAGATACCAGATGCAGCGCTCGACTATCCCGATCCTCGCGGTGCCGAGCCGGCTCGTCGAGCGATCATCACCTACTTGAATCGTGCGCGTGCAACGGTGGCCCGAGCAGATCGCGTCGTGTTCTGCAGCGGATCCGCTCAGGGCATCGGCCTGTTGTGTCGCGTGCTCCGCGAACGCGGCGTGCGCCGACTTGCTGTGGAGGATCCAGGCCACGCAGATCAATGCACCGACATCCGGAAGAGCGGGCTGGAGACGCCTCGCATTTCCGTCGATGAAAAAGGCCTCTGCGTCGATCGGCTTCGTCGACTCGATGCCGGAGCCGTGCTGGTCACGCCGGCCCACCAGTACCCCACCGGCGCGGTGCTCGCACCGGAGCGGCGAAGCGCCCTCCTCAACTGGGCCACAGAGCGACAGGCGATCATCATCGAAGATGACTATGACGCGGAGTACCGGTACGACCGCGATCCAATTGGCGCCTTGCAGGGTCTTGCACCAGACCGAGTGGTATACGTGGGCACGGCCAGCAAGGTGCTGTCACCGGCCCTTCGCCTCGCCTGGCTTCTCGCACCGGCTGATCTCGTTGCAGACATCGCGGGCGCGAAGCTGCAGGCAGACCGTGGCTCGCCGATTTCCGACCAGCTCGCGTTTGCACAGTTCCTGGAGGGTGGCGCGTTCGATCGCCACCTCCGGCGGACGCGTCAGATCTACCGCCGGAGGCGCGATGTGTTAGTGACCGCGCTTCGCACGCACCTGCCACGCCTGCGTCTTCGGGGTGTCGCTGCGGGACTGCATCTGATGATCGAGCTCGCCAATGACGTCGATGAGCAAGCCGTGCTCGCGGCGGCGGCCCGTCGATCCATTCGTGTCTATGGCCTCAGCGCCTATCGCGCCCGGCCGCTCGCCGCACAGCCTGGGCTGGTCGTGGGTTATGGCGGACTTCCAGAGAGCAGCATTCGAGAAGCCGTCAGGCACCTGATGGCGGCGCTGGCCGAATGCAGTGAGTCGCGTCGGCAAGCTCGCGCGTGAACGACGGCTTTTCAGGCGAGCGAGGAGGACCGATCCCGCCCAACCACCGGGCAACCTTGGAGTCGGTCGCAACGACATCGGCACGTCCGCAATCTGGTCGATCACGGCGTCCATTGCGGCGATGTCGCCGCCCGTTGCAACGTTCGGATCTCACAGGCTCACGGCTCAGCCCTCTCTACTCGCCGTCCTCGTACGCAAGCTCGCGTCAGACCGGTGCCCTTGCATCAGCCGAGCGATCGTGGCGACGTCGGTCCGGTATGAGCCACCCGTGAACTGAAGGCCCGGTCAGGGCGCGGTCGGTGGCCTGCTTATCCCGCGAACCGCAGGCATCCGTTACGACCACCGGGATATACCCAACAAGCGACTTCACGCGAGATGAGAGCAGGCGCGCCGCCGCATCGCCTCGAATCTACATTCTTGGACGTGACGGAGATTCCTTGCCACCGGCAGGGTGCCGCGCTGAACGGCGCGGCGCACTACGTCGCGGAACCCGCACACGTGGCTCCCCGGCACTGACGACGTCGATTCGTCGCGTGAGCTCTGCGCCTTGTCAACGACGGTCTGATAATCGATCGGCCGAACGCGGGCGAGAACAAGTCCTGTTGTCACGGCCGCGCCGGGCTCCACGGCACGGGTCCGGCCCGTCGGCGCCTTTCGTTCGGCGGACATCCACGACGTATCCCGGCACACGGAACGCGAGATCGACCTGCGCATTCGGCGCAATGACGGCGGAGTATGTCGTCGATTCTGCATCCGTCGACGCCTCGACGATCACGAGCCGGACAGCCCGTGGAGTGCGGGCATCGGTGTCCGAACCCGCACGACCTACGCATCCGCAAGCCGCCACCGCTGCGATGGCGACGAAGATCAGGACGGTCCAGAAATCTCGCGTCCTCATCGGTCCCTGCCAGTGGCCTTTTCAAAATCGGCCTGCGCTGTCACGAGATCCATCAGTGCCTGCATATGGCGGTGGTTCGCTTCTGCAACACTCGATTGGAGCTTGACAACCTCACTGAGAACGGCCTCTCGTTGCACGTATCGATTGCGCATCACGCGAAGGGCTTCTGTATTGGAGGATTGGAACGCCTGCGCGAGCTCAACCTCCTTACGCGCCTCGATGATCCGCCGATACTGATGCGCGACGTCGGCCATCACGAGCGATTCCGTGTCTTCGAGCGCCAAAGCCGCTTGCGTTTCGGCGTCCCGCTTCGTGTGAACCTCTTTCCGTTTTCTCCCCCAATCGAACACGTCCCAGGTTGCCTGAAGGCCGACGCTACTCACGCTGCTGGGAAGCACGCTGCTGAAATTGACGGTTCGTAACGCGAACAACGACAGGCTGATGTCCGGGATTCGTTCAGCACTCGCGAGTCGACGTTCGAGTTGTGTCTTGCGCTGCTGCACTTTCGCCAGTCGGATCTCTGGGCGGGACGTCAGGGCCTCGGCGTACGCAGCAGTCAAAGACATCGGCTCGTTCTCGACGACGCTCGAGACATCGATGTCCAGCGGTGCGTCAATCGGTCGGCCCATCAGACGATTGAGCTGTTCCTTCTGGGTCTGGATGGGATCCTCCAATCTGAGCAGTTGATATTCGGCCTGAACGAGCTGCGCCTTGACATTCAGCAGGTCGGCCTGTAACGCAACTCGTTGAACCACCTGTTGGCTGGTTTCGCGATCGAGCTGCCCGCCGCGCATCGCCATCACTGCGTCCAGGTGCTCATGACGCTGCGCGGATCAATCTTGGTGCGCGGCGGGCGCGACAAAGTGTGGAGGAAGGCGGGCGGAGTATGGGTGCGGCCCGACGCCAATCATGAGATCGACGCGCGTGGCAGCACTGTACTGATCGGGTTCTTCAGCGCCGAGAGCGACATCGGTGCTTCGCTCTCCGAGGGCATCGATGGCGAGATTCGCTGCGTACCCGCCCACCAGGTTGCCCGCTGGCGCGCCGTGCTGGGGCCCGCACCCAATGAAGCGCGCGTCGAACGCTGGCTGATCAAATTCCTCATGCCCCGGAAGCGTGGCGTAGCGCTCCATCCGGGTGTCCGGCGTGTGCTGAGCTACCTCGGGGAGCCGCGAGCCGTTTTTGACGATTTATCTTTGAAGACACTTGCCGCCGTCGCGGGCTTGTCACCGTCTCGCTTCATGCATGCGTTTACCGAGTCGGTCGGCGTTCCGGTGCGACCCTACATTCTGTGGCTCGCGGCTCCAGAGGGCGGCGTGTGACTTGAAGGACGGCGCCAGCGTCACGAGCGCAGCTCACCGAGCCGGGTTCTCGGACGCCGCTCACCTGACACGCACGTTTCGTCGCATGCTCGGCGCAACACCGTCGGACCTTGCCTTGTCGACGAGGGTGAGTCTAGGCTTTTCGCTCTAATCCGATGGGTCTCGTGACTGTGCGGTTCGCGCAACCGATGGCGCGGCCTGAAAAACCGACGTCGCTCACCCGTCCGGTTAACCGCGTTGACGCCTCTTCGAAGCGAGTCCAAGATGCCTCGGCGTTCGCGCTTCGTGTCTTCGCGTTCGAGGGCACCGCCATCAGGGGCGCGTGAAGCGATCGTTGCCACGTCAGCGGCCGTCGACAAGCGTGATTGAGAGAGCTGCCTTCAGTGCAGAGCTGACCGCGTCGTCTCCGGCAGAGGACAGCCTCAACTCCCAGGAGTGTCCAGCTTATGCCGTAAGGCGCCCAAGACGAGGCCAGTAATGAACCAGTTTGCTGCAAGATAGCTGATTGCCGCCATCGTGTGAATGAGCGGAAAGCCCGCCCAGTTCGACTCAGGAACGTGCACCTCTGCGCCCGCGACGGCTCCGATGAAGCCAAGAAAACGTGCGACCGTCAGCGGCTTGGTGAATATCGTTGCGGCGACGAGCAGGGACAAGAGAACGCGATGGCACACTCGACCAACACCTGAACGGCCAAATGACGTCCGGGATGCTGGAGCCAGTTCGAGCCGTCAGGTCGCAGCGACACCGACACAAACAGCCCTTGAGGCGCCGTATAGATTTCGTTGGTCGTCGTGTTCGCACGTATCGTGTCGACAACGGCGGCCGGATCCCTGAACGGCTTGAAACGGGGCGGTAAACGCGCGGCCGTCACAAATCCCAGGACACCGAGGAGCACGCCCCCTACGAGCGTTCCGGCGATCAGAAACCTTGCGCGCGAGATCGAATGCACCGATGTCTTCATGACTCGATCCTTCGTGTCTATCATCGTCATGTCAACGGATAGGAGCGATGCTCGTGCGCGACCAGCCACTGCCTATGCTCCTTGCGGCCGACGTCGCGGGCACACCGCAGGCGAGCGCCAGAGCGGCGGCAGGCACACGCCGGACAACGAGTGTTCGAATCACAACGCATTCAGCAATTCTGAGCGTACGCCAGCTGCAACCACTTCCGGACGTCGGAATCCACCTGGTTCGGTGCGGTGATACTGATTTGAAAGCGCATGGTTTCATGAATCCTGGACGGCTGCAGCCGTCCGCTCGAACCTGGGCGATCGAGGCGAAGCCCCAAGTCGACGCGGGTCTTCGTCGTCGGCTGCACGCGTGCAAACGTCCGGCGAGGAGTGACGAGTGACACGAAGGTCTTCCGCGCCTGGATGATGACGTCACCGCGTTGCGTGGCTGCGCTGACGATCGCGTCATAAATGGAGCGGAGGTTCGGACGATCCGCGTACTGCTGATCGATCAATTGATCGGCAGTGGCGAGGACAAAATCCGGATAGCCGAAGCGCTCCATGACGAGGAGCGACTGCGCGTATCCCGTTACACCCTCACGGGTGAGCCACGCGCGAAGGCTGCGCTCGTCAGGCAGGCGCTTGTTCCCAATTCGTCGCTTCCAGGCGTCCACGCCTTTACCGGTCCGCTTTTCGAGGACGCGAACCCACATGTTGCGGTTTCGCTGCCAATCACGTGTTTCTGTCATGCCGGGTGCCACAGCAACCTCCTTCGTGTCTTTCAGATGGTCGACCCTCGTGAAGCAGAGGTCGCAGCGTCGCACGGCCTCTCGGCTGTCGTTGCGCCTCGATCGCTGCGGCCATTCGGTCCGCCGCCCCCGGTGCGTCGCGGAGATACAGTTGCGGCTCGGTGAGTTCCAATTCCATCAAGACCGAACGACCGTCCGGACCAGACACGAGATCGACGCGCGCATACAACAATTGGTGATGGCTTGTGGGCACTGCCGCCAACACCTGGTCGGCTGTGACGAGCTCCTGCACGGTCGGCCGGTGGGCGCGCAGATGTAGGCCGCCTTGAGGCAGGAAACGCCGATCAACACCGACGTCAGGTCCCGTGAGCACGGCTGCCTTGCGCATCGCGTGACTGAACACGCCGCCGAGATAGACCAAGGATGTCTCGCCCTCGTCATCAATGCCGTGCATATACGGCTGCACCATCACGGTGCCGCCCCCAGCGTGCAGCCGGCGCACGTGCTCGACGGCCAGACGCCGTTGGTGGCGATCGTCCATGCGGTACCGACCGGCGTCGAGGCTTGCCAGGCTCACCGCTGGTTTGATGACCCAGTCGCCGCGCTCAGGTGGCGTCCACTCTTCCTTCGGCGGCAGCCACGTTGTCGGAACGATCGGGACATCGCGGACGGCGAGCTCGCGTAGGTAGCCTTTGTGCGTATTCCAGGCGAGCACCGCTGCCGGGTTCGCCAGGTTCGGTACCCGCGTGGCCCATGCGAGGAACTCGTCACGGCGGGAGACGTAGTCCCAACACGATCGGACGACCACGAGATCGAAGTATTTCCAATCAACCTCGGGGGCATCCCAGACCGCCGCTGTCACGGCGATACCGCGTGCAGCCAACGGCGCGATCAGGCGGCGCGTGTCCTCGTCAAGGTCTGGGATTTCCTTGCACGTGACGAGGGCGACGCGTCGCAACACCGATTGTCCTGGACGCTCTCGACGATTGGCCAAACTCATGATTCGTGTTTTTCAAGCTGTGGAACGGCATCGACCGTTTGAGCCGAGAGTATCGAGATAGCGGTACCCTAACAAGGTCCAGATCAGTCAAATCGAAAAGGACCACTTTCTGGCATGGTGCCGGTGGCCGTGAAAGCATCCATCGGTTCGCCGCCGACCAGCGACTCATGTATCCGGGCCAGGGTCTGATCTGTCGGATGTGGTCGCGTCCTTTCCTTACAAGCCGGCGTAGCGCTCAATGAGCGCGGCCACAACCGCTGGCTGTTCATCGACCACCCGATGGGGAATTCCGCTGGTGGACTTGCCGCTAAAGGACTTCATCTTTCCGATCACGGCGTGGAGCAAGACCGCGTTTCTCACCGGGCGGGCGGCGGCGCGACGAATGACGAAGGCGGGCTCGGGCGTCATCTTCGTGCTGAACGCGCCTGCCGGCAACGAAGCGATGGGCGGCGGATTCCCGACTGCTTGCGCCGCCATCCAGACGATCGCGAACACTCGCTGGTGAGGTTGGGCCGCATGGCGTCCGGGTGCTCTGCCTGCAGCCGAACGCGATTCCTGAATCTGAGTCGCTGCGACGATCCGTAAGCGCGGTACGCTGGAGCGAGCGGAGTCGAAGTTGACGCCGCACTGAGATCGATGGCCAACGCCACGCTCCTTCGCCGGCTGCCGAAGCTGGACGATGTTGCTACGATCGCCGCGTTCATGGCTTCGGATCAGGCCAGCGTGATGACCGGGACCGTGGTCAAGCTCAATTGCGGATCACGGGTCGACTAGACCCTGGGTTTTGTCTCGGACGAAATAGACACAGGGCTGTCCCCGATAACGGGCGGCCCAACCCACGGCATCGTCCAGGCGCGCAAAGAGGACGCCCCCATGAAGCAACCCTGGCCTTCAAGAAGGTCTTCGAACACATCGGTGCGTATGGAGAACATCCGGTACGCATAGCCGCCTGGCGCGCCGGATTGGCCGTCGTGTACTTCACCTGGATTGATGACGATCACAT
>JBKPAI010000083.1:0-70767 GCA_046726355.1 Acidobacteriota bacterium | reverse complement strand
ATCGCCGGCGATGAATACCTCAGAAACATGGCGGACGCCCGGGAGCTCGATGACGGGCGCGTGCAGTGGGTCGAGGTCTGCTACTGCCCGACGCCGCTTGCGGAAGAACGGCCGTACTGGGAAGAGTACTTTGACCTGTTGAAAGTGCAGGACGCGCACGCGCGCAGCCGCTGTCGGGATTTGAACGGCACCGAACCGTGGGCCTGCGGCGATTGCGATTGCTCTGCCCGGCTCGAAGCCCGTCTCGCCGCCAGGGGCCGCCGCTTCGATCCCTAAGCTATACTCGGGCAGTGCCTTCGCCGTCCATTCAGGCACTGCTCACGCGCGCCGGATCGGCGCTCGAGCGCGGGCACGGGGCGCAGGCCGCGCAGATGCTGGCGCCGGCGCTGCGCTCCTCGGCGCTGAGCCGCGAGGACGAGCTCGCGCTCCGATCGATGCTGGCCGAGGCGTGGCTGCTCGAGGACGATCTCGATCAGGCCGCCGCGGTTCTCGGCCGGCCTCCTGACGCGGTCCGCGAATCGGTTCCTCCCGGCCCGCTCTCGACGCTGTGGCGCCTGCACGGGCGCCTCGCCTCGGCGCGGGGCGATCAATCGCGCGCGATTGCGCTCCACGGCCGGGCGCTGAAGCACGCGGAGATCGCGCACGAATCCCGCGCCATCGGTCTCGCCCATTACGAGCTCGGCTACTGCTACCGCCAGGTCGGCGACGTCGCAATCGTCCGTGAACACATCACCAAGGCCGCCTCCGCGCTGCACGCCGCCGGCGACCGGCGCCACCTCGCGCTCGTGCACTCGCTGTCGAGCATCACGCTGGCCACGCACGGCCGCTATGACGAGGCGATGACAGCGCTGCGCCATGCGGAACGCCTGGCGTCCGCGGTGCAGGCCGATGACGTCGTCGCAACGGTGTGCGGCAACCAGGCCAACGTGATGCTCATGGAGCATCGCTACGAGCAGGCGCTGGCGCTGGCCGAGCGCAGCGTGATGCTGCACGAAGCGCACGGCGCCGGCCACGGGCTGGCGGTGGCGCTGGCGACGATGGGTCAGATTTGCGTCCGGCTCGGCGATCTCGTTCGCGCCGAGGAGGCGCTGCATCGGGCGCTTGAGGTCCGCAGTCCGATTCAATTCCACGAGACGACCGGCGCGGTATTCGACACGCTCTGCCAGATCCATTTGATCCGCGGCCGCTATGAGAGCGCCAGCGAGTACCTCGAGCGCGCAAAGGAGGCGTACGGGGGGTACGGCCGGCAGACGAGCCATTGGTACGAGTGGTCGGTCCGCGTGCTGGGCGCGCGCCTGGCCCTCCGGCGCGGCGCCGTCGAGGAGGCGGCACGTCTGGCCGACGAGATCGTCGACGCTGGCGCGCCGCCGTTCGATGCGCTGCAGGCCACGTTGATCGCTGCCGAGGCCCTGGCGGCAGCCAACCAGCTGGAACGGGCCGAAGAGAAGCTCGCCGCCGCCGCCGAGGCGCTGGATCCGAAGGTGGCGCCAGCCGCGTGGGGCGAGTATCTCAGGCTGCGCGGCCTGCTGCAGGCCAGGGCAGGCAGCGCCGCCGATGCGTACCACGATTTCGCGCAGAGCGTCACGCTGCTCGGTCTGCTGGGCGAACGGTATCAAGCCGGGCTCAGTCACCTGGCCCTGGGCCGCCTGGTCGCCGAGACCGGTGCGCGTTCGGTGGCGGAGCGCCATCTGAATCTCGCCCAGGCCATCTTCGAAAAGCTGGGCGCCGAGCGCGACCTGCGCGACACGAGAGAGGCGCGCGCCCTGCTCACGTCGATTGGCACAGGTGCCTATGTCCTCTCCCCTGCCGATGCCGATGATGCGATCGTGCGCCGGATTGTGGATGCGGCCGCCCTGCCCGATTTGCTCGGACGGGAAACGGCGGCCGCCCTGCTCGAAGCGTCCGCCGCGGACTCGGCCGTCGTGTACGTGGAGCTGCCTGGCGGGGACGTGGAGCTGATTGCGACGGCCGGCTGCGATCCCGAGACCGGCCGCGCGCTCGCGGGGTCGGCACGCCAGGGAGCGCCCTACGGCCGCGGCGGCGTGATCGTCATCGAGCCGCTCGGCCGTGACCGCAGCGGCTCGCGCTTCGGTCTGGTCGCGTCGCCGCGACCTGTCGGTCATCCAATCGTGCGCCGCCTGCGCATGATCGCGACCGTCGCGCGACAAGGGTTCGCGCTGTGCGCCGCGCGCGACCGATCCGTCGCCCCTGCCGATGCCTCCATCGATCGCCCGCTCGATCCGCTGCTGCCCGGGTTCCTGACCGCCAGCAGCGTGATGACCAAGGTGGTCGAGCAGGTGCAGCGCCTGCAGGGCAACGATCTGACCGTGTTGATCACTGGCGAGAGCGGGACCGGCAAGGAACTCATTGCGCGGGCGATTCATGTCGGATCGCACCGCGCCGGCGCGATGTTTCTTCCTTACAACTGCACGACCACGGGTCGGGATCTGGCCGACAGCCAGCTGTTCGGACACCGCCGCGGCGCCTTCACCGGCGCGGTGTCCGATCAGCCCGGCCTCGTGCGCAGCGCCGCGGGCGGCACGTTGTTTCTCGATGAAATCGGCGATCTGCCGCTCGACGTCCAACCCAAGTTGCTGCGGTTCCTGGAGCAGTCCGAGATCATGCCCGTCGGCGAGACGCGGCCGATGCGGGTGGACGTGCGGGTGCTCGCCGCGACCAACGCCGATCTCGAACAGCGCGTCAGCGAAGGGAAATTCCGTGAGGACTTGTACTACCGGTTGAGCGTCATCCGGATTCACGTGCCGCCGCTGCGGGAGCGGCGGGAAGAGATCCCGCACCTGAGCACGTTCTTTCTCCGCGAAGCCTCCGAGCGGCTCGCCAAGCCGGATGTCCATCTCAGCTCAGAAACGCTGGACGTGTTCTCGCAGTACTGGTGGCCTGGAAACGTCCGCCAATTGAAAAACGAGATCCAGCGCGCGGTGGCGCTGAGCGCGCCCGGACGCACAATCGAGCCCGCCCACCTCTCCCCTGAAATCAGCCACACCCGACTCGTGACGCCTTCGCCGGTCGCGGCACCGGCGCGCGTCCGGGCAGGAGCCAATCTTGCTACGGCCGTCGAGCAGATGGAGCGGGACATGATCCAGGCGGCGCTGGATCGTGCCGGCGGCAACATCTCAGAGACGGCTCGGGCCCTCGGCCTCACCCGGCGCGGGTTGTATTTGAAGCTGAAACGTCTGGGCCTTGAGTCCAGAACGGCGGAGGTGGATACACAGTGACCGTATACCACATATCCATTTATGCCTGACTTGTATACCAAGTAATCAACTACGGCACCTGAAGTCAACCGCGTCAATAATGACTTAAGTGCCAATTATTCAACAACTTATAGAAATAACATCAGGTCGTGCCCTGCACAACTCTGCATTGGGCGCGAACCTTGATTAGGGATCAGCACACCTCATCAGCCGACTCAGAAGTTTGGGAGATATCGTGAAGAACATCCGGCCAGCCGAGATAACAAAGCCCGTGGACCCGACCACCAAGGTTCGCACAGCCGAGCGCCGCGCGGTCACGCTGCCCGCGCGCCTGACGTGGAAGGATCAGCAGGGCACAACCAGATTTGCAAGTGTGACTACGCGAAACGTAAGCGAGTTCGGTGTCTACGTGGAGTGTCAGACGCCCGTGTCGATCCCGTTGTACCGGCTCGTGCAGTTCCAGCTCGAACGCGACGTCCGTGAGACCGACAACCTGCCCCGCTCGCTTCGGCAGGGACGCGTGCTCTCTGCGGTGTATCGGGTATCGCCCCGCTCGAAGTCGGTGCCGCAGGGTCTGGCGCTGCGCCTGCTGGTCGATCCGCGGCGGACCGCGATGGAAGCGGCACGAATCGACGCGGCGCGTGCGACAGCGTGAGGAAGTTGAAATTCTGAATTTGGAATTTGGAATGACCTGGAATCCGGAATTCGTTCCCACCCGCCCCGCGAGCCAGAGTCACGGCGATCCGATTTAGCCGGATCCGACCAGAACCAGAGACAGACGTCACACGATTTATTCCCCGGGGATTGAGGGCCTGCTCCATGCAGGCCTTTTTTTTGGTCTATTAATTACGTGGGGCTTCGCCCCACACCGCAGCTCGCTCGATCGCGTCCCACGACCCTGCTCGGGACGACCCTGAACGCAGTCGAAGGGTCGCAGCCCGCTGCGCGCGCCTAACGCCCCAGCTTCCTCCGCCAGTATCGCGCCAGCCCGCGCCAGCTGAGATCAAACCGCCCCGCCACCTCATACGCCCGCACGTCGGCGTCGCTCGTTCGATGCCTGAGCTCGCGGCGGATCTCGTCCTCGAACCACGCTTCACGATCCTCGTCGCTTCCCTCCCGCGCCAGCAGCCGCCGCACGATCGCGGACGTCTCTTCGAGATGCGCGGCGAGCTCCGCCAGATGGCTCGCCGACGGAGCGTGCGGGCCGAAGTGGGTCACGAACAGCGTGTCCGGACGCCAGCGGCCGATCGTCTCGAGACTGTCGCGCCATTGATCGATTTCGATATCCGGCGGCGGCGTGGGCGGCAGCACGTAGCCGCCTGGATTCAAACGGACGCCGGCAGTGTCGCCGACGAACGCCATGCCGCTGTCCTTGTTGAAGTAACTGACATGGTGCGACGCGTGACCGGGGGTGTAGGCGACATCGAAGTCGCGGCCGCCGGCTGAAATCCGCTCGCCGCCCTGAAGACTCGTGACCGCCTCGTGCGGCACCGGCCGCACCTCGCCCCACAGCCGATCCATGGCGTCGCCGTACAGGCGCGCGGCGCTGGCGAGCAGCTTCTCGGGATTCACCAGATGCGGCGCGCCGCGCTCGTGGACGTACACACGCAGACCTGGAACCTCGCGCACCAGCGTCCCGGTCGCACCGGCGTGATCGAGATGAATGTGCGTCAGGAGCAGCGCCCGCAGGTCCGCGAATACGATACCGGCCCGATCGAGCCCGGATCGCAGCGCCGGCAGCGTGGACGACGGTCCCGGGTCGACGAGCGCGACACCGCCCGGACCATGAAGCACCGCGGTCGCAATGATGCGGGGCAGTCCGAGAAAGTTCAGGTCGAAATACGACAGCCCTGACGCAAGCGTGATCATGGCGGCTCGATGTGCCGCGCGCGCAGCACGCCCAGCACGATGAGCACGCCGACGACGGCGAGTCCGATCAGGCTGGTGCGCCCGATCACCCGCTCGAGCACGTCCCAGCTCTGCCCCAGAGCGTACCCCACCAGACCGATCACCGTCGACCAGACGACGGCCCCGGTCGCGTTGTAGAACAGAAACGTCGACCACGGCAGCTCGCTCGCGCCGGCGAGAAACGCGCCGAATACACGCAGGCCGGTGATGAAGCGGGCGATGAACACGGTCCGCGCGCCGTGCCGTGCAAAGAAGCGATCGAACAGCGTCAGCCGCTCGCGGGTCAGCCCGATGCGCCACCCGTGCCGCTCCGCCAGCCCTCGTCCCGCCCGTCGTCCGATGAGAAAGCCGAGGTTGTCGCCCAGAATGGCGGCGCCGATCGCGGTGACGATGACCCATGCGAGAGTCAGGCGGCCGAAATGGCAGAGCGCAGCGCCCGCGAGCAACGCGGTCTCGCCGGGGACCGGGAGACCGGTATTCTCCAGGAAGACTCCGACGAAGACCACAGCGTAGCCATAACGGGCGAACAGATCGACAACCCAGTCAGGCAAAATAAATCAGTCGTCAGTCACCAGTCGTCAGTCATCAGTCTGAGTCGCCAGTCACCAGCCTTAGTCACGGTCCTCGGTTCAGTCGCCAGTGAGCGGGTATCACTCCATCCGTTGTCGTCCTTAATCCTGAATCATTGCTCGTCTGCGGCAACGAGCTGATGGCCTGCTGCTAACGACTGACAACCAGGGACTGAGGACTGACGACCTGGGACTGAGGACTGCCGACTGCGACTGACGACTGACGACTAACGACTGACGACTGACGCAGCGGCCGGCCCGGGCGCTCCGAGGTGATCGCCCCGTCCGCGACGACCCGGCGGCCGTTGACGAATACGTGCTTCACCCCAATCGAGTAGCGGTTCGGGTCTTCGAAGCTGGCCACGTCGCGGATGGTTGCGGGATCGAACACGGTGATATCAGCGATCATCCCCGGCCGCAGGACGCCGCGGTCGGCCAGATGCACTCGTGCCGCGGCCTTCGACGTCATCTTGCGGACGGCCTCCTCGAGCGTCAGCAGGTGTTCCTCCCGCACGAAGCGACCGAGTATCCGCGGAAACGATCCCCAGGCGCGCGGATGCGACTTCGATTCCGCGAGCCTGCCGTCCTCGGCCTTCGCCGGCGAATCCGTCCCGATGCCCACCAGCGGATGCCGCAGGGCGGTCCGCACGTCGTTCTCGTCCATGATCGCCGTGACGACCGAGCTCTCGCCGCGATCGGCGATGACGAGATCCATCACGGCGTCGCGCGGGTCCTTGCCCATCGCCTTGCCTATCTCGGTCAGCGTCATCCCTTCGTACTTTCTCAACGCCGGGTCGAGCACAGATGAGAGCATCACGCCGTCGCCGCCGTTCGCCCCATACCACTGGTTCTCCCACGTGGTGACGGCCGGATCATCCATGTCCTTCCTGATGCGCTCGCGGGTGGCCGGGTCTTTCAGCCGGGCGATCATCTTCTCGAGGCCGCCTTCGCGGACCCAGAGCGGGAGACAGGCGTCCAGTCCATTCGACGCCCGGTTGTACGGATACTGGTTCGCGGTCACGTCGATCCCGCGGTCGCGCGCCGCCTCGATGCGCCGCAGCACCTCGCCCATCTTTCCGAACTGCGGCTTGTACGCCGTCTTCAAATGCCAGATCTCCGCAGGGATCCGCGCGCGCTCGGCGATGGTGAACACTTCATCCAGCGATTCGAAGATCCGGACGCCTTCCGATCGCTGGTGCGTGAAATAGACGCCGCCGTAGCGGGCGGCCACCTTGGCGAGCTCGACGATCTCGTCGGTCGAGGCAAACCGGTCGGGCACGTACTGCAGCGACGTGCTCACGCCGACCGCGCCCTGCTCCATCGCCTGCGCCACCAGGCGCCGCATCTCGTCGAGCTCCGCCGGGGTCGCCGGCCGCTGGTCCTTTCCGATGACATAGTTGCGGATGCCGCCGGCGCCGACGAACGTGGCGACGTTGATGGTCGTCCGCGATCGCTGTTCGAGGCGCCTGAAGTAGTCGGCGAGCGTGCGCCAGTCCTGTGCGACGCCGAAATGCTTCGCCGCCGGCGCCGCCTCCTGCATGAGTCGATCGTTGACCGGCGCAATGGACGACCCTTCCCCGGTCACCTCAGTCGTGACGCCTTGCAGGATCTTGCTGGCGGCGCGGCCGTCGACGAGAACGTTGAGCTCCGACTGGCCGAGCAGATCGATGAACCCCGGCGCCACGATCATCTCCGCGGCGTCGACGACGGTCGCGGCGGCGGCAGACGCCAGCGGACCGACGGCGGCGATGCGATCGCCAGCGATTGCGACATCGCCGCGGAACCACGGCGCGCCGGTGCCGTCGACGACGCGGCCGTTCCGGATCAGCACGTCGTAGCCGGCGCGGTCCGTTTGCGCCGCGAGCAGTGTGCCTGCGGTGGCGAGGATCAGCGCCGCGGGGGTATGCTTCAATTTCGACAGGGCGTCTGTGCCGAACCGGACCCTCATTCAACGTCCTTCACCATAAAGGACACAACGGACACAAGGCGACGATCGACGCAGACACCGCAGAACTCGCAGAACACCATCATGCTGTGTTCTGCGTGTTCAGGCGTTCTGCGTTTGATCGGTTTTCGTTTCCTTGGTGTCCCTCCTTTTGCGTGCTTCATCTCGGACACCGTAGTATTCGGCACCCGCCGCCTCACCGTGGTCACGAATTCTGCTTGGGATAGACCGTCTTGCCCCCGACGACGGTGCGATTCACCTTGATTGCCATGATCTGGTCCGGCGGCACCTCGTGCGGATCCTTCTCCAGGAACACGAAATCGGCGAGCTTGCCCGCCGTGATCGAGCCCTTCAGATGTTCTTCCGACGACGCATAAGCGCCGTTGATGGTGGCAATGGTCAGCGCTTCGTCCACGCTGACCTTCTGGTTCGCACCCCAGAGCCGTCCTTTGTAGTCGGTGCGCGTCACCATGCTCTGGATCGCCATGAGCGGCTCGAACGGGCCGGGCGTGTAATCGGACGCGCCGGGTACGCGGATGCCGGCATCGAGGAACGAGCGGTGCGCGAACATCCAGCGCACCTTCTCGTCACCGTATTCCTTCCATTTCTCGCCGTGATAGTAGACGTAAGTCCAGAACGGGGTCGGGATCACGCCGTTGGTCTTGATGCGGCGAATCAGGTCGGGGTTGACCAGCGTGCAGTGCTCGATGCGGTGCCGGCGGTTGGAATCGGGCCACTTCTGGAGGGCGCGCTCGTAGGCCTTCAGCACCATGTCGATGGTGACGTCGCCATTCGCGTGGATGCCGACCTGGAAATTGTGGCTGTGCGCGTCGTCCACCGCCTCGTACAACTGATCCTGCGTCATGGTCAGGATGCCGTAATCGTCCGTGCCGACGTACGGCGTGCTCATGCGCATGGTTCGCTCCGAGGCGGAGCCGTCGGCGACGAACTTCACGCCGCCCACGCGGATCCATTCGTCGCCGAAGCCGGTGTAGACGTTGGCCGCCTTGAAGCCGGTGAAGGCGGCGGGCGAGCGGATCATCATGTACGCGCGGTGGGTCAGCTCGCCGTTCCGGCGGCAGTCCTCGTAGGCGAGGATCGCCTCCGGCGACGTGCCGGCGTTGTGCACCGAGGTCAGTCCCGCCGCGTTGAACAGCTCCGACATGTGCCGCATGCCGTTCCGTCCCCGTTCGCGCTGCTGCTCCGGCGTGAACGTCTCGCGCTTGCCGACGCGCGCGAACACGTTGCGCGCGTTCTCGGCGACGCGGCCGGTCAGTTCGCCGTTCTCTCTGAAGAACCGGCCATCCGGCGGGTCTGGCGTCTGGGCGGTGATGCCCGCGAGCTCGAACGCTTTCGAGTTGTAAAACGTGGTGTGCCCGCCGCGATGCGCAACCGAGACCGGATGATCGCGGGTCGCCTCGTCCAGATCTTTCCGCGTGAGCGGACGATCCAGCTTCGTGTCGTCGAACATGAAGCCGGTGACCCAGACTTCTGGCGCCGTCGACTCGGCTTTCCGGCGGATGGCGGCCTGGATTTCACGGACCGTGCGCAGGTTCGTGTTGACGCCGTACAGCTCCTGCACGCCGCTCGGATGGCAGTGCGCGTCGATGAAGCCGGGCGTGACGGTCATCCGCTCCGCATCCAGCACCTGTGTCCGGCGGGTCGCCAGATTGCGCATGTCCGCCGTCGATCCAACCGCAATGAAGCGGCCGTTCTTCACCGCGAATGCCTCCGCGCGGGGCTGCGCCGTATCGCTCGTGAATACCTTGCCGTTGACGACGACGAGATCGGGCTCGGCGCCCGCCTGCGGGAGAGCAGGCTGCTGAAACGCCGCCGCGCGCGCGTGTGCGGGGATCCGGCCGAGCGTGAACGCGCCGGCCAGCACGGCGCCGAATCCGAGAAATTCTCCGCGTGTATACTTGCTCATAGCGGGCGGATTTTAGCCCAGAACCCAAAACTCAGAGGCGGTGAAAAATTGCCGGTAGCGCAGCCTTTCAGAGCTGCCGGCGGCGTGATGCAGGCCTAAAGGCCGGCGCCATGAGAGCCGCCGACGGATGTTTCACAGGCTCTCAGAACTCAAAACTCACAACTGAAGCAATGATCCTCCACCAGTTCTATCTCAATTGTCTTGCCCACGCGTCATATCTCATCGGCGACGAGCAGACACACGTCGCCGCGGTCGTCGACCCGCAGCGCGACATCGATCAGTATCTGAAGTTCGCCGCGGACGCCGGCCTCCGTATCGTGCACGTGTTCCTCACGCACTTCCATGCCGACTTCGTGGCCGGCCATCTGGAGCTGCGCGACCGCGTGGGCGCGGCCATCTATCTCGGTGCCGCCGCGAAGGCTGAATACGCGTTCACGCCCCTTCGCGACGGGGCGTCGGTCGAGCTCGGGCGCGTCCGGATCACCGCGCTGGAAACGCCTGGGCACACCGCTGAGTCGATATCGCTGCTGGTGTTCGATCTCGATCGCAGCGCCGCGGAACCGCACGCCGTCCTCACCGGCGACACGTTGTTTGTGGGCGACGTGGGACGTCCGGACCTCCGCGTGGCGCTCGGCTGGTCGGCCGCCGATCTCGGCGGAATGTTGTACGAGTCGCTGCAGCACAAGCTCCTCACCCTGCCCGACTCCAGCCTCGTCTACCCCGCACACGGCGCCGGATCGCTCTGTGGCAAGGCCATCTCCAAGGAAACCGTGTCGACCATCGGCGAGCAGCGGCGCTTGAACTACGCGCTGCAGCCGATGTCCAAGCAGACGTTCGTCGATCTCGTGACCGCCGATCAGCCCGACGCGCCGCCTTACTTCACCTACGATGCCGTCCTGAACAGCCGGGAGCGGCCGACGCTCGACGAGACGCTGGCGCGCCAGCTCAATCCCATGAAGCTCGATCAGGTGCTGGCCGTGCAGGAAGTCGGCGGCCAGGTGCTCGATACGCGCGATCCGAACGACTTCGCCGCGGCTCACCTCGCCGGCAGTATCAACATCGGGCTGGGCGGACAGTACGCGACATGGGCGGGAACGGTCCTGAGCCGCGAGCGGCCGATCGTGGTCATCGCCGATCCGGGACGCGAGAACGAATCCGCCGTCCGGCTGGGGCGCATCGGGTTTGATCATGTCGTCGGGTATCTGAAGGATGGACTTCGCAGCCTGGAATCGCGTCCCGATCTGACGACGACGACGGAGAGGATTAGCGCGCCGGTGGCCGCTGAACGGCTCGTGACTCCCGGGCCGACGCAGGCCGCAGCGGGGGTGCCAGACGAGCCGCTCGCCGTGGACGTGCGGACACCGCGCGAGCGCGCCCAGAAAGCAATCGCCCGCAGCACCAATATCCCCCTCAATCATCTGCTCGACCGCCTCGACGAGCTGCCGAAGGATCGACCGCTGCTCGTGTATTGCGCCGGCGGCTATCGATCCTCGATTGCCGCGAGCCTCCTCCAGCGGCACGGATTTGCGCGTGTCAGCGAGATCGCCGGCGGCATCACCGCCTGGGAGGCGGCCCGGCTACCGATTCTGTGATACAGTCGCGACGGCTCAGCTACCGTGCTTGCACCGCCGGAACGACGAACGTGTCAAGTTGCCGGGCAAGCAGGGCTGGGCACGCAGTGCGCGCCTGCGAGGGAGCGGGGCTGAGGGCCGCCCCGCGAGCGACGCGTGGGGTCCGGCGGGGGCAAAGCCCCCGGTCGAGGCCGTCATGCGGCTCGAGAACTTTGTACTCGTGTCTCGCCGGGCCGCATAACAGGCAAGCGCGCGCCAACGCGCCCGCAGGGAGCGTCCCGCCGGCGCGTCCGCCGGCGCTTTAGTGGAGGCGGAAGCGGGGCTTGCGGGGTCCCCGCGAGCGACGGCGATGGGAGGTCCGGCGGGGCGAAGCCCCCCGGTTTAAGAGATGACGGGGCGATTCGATGCGCGAAGTGGCGCTTGCTCGAATGTGGCAGCTTGCTGACGGCACGTCGTGCCTCCTG
Organism: Acidobacteriota bacterium; assembly: GCA_046726355.1. Classification (GTDB taxonomy): domain Bacteria; phylum Acidobacteriota; class Vicinamibacteria; order Vicinamibacterales; family CAVVIG01; genus QHWF01. The sequence goes on along the minus strand of JBKPAI010000083.1, from coordinate 59,168 downwards.
TTGAAAGACCCTCGCGCTGCCGAATGGGAGCTTCGAGTTGTGCGCGGCGAAGAAATCCTTCGCACCGACCGCTTCACCAGCCCCATCGTCGCCATGGAGCGCGCGAAATACTGGCGTGGTGCCTACGATCGCACGCTCGAAGCGTCGGGATGACGATCGCTGCACCGGTTGCGAACGTGGGCCCGACCTGAACACTTCTCGCCGCGATGAGCGCCGCATGATCGGCTGCACACACGTATCGCGGCGCGGACGAAGACGTTGAAACGCTGCCCGTTGTTTCGGATGCCTCGGATGGCGGTCTGTGTGCCCGACGGAACGCCGGACGAGGGAATGTCCTGAACAGGAGGAAGACAGGTCCGCAGGCCGCGCATCAACGGTATACCCGTACTTAGCGCGCCTGCGTCCCTTTCACGATCCGCCAGCTGTTGTCCGTAGCGGGTCAGTTTTTTTATCGGCAGGACTGCGCCTGTCGTCCAGCGCCTGGCTCTCCTTCGAACAGCATTTATTGGCCGCGCGCAAGTGTGTGTCGACCGAGTTCTGTACGGTCACCGTTGCGCGGGAACAGTCTTCCAGGCTTCGGTGAGGATGCGGAGCGCGGGAGATCCATCACGCGCCGCCCAGGCCACCTGCCGATAAATGTCAGCCTGAGCGTGACATTCTGCGTCACACCAGTCTGTGGTCGCGTGCACTGTCGGGCACGGCCGCGCATTTCGGGCCGGCATCAACCTTGAACCGTGAGAGCCGGTTCCTGCTCCCCGCCAACACGGAAACGCCGAGACGCCAAGAAGCGGCTGGCTTCCAGGTTCTCGCCGCGCCCCGTCCTTCGCCGGGTAGAGCATCAATCGCGATTCGAGGAGCGTCGTTATGCGCAGCGTGAATCTTCAACTAACGCGAATCACAGACCGTTTCAGTATCACGCCGCTCCCGCCCCAGGTCGACGCGCGGTGCACGGGTGACGAGACCTGCCGCAATCGCGCCAGTCACCGTCTGCTGTCGTGGTCGCCCTCGGCGGCGTCAACTGTGACGCTGCTCTGCGACAAGCACGCCATCGAATGGGCCGCCGATCACGGCCTGCAGATCACGACCGCCCGACAGAGCGACCCGGCGGCGTAGAATTAGGAATTTGGAATTTGGAATCTGGAATGAACGCGACAATTTCACGCATTCCAGATTCCTAAATTCCAAATGCCTATCGCCGCAGCAGCTCCTTCCTGATCTTCGCCACCACGGTGAAGCTCGGATCGACGACATTGGCGATCTCGTACTCGGTCGCCTGGCCCATGAACGTCTGCGCGCCGCGCTCGGTCATCCCGTAATCGGCCATCAACCATCGCTGCAGTTCGCTCGTCGCGTGCTGAAAGGCTTCGAGCAGCGGCCGCGCGCTGCCGAGCACCATGATATGCGTCGCGTTCTCGAGACGCGGCCAGCCAATCGTCTTCCCCTTGACCACCTTGACCGTGAACTCGACGTCCATGGATGTTTCGAGGCCGGTTCCGGCAACCTCGCCCTCGCCCTGCCGCGCGTGTCCGTCGCCAATGAACAGCAGGGCGCCCGGCTCGTTGACGGGGAGCATCACGGTGACGCCGGCGTTCAGCCACGCGTAATCCATGTTGCCGCCGTACGCTCCAGGCGTCGCCGTCGACAGCGCCTCCTTCCGCGCCGGCGCCACGCCCACGCAGCCAAGCATCGGCCGCAGCGGAAGCTCGAATCCTCCCGGCTGCACGTCCGGCTGATCCAGGCGGGCCGTCCCGCGTGCCTTGTCGATGCTCCATGTGACCCGGCGTCCTTCGCGATCCGAGCGGGCGGCGATGGCTTGCGGATCGATCGCGTACGGCGCAAGGAGGCTCGCCGAATAGGCCATCACCCGGTTCGTCTCGATTCGGTCGAACGTCACCGCGAGCATATCTCCTGGTTCGGCCCCCTCGATGTAAAAGGGGCCAGTCTGCGGATTCGGACCGGCCGTCACCGTCTTGCCGTTCCAGTCCGTTCCCGAGGCATCAACGGTCTTGGTGACGACGCGATCTCCCGGCTTGATCCGCAGGGCCGGCGGGTGCGCAGCCGAATAAGTGTTGTAGAACTGAGTCGGAACGAACCGGTGCGTCTCGGCGGGCGCCGGACACGCACCGAGAAGGACGAGGGCGGCGCTGAGGAACGCTGACGGGATCTTCATATTTCTCCTTGCACCTTGCGGCAGGATGAGTGGAACCGATTCCGTGGCACGGGGTCTACGCCACTATGAACACGCTGAAAGCGTCCGTTCTTTCGTGTCTCGTCGTCTCCGCCCTGGCCTGCCGTCCGACCGTTGATCTCGCCTCCGCCCTCCGCCTCGAGTCCGTCACCACCGGCTGGTATGAGGTGAGCGCGGCCGAGGGACAAATCAAGCTTGTGCCTGCCATCGGCTTCCAGCTCAAGAACATATCCGACCAGACCCTGCGTGCGCTCCAGGTCAACGCCGTCTTCAGGAGAGTCACCGAGGACACAGAGTGGGGCAGCGGCTTTCGCACTGTGGCCGGCTCGACGGGCTTGTCGCGGTCGTCAACCAGCGACCGCGTCTTCGTCCCTTCGACTCTCGGCTATACGGGGACCGAATCGCGGTTTGAGCTATTGAAGAACTCGCATTTCATCGATGCACGGGTCGACGTCTTCGCGAAGTACGGCGCTCAGCCATGGACGAGGATCGCCGAGTACGAGATCGCGCGCCAGCTGATCGAGCCGTGATGCGGCTCGAAAAAGGCCTCGATCTGGTGGCATCAATAGTGCATACTCCACGGGACACGGGTCTGTGGAGTAATGGGGATGACGCGCGACGAGGTGCGACTGCGACCGCCGAATCACTCTTATGTCGACATGCTCGAGCGGCTGTCGGTCGGCCTGCACGTGGACGTCATCGACCGTGAGCCTCGCCAGGCGCCCCGCGGCCCCGCGAGCGGGTCTGCTACCGCGCGCGAAAATAATCGTCCGTCTTCTCAATCCAGTCGCGGCGAACAGGACTGAACACGTCGATCACGACGGCCTCGTCGACAACCTCCACTTCGTGCTCCACCATCCCGGGAATCTGCACCACGTCGCCAGCGTGCGCGAGGATGTCCCGGCCCCCGAACTTGAAACGCAGCGCGCCACTCAGCACGCACGTAATCTGTTCGTTCATGTGGGCGTGGCGCGGAACGACGCCTCCGCGCGCGAGTTCGAATCGCGCCACGGTCATGCGCTCGCCGCTCACGTAGCGCCGCTCTGTTGATGGATTGACCGCTTCCGAGGGCACGTCGTTCCAGCGATAGTGAATCGCTTCGGGCATCAGGCACCTCCTATTGATCTGCGCTCCTGCATCCGAAACATACGTCAGGCGCGGGTCTGGTGTGCGCGCGCGTGCACTTCTGTGATGCGTCTCATCGACCCCGTGATACTATAGGGCTTCCCCACAAACCAGCTTACTGGCGCGGCCAGCGAAAGGACGCACGACGATCCGGCTCCTGGTCCTGCGGCGGCGTCTGCGTTGCGGCGCCTGAAGGTTCGGACACAACTATGAACATCACACTGCACCGGATGATCATCGCTGCCGCGGCCGCCGGCATTTCCGTCGCGTCGCTCCACGCCCAGGCGGCGGCACCGGCCGAAACCACGTTTCGGTCGTCGGTGGACGTGGTGACGATCCAGACCTCCGTGCGCGATGCGCGGGGTCGCGCCGTCCAGGGGTTGACGCCGGCCGATTTCGAAGTCCGCGACAACGGCGAGGTGCGGCCGGTTCTCGAGATTCGCACGGATCGGCGGTCACCGATCAGCATTGCCCTCCTCGTCGACATGAGCGGCAGCATGCGCGTCGGATCGAAAATCGCCATGGCGCGGCAGGCGTTCGATTCCGTGCTGATGCAGCTGCGTGACGGCGAAGACGAAGCGGGCCTGTTCACGTTCGACTCGACGCTCCACGAACGGCACGCGCTGACGTCGAATCTGGCCGCGCTGAAGGACGGTCTGGCGGTGTTCGAGCCGTTCGGCAGTACGTCGCTGTACGACGCCACTGCCGCTACCGCGCGGCGCCTGGCCGAGAGCACGGCGGCGCGCAAAGCCGTCATCGTGCTCACCGACGGGACAGACACGAGCAGCGAAATGACGCCGGAACAGGTGTCGGGGCTGGCCAGTTCCATTGACGTGCCCGTCTACGTGCTCGCCACGGTCGCCTCCGCCGATCAGCATGCCGCCGACGCAGCCGCCGAGCGGCGCCCGTCGAATGGCGCCGACCTGCGGCAGCTGGCCGAGTGGACCGGCGGACGCTTTGCCTTCGCGAAGAATTTTGTCGAAACTGTGACCCTCGCCGCGGGTCTCGTGGACGAGTTGCGCCAGCAATATGTCCTTGCTATCGAAGCTGCCAGCTCCCATGAATGGCGTCGCCTGGATGTCCGCGTCAAGACGCCGTCCGCGGTCGTGAAGGCGCGGACCGGCTACTACGGCGGATAAAACTTCGCGGTGTGCGAAAATCGCACACCGCGTGCTCCACTTCGAGGCGGTCTGGCCCGGCCGCTCATCCTACCCCTTCGACATAAGTCCCGTTACTACCATCCCTTACAAGATTCAGCCGCCGTGGCCCGTCATTTGCGATCCCGATCGCCATGATTCCCGTTGCGGTTCTCCCTATTTGGACAGATCTCTCCGCCTTTCGCTGCTGCCGTGTGCTGATGTACGACAACAGCTGCCACATCGAAATCTGCGAGGACGGCGAGCTGACATTCAGCGCGCGCATGTCTTCAGTCGCAGAGGCGGTCGATTTCGCGGAGTTGTGCCGTCCTGATCACGTAAACGGCGACGTCGGTCTCGCGTAGCGGCGCCCTCGGCGCTTACGGTGGCTCTCGGCGCTGGGCTTTTGGGCCGAGGGCTCGCTCAGGGCTTTGGGCTTTGGGCTTTGGGCTTTTAGGCTCAGGGCTCGCTCAGGGCTTTGGGCGTTCCGCTTCCCGGCTCTCCGCTCCCGGTTCCCAGGCTTTCGGCCGTCGGCTCATGGCAAAAGGCCCGGGGTGGCGCGGCGCGGTCGCACGCCGATTGCACGGCCGCTGTCGGAGCTCTCCTGGCGACGCACGTCACACCGCCCGAACGCGAGAGCGAACGAGCCCTTCGATAGTCGGACGGTGATGAACCGGTTCAACGACAGGCGGCGGGATGGGGGCCTGGCGGACTCTCAATGAGACGACGTTCTACGCGGGGCAGGTGGAGGTTCAGGCGCTGATCGACAGGGCACCGTTGACCACCTCGTTCCGGCCTGATCCACGGTTCCTGATGAACAGCGATTTTCAGAGTGCGGTCAGGCGCGGTTCGGTGTGACGTTGCGAGGTCGGGTGGGTCTGGTAGGTCGTATAGGTCAGGTGGGGCGGGCAGGGCCGGACGACTGACTCACCCGGCCTACGCGGCCTTCAGATCACGTTCACCTGTCCCGTCGCGGTGACCTCGTGGTTCTGGTCGTCGGTAAACTGCGCGCTGATGTTGAGCGTGAGGTTTGGCGTTCCCGCCGGCGTGGTGTACACGATGTTCAAGGGAACAGCGAGCGAGCCGCGCGGGCTGATGCGAGTCGTGCCGGCCTCTCGCGCGATCTCTGCCGATCCGAAGACCAGCGGATCGAAGGTCACGGTGCCGGTTGAACCGGTGAGCGTGATGGAGTTGAGTTGGGCTCCGATGCCCGCACCCTCCCGCAGCGTGACCGTCAACTCTGCCGAAAACGGAAAGCCGGCCCCTGTGTCGGAAAGACACTGTGGACTGCACCGCTGCGCGGTGATCGGGCTCGGCGCAACAGACACGGTAAAGCGGGCCTGAGTGGCTGTTGCTGTCGTCGGGCTGCCGCCCTCACCGCAGGCCATGGCAGCCAGCAGCGACACCGCGACGTACAATCGTTTCAGCATGTTGTGAACCATCCTCTGATGCGTGGCAGAAGCGCCACCCGCAATATCGGCGCGTCCAACGCAGCCGTTACCGGGCAGTGGCGTTTCCGGCTGCGGATTTGCGCAATGGCAGGCAGGCGTCTGTCATACAACGGACACTGCGCGCCGGAGCGCTTCGCGAAGGCTGACAGGACTGCCGCGGACCGTCGTAGCTCCAGCCACGGCGCATAGTTCGCGCGTCGGGACCGCGGGTTTTAGCGGAGGCGGATCGCCGTGGTCATGCCTTCCGCATCCGGTCGACATTCGACCATTCGTCGAGAAAGACCCGGATAGAGGTGATGCATCCGTCCACAACGTGAAAACAGTCGAGCGCCTGGATCGCGCCACCGGGCGTTTCCATCTCGAACATCGTGGCGCACCAGTCGCCGTCCACGATATGGCGGACAATCCTGATGCCCTTGATCATCGTGAACGATGAAAGCACGGCCCGCAGGATTCGTTCGCCCCTGATCCAGTGGCCCTCGGGACCATGCCACGAGACATCGGCGTGGAACGGCACTCGACTCAAGTCCTTTGCCGCGAGGCCGTTCAGATATGTCTCCACCACACGAATCACGTCTTCGCGCATCAATGAACGCCCCTGTGGTCAGGCCTTGACCCTGCGGCGGCGAGTAGGAGCTCCGGCACAAATCGCGCACCATTCGGCCCGACAAGTGTGTTGAAATCCCGATGGATGACAGAGTCGCGAACCGTCCAGTCTCGATTCCGCGCAGCCGCGCTCACCGCGACGGTCGTCGGCGCCACCGGCTCGATCGCTCTGTTGCTGCGTGCGGCGCAGCACCCGCCGCGGCTGTTGCTGCTCATCTTCTCGGCCTGGGTGCTGTTTCCGTTCGGTGTTTGCGCCCTGGTGGATGCCGGGTCCTGCCGCTGGTCCGCGCCGACGCGCGGGGTGCTTCATGCGCTGATGCTGATCGTCGCGACAGTGACGCTGGTCATCTATGCCTACGCCGGCTTCGGCCCTCCGCGACAGAGGCCGACTCCCTATTTCGTGCTCGTTCCTCCGATTTCGACGCTTCTGATCGCCGGCGTGGCGGCCGCGGGCTGGTTGTCCCGCGGCCGCGACCGGACGTGACGGCTCGTCGCGCTCCGTCTAGCGGTCCAGGTCAGTTGAGAAGGTGCCGGGGGCGGGGGTCGAACCCGCGCGCCCCTTGCGGGACCCAGGATTTTAAGTCCTGTGCGTCTGCCAGTTCCGCCACCCCGGCATAATCGAGTCACCAGATTGCGCACTCACCCGGCCATGTCGAATTCTGGTCGATACTTCGCCACGCCGGCAAGCTGCGAGCCATAGGACGACTGAAGCACGAGGACCATGAATGCCGCCTCTGGAATGCTCTCCCATTGGCAACGAATGCCGCATGTCGACGCGCGCACGAACCCGAAGCGGGGGTAGTACTCCGGATGCCCGACGACAACCACAAACGGGCAGCCTGCCCGATGCAACTGCTCGATTCCGGCCCGAACCAGGGCCGAACCGATCCCCGTCCGCTGGAGCTCCGGAACCACGGCCATGGGAGCCAATCCGTACCCCCCAACGGGGCCGGCCTGGGTTTCGATGATCACCGGCGTGAACAGGATGTGGCCCACTATGCGGTCCTGTTCCAGCGCAACGAGGGAGATGCGATCGTGACAGCTGCCTCGCAATGCGTCGACGAGGTCGGCCTCGAGGGCGTCTGGAAACGCCGCCTGGAGCACACTTCGGATCGCAGGCGTATCGTGCGATCGTTCAGCGCGAATCGCCGGCATCACTGGTCTCATCTCCTGTCTGTGCAAATTCAACAGTCTGAGTGCGGCCGTTCCGTTTAGTGTACGGGGTTACCGGAGCTCAGCAAGGGCGCATACGTTTTGCGGTCAAACACAAGGATCTGTCAAAAAATCGGCTGACAAATCAAACGACACTGACCATAGAGTCCACAAAAGAAGGCCTTCTCTTTGTGGTCTCTGTGATCGTCGTGGTTTTCACAAGCGCCGAACGCGTGATTTCTTCACGCTCCCAAACGGGCCTGCAAATCGCGAATGCGGCCGGTTGAGGTCCGACAATCTCCCGACAACGCGGCCGCGGCCAATCTCGTCAAACTGCACCGGGGGTTCACCCCGCCGGACTCCATCGCCGTCGCTCGCGTCCCTCGACTTCGCTCGGGACGCCCTGAGCCTGTCGAACGGTGGGTACCCGTAAAAGGGATCTATGTTGATAGAAGCCTTTCGTGACGATCTGCGCCTGGCCGCCCGCCGCCTTGCCGGGCGCCCCGGCTTCGTCGCCGTTGCCGTCCTCACCCTGGCCCTGGGCCTGGGCGCCAACATCGCGATCTTCACGCTCGTCGAGGCCACCATGCTTCAGCGCCTGCCGGTCGCCCGGCCCGAGGAGCTGGTCCGGCTGGGCGACGACGACAACTGTTGTGTGAACAGCGGTCTTCAGACGAACTACTCGCTGTTCTCATACAAGGCCTATTTGCACCTGCGCGACCGACTGCCCGGACTCGCGTCGCTTGCTGCGTTTCAAGCCAACGTGCAGCCTCTCGGGATCCGCCGCGTCGGCACGGCGGTTACCCGGTCGATACCGGGCAAGTGGGTTTCGGCGAACTACTTCGCAACCTTCGGTGTCAGGGCAGCCGCCGGACGCCTCCTCACCCCAAAGGACGACGAGGCCGGTGCCGAGCCCGTGTTCGTGATGAGCCACCGCGCGTGGGTCAACCTTTTCGGCGGGGAGCTTTCCAGCGTCGGCGCGCCGTTCCTCGTCTCCGGCCAACCGATGACCCTTGTCGGCATCGCCGCGGACGACTTCTTCGGCGAGACCGTCGGTCCCGATCCTGCGGCCGTCTGGCTGCCGATCGGGCAGGAGCCGTACGGCCGCGGCGCGGCGTCTTTCCTGCACCGGCCGGATCAGGACTGGCTCTATCTCATCGGCCGCCTGATGCCTGGCGTCCCGATGGTCCAGATCGAAACGCAGGCCACGACGGCGCTGCAGACGTGGCTCGCCGCACAGTCCTTTCTCAACGCTGACGACCGCCAGCGGATCGACCGTCAGCACGTCACGGTTGTCAGTGCGGCCGGCGGCGTCAGCCTCCTCCGCTACACCTACGCCCGGCCTCTGACGCTGTTGTTCGGCACGTCGCTGCTGGTGCTGCTGATCGCGACGGCCAACCTTGCCAATCTTCTGCTGGCACGAACCGATCCCGCCCAGATTGCCATACAAACCGCGCTCGGCGCGTCCACCGGCCGTCTCGTGCTGCAGGCACTCAGCGAAGGCGTGCTGCTCTCGCTGGCCGGCGCGGCGACAGGACTGGTGGTGGCAGCGTTCTCGACGCGCGCGGCTGTTTCGCTGACGTTTGCCGGCGCCCAGTATCTGCCGCTCGATCTGCACCCGAGCCCGGCGGTCGTTGCCTTTGCGTTCGGCCTCGCGCTGGTGACCGGCGTGCTGTTCTCAGCTGCACCCGCCCTGGCGATGGCGCGCGCCAATCCGGGCGACGCGCTGAGCGGTGCCGGGCGCAGCACCGGACAGCGTTCGTTCCTGCCGCGCCGTTCCCTGGTCGTCGTGCAGGTCGCGCTGTCGCTCGTGCTGCTCGCCGGGGCCGGGCTGCTGACCGAAAGCCTGCAGCGGCTGGAGGAGCAGCCGCTCGGCTTCAGCACCGATGGCCGGGTCGTCGCACGGATCACTCCGGCCGTTCCCGCCGACGATCTGAACCGGCTCGCGGCGTACTACGATCGCATGCGGGCGCGCCTGCGCCAGATACCCGGCGTGCTGGACGTGACCTACTCGCGCTACAGCCCGATGGAGGGGAACAACTGGCAGTCCGGCATCACCATCGCGGGACGGCGACCCGGCCCGCGGCCGGAATCGTCGCCGTGGAACCGGATTGGCCCCCGCTACTTCGAGACGCTCGGTACGCGGGTGCTGCGCGGGCGGACGATCGACGAGCGCGACACAGCGGACGCGCCACGAGTAGCAGTCGTGAACGAAGCGTTCGGTCGGCGCTTCTTCCCCGATTCGGATCCGCTCGGCCGGCGTTTCGGCCTCGGTGGACCGGCGCATGCCGATGATTACGAGATCGTGGGCATCACCGAGGACGTCAAGTACACGGCCGCGCAGCAACCGACACGGCCGATGATCTTCTTCCCGGCGCTGCAGGTCGCCGCGTACGACGATCCGACGGCGCGATCGGTGCAGCTCCGGTCGTTGCTGATGGGCGCCGTCGAACTGCGCGTAGCGCCCGGCACTTCGAATATCGAGCCGCTGCTGCGCCAGGCATTCGGCGAAATCGACCCCGATCTGACCGTCGTGCGCGTACTACCGATGGCGACCCAGGTCACTCTGAACTTTCGATTGAACCGCCTGATGGCACGGCTGACGGCGGCGTACGGCCTGCTGGCGCTGGCCGTCGCGGCTATCGGCCTCTATGGCGTCACCGCTTATGCGGTCGCGCGGCGCACACGCGAGATCGGTGTTCGCCTGGCGCTTGGCGCCGGCCGATCGCGTGTGCTTGCCGACATCGTCCGCGGAGCATTGCTGCAAACAGGAGTCGGCCTGCTCGTCGGCCTGCTGCCCGCAGTGCTGGCGACCGGCGCGCTGGCCAGCCTGCTGTTCGGCGTCACTCCTCGCGACCCGGTGGTGTTTTCGCAGGCAGCGCTGGTCCTCCTGCTCAGCGCCGCCGCCGCGGCCGTCATCCCCGCACGGCGCGCGGCGTCGATCGATCCCGCGCGCGCTTTGCGGATGGAATGAGTCGGGTCAGCAAAGCTGACGCCACCGGGAGTACAACTTCAAAAATGATGCAGTGGCGGCAAGGTTTTGTGCAACGGCACGGCCAGCCCGAATGAGATTCAGGTCTTGTCATCGCGCGACGAGGCCTGATCGAATTCGATACGGTATTTGCTCGTTTTTCGGACGGTTGGGGCCTGCCCGCGTTATCAGTCAGGCCGCTTGGCGATGTTGTCTCTCCGCCACACGTGCAGACCTGAAATGTTGTGTCCCTGCACAGGCGGAGATCGAGGCCGGACCCGGGATTCTTCGCAAAGTGGCCGTCGACAGACAAATGCGTTTGCGCCGCCTTCCGTGTCTGTCGGGTACTTATCTTGCTCTGCCGCGAAACACGCGCAATGCGACTGCCACGTGTGTCTGCTCGAGGCCAGTCACCTCGCGCGGCGAGCAAATACCGGCACAGAGTGATCAGTCCACCAATTGAGCGCCGGCGATTCGCTGGTTCGTTACCCTGTCGTCGGCGGGTGGTGACCGTCAAACCCTGAGGCACGTGTAACGGGTAGTGTGGCATCCGGCCCCGCTGGCCAGGAGGGTGAGACTGTGCTTCGAACCGAGAGCGCTGTCGGTGTGATCCTCCTCATCGCGGCGGCAATGCCGTCGTCCGCCGAACCTCCGTGGGCGGCATGATCATCCGGGGCGCGGCGGGCCGCACGATCGCGGCGACTGCAAATGGAAAGGTCGGCACATTCCGGATGCCGCGGCTGGACGGCATCGGACCGGTCGCTCATGCCACGCACACTAGAGCGACAGAACGCTCGAGCGCGATTCGTCGTACGGCCTCCTGGTTGCGCCACTGGAACCTCGCCCGTGCGGCGCGACATACTAGGGCCATCAGGAGGCCAAATGGCTGTGGTGCGTCGCGAAGACAAACTGCTCAGGAAGGACCAACGCGTTTCTCGCGAGGCGCGCGAGGAACTGAACGAGGAGACTCGCTCGACCGGAACCAAACCGCGAATGGAACATGCGAATCGCGACCGCGCACGCGGCGACTGCGATCGATCCAACCAACGGCGCGACGAGAACTCCAGCCGCTCCGAAGAAGAGTAGCCCTCCGCAAAGGACGGCCACGAACACACCCAGGCGGGCCGACGACAACTCCACATGTCGGGCCCGCCGGCTAATGCACTGACGAGGCTTCAGCCGGTTGCGCGAGGACGCGCGCGATCATCTCTTCCAGCTTTCCCTGTTCGATGTCGAATGGTCCCGCGACCGCCGCGCCCGTGCCGATTTCAATCGCAATCACGACTCCGCCACCTTCGTAGGGATTGACGATCCAGCTCAAGCCACGGAGCGCGATCCGGCGATCGGGCTCGCCCGGCCGCATCCGGCGGTCCAGCGCCCGCAACATGCCGACGAGCATGAAGCGGACGTCCGCCTCGGTCCAGTCGGAAGGCGCGCGACCGACGTCTTCAACGATCTCCGTCGTCGCGAAATCGGTCCCGCGAAGCCAGACATCCACGGACAACGTCATGTACTTGGCACCATCCTGCTCGCCAGTCGCGACCGGCTCACGAGACCGCCGTCAGCTCCTCGCTCAGGCTCTCTGGCGCAGTCACCGGTTGCCGGCAGGCAAAGTTCCGGCACACGTACACCGCGGCGGCGCCCTCGACTGGACGCATGGCCGCAATGAACGGCAGGCTGCCGGCGAGGGCACGCTGCCGGTCGGGGGCAACCCGCAGCGTCACGGCAAATGGCAAATAGCGCAGGGCGACCGCGCGTTCGAGGTCATTGGCGTCGCGCTCGCCCTCCACGATCACAATCTGCTGCACGCCCGCGAGATACGTGGACAGCGCCGCGCCCATCATCGGGACCGCGCGGCCAGCCTGCTCGAGCCGGGTGCCGAACAGGCGCAGTGTCCGCTCGATTCGATCCGGCCATCGGGCATCCTCGACAAGGTGTGAGAGCACGATGAGATTGAGAACCGAGACAGCGCTGGCCGTGGGCTCCGCGCCGTCGTACTCTTCTTTCATGCGGAGCAGCACGCTCGGGTCCTCACCCGTGGTGCTGAACCAGCCGCCCGCGGCGTCGTCCCAGAACAACTCGTCCTGGCGCTGTTGCAGCGCGACCGCCCACTCGAGCCACATCGGATCGGCGTCGGCCTGAAACAGCTCGAGCAGACCGAAAATCAGGTAGGCGTAGTCCTCCGCGAACGCCTCGATTTCTGCGTGTCCGTCGCGATATCGACGGAGCAGCGTTCGGCGCCCCGCGTTCCACATCCACTCCCGCAGGAATGCCGCAGAGCGGCGTGCTGCCTGCAGATAGGGATCGGCGGCGACCGGGCCGTTCACGTGGACACCGCGCAACACGCGGGCGAAACGCGCAAAGGCCGCAATCATCAGGCCGTTCCAGGCGGTAAGAATCTTGTCGTCGCGATGCGGCCGCGGCCGCAGCTGCCTGTGCTCGAACATCCTGATGCGCGCGCGGTTCAGAACGTCGATCACTGCGTCTGCCGTCCCGCCGGTCTGCCGCACGATGTCGTCAACCGATCGCGCGACATACAACAGGTTCTTCCCTGTGAACTCCTGCTGGGGGTCCTGCGCGGCATTGCCGCCCGGCTCGATGCCGAACCGGAGCTTCACGACGGCCGCATCGTCCTTCAGCAGCTCGTCCAGTTCATCGTCGCGCCAGAGATAGAAGGCGCCTTCCCTTTTGTGCGGCGCCGGCGAACCGGCGTCTTCAGGGGCGACGCTGTCGGCATCCTCGGCCGAATAAAAGCCGCCGCCGGGATCGGTCAAGTCTCGGAGCACGTACTGCAGCGTGTCTTCGGCCACTTCCAGGTAAAAGGGATCGCCGGAGACCTGCGCCGCTTCAACCAGAGCCAGCACGAGCTGGGCCTGGTCGTACAGCATCTTTTCGAAGTGCGGCACACGCCACGCGGCGTCGACCGAATACCGATGAAACCCGCCGCCGACGTGATCGCGCATGCCGCCAGCCGCCATGGCGCGCAACGTGGTCAGGACCATGTCGCGCACGTCCGTCCGCGCCGAATCACGCTCTTGGCCGCTTCTGGCGTACTCGCGCAGCAGAAAAAGCAGCTCCGAAGGACGGGGAAACTTCGGCGCATTGCCAAAGCCGCCAAGCCGACGATCGTACACGCCCTGAAACTGGGCCACCGTGCGCGTAAGCGCCTCGGCGCCGGGAACCGTCCACGTCGGCGCCGCTTGTTCGAGCGACCGCAGCTGCAGCGTCAGGCTTTCTGCGGAGCGCGCCACCTTGTCGCGCTCCGTACGCCAGACACGCGCGATTTCCTGGAGGATCTCGATGAAGCCCGGACGGCCCCAGCGCGAGGTCGGCGGAAAATACGTGCCCCCATAAAACGGCTTCAAATCGGGAGTCAGCCAGACGCTCATCGGCCACCCGCCGGACTGCGTCGTGGCCTGGACGAACGTCATGTAGACGCGATCGACATCGGGGCGCTCTTCGCGATCCACCTTGATAGAGATGAAGTGTTCGTTGAGAACTGCGGCCACGTCGGCGCTCTCGAATGACTCGTGCTCCATCACGTGGCACCAGTGACACGTGGAATATCCCACCGAGAGAAAGATCGGCTTGTCGTCCCTGCGCGCTTTCGCGAACGCTTCTTCTCCCCACGCGAACCACTCGACCGGGTTGTTCGCGTGCTGCAGCAGGTACGGACTCCGCTCCTGCGCCAGACGATTAGCCATCCGCCCATTGTACTGCGCGTCAGTGCACCCTGGTTGGGCGCGGGTCGTCGCGGGGTGCTCGGGACCTGATGCTGCAGAGTGTCTCGGGACCTGACGCGTCAAGGTGGTCGTTGTCTGACGCGGCAACGTGCTGGAGCGGCGACGAAGAGATGGCCACGTGCGCTGAGATACAATTGCCGAACCGCTAGACGGCGCGTTACGAGAAGCTGTTCTTGTCGTGAGTGCGCCGTATAGCGACAGGCGCGCACGGCGCGTCCGCCGCAGCTTCAGCGGAGGCGGAAGCGGGGGTTGTGGGTTCCCGCAAGCGACGGCGATTGGGAGTCTGGCGGGGCGAAGCCCCCGGGTTTTGGAGGACGCGATGTCAGATGCCGTGTCGCTCTCCGGCAGGCGTATAGCGATTCTCGTGGAAGATGAGTTCGAGGATTCTGAGTTGACGGGACCGCTCGATGCGCTGCGCGCGGCCGGCGCCAGCGTCACAATCGTGGGATCGTCGGCCCACACCGAGTACCGCGGCAAGCGCCGGCAGGCGGTCGTCACCTCGGATCTCGCGGCCGGCTCCGTCCGGATGCAGGATTTCGATGCGCTGCTCATCCCCGGCGGCCACGCGCCGGATCGGATGCGGATGCGCCACGCGATGGTCGATCTGGCCCGGGAGGCGATGGACGAACAAAAAACGGTCGCGGCCATCTGTCATGGACCGCAGTTGCTGATATCGGCGAACGTGCTGCGCGGGCGCACGCTCACCTGCTGGCCTTCGATCGCCGTCGACGTCAAGAATGCTGGCGGACTTTACGTCGACAAACCTGTGGTCGAAGATGGAAACCTCATCACCTCGCGCAAGCCTGACGATGTGCCGATGTTCAGCGAGGCAATTATCCGGGCGCTGTCCAGAGTACATGCTTGACGAAGTAGCTGCGCTTCCCGAGCTTTTCGAGGCTCTCGACATTTGGCGCTCTGAGGTCTAAGCCGGCCGCTTGCGCTCTGGTGCGGCGGACGGGACGCGTCCAGACGCTACGTACCGCCTTTCATAATTTCGGTGACGCACTGTAGGCCGCGAGGCGCGCTTCTCCGACAATGCTGATCCGCACGGCTGCGCTGGTGCTCGCGATTCAACTCGTATCGGTCGCCGACGAGATCGCGATCGGCAAGCAGGCCCAGATTGAAGTGCGAAAGCAGACGCCGATGCTGGCCGACGGCATCGTGACCGCGTTCGTCGCGCGCACCGGGCACCGGCTGGCGGATCATGCCCGCGGCGCGCGATATCCCTACAAATTTTCCGTCGCTGATTATCGCGAGGTCAATGCGTTTGCGCTGCCCGGCGGACCTGTCTGGGTGAATCGCGGCGCGGTGACGGCGGCAGCGAACGAGTCGCAGCTGGCCGCGGTCCTCGCTCACGAGATCGCCCACGTGGCGCTGCGGCACTCCGCACAACAGCTCTCGAACATGATGGTCGCCAACCTCGGGCTGAACCTGCTCGGCGCGTTGCTGGGAAACAGCGCCGGCGGGAATACCGCCGGCATCGCCGCCCGGTTTGTCGCGAGCGGCGCATTTCTGAAATTCAGCCGCGACGACGAGCGGGAGGCCGACCGTGTCGGAGCGCAGATCATGGCCCGCGCCGGGTGGGATCCACATGGCATGATCGAGGTGATGCAGAAGATTCGGGAGCTCGAGCGGCGCGATCCGACGTCGACCGAGGTCTTTTTCTCGAACCATCCGTCGCCGCAGGACCGGATTGCCCTCCTGCGCCGGTCCGTCCCGCGGACGCGCAGAGGCACGCGCGACAGCGCACAGTTCCAGGCGGTTCGTGCCCGCCTCGCAACGCTGCCGCCGCCGCGCTCGATGACCGCTGAACGCCGATAGCCGCGTTCCGATCCACGATCTTGCTCGTGCGGCGTGAAAGCCACAGGCGGCCCGGCCCCCT
Source organism: Acidobacteriota bacterium (assembly GCA_046726355.1). Classification (GTDB taxonomy): domain Bacteria; phylum Acidobacteriota; class Vicinamibacteria; order Vicinamibacterales; family CAVVIG01; genus QHWF01. Next base: position 42,914 of record JBKPAI010000083.1, on the reverse strand, counting down.
CGCTAGAGCCCAGAGCCCGGGCTCAGGTTCTCGGCGCCGGCGCCGCTGGCACTTCTTCAGGCCTGCCGCGGCGGAGGCGCGCGAAGGCTGCGGTGTATTCGACCCCATACAACAGAATGACCGCCTGCACGTACACCCAGATCAGGAAGGCGATGACGGCAGCAATCGATCCGTTCACGCGCGAGTAACGCGAGAGGTCGCCCATATAAAACGAGAACCCTTCGAGCGTGACTTTCCAGAGAAAACCGGTCACCACGGCACCAATCCAGACGTCCGTGAACCGCACTTTGGCGTTGGGAACGAAGTAGAAGATACATCCGACGACGACGATGAAGAGGAGAATCGTCGCATAGCGGACAGCGATGCTGCGAAGGATACCGAGGCCCGGAAATCGCGCGAGGACGCCGGCGAACCAGGTTGCGCCGACCATGTGCGAGGCGCTCACGAGCAGCAATGCGACAAGCATAATGAGGCCGGCGGCCAGCAGCATCAGAAACGAAAACAGCTTGTGCTGCCAGAAGTTTCGCGTTTTCTCGACGCCCCAGGCGAAGTTCACGGCGGTGCTGATCGCGCTGAACACGCCAAGCGACCCCCACGCGATCCCGACGGTTCCGACGAGGCCAAAGCCGAGACCCCGGTCCTGCAGCGAATCGAGCTGTGCGGTGATGAAATCGAACTGCTTCGGAAAATAGCGGAGGACGAAGCCCATGACCGCCGCCCGATCATCGGCGTCGGCCGTGACGCGGCCCAGGAGCGCGAAAGACAGGAGCGCAAAGGGAAAGAGCGACAGCAGCCCGTAGTACGCAATCGAGGCTGCGTAGACCATGTTGTCGTGGCTGGTGAAGCCCTGAAATCCCCGCCAGAACGAATACGCTGTCACTCGGGAGAGGTCGCGCAGTCGTTGGACAAACGGCCCTGGGCGTCTTTTCCTGACGGCGTTCGCAGGGAGAGGCGGGGGGACCGCACCCCTCTTTGGCAAAGCGGCACCAGCCACACCGCCGATTATCTCAAGTCGGAGCCGGAGCGTGTTCGGGAAAACGGAGGCTCTACGGCACTCGAACCAGACTCAACCCATGCGCGCCGTATTTCGCTCAGAAGGTAGCCGGGAACGCTTGCGCCGAGCCATGCCTGCATGATGCGTATGGTAAGACGCCGCAACCGCGGTGTTCGCATCACCCCGTACGCCGCTGCGAGGCCTGCCGAGACAAGGACAACGTTGGCCGATGTGCGAACGGTGGCGCTCGTCATGCGTCAAGAGTGCGTTGACTGTGGACTGTTGAGTTGACTGCGGACGTTGGATCGGAGGGCTGCGCCGAGACACGGCCCGGCCTTGTCAATTCTGCCGTGGACGCACGGCTGCCGCGCGTGGGGCCCGAGCGGGCCCTCCGACGCGGCCGCCGCGCCCGGAACCCAAGTGTGGCGAGCTCCGCGTCAGCTTCGACGCGAGCCGGATGGTCCTGACCCGGTCGTTCCGCCCCGCACGTGTTCAGTCGACCCGCCTCGCACCGTCTCGGTGGTGCCGCCATACGTCGAACCTGTGCCGAAACCAGAGCCCGACGTCGAGGTCGTGGGTGCACTCGTCTTGGTGCCCGATCCAGTCGCTTCGCGAACGTAGCGCTGGGCCTCGTCGGCGCCGCGCGAGACGGCATCGCGGGCCTTATCGTACATCTCCTTGCCAGCTTCGCGGCCACGCTCGGCCCATCCACTGGCTGCTTCGGTGGCGCGGCGATACTGTTCGGAGGCACTGTTGGCGAGGTTGCCCGCCTGCTCGGAGATCTGGCTGCGCAACTCCGAGCCTGATTTCGGCGCGAACAACATGCCGAGTCCCGCACCGAGGACCGTTCCTGTCAAGAGCCCCATGACGAAGCTGCCACCGCCGCCGGTTTCGTTATCAAATCGATCATATCCGTCTGCCATGTCGATCCTCCGATTCTCGAATCGAGTTCTTAGTGGTGCGCTCTGAACGCTGAGTCGGAAGGCCTCACAACACGGGCCTCTGGCCCGAACCCCGGCTCGCAGGCGCGCTGTGCGCGCCCTAGGCCGCCCGCGTGTGTATCATCGTTTCGAGCGCGACACGAAGGCCGCGCACTACTCCCACGACCCTGCTCGTTTGCGCGCGCACGTTGGAGCGCACGCGATCGGCCGTGTCGTCCACGCGGTGCATGGTGCGATGAATTGCCTCGTCTACACGTTCGGTTTCCTCCCTGACTCTGGCCGTGACGGCCTTCAAGTCTTCGAGAATCGCAGTGGCGCGAACCGCCAGCGGTGCGATCTGTCGCGACTCGAGCCCGTTGATGACGTCCATGGCGCGGCGATACGCCAGAAATCCCGCCACACCGAGGCCGACAATGGCGAGCGCCTCGAACACGCTGACGACCGCCATAATCCCGAGCAGCAGATTGGTCGTGCCGAGCTCCGCCGTCATAGACCCCCTTCAGAAGGGCGACGATTGATGAGTGCCGGCATAACGGGCGGTTTCGGCTCCAGCCTCACCGAGCGCATCATTCAGCAGTTTCCAGCCTTCGCTGGCGACATTGGCGGCCCGCTGTACGGTGCCGCGAAAGCTGTTGAGCTCGCGCGCGATATCGTCCAGCGCTGGCTCGAGCTGCCGACGGAACTGCCGGCCCTGCTCGGTGAAAAACAAGTAGCCCGCGGCGCCGCCAATAACGGCGCCCACAACGGTGGCGATGACAGCTCTGTCCTGCACGGTGCGCCTCCCTGCTGCATCAACGGCGGTCGGGCAAGCGAATCAAACTCATCGAGCCCGATCAGGCCAACGACGGAAATGTTCAAGGAGTATGCCACGGCATCGGCTACGGTCCGGCCATGCCGGCGGCCGAATTTGGTCGAGATCTCGGAGCCCTACGTCAGAAATCAAAACGCCGAGTACGGTCGGGTTCTCGGTGAGGGTGGACGTTCTACCGCCTGCCTGTGGCGGGCTTTTCCAGGAACGCCGCGAGCGCCACACCATCCCACTGCCCGTCCGCGGGGCTCCCGGTGGCGTCCGACCCCAGCGGCATAAGACCGGTCGCCGTCGGATCGAGCTGGAATTTATGGATGAGGTACTCGCGGACCATTGACGCGCGCGCCTGCGAGCGCACGTATTGTTCATCCCGTGTCCCCTGCTGCGCGTAGCCCTCGATCACCAGCAGCCCGCTGACGAGCCTTTCCAGGAACGGTGCGATGCCGGAATCGAGGCGCATTCTGCCGCCGTCGGTCAGACGCTCCGCGCCCGGGAGGGCTGGATCGAGCTCGAACAGGACTGCGGTCGACAGCCAGACGCGCGCGACCGTCCGGCGGTTGTTCTGCGTCAGCAGGCCGGCACGGTATTGGGCCGGCGACAGGCTGGCCAGATTGAAGTAGCCGCGCTCGTTGAAGAACCCGCGGAACAGGATGTTGTGCTTCAACGCCTCCATGTTGTCGGCAAAACTCGTCATCGCGGTCCGCGCGTCATCGAGCGTCTGCTTCAGATTTGCCGTCAAGCCCTGCACCGATCCGTCCTTCGATTGGAAATCGTTCAGCGCCTGGCGCGCCTGCTCGATAATCTGGCGTGCATTCGACGCGATCTCCTCCGCCTGCGTCGCGATGCTGGTGGCGCGCCGATACAGCGTATCGTCGTTCAGCAGCTTCCCCACCGTGCCTTCGCCTTTGCGAAGCGCCTCGGCAATCTGTGCGGCATCCTCGCTCACGCGCGCACCGGCCGACGCCATCGTCCGGATGTCGCGGCTGACCGACAGGATGAGGGCGTTGGCATTGCCGGCGGTCTGCGCGATGTACGACATCGTGCTCACGAGATCGTCCTGCAGGCCATCGATTGTCAGGTTCACCTTGACGATCGTGTCGCGCATCTGCTGGACCAGATCGGCGATAGCGAAGGGCTCTCTGCCCATGATCGTCGCGCCCGCCGGCACCGGTGATGCCTGACTGCTGCCTGTATTGATCTCGAGAAACGATCCGCCGACCAGTCCTTCGGTTTCAATTGACGCGACCGAGTCGGTACGCACGAGGGGATGGAGATCCTCGGTGACTTCCAGGCGCACTCTGAACTTCTGGCTCGGACCGCCGGGCGGCAGGATCTGGGTGACGGAGCCGGCCTTTGCGCCGGAGACCCGGACGATCGCCCCCGGCTGCAGCCCGGTAATGCGCGTGAATTGCGTGTAGATCGTGAACTTCTTCGCGAACGCCATCTGCCGCTCGCCGATCATGAACAACCCGACGGCGAACAACAGCAGGCCGCCGATCACGAACACGCCGACGCCGGCCAGCCTCGTCGCGCCCGGCACCTAACCTCCTCCTAGCGATCGCATGAACGCCTGCACCAGCGGGCCTTGATGCCGATCGAGCTCGTCGGCCGTGCCGCGCGCGACAATCCGGCCCTCGTGAAGCAGCGCGATCTGATCACCGATGACGCGGGCGCTGGGGATGTTGTGCGTAACCACGATCAGCGTCGTGCCCCCACGTTTCCGCGCGACGAGCAGCTCGTCGATCTCGCCGGCAGTAATTGGATCGAGGCCGGCGCTCGGCTCGTCGACCAGGAGAATCGCCGGATCGAGCGCCATCGCACGCGCGAGGCCGGCGCGCTTCTTCATGCCGCCGGACAGGTCAGCCGGCATCTTGTCGAGCTCCCGGCCCAGCCCGACCTCCTCGAGCTTTCGTCTCGCCCGTTCGAGGATCTCATGGTTCGACAGACTAGTGTGCCGCCGCAGCGGAAAGGCAACGTTCTCGCCCACGGTCATCGAGTCAAACAGCGCCGCGTTCTGGAAGAGAAATCCCATATGTTTGCGGAGGGCGGAGAGACCCCTCGCCCCGAGCGTCCCGATGTCGCGGTCTTCGACAATCACGCGTCCCTCGTCGGGGTGAACGAGGCCGATGATATGCCGGAGCATCACGCTCTTGCCGGCGCCGCTCCGTCCCAGCAGAACGAAGGCCGTGCCTTTCGGGATATCGAAGCTCACCTGGTCCAGAACCTGATGGGTGCCGAACCGCTTGCTCACCCGGTCGAAGCGCACGACGAAGCCGTCGGTGTTCATGACGCGACCGGCGGGTAGAAGAAGAAGATGATTTTCACCAGGACGACGTCGCTCAGAATAATCAGGATCGACGACAGCACGACGCTGCGCGTCGACGCCTCGCCGACACCTTCGGTGCCCCGCCTCGTCGTAAACCCGAGATAACTGGCGACGACGGCAATCAGGTAACCGAACACGACCGTCTTCAGCGTGGCCGGGATCAGATCGGAATAGTCGAGAAAGGTGAACGACCGTTCGAAATACAGGCGCCAGGGCATACCGGACACGACCGCTTCCGCGACGAACCCGCCGAAGATGCCGGCAAAGTCCATCAGCGTGGTGAGCAGCGGCATCGCGATCATGCACGCGATCACTCTCGTGACGGCGAGGTACTTGAAGGAGTCGACGGCGGTCGCTTCGAGCGCATCGATTTGCTCGGTCACGCGCATCGCGCCGATCTCGGCGCCAATGCCGGCGCCGACGCGGCCCGAGACCAGCAGCCCGGCGGTCAGCGGACCCGTTTCGCGCACGAGCGCGAGGGCGAGGCCGGACGGAATCATCGCCTCGGCGCCGAACCGCGCCAGCGTGGCTCGCGTGTGCATTGAAAGAACGACGCCGATGGCGAAACCGGCGGTCAGGATGAGCGGCGCGGAGCGAAGGCCGAACTGCCAGACATGGCGGACGACTTCGCCAAGCTCATAGGGAGGCCGGAGAGCATTGATGAGGGCGCGGCAGCCGAATATTGCGAGGGCGCCGGTAAATTCGAAGAAGCCGAGGGTCGCGGCGCCTGTGCGGTCGACGAGCGTGAGGTGGTCCATCCCTCCTTACGTTAGACCTGTACGGCGTCTGACGAGAATTTTGTTCTCGTGGTAAGTGCCTCAAAGCGGCAGGCGCGCGCGGCGCGCCACGCCGTAGCCAGCTGGGGCGCGAGTGGGCGGAGGGCGCCCGCCCCCCTTGATGGCTCCGGACGTCGGGGACCCTCCCGAAGGAGTCGGAAAGACGCGCGCGAGCCAGTGTGTGCGGCGTGAGCCCCCGTTCAGGCTAGCAGCGCGCTGACAAGCACGACAACGCAGAACACGCGGTCTAAGTTGTCGCCGGCGTGGTCGTCGTACCCGAGCTCGGCGGTGGCGCGGATGGCGTTCGCGCCGCCTTTCCCGTATCGCGGATGTCGTGTTTCTTCATCTTGCTGTAGAGCGTCGGCCGGTAAAGACCGAGGATCTGCGCCGCCTCCTGCTTGTTCCAGTTGGTGCGCTGCAGCGTCTGCAGGATGGCCATCTTTTCGATTTCCGCCAGTGTCCGGTGCGGCGGGATGACGAAGTCGGTCGAGCTCGTCGACTCCTCGCGAATCGATTCGGGCAAATCGGCCACCGCGATTTCGGTGCCCTTCGCCACGAGCACGGCGCGCTCGATAGCATTCTCGAGCTCGCGAACGTTGCCGGGCCAGCGGTTCCGTATCAGCAGGTGGTACACCGACGGCGCCAGCGTCTTGACGTTCTTCTGATACCGCTGCCGGAACTTGTCGAGGAAGTAGTCGCACAGCAGCGGGATGTCCTCCGTCCGCTCGCGCAGCGGCGGCACGCGCAACGTAATGGTGTTAATCCGGAAGTACAGATCCTCGCGCAGCCGGCCTTCCCTGAGGGCCGCATCGAGGTCGATGTTCGTCGCGCAGATGAGGCGGAAATCGACGTGCACGATCCGATCGCTTCCGATGGGCCGGTATTCCCGCTCCTGCAGGACGCGCAGCAGCTTCGTCTGCAGGTATGGCGGCATCTCCCCGATCTCGTCGAGGAGCAGGGAGCCGCCTTCGGCCATTTCGAAGAGGCCCTCCTTGTCCATGGTCGCGCCGGTAAACGCGCCTTTCTTGTAGCCGAACAGCTCCGACTCGATCAGGTCCTTGGGAATCGCCGCGCAGTTGATCTTGATGAACGGGCCCTTGGCGCGCTTGCTGTTATAGTGAATCGCGTTGGCGATCAGCTCCTTGCCGGTTCCGTTCTCGCCCTGAATGAGAATGTTCGCTTCGCTGGCGGCGACGCTTTCGATGAGCTCGAAGAGCTCCTGCATCTTCTTGCTTTTTCCGATCACGTTCTGGAACTTGTACCGGTCCTGCAGCTTCTGTTTGAGCTGCTCGTTCTCGTCGATGAGGGCTTTTTGTTTGATCGCTTTCTCGAGCTTGTCGAGCAGCCGTTCGGCGTCGACCGGCTTCTCGAGAAAGTCGAAAGCGCCCGCCTTGACGGCTTCGACCGAGCGCGGAATATTGCCTTGGCCCGTGATGACAATCACTTCAGCTTCGGGGTCCAGCTGCTTGAACTTGCGCACGAGTTCGATGCCGTCGATGTCCGGCAGCATCATGTCGGTGATCACGGAGTCGGGCCGCCACGTCTTGAACAACTCCTCACCACGCGTGCCGATGAGGGCAGTCCGCACGTCGTATCCGGCGTGCTCGAGGAGGATCTTGAGCCACTCGGTCATCGCCGGCTCATCGTCTATTGCGAGAACCCGCTTCTTGCGTTTCAGACTCATACCGGCAAAAGTGTATTGAAAAAGCGTAATATGTCAATACACATAAGAACACGGCGTCTTTTCTTGATACATCTGAGGCTTTTTTGCTCAGGTCGCGCCCACTATCCCGTCTGCAGACCCAGTCCGGCGCCGGCTGCCTGAAATCACGCCCATGCCCGAGCAGAACAGTTCGCGCATGATCGAAGAGGCAAACGCGCCGGCCAAAGACGGCCGCGTCGAGCAGCGGACCGAGGACCAAGTACTGTGCGAGCGTTGCGGGGCCGCAATGTTCAGGATGCACGCCGTATGGCGCTGCGCTGAGTGCGGCTTCAAGACGGATTGCTGCGGATGGTAAAACAGTCATCAGTCGGCAGTCGGCAGTCCTCAGTCAAGAGACTGATGACTGCCGACTGATGACTGCCGACTGAATCGACTGACATGGTCCCGCTCGAGTCGCACGTCGACACATCCGACCCAACGTTCAAAGCCAATCGCCGGCGGATGGAACACCTGGTGGCCGAGCTGCGCGAACGCCTTGCCGGTGCGCGCGAAGGCGGCGGCGCGAAATACCTGCAGCGGCACCGCGATCAAGGCAAGCTGCCGGTTCGCGAGCGGATCGAGCGCCTCCTCGACGGCGGTTCGCCGTTTCTCGAGCTTTCACCGCTGGCTGCCCACGGCATGTACGACGATGAGGTCCCGGCTGCCGGCCTTGTGACCGGCATCGGCCGCGTAGCTGGCCGTGAAGTGATGATCGTGGCCAACGATGCCACCGTGAAGGGGGGCACTTACCTGCCGATCACGGTCAAGAAGCACCTGCGCGCGCAGGAGATTGCGCTCCAGAATCGGCTCTCGTGCGTGTACCTCGTCGATTCGGGTGGCGCGTTTCTGCCCCTCCAGGCTGACGTCTTTCCCGACCGCGACCACTTCGGGCGGATCTTCTTCAATCAGGCGCGCATGTCGGCCGAGCGCATCGCCCAGATCGCCTCAGTGATGGGCTCCTGCACGGCCGGCGGTGCGTACGTCCCGGCCATGTCCGACGTGGCGATCATCGTCAAGGGCACGGGGACGATATTTCTCGGCGGCCCCCCGCTCGTCAAGGCCGCGACCGGTGAAGAGGTGTCGGCCGAAGATCTCGGCGGGGCGGATGTGCACACGCGCCTCTCCGGAGTCGCCGACTACTTCGCCGAAGACGACGAACATGCGATTGCGTTGTGCCGCGCGGCCGTTGCCGCGCTGCACACGGCCAAGATGCTGCCGGCCGACATGGTGGCACCGGAAGACCCCTGCTACGATCCGGCCGAGATCTATGGGATTGTGAATCCGGACAGCCGGCACCCGTACGACGTGCACGAAATTGTCGCCCGCCTCGTTGACGGATCCCGGTTCGATGAATTCAAGGAACGGTACGGCACGACGCTGGTGACGGGGTTCGCGCGCCTCAAAGGGTTTCTCGTCGGGATCATCGCCAACAACGGCGTCCTGTTTTCCGAATCGGCGCTGAAGGCGGCCCACTTCATGGAGCTCTGCAACCTGCGCGGCATTCCGTTGATATTCCTCCAGAACATTACCGGCTTCATCGTCGGCAGCAAGTACGAACGCGCGGGAATTGCAAAGGACGGCGCCAAGATGGTGCACGCCGTCGCCAATTCGGTCGTGCCCAAGTTCACGGTGATCATCGGCGGGTCGTTCGGCGCGGGAAATTACGGGATGTGCGGACGCGCGTACGAACCGCGCCTGCTGTGGATGTGGCCGAATGCGCGCATCTCGGTGATGGGCGCGCAACAGGCCGCATCGGTCCTGGCGACCGTGAAGCGGGATCAGCTTGCGCGCGAGGGCAAGGTCCTTTCACCAGAGGAAGAAGACGCGATCCGGCAGCCCATCCTCGACAAATATGAAACCGAGGGCTCGCCCTACTACTCCACTGCGCGGCTCTGGGACGACGGCATTCTCGATCCGGTCGACACCCGCGACGCGCTCGCGCTCGGCCTGTCGATGGCATACAACGCTCCAATCCGGGAGCCGCGGTTCGGCGTGTTCAGGATGTGATGGCGTACGAATTCCTCGCAGCACGGCGTGACGGTCCAGTTGAATACCTCCTGCTCAACCGTCCCGACACGCGCAATGCATTCAACGAGCACGTCATTCGCGAGCTCACCGAGTGGGCCGAGCGCACGCAGGCGGCCGCGCGGCGGCACGATGTGCGCGTCGTGGTCCTGGCCGGTGCGGGACCGATGTTCTGCGCCGGCGCCGACGTCACCTGGATGTCGAAAACGGTGCAGTACTCCGAAGACGAGAACGTCCGCGACGCGACGGCGATGTCACGCATGTTCACCTCCTTGAACGAACTGCCGGTCCCGCTCATCGCGCGCGTCCAGGGCGCGGCACTCGGCGGAGGCGCCGGACTCGCCGCCGTCTGCGACATCGTCGTGGCCGCCGACGATGCGGTGTTTGGATTCACCGAGGTGAAGCTGGGCATTCTGCCCGCGGTCATCGCGCCGTTTGCGCTCGCGAAGATCGGGCGTTCCGCCGCGCGCGAGCTGTTCCTGACCGGCGCACGGTTTTCCGCCGCCCGCGCCAGGGACATTGGCCTCGTGCACGTCGTGGTGCCCGCGGCCGACCTCGACGCGACCGTCGCGCGCTACATCAAAGACCTGCTCGCCGCTGGCCCCGAAGCGATCGCGGCCGCCAAGGATCTCATCGCCCAGGTCTGGGGCCAATCCGCCGCTCATGCAACCAGCCTCACCGCGCGCGCGATCGCCATGCGTCGAGTATCGGCGGAAGGGCAGGAAGGATTGAAGGCTTTTCTGGAGAAGCGGAAGCCGTCATGGAGCGGGTGAACTTTTCAACCGCAGAGGACGCAGAGGACGCTGAGGGTGAATCGTGATGATCGACCGGATAGCTTGTTTCGGTGCACCAATCCGCCGTCGAGAGAGGCCCGAATCCTGATGTGGACTCACGATCGCGTGCAAGATTGTTCCTCCTGTCCTCCGTGGTGGAAGGTTTCGTGATCCGTCGCCTGTTGATTGCCAATCGCGGCGAGATCGCCGTCCGCATCATCCGTGGGTGCCGGGAGCTCGGCATCGAGAGCGTCGCCGTCTACTCGGAGGCTGACGCGCGTGCGGCCCACGTTCTCGCGGCCGATCGCGCGGTGGCGGTCGGGCCGGCCCCGGCCATCCACAGCTATCTCGCGATCCCGCGCGTCCTCGACGCGGCGCGGCAGTCCGGCGCCGACGCCGTCCATCCCGGGTATGGCTTTCTCGCCGAAAATGCCGCGTTCGCCAGCGCCTGCGCGGAGGCAGGACTGATTTTCGTCGGACCGCCCGCACGCGTGATTGCACAGATTGGATCGAAGATCGAAGCGCGCCGCCTCGTCCAGGCGGCCGGCGTCCCGGTCGTGCCTGGCGAGACCCCGGCGGACCAGTCCGATTCCGGCATCGTCGCGGCTGTCGAACGCGTCGGCCTGCCCGTGCTGCTCAAGGCATCGGCGGGCGGAGGCGGCAAGGGGATGCGGCGCGTCGGGGCTGAAGGCGCCGCCGGCGTTGTCGACGGCATCCAGGCGGCCCGACGGGAGGCGGCTGCCGCGTTTGGCGACGGCACTCTGTACGTGGAGCGGCTCGTCGCGCGCGCGCGTCATATTGAAATTCAGGTGTTCGGCGATCAGCACGGCCGGATCGTGCACCTGTTCGAACGTGAATGCTCCGTTCAGCGGCGGCACCAGAAGGTGATCGAAGAAAGCCCATCGCCGGTGATGACGTCAGACCTTCGTGAGCGGATGACGGCCGCGGCGGTGGCAGCCGCGACGGCTGCTGATTACGTGAACGCTGGCACGGTCGAATTCCTCGTCGACCTGTCAGACAACGCCCGCAAGGTGCCGCCCTATTATTTCCTCGAAATGAACACCCGGCTCCAGGTCGAGCACGCCGTCACCGAGGAAACAACCGGACTCGACCTCGTCCGGGCGCAACTTCTCGTGGCCGCGGGAGAGCGGCTGCCCTGGCCGGACGCCGTCATCCGCCAGCGCGGTCACGCCATTGAAGCGCGAGTCTACGCCGAAGATCCGTCGAACCATTTTCTGCCGCAGGCCGGCCGGCTCCTGCTCTATCGCGAGCCGCGGCTGCCCGGCGTGCGAATCGACTCCGGTGTGCGCGAAGGCGATGAGGTGCCCATCCACTACGATCCCATCATTGCGAAAGTCATTGCCACGGCCGAGACGCGCACTTTGGCGCGTGCGAGGCTGAGCGCCGCTCTGCGTGCCTTCCCTGTGCTCGGCGTGCGGACCAATGTCCCCTTTCTCCTCCGGATTCTCGATCACCCACGGTTCCGCGACGGTCAGATCGATACCGAATTTCTCGATCGCGAAGGCGCCTCGCTGGTCGAGCCCGGCGCTGAGATGCCCGGTTATGTCCGGGAAGCCGTGGCCTCCGCTCGTCAGGAATTGGCGGCCGCCGGTCAACGGGCAACGACGAAATGGGATCCGTGGGGGTGATGCGAATCGCCGACGGCGAGTATCTCGTCGAGGTCGAAGGCCGGCGCGAGCGTGTCTACGTCGCCGGTCCGCCGCACGACCGCTGGGTGTTCTGGAACGGCCAGGTGTTCCGCGGGAATTTCGCCGCACACTCCGCACCGCGGCGCCGCGAGCGCCACACGGCGATCCAGATTGTGGCCGCTCCGATGCCGGCGACCGTGATGAACGTGCTCGTGTGCGAAGGCCAGGCTATCCGGAAAGGCGATACCGTAGTCGTGCTCGAGGCGATGAAAATGGAGCTGCCTCTTCGTGCCACCGGCGATGCGGTCGTCACCGCGGTGCGCTGCCGCCCAGGCGATCTCGTCCAGGCAGACAGCACCTTGATCGAGCTCGAATGAGCACGCGGCGCCGCGTCACAATTGTCGAGGTCGGTCCTCGCGACGGGCTGCAGAACGAGGCCGCGGCGGTCTCGACGGCAGACAAGATCGAGCTCGTCAACCGTCTGAGCGCGGCGAACCTGCCCGTCATCGAAGTGTCGGCGTTCGTCAGCCCTAAATGGGTTCCGCAAATGGCGGACGCGGCCGAGGTATTCGCCGGAATCGCGCGCCGGCCGAACATCCGGTACACGGCGCTGGTGCCGAACCTGGCCGGCCTCGATCGCGCGCTCGCGGCGCGGGTCGAGGAAATTGCCGTCTTCGCCGCCGCAAGCGAGACGTTCAGCCGGAAGAACATCAATCAGAGCATCGACGCGTCTCTGGCCGGGTACGCCGCCGTGGCCGAGCGCGCGCGGGCGGTGGGCGTGCGCGTCCGCGGGTATCTCTCGACTTCCTTCGGGTGTCCGTTCGAAGGCGACGTGGCACCGGCCCGCGTCGCGGAACTTTCAGCCCGTCTGATCGATCTGGGCGTGTTCGAAGTGGCGGTGAGCGACACGATCGGCATTGCGCATCCTGGACAGGTGCCTCGCGTCCTGGACGCGGTGCTCGCGCGCATCCCTGCGGACAGGATCGCGCTGCACTTTCACGACACCCGCGGAACCGCCCTGGCCAACGTGCTGACCGCGCTGCCATTCGGCATCGCGACATTCGATGCGTCGGCCGGCGGCCTTGGCGGATGTCCCTATGCGCCCGGCGCGACCGGCAATCTCGCGACCGACGATCTCGTGTACATGCTGGATGGCCTGGGAATCGAAACCGGCGTTTCGCTGGCGCTGCTGAGCGAGGCTTCGGCGTTCATCGCGTCGAAGCTGGATCACCGGCTCTCGTCGAAGTACGCGCAGGCGTGGCTGTCAAATCGGAAGTAGCGCAGGCCTTTCGGCCTGCCGGTCTCGCGCGGACCTGGCCACCTCCGCTCAAGCTACGGTGGTCCGTCGTAGCCTTGGCGAAGGCGGAAGGTCCGGCACGACATCAAGGGCGATCCGGTGCTGGAAGCGCCGACTCGCCGGCCTGAAGAATCTTGACCACGTCTTCGAACGGCATCATGTTGATGGCGTCGTAGTCCGGCGGGCACCCGAACTCGCGTTGTTGAGGAGCGGTGGGATTGCCCAGCGTCACGCACAAGCCGCATCCGATGCACAAATCTGCCCGGACCGCACACACCATCCGCCCGTCGCGATCCGGCTCTTCGACGATGCAGCCGGCAACGGGACAGGCAGCTTGACAAATCGAGCACGCGTATGCGCCAAAGCACCGATCGGGATCGATGACCGCGATCGTCTTCGGGGCCTTTTTCCGCGGCCCGGACATCATCTTGGTCCACATTACAGTGGATTATAGCTGATCAGCGCAGGACATGGCCCGAGGGCGGCTCACCGATCTCCGGTATCGCGCCCCAGAGCGACGCGTCGTCTTCATAGATCGAGTTGGTCGCGTTGGTCGCGAAATGACGGCCGTTGGCCGCATCGAGCGGATCAGCGGCCGCTTTGAACCCCTGACCGCCTTCGCCGGCTGGAAGGCCGTTGCACGACGCGGGCGCTCCGTCGAACGGTTTCGCCGCGACTTGAATCTCGTACGTGCTCTTGACCACCTTGTTGGCGGCGCCGATATCGCCGGAGACGAACGGGGCCGCGCTGCCGATGGGCGCCTTCCCCAGCGTCGTCAGGTTCGGGGCGTAGAAGCCCGAGCCGCACGTGAGCGCGTAAGTCAGCTGGGCGCTACTGATGGCTCGCATCGTTCCGATTGCGGAGGCGGAGCCCGCCGTCGCCTTGGCGCGAACCATAGACGGCATCGCGATACTGCACAGTATCCCGACAATGCCGCAGACAAACAGCAGATCGATGAGCGCAAACCCGTGCGCCTGACGGATTCTCACGGCCAGTTGGACTCCTGTATTGCGCCAATGCAGAGCTCGTGCCGGAAATCACAGACACGAAACTCTTATAGGTCAATTATTTAGGGAATCGTGGCCCTTACTGTCGGCTGACATTTTGCGTCAGCGCGCCAAGGGCCTGACAACTATTGCCACCATTGTTTCGGCCGCAATACGCCCAAGCAGTAGGTGTATTGCAGTCGTGCGTTCCGGAAGGCGGAGACACGGTGACGGCGCATCTGCTCATCGCGGGTGACGGGGCCCGCCACAGGACGACCGACAAGCGGATGCGCCAGACTCAGCGGTGTTAAGTGAAGGAGGCCATTACAAAAAGATCTCTCCAGCCGGCACTGGTGTCGAGTCCAGACGCGTCATCACCTCGGCAATGAATTGGGCGGTCCTGATCTGGCGCCGTCGTTGCATCGCACCCGGCTGTGACGCAGGCACTGGCTGCACACGATGAACGGCGCACAGCGGGACGAAGCGACCGGCGCAGAAACTCGCGCAGCGGCCGACGATCGTACGATCCGCACGTCAATTGGCGCCGCGTTGCCTGGCTGTTCGGCGTCTATGCGACGTTGATCAGCATCCGCTCACTGCCCTCGACGATCAAGCGATTCTTCGGACGCAAAGACACGCCTGCGCCCACCTAGGTTTTTTTGCGCCCGTTGCGGCCGCAGCGTTCGATCTGATTCTGACCTGGAACGCGAGGGCCGCCAAGGTGTGCGGCCCTGCGTCTGATCGTCAATTCGTCCCCTCATCTGCGCGACACGTCCGGTGGCGTCTCGCCAAGCGCAGTCGCGAGGTCGATCTGGTGCTCCTGCTCCTGCCGCAGGATTTCGCGGATATCCTCGGCAATTGCAAACTCGCCGAGCGCCTCGCACTGGCGTATCCGCTCACGATACGCGCGGATCGTATTGTTCTCGTTGTCCAAATCAGCGCGCAGCATCTCCTCGGGCTGTTCCGACTGAATGACTGGAAGGGGCGTGGCCGTCGGCATCCCACCCAGGTAATCCACCTGCTTCGAGATGATCAGCGCGTGGCGCAGCTCCTCAGCCGCGTGTTTCTCGAGCTCTTCGGCAATCGCCATATACTTCGCGCCTTTGAGGACCTGCGAGTAAATGACGTACGCGATGACGGCCTGATACTCGCGTGCGAGATCCTCGTTGAGGAGGTCGATCAATTCCTGACGTGTAACCGATTCCGGACGCGTTTTCACCGCTTCGGCCATCTGTTTTCTCTCCGGCCGCGAAAACTTGCGAAAATGGGGCCACGTCCGCGGCTCCGATCAGCCGGATCTGCAGGACTCGATTTTGCAGAACCACGACTGCATGAAGGCATTACCCGTTCCCGCCCGTGCAACCGCACTGACGGCGGTTGTGCTGTCTGCCGCACTCGTGAATGCGCAGACGAGAATCACGCCGCCTGCCAACAACTACACTCCCGCGCAGGACGTGCAACTCGGACGCGAGGCGTCGGCGCAGGTCCGCCAGGAGCTGCCGGTGCTTCACGATGACGAGGTGACATCCTATGTGCAGGGTCTCGGACGGCGTCTGGTGGCCGCCATCCCGCCCGAGTTCCAGCACCGGGAGTTCTCATATACGTTCGAAGTGGTGAACGTCCGCGAAATCAACGCGTTCGCCCTGCCGGGCGGGCCGATGTTCGTGAACCGCGGCATGATCGAAGCCGCGAATACCGAGGGCGAAGTGGCCGGGGTCATGGCCCACGAGCTCAGTCACGTCATTCTGCGGCATGGCACCGCGCAGGCCAGCAAGGCGACGAAGTACCAGGTCGGGCAGGTCGCCGGCGCCATTCTCGGATCCATCATCGGTGGCGGCTGGGGCCAGGTCGTCTCGCAGGGCACGCAGTTCGGCCTTGGCACGGCGTTTCTCCGCTTCAGCCGCGAGTTCGAAAAACAGGCCGACCTGGAAGGCGTTCAGCTCATGTCGCATGCCGGATACGAGCCGCGCGACATGGCGAACATGTTCAAGACGATCGAAAAGCAGGGTGGAGCGGGCGGGCCGCAATGGCTCAGCGACCACCCCAATCCGGGCAACCGGTACGACTACATCGTGAAAGAGGCGCAGGTGCTGCGCGTCGACAACCCGATACGCGACACGCGCGAGTTCGACCGCGTGAAGGATCACCTGAAGCGATTGTCGCCGGCGCCCACGACCGAGCAGGCGACGAGGAATACGCGCCGGACCGGTGGCCGGCCGAGCGGCGGCGAGAGTGGCCCGCCGACAGGCCGCGTGGCCCCGCCGTCAGGGCGGTATCAGACCTACACCGAGGGGAACGTCTTCCGGGTCAGCGTGCCTTCGAACTGGCGCGAACTGCAGGATTCGAGCAGCGTCACGTTTGCGCCCGAGGGCGCCTACGGTACGCACAACGGCCAGAGCGTCTTCACGCACGGCATGGAATTCGGCGTCGCTCGCAACGAATCCCACGATCTGGAGACCGCGACCGACGAACTGCTCGATTCGCTGGCCCGCGGCAATCCCAACCTGCGGCGATCGTCGCGGTACGATCGCGTCACGTTCGCCGACCGCAGAGGGCTGCGCACGATCCTGTCGAATCGGTCCGAAGTCACCGGACAGGACGAGGCCATCGCCGTCTTCACGACACAGCTTCGCGACGGCAACATGCTCTACGTGATCGGCGTCGCCCCGCAGAACGAGTTCGCCGACTACCGCAGCGTGTTCGAACGCGTCGTCAGTTCGCTTCGGGTCGCGAGCTGATGGACGGAACGCGGGAATGGAAGGGATGAGTAATCCGCACAACGCTGCGCAGCTAACACCAAGGACACAAAGGATCAATCCTGCAGGAATCTCTCCTTCGTGTCCTTAGCGTCCTTGGCGCTCACGATTCAAAACCGGAACGTCAGCCCTGCGCTGGCGCGGAGAAAATTCAGCCTGTCATTGCTGAAGAAGCCGAGGTCGAGGTCCTTGAAGGTACGCAGGTGCCGTATTTCCCCGTGAAGGCCGACGCTGTGCGTCAAAAACAGGTTCACCCCGCCGCCGATGTCGTGCCCGAAGGCGTTCTGATCGATTGAAGGGTTCGAGACGCTGAACGTCGCATGTGGGCGAATCAAGCCAAGGCCGATGAACCCGTACGGGCGGATCGGGCCGGCTGGAAGCACCAGCATGAGATCGGTCATGAAGTGAAAGACGCCGTTGTTCTGGTCGGACGATTTCCCGAAGAAGTCCGGGGCGTAGCCAAAATCGGCTTCGATGCCGAAGATGCCGCTGGTGCTCCCAAAGGTGACGCCCCAGTTCGTGCGCTTGTCCTCGCAGTTCGACAAGCTCGCACAGTAAGTGGCCGAATCGCCGCCGAAGTTGAACCCGATGTACGGCGTGATGAAACCGTCCGCCTGCGCCGGCGCGGCCGATGCGGAAGTCAGCACCGCCGCGATGACAACGACATAAAGCGCTCGCATGGAAGATCCTCCGATCTCCTGGTCCTGGATCAGACGCAGTTCGGCATCGTTCGGCTCTCAAAGCAAGAATCAGTCCCGGTTCGAGAGCTCCCAGTGGCCTTCAGCCACCGTCCCTCGTGGCTGGATAAGCGGCTAGGACCGTCTTGTGGCGATGCGGCTCCAGTTCTTGACCAGGTGATCGGCCGTGCGCCACGCCAGCGCCTGGACCGTCAGCGTCGGATTGTGTGCGCCGCTGGTGCCCATGACCGATGCCCCGAGCACGCCGAGGTTCGGCGCTTCGTGCGCAAATCCCCAGCGATCGACGACGTTCGTTTCAGGATTGTCGCCCATGCGCGTGCCGCCATAGGCATGCGTTGAGATTCCCATCGGGCCGCCGAGCGGGGCGCGCACAATCGCGGACGCTCCAGCCTCCCGATACCACTGCTCCATCTTGTCCTGCGCAAACGCGGCGATCCTGCGCTCGTTCTCCTTGAACTCCGCCGTGATCCGGCAGACCGGATACCCGAGCGCGTCCTTCACCTCCGGGTCGAGATCCAGGTAGTTGTCCTCATACGGCAGCGTCGTCTTTTGGATGTACGCGACGTTCGACCGATCCGCGTTCTCCTTGATGAAGGCCTTCCACGCCGATCCCCAGGCCGGCGCACGTCCGAATGTGTTCATCCCGGCCGCGACAATCGGCCGGCGATCGCTGTAGACCCAGAGATTGCCGCCGCCGATGAAATCAAGGCCGGAATGATCGAAATTGTCGTCCGCCCAGTCATCGACCGCGATCCCCTCGGCCGGCAGCCCGTACCAGGCCTTCAGATCGAAGGGAAACAATGCACTGACACCGGCGCCTTGATGGTGACTGAGGTAGTGGCGGCCAACCTGGCCATGATTGTTGGCCAACCCTCTCGGGAACGGCTTGGATTTCGAGAGCAACAGCAGCCTGACGTTCTCGTACGTGAAGCTCGCCAGCAGCACGACCCGCGCAGGCTGGAAGTACTCGCGGCCTTCGCTGATGTAGGTGACGCCGGTCGCGAGCCCGTTTCCGTCGACCTCGATTGCCGTCACATGGGCGCGGGTCACGACGTTGAAGCGGCCGGTCGCCTGGGCGCGCGGAATCGTGGTGACCGCGGTTGAGTTCTTCGCGTCGACGTGACAGCCGCCGCGATTGCAGAACCCGTGGTACATGCATGCCGACCGGTTCTGATACGGGCGCGAGTTCACGGCGGCCGGGCCCGGAAACGGATGCCAGCCGAGCGATCGCGCCGCCGTCGTCATCCGTCCGAGAAACCCGGTGCCGCGCAGCGGCGGCATCGGATAGGCCCGCCTGCGGGCTCCTTCGAACGGATTCCCGCGTTGATCGATGCGGCCGCCGATGTTGCCGGCCTGGCCGGACACGCCGATTTCGTACTCGACCCGGTCGTAGTACGGCTCGAGCTCTTCGAGGCCGAACGGCCAGTCTTCGACGGTCGATCCCTTTGGAATGCGCGAGGCGCCGTAGCGGCGCGTTGTCTCGCTCACGACCTTGAAGTCCCACGGATTCAGACGCCAGCTCTGTGCCCAGTAGTGAAGCGTCGTGCCGCCGACGGCATTCATCATCGGATGAATCGCCGGCCGGGGCTGCGGCGGAGACGCGGACGTCGCCCGGGACGTGGGAATCTCGTGATTGGCCTTCTGCACGCCTTGCGGCCAGCCGCGAACGTTGTTGCGCAGTTCATCCGGCGCAAAATCGCGGCGCGTCAGCCACGTGCCGGCTTCGAGGCCGGTGACCTCGATCCCCGCCTGGGCGAGCGGGAGCGCGGCGACGCCGCCGGCGGCGCCAAGTCCTACGATAACGACGTCCGTCTCTTTCAGCCTGGTGCTCATCGGCGTGGCGGCTACCCGCCTCGCGTGTCGCCCCCGGCACTCGTCGCGCGACGCGCGGAGGCCTTCGTGAACGTCTCGTACTCGTATGCGGACTTGTGGTTCGGTGTCAGCTGGTTCGATTCGAGCCGGTGCTGGTCGTCGGGCGAGACCATCGTGCGCACGCCCGGGTAGCCGATCAGGTCCCAGCCCACGAAATTGGCGTTGCCGCCGTAATACGGATCGCCGAACGTGCCCTGGTGCGTATGAGTCAGCAGCATGGTGAAAAATGCCGCGGAGCTGCCGGTGAACCCGCCAGCGGTTCCCTTTTCGACGTCCATCAGCACGGCATCCTGATCGGCTGGCGGCAGCTGCCGGAACGGGGCACCTCGCGACGCCTGCGCATGGCGGTCGAGCGCTGCGAGTCCCGCCGTGTACGCCTGACGCGACGCCGAGAGCGCGCCTCCCAGCGCCCGATCGATGTAACGGGCGGCGTGCGCTTCGGTCGCTCCCGGCCCGTGTGCATCCGTCGGGATCAACCGGGCGACGACGGCCTCGAGCACGTCCATCTCCGCGGCGGTGAGATTCTCGAGCGGCTCGCTCGCCTGACGCGCGAGGTTTTCTGCCGGATGAGCGGCGCCGTGCAACACGAGCCGATCCGGCGAACGTCCGCCCGACTGGAAGCCTCGCGCGACGGGCAGCCCCGCCGCGGTCTTCAACAAGTCACGACGGGAGATGAAGGTCATGCCGTTTCAACTCCGTTCGTGAAGCGTCCACGGAATCATTTCGCGGAGGCATTCACCGCGAAGGACGCTGAGGACGCGGGGGTTCAATGCTCCCCTTCGACCGTGCTCAGGGGGAGTCGGAAGCGAAAAGAGTTGATTTTTCCTCCTGTCCTCCGCGTCCTCTCTGGTGGAATCGTCGTTTCGGACACATCCCTTGGCAGACCGCACGTCACAGCCTGACGACGAACCGGCCGCGCGCCTGACCTTTGAGCAAGGTCTCGAACGCGTGCGGCAAATCGTCGAGGCCGATCTCACGGGTCGCCTCGCGCAGCCTCGCCGGCCTCAAGTCGGTCGCAAGCCGCTGCCAGACCGCAACTCGTGCCGCCATTTTACACATCGCCGAATCGATGCCGAGCAGCTTCACGGCGCGGAGAATGAACGGCATCACGGTCGTATGGAGCTCGGTGCCGCCGGTCAGGCCGGAGCAGGCAATCGCCCCGCCGTACATCATCGTCCTCGTGAGCCACGCGAGCGTCTCGCCGCCGACGGCGTCCACCGCGGCGGCCCACGTCGCCTTCTCGAGCGGCCGCGTGCCCATGTGCAGGCCGTTGCGCGACAGTACGGCGGCAGCGCCCAGCGAGCGCAGAAAATCGTGTTCGCGGTCCTTTCCCGTCAGCGCCGTCACCTCGTAGCCGCGGGCCGAGAGGCACTGGAGCGCGAGGCTGCCGACGCCGCCGGTGGCGCCGGTCACAATCACCGGGCCGCCCGCCGGCGTCACCTCGTTTCGTTCCAGCTCCGCCACCGACAGCGCCGCGGTAAAGCCTGCCGTCCCGATCGCCATCGCGTCGAACAGAGTCAGTCCCGGCGGCACTGGTACGACCCAGCCGGCGGGGACGCGCACGTACTCCGCAAACCCGCCGTCGTGTGCAGCGCCCAGATCGAACCCGGTGACGAGCACTTCATCGCCCCCGTTGAACTGCGGATCGGCACTGGTGGCCACGCGGCCGGCGACATCGATGCCGCCGATGAGCGGGAACCGGCGGATGATCTTCCCCGCACCGGTGGCCGCCAGCGCGTCCTTGTAGTTCACGCTCGAGTACGCGGCTCTGATCACGACATCGCCGGGGGAAAGGTCCTCTATTGTCGTCTGCACGACGCGGCCCTGTATGCGGCCGCCGTCGTCGAACACTCGAAACGCGCGAAACGTTTCCGCCATCGTGGTCAGTGACGCTGAGAACGGGGGAACTGCCAATTCAAATGCGCGATTGCAGGGTCACCTTCTGGCCTGTGCCTTCTTGAAAATCTCGACCACCTCGACCTGATCGCCCATCGCTGCATACATCCACGCCGTGCGGCCGGAACTGTCGGTCATACTCAGATCGGCACCATGGTCCAGCAGCATCTGCACGAGCGCGGCGCGACCATCGCCGGCGGCCTGCATCAGCGCAGTGCGGCCGTCGGTGCCCTTCACGTTCACATCGGCGCCGCGTGCGACAAGCAGACGGACGCCGTCAAGGCAGTCGCTCGACGCCGCCATCAGCAACGCCGGCCTCCCGTTCCGCGACGCGTTGACATGTGCTCCCATTTTCAGCAGCGCCTCGATCACCGTCGGGTAGCAGCCTTCCGCCGCCAGGACCAGATCACCGTCCTGCGACTTCGCCCCCGCCTTGATCAGCGCATCCAGGATTTCGGCATGGCCGTTCGCGGCAGCATAGCTGGTGGGCCCGCCACCCCCGCGATCAGCGATCTGCGCATCCGCACCTTTCGCCAGCAACAGGCGCACGATCGTACCATGTCCGTTCAGTGCGGCGGCCATCAACGGTGTGCGTCCCTGCTGGTCCTTGCTGTTGGGATCCGCCTGGCGATCCAGCAATATCGCGACAGCTTCAGCGTGGCCGCCAAACGCTGCCGCGGTCAGCGCGGTGGCGCCATCCGATGTCGCGGCCGTCACGTCGGCCTTCGCGTCCAAAAGCAGTTTCATGAGGTCGGTGCGTCCCGAGGACGCCGCCCGCATCAGTGCGGTGATACCATCCGCGTCTTTGGCATTCACATCCGCGCCCGATGCGATCGCCGCCCGCAGCGCGTTGCCGTCGCCGTCCATCACCGCGTCGGACACTGACTGCTGCACAGATGCCGTCACCGACATCAGCGCGAGCGACAGAAGCATCATGGGCACGTCGGCCTCTCCGGAGCACGGCGCAATCGACGGTGGACCGCGTTCGCGACCGGTACACTATCACCGAAGGCCTGCGGGATTCCGGTTCTTGCCTGTTGGCTCTTGGCGTTGGGCTTTGGGCTGCTGGCTCTCCGCCGGTCCCGAGCGATAGTCGAGGGAGAGCCACGCAGGTGCTCCCGCTGATTTGGCTCTCGACTCCCGTGCAGGCTCGAGGATCTTCGCCCAGAGCCTCGAGCCCAGAGCCTCGAGCCTTGAGCCTTGCTGGACCCTGTGGTACGTTTTCGAGATTTTGGACGCCGGTATGAATGTCTATGCATATTGACCGTCGCTATATCCAGACCCAGGTCGGATTTGCAACCGACGATCTCCACACCATGCGGGCGGCGCGGCGCTATCAGTCGCATATATTTTCGCTGCTGCGCCCCTACATGGGCTCCCGCATCCTGGAAGTCGGCTGCGGAATCGGGACGACAACACGTGCGCTGGTGGAGATCGCCGAGCGCGTCGTCGGCATCGAGCCGAACGGGTCGTCCGTCAAGCACTTGCGCCAGGCGATCGGTGATCACCCGCGCTTCGAGCTGCACGCCTGTCATCTCGAGGAGTGCGACCACGCCGCGCTCGTCGCCGCACGGTTCGATACGGTCCTCTGCGTCAACGTCCTCGAGCACATTCAGGACGACGAGCAGGCGCTGCGCGACTTCGCCGAAATCGTCGCGCCGGCAAACGGCCACGTGCTGATCTACGTGCCGGCGGTCAAGGCCGCGTACGGCCGGCTCGATGCGGCGCTGGGCCATCATCGCCGCTATACCAAGCGGTCGCTTGCCAGATTGTTCGCTGCAGCACGTCTCGATCTGGAGATGCTGAAGTACACCAACCCGATGGGACTGCTCGGCTGGATGTTCAATACCTACGTCACGAGAAACGCCGCACACAGCCCACGCCAGATCGCCCTGTTCGAAGCGCTCGTCGCACCCTGGGCGCTGCCGCTGGAACGGCTCGTACCTGTGCCGGTCGGCCTGTCGCTGGTGGCCGTCGGCCGGCCGCAACGCCGATCGCCTTGACGTTGACTGCACCCGTCAACCGCGCCGCTGTCGCCCTGCCGCCCGATCCGTTGTTGTCCGTGGTCATGCCGGTCTACAACGAACGCTCGTCGGTCGAGGAGATGATTCGTCGTGTGCTCGCAGTCAGGATGCGGATCCAGCTCGTCGTCGTCGACGACGCCTCGACGGATGGAACGGGTCCGCTGCTCGACACGCTCCAACGCGAGCTCGGCTTCACCCTGCTGCGGCAGCCTCGCAATGCCGGAAAAGGAGCCGCGCTGCGGCGCGGCTTCGACGCCGTGACCGGCGACATCGTCGTCATCCAGGATGCCGACCGCGAATATTCTCCGGAGGAATTTCCCGAGCTGATCGAGCTGATCGTCGCCGGACGCGCCGACGTCGTGTTCGGCTCCCGTTTTCTCGGCCGCCACCGCGTCTTCCTGCTGACGCACTACCTCGGCAACCGTCTCATCACGTTCATCGCCAACGTGCTGTACAACACGATGCTGACCGACATGGAGACGTGCTACAAGGTGATGCGCGTCGATGTCCTGCGGTCGATGACGCTCAGGTCGAACGGGTTCGGTATCGAGCCGGAGATCACAGCAAAAGTGTTCAAACGCGGGTACCGCGTCTACGAAATCCCAATCACTTACGACGGCCGGGGGTACGAAGAAGGCAAGAAGATCACCTGGCGCGACGGCGTCGTCGCCCTGTGGGTGCTGCTCAAGTATCGGTTTACCGAATAGCCGCTGTCATGTCCCGGCGTTGGCCGGACCGTCTCTCGGGTGCGGGTCGATCGAGGGACGATCAGCGCAGAACTCGCGGAACACGCAGAAAGACAAGGCCGTGCTCCGCGGGTTCCGCGGTTTCTGCGCTGATCGTCGTTTCTGTCGGTGACGTTTGAGACTCCTTCCCGGCGCGATCGGCGAGACAGCGCCCCGCCGGGACACCTTCTCGCTTTCCGTCCACCCTCGGGTTTCTCACCTGGCCGAGGTCCGCCGGGCCAGGATGCCCTCCATCTCGTCCATCACGCGATTCATCGTCTTGATGGTCAAATCCAGGGGCTCGCTGGTCGTCATGTCCACGCCGGCATCGCGCAGCAGATCGATCGGGTATTTCGAGCCGCCGGCGCTCAGAAATGCCAGGTAGCGGTCTCTCGCCGCCCGGTCGCCCGCCTTCACTTTTGCCGCCAGCGCTTCGGAAGCCATGAAGGACGTCGCGTACTGGAACACGTAGAAATCGCGGTAGAAGTGCGGAATGAAGCTCCACTCGTTGGCGATGTAGTCGTCGACCGCGCAGATATTCTGATCGTGGCCGTAGTATTTGCGCGTGACGTCGAGATACAGCTTGGCCAGGCCTTCGCCCGTAATCGGCTGCCCTTTTTCCGCGAGCTCGTGCATCCGCAGCTCGAACTCGGCGAACTGCGTCTGCCTGAAGACCGTGCCCTTGATGTTTTCGAGATAGTTGCCGAGCAATGAGAGCCGCGTGTCGTCGTCCTTGATGCTCCCGAGCACGTGATCGATGAGCAGCGACTCGTTGAAGGTGGACGCCACCTCGGCGACGAAGATGGGATAGGACGCGAGCGGATAGGGCTGCTTCTTGTTCGAGAAGTAGCTCTGCATCGTATGACCGAGCTCGTGTGCGAGCGTGCTGACGTCTGGGTACTTGCCGTTGAAGTTGATCAGCATGTACGGATGCACGTCGTACGCGCCGCCGTTCGAGTACGCGCCGGACAGCTTGCCTTCGGCCGGCAGCAGATCGATCCAGCGCTCGTCGTATGCCCTTTTGATTACCGCCTGATATTCCATCCCCAGCGGCGCCACCGCGTCGACCACGAGCTTCTGCGCTTCCTCGGGCGTGTATTCCAGCTTCACGGAAGCGACCAGCGGCGCATACAGGTCGTAGTAATGAAGCTGGTCGACGCCGAGAATGCGCTTCCGGAGCTTCAGGTAACGATGGAACGCCGGCAGGTTCCGGTTCACGCCCTCAACCAGATTGGAGTACACGGAAACCGGAATGTTAGGCCCGCCGAGAGCGAGTTCGAGCGCCGACCCGTACTGGCGTGCCTTCCGGAAGAACTGCACCTTCTGCACCTCCGCATTCATCGTCGTGCCGAAGGTGCGGCTGAAGCTGCCGAGCGCCCTGAAGAACGCCGCCATGACCGCCTCACGGTCGGCCCGGTTCGGCAGCATGCGCAGATCGTTGTACGCGGCCTGATCGATCTTGACGGCGCGGCGGTCGCTCAGCGTCACGGTCGGATACGGAAAGTCTGCGTTCGCGAGAATCGTGTAGCTGTCGGACGGCCCGTCCGCCAGCGGCCCTGCATCGGCCAGGAGCTTTTCCTCCGGCTCGCTCAAGGTGTGCTCGGCGCGTCGCGCGATGTCATTCAGCAGGAACCGGTACACCTTGAGGCGCGCCTCCGACGCCACCAGCGTCTCGAGCGCCTCTTTGCCGGCCTTCAGCAGCTCCGGTTCGATGAACGCCGCCTCGCCGCTGAACCTGGACGACAGCTGCACCATTTCCTGGCGCATGCCTTGATGCGCCGAATCGCGCGTGTCCTGATCGGCCAGCAGGCTGGCGTACACGTACAGGCGCGAGACTTCCTTGTCGAGGGCAAATTGCCTGTCGAGTGCATCCGCGAGTACTGCGGCCGACGAGGTCAGCCGGCCCTTGAACTGACCGAGCTGCGAGAGATCAGCGGCCAACTTGTCTTTCGCCGTCCGCCATGCGGCGTCGTCGCGATACAGATCGGTGAGATTCCACGTGTACTTCTCGGGAATTTTTGCGCGATCGCGTTCCTGCGCGGTCGCGGTCAGCGTGAGCGCAACCGCCGAGGCAACCGCAAAACACAGAGCTCTCGTAGTCATGCGCCAATTCTGAACCACAACGATCGCAAAGTTCACAACGAAAATCTGAACCACAAAGTCCACAACGTTCACAACGAACAATTTGAACCACAAAGTCCACCAAGCTCACAAAGCAATACAGGTTTGCGCTTCATCGCGTTTGCTCTGCCCTCTCTGTGAGCGTTGTGCTCTTTGTCGCCTGTCCCGGCATGAAACTGCCTCTGGGCGCGCGGTCGCCGATTTGAAGTGTCGCGCCGCGCTTCGTGTAAGGTTCACGCGCTGCGTCTAGAAACCGGTCGCCCGAAGTTCTTGCGTCGTCGATGACCGGCGAACCGGAGTGAACCGTCTTCAGTAGACCCGCGCAGATCGAACTGACATTTTGTCGGATGTTTGAAGCTCAGACCATCTGCTGGCGATCATGTTGCACTATGCCGAGACGTCCAGGACGTCCGGTCCTGACATGTATCATCTGAAACGCTCCCCCCAAATCCCAGTCGCCTTTGCGGCGCCGGCTGGGATCCACAACGTGCCGCGACAACCAAGGGGACGAACCATAATGCAAAAGAGTGGTGTTTGGGGGACGGTGGCGCTCGTCGTCGTACTGTTCGCAGCGCCGGCAGCGGCACAGACCGGTAACGGGGCACCGAGCGGCGGGCACTACAATCTGAACATTCTGGGCAAGACCACCTGCGCGGGCGACGATCTCACGGGATCGAACCGTCATACGATCGAAGTCCTGTTGAATTTCGACGACGGGAACAACACCGGTCAGTTGTTGACGGAGCTGGATCGCCGCAACAAGATCTTCCTGCAACAAGGCGACTTCCAGGTGCTCGACGGCAACGCGTGCGACGGCGACGGCGCGAAGTTCCAGCTGCCGGCGAATCCATACACCTGTCCGGTCGATGACCCGAATTGTCTGAACACCGACCCGACATTCCAGGGCTATTACGTGTACGTTCGTGCACTTGGCAAGCCAGGCGGCTCTGCAACCATGACTACCTGCGCCGCCGGCGCCGGTGATGATGGCGTGCTCGGGACGCAGGACGACGAGGTAATCTGCTCGTCGGAAAATGTCCTGCTGGTCCGCGATAGCGGCAGATCGAAGTTCACGAACAAGACCAAGGAGTTGACCACAATCGTCGCAGATATCGACGGCGACGGTCTCGTGGAGCGCGTCGGCATCTTCGACGACTCGCTGCAAAGCTACTTCTGGGACTACGACAACCGGGGTCTGCGTCTGGCGCAGCTCCGGTTCTATCCGATCGCCGACTAGCCGGGTCTCGACAGGATTGGCCGTGAATCGCCGTTGATTCACGGCCAGCCTTGTCGTCGAGGGATTTATATGAAATTGACCCGGAGACATCTACTGTCGGCGCCATGTTCGGCCGCCATCCTCGCGAGCGCCGTCGCGACCCTCGTCGCTGACGGCCCCCGAGCGGTCGTGTCCGAATCATCATTTGAATTCCCAAAAGCGATTCAAGGCCAGGTCATCGAACACACCTTCGTGCTGCACAACCAGGGCTCGGCACCACTCCGCATTCAGGGCGTGACGCTGACGCCGCCGCTGACGCTGGCCCGGATGCCCGCCCAGATCGCCCCGGATCAGGAGGTGGCGTTGCAGGTGAAGCTCGACACCGCGAAAATACGCGGGGCTTTCAATGGCGAGATCGCGGTGCGGTTGAACGATCCGCAGCAGCCGACCGTGACCTTCAGCGTGGCTGGCTCGGTGGTACCGCTCATCGAGTTCTCGCCGATGGCTGCGCTGTTCGTCTCGGGACCGAAGGGAACCGGCGGCGAAGGCTCGATTGAGATCATCAACCACGATCGCGACCCCTTGCGGATTCTGTTTCTGGAAAGTGCGTCGGAGCGCTTTGCGCTGAAGCTCGACACCGTTGAGGACGGCCGCCGCTACCGGCTCACGCTGACGATGAAGCCGGACGGCCCGGGCGGGAAAGCCACCGACACCATCGTGCTGCACACATCGAACCCGACACGGCCGTTGCTCAAGGTCAGCGCCAACACCTACTTGCGGGAGCGCGTCTACACGTTTCCTGACGTCGTCGATCTCGGCGCGATCCGTCTCGCCGACGTCAAGGCGGATCCGGCCCGCCTGGCGCAGACGCTGATGGTGTATCAACAGAACGGAACCGACTTCCGGGTCACCTTTTCGACGGCCGCCCCGCTGGCCATCCGCGGCGAACGCGGGCCGAAGGGAGATCGCTGGCAGGCGACGGTCGCCATCCAGGATGACGCGTTGAGTCCCGGCCCGATTCGAGGGTCGATTGTCGTCGACACCAACGACCCTGAGTTCCCGCAGTTGACCGTGCCGGTGGCCGGCACGATTCTGCCCTAGATAACGCCGGCGTCCGCTCAGAACATCAGCCTCAGCCCGAACCGCATCGATCGCTCGCTGTTGGCGACGGTACTCGTAATCTGGCCAAAGCCGGCGCCGAGATACGTGCCGTTCGGGTTGTTGAAGTGCGGCGTATTCGTCAGGTTGAAGATGTCGGCGCGGACTTCGCCTTTGATTCGGCCGAACGACAGCAGCCTCGCGATCGTGGCGTCGAGGTTGACGTACTTCGGACCGTCGATCACGCCGTTTCGCCGGGCGTTGCCGAACGTGTTCGGCGCCGGCGACGAGAACACCGACGTGTCGAACCACAGATTGCCTGGTCCGATTCCGCCGAGAACCTCTGGCGTTCCGCTGACATCGGGCCGCTGGGTATTGCCCGGTGCGTTGAGCGTCGCGTTGCTCATCGTGATGCCGATCGGCGAGCCGCTCTGGAACGCGAAGATACCGCTCACCTGCCAGTCGCCGAGGATGCGACTGAGCGTGCCGCTCCTGAGCCACCGCCGCTCGGGCCCGAACGGCAGTTGCACGAGGAAGCTCTCGACCAGGCTGTGCAGCCGATCCTGATCCGTCCGCGCCCAGCTTCGCTCAATATCGGCGGGCGTGGCAATGCCGGAGTTGCTGTCGCCGTTGACGTAGCTCATTCCCCGTCCGATTGTGTATGACGTCGTCAGCAGCAGGCCATTCGAGAACCGGCGATCGAGCTTCGCCTGGAGCGAGTTGTAGGTCGTCTTCGTGCCGATCC
Organism: Acidobacteriota bacterium; assembly: GCA_046726355.1. Lineage (GTDB taxonomy): Bacteria > Acidobacteriota > Vicinamibacteria > Vicinamibacterales > CAVVIG01 > QHWF01. The sequence continues at coordinate 13,486 of JBKPAI010000083.1, read as the reverse complement.
ACGTCGTGACATCCGCGGACTTCTGGAACGGGCCGAAGAGCGGCCGCCCGGTGTTTCCGGGCAGCCCGACGACGGTCGCCGCATTTTCATTGAACTGGGTCTGGACGTCGTGGCCGCGGTTGCCGACGTAAGCGACGTCGAGCGTGAACCGCTGCGCCAGCTCACGCTGGAACGCGATGTTGAAGGAGTGGAGCGATCCCTCGTGCATGTCGGGCTTGACGTGGAAGTAGCTCGCGTTCCGCAGCGCCGCCGTGCCCGCGTCGATGATCCCGCTGGCGGGAACCTGCACGAAGACCGGATCGGGAAACCCGTTCCGCATCGACCCGGCGGCGGCAAAGTTATTCGGCGCGGTGAAGACGTTGTTCTGTTTGACCGGGTAGTTGTAGACGTAGCTGTTGTCGGGGAACGGCAGCGTGCTCAACCCGTAGCCGCCGCGCAGGACCGTTCTGTCGTTCAGGCGGTAGGACGCGCCGGCACGCGGACCGAAGTTCCTGAAATACTTCTCGACGCCGACGCTCGACCCGACGTCGCCGTAGCCGGCGACCTGCAGCGTGTTGGTCGACGGATCGTAGTTCGAGAGCCCGCCCTGATCGACCAGGCCGGTAAACGGCGTGTAGTACTCGTGCCGCAGTCCCAGGTCGACGGTCAGCTTCGGCGACACCGCCCATTTGTCCTGAACGAAGGTGAAGAACGCCCAGAACCGGACGCCGGGATCGGTGACCTTGAGATCGCGTTGAACCAGCGACGGCACGTCGAGCAGGAACGACGCGAACGCGTTCGCGAAGCCGCCGGTCGCCGCCGCATCACCCGGAATCGAGGTCTGCGGCGCCCTGAACTGGAACTGGCCGCGCGGGCCGCCGTTGTCCTGGGTCTGCAGCAGAAAGTCGCGGGTGTGGCGGAAGTCCTCGCCGAACTTGATCGTGTGGTTGCCCGCCAGCTTCGTGAAGACCGTCACGAACTGAGCGGTCCGTTCCGAGCGGTCCCACGGGAGGCTGCCGGAAAATCCGACCATCGGGCTGCTCAGGCTGAGCCCGGTGCCGAAATCGATCGAGGTCATGCCGCTCGTCCACTCGTCGATGTTCGCGCCGCGGATGCCCACCTCTTCGGCGGTCTTGAGGCCGTGCCCGCTCGTGAGGGCCTCGTTGTGGAAGTAGTTCAGGCCGGCGCGCGCCTCCATGACAAGCGTGCTGGTCCACGAGCGCGTATAGTTCACTCCCGTGCTGTACGTCGTGTCCGTGCCGGTCCCGGCAAAGCCTGCCCCCGACGGGCTTCCCGCCTTCGAGTCGCCGAACTCCCCGTAGGCGGCCGGATCGGTGAGCACCGGGCGGAGGAAGCTGACACGCGCCGAGAGCTGATCGGCCTGGCTGATCTGCACGTTGATCTTCGAGTCGAATGAATTGGTCGTCTTCACACGCGCGTAGTCGATCTGATAATTGGGCTGTCCGGGCGCGGCCTCGATATTGGGCGCCGGCAGGTGCGAAAGAATCGCCTTCGCGATCGGGCTGATGCGATCCGCCGGAATGATGTTGCCGGGAAATGGCGTTCGTCCCGTTCCGTCGGCATTGCCGGTCGACGGATCGTAGATCGTTGTCGGCGATGCGCTGAAGTCGCCGAGGCGGTACGCCGACGGCGGAATGATGGCGCGTGTCGTTCGACCGGCGTTGTCGCGGATGTGCTGGTAGTCGCCGAAGAAGAACAGCCGGTTGCGCTGAATCGGCCCGCCGAGCGTGAAACCGCTCTGAAGGTAATCGCCGGGCGGCTTCGTCTGGGTGAAGTATCCGGGCGCGTTCGTCTTCTCGTTGTTGCCGAACGCAAACACGCTTCCCTTCAGATCGTTCGTCCCGGACTTGAGTGTGACGTTGCTGATGGCGCCGCCGGCACGGCCGAATTCGGCATCGTACGCGCTGGTGCTGATGTTCACGGTCTCGATCGCCTCGGCCGAGGGAATCAGCGTGGTCAGCAGTCCGGTGCGGTGATTGTCGTCGATGCCTTCAATCTGGACGTTGTTCGCTAGCCGCGACTGGCCGTTGACGTTGCTCGCGAGGCTGTCCTGCGCGTTGAAGAAGTCGGAGTGGGGCCGCTGGATCCGCAGCGCGCCGGGCACGGTGATCATCATGCCCTGGAAGTTCCGGTTGTATCCGAGCGGCACCTCCTGCAGGTGCACGCTTTCGATGACGCGTCCCGTATCGGCGCGGTCCGTCTGCAGCAGCGGGCTTTCTCCGACGACGGTGACCGACTCTTCGAGGGCGCCGATCTCGAGCTTCAGGTCGACGCGTACCGTCGCGTTCACCGGCACGATCACGCCGTCGCGCACCGTCTTCTTGAAGCCTGTCAGCTCACCCTGGACGCGGTAGGTGCCGTCCTTCAGGTTCGAGAACACGTAGAAGCCGCTCTCGTTGGTGACCGCGGTGTACGAGATGTTGGTGTTCGTTTCCGTGATCGTCACCGTCGCGCCTGGGATCGCCAGTCCGGCCTCGTCGGTCAGGTTGCCGAGCAGCGACCCTTTCACCGCCTGCGCGGACGCGTTCGCCGACAGCAGCACGAGCATTGCCGTCAACGTTGCCGCCGCCCGCAGAACTCTTCTTCGCGCGCAACCGAACACACGGACCATTACGCTCCTCCTGAAGATACTCAACCGGATCAGGCGATGATGTCGTGAATGACGTTGCCCGAAACATCGGTCAGCCGGAAGTCGCGGCCGCTGTAGCGGTACGTCAACTTCGTGTGGTCGATGCCGAGCAGGTAAAGGATTGTCGCGTGCAGGTCGTGCACGTGCACAGGCTTGTCGATGGCCTTGAATCCGAAATCATCGGTCGCCCCGTAAATCGTCCCGCCTTTCACGCCGCCGCCGGCCAGCCACATCGTGAACCCGAACGGATTGTGGTCGCGTCCGTTCTGCGTCGTGCCGGCATTCCCGCCGACCTCCATGACCGGGGTGCGCCCGAATTCCGAGCCGCACACCACCAGCGTGTCCTTGAGCAGGCCGCGGCCCTTCAGATCCTTGACCACTGCGGCGAAGGGCTGATCGGAGTCCTTCGCGTTCTTGCGATGCGCCTGGATGTCGGCGTGTGCGTCCCACGGATCGCCCTTGCCGTAATAGACCTGCACCATCCGCACGCCGCGCTCCACCAGCCGGACCGCAGTCAGGCAGCCGCGCGCCGTGCTGCCCGGCCCGTACAGCTTCAGCGTCGCTTCGCTCTCTTTCCTGATGTCGAACACGTCGGGGGCTTCGGTCTGCATCCGGAATGCCACTTCCATCGTTTCGATGGTCGCCTCGAGCTGTGGGTCGCGCACCGTTTCGCGCTGCAGCTGCAGCCGGTTCAGCGACTCGAGCAGGTCGAGCTCACGCCGCTGCTCGGCCGGCGTGAACTTGTCGTTGCTGATATAGGAGATCAGCTTTTTCGGATCGAAGTCCTTTCCGACCAGCTGATCGCCGTCCTGCTTCTCGACTTTGTCGGAGATGTAGGTGCCCTGATAGGCAGCGGGCAGAAACGCATTGTTCCAGAGCGGTGGCCCGACCGTCGTCGGAACTTCCGGACACAAGACGACGTAGCCGGGCAGGTTCTGGTTGTCGGTCCCGAGACCGTAGGTGAGCCACGAGCCCAGTGACGGACGTCCGGCCTGCGTGTGGCCGGTATTCATCATCAGCATTGACGGCTCGTGATTGGGGATGTCGGTGTAGACGGAGCGGATCCAGCAGATGTCGTCGGCGCACCCGCCCACGTGCGGGAACAGCTCGCTGACGTCCATGCCGCAGGCGCCGTACTTCTTGAACGTGAACGGCGAGCGCATCAGCGCGCCGGTCTTCCGTTCGGTCGCGATCGAACCGCCCGGCAATGGCTGGCCGTGATACTTGTCGAGCATCGGTTTGGGATCGAAGCTGTCGACCTGCGACAGCCCGCCGTTCATGAACAGAAAGATCACGTGCCTGGCGCGGGCGGGATGATCCAGCTTGCGCGGGTCGAGCGCGCCCTGTTGCCCGAACGCGTCGCGACCCGCCGCACGCGCGATCGATTCGCCGACGAGGCTGGCGAACGCCAGCATGCCGAAGCCGTTGCCCATCCGGCACAGCGCCTGTCGGCGCGTCACGGGTCGTGGGAGTCGATGCGGAAGTTTGATAGATGTCACGTCAATGCCGAGTTTCGCCATTCAGCTACGATGCGTCGAAATGCCAATTTCCATGCCTCGATGAAACGTCCACCGGTCAGCTCACGAACAGGAATTCGTTCGAGCTCAGAAGCGTCTTCAGATACCGGCCCCACACGGTGACCGGCAGCAGTTTTTTCGCGTCGCCTCTCTTCTGTGCGTCGGGTACGACGCCGGCCATCATGCCGTCCGAAGCCGTGTCACCTTCTTTGCTCTTCTCATCCGGCTCACCCGCTTCTTCTTTGCCTGCCCCACCTGCCCTACCTGGCCCACCGGCCTTTTTCCGCTCCTGGTACTCCTTCATCGGCTCGGTCGAGAGGTATTGCAGTCCCGCCCGCACTTCAGCGTCAGTGGCGGCGCGGCCGAAGATGAGGCGATAGGCCTTCTGAATCCGTGCGGTTGCGGTCGCCTCGCCGGCGACTCGCTGCGCGAGCAACTCTCCCTGCTGCTGCATGAAATCGCTGTTCATGAAAAAGAGCCGCTGGAGCGGCACGGTCGTGGTGAACCGCTTCTCGGCCGACAGGTTCGGACTGGGAAAATCGAACAGCTGGAGGTATTCGTCCAGCTTGTAACGGCTGATCTTTCCGTAGACCGTTCGCCGCGAATAGGTCGGCGTCAGCGGCGCCGCCGGTCCGCCGAGCTTCGTGTCGAGCGCGCCTGAGACAAAGAGCACCGAGTCCCGAATCTGCTCCGCGGTCATGCGGTGGCGATTCGCCCGCCAGTAGAAACGGTTCCCGGAGTCCTTCTCGAAACTTTTCTGATCGTGATCGGCGCTGAGCTGATAGACCGCGCTCAGCATGATCACGCGATGCAGCTTCTTCGGCGACAGTCCGTTGTCGACGAACAGCTGCGCCAGGTAATCGAGAAGCTCGGGATGGCTGGGGCGCTCGCCGGTCGCGCCGAAATTGCTCGGTGTGTCGACCAGTCCGGTGCCGAAATGCCCTTTCCAGATCCGGTTCACGATGACGCGGATCGCGATCGGCTGCTTCAGGATCGCTTCGGCCAGCTCGAGCCGTCCGCTGCCGTTCACAAACGGCCCCGGAACGCCGTCGCTCAACACGGAGAGGAAATGGCGTGGTTCCTCGTCACCGGGATTCAGCGGGTTGCCGCGCTTGCTGATGCGCAGATTGACCGGCTTCTCGACATCGGCAACGCCGTGAACGAATGGGAACGGCGGCGGCTGCGCCTTGCGCAGGGCTTCGATGTCCTGGCGCAGACCGTCGATGTAGCGGCGCCGATCCGCAGCCAGTTGCCGTTCGAGGCCCCATCCGCGGAACGACAGCAGTCCCGGCTTGACACGATCCATCTGCTGGACCGGGTCGAAGCCCTCCTGGAGATCGCGCTGGAACACGTCGGTCCACAGGTTCTGACGCTCGATCGGCAGGCTCTTGAGCTCGAGACCGCAGCCGGGACAGAAATCATCGTTGGTGACGAAGTCGCTGGGAAGCTTGCCCGGTTCTTTCTTCTTCGTGCCGGGGAGCGCCTTCGCTTTGATGATGTCGTTCTCTTCAGTGACCTCTTTCCGCTCGAACATGACATCGAGCAGCAGCGACTGGAACTCGCCGGCGAGCTTCTGCGCATCCGGCTTCGTGCCGCCGGCCTTGACCATCGCCTGCCAGTTCGTGAGGTAGGGATAGAAACGCGGCGGCTTGGCCAGAAATTTGATCCACCGGTCGAACAGCTCGTAATCGAGCTTCTCCGCGTCGACCACCTTCGAGACGTCTTCCTTCGGTTCGCCGGTGACGCGCCAGGCCGCTACCATGTACTTCGCGGCCTGCAGCGCGAGCGTCTGCCCGAGCTGCGTCGACTCGGTCTTCATGAACTCGTCGAGCAGCTTCTCCTTGTTCTCGATCTTCTTTTCCTGCGCCTTGTAGTCGTCGACGAGCTTTTTCGGCACGAGCGGGTACTCGTGGTACGTCGTGTTCAGGAAGACCCCGGCGAGCGAGTAGTAGTCGGCGGTCGGAACGGGATCGTATTTGTGATCGTGACAGCGCGCGCAGCCGACGGTGAGTCCGAGGAAGCCGCGCGACACGACGTCGACGCGGTCGTGGCGCTCGTCCGCGCGCGTGATCTCGACGGCACCGTTGTCGTAATACCACGGGCCGAGGCCGAGCAACCCGAGCGCCGGCAGCGTTCGCGCCCGTCCCTCCTCGCCGAGCAGGTCACCGGCCAGCTGCGCCTTCACGAACTGGTCGTAGCGCAGATCGTCGTTGAAGGCCTTGATCACCCAGTCGCGATACAGATAGGCGTTCGGGTACGGGTTGTACCCGCGGCCCTTCGGATCGAGCGACCGGTAATCGTCCTCGCCGTATCGCGCCACGTCGAGCCACACGCGGCCCCAGGCTTCACCGTAATGCGGCGATGCCAGCAGGCGGTCCACCACGCGCGCGAACGCGTCGGGCGACGGGTCCTGTTCGAAGGCGTCGATCTCTTCGGGCGTGGGCGGGAGACCGGTCAAGTCGAGGGTCGCGCGTCGGATCACCGTCCGCTTGTCGGCGGCCGCCACCGGCGCCAGGCCTTCGCGTTCGAGCCGCGCAAGGATGAAGCGATCGATATCAGTCTTTGGCCAATCGCCGTGGCTGACCGCCGGGACCGGCGGCCTGCGAAGCGGCTGAAACGACCAGAACGCGCGTTGCTCGGGCTTGATGACGGAGCCCGCGGGTTTCGGAGCGCCACCGCTGTTCGCCGCGGCAGCCGCCGTCGCCGCCGCTTCCGGCCAGACGGCACCGGCACGGACCCATTCGGCGAGCGCGTCGATCTCGGCGGGCGCCAGCTGACCGCCCTTCGGCATCTTCAGCGTGCTGTTCGTCTGGCGAACCGCCTGAATCAGCAAGCTGTGGTCGGGATCGCCGGGCACGATCGCCGGTCCGGTGCGCCCGCCTTTCAGCAGCGCCTCGCGTGAATCGACGCGCAGTCCGCCGCTTCGTAGATTGGTGTGACACTCGTAGCAGTTTGCGGCCAGTACCGGCCGGACGCGCAGCTCGAAGAAGTCGGGCGACTGGGGCGCAGGCCCGGACGCCGTCTGGGCCGCGGGAGCGAAAGCAACCGGCACGGCCGTCAATAGCCACACGAAGATTTGCGTGGGAAGGCCGGGGAACATCAGCAGGTATTATGCAACCGGCGATGATGACTGAGGTAAGACTCGTTCTGCTGGGGTTCCTGCTCCTGCAGGCTGCCGGGCCGCCAAAACCTGGCGTCAGCACGCCGGGCGTCAAGATTCCGATCGCCAGGCTCGAGCCCGAGGCGGTCTTTGCGGTGCCCGGCTCACCCGACTGGCTGGCCATCGACCCGACCGAACACGCCGCGTGGGTCTCGAACGCGCCGAAGGACAGCGTGTCGCGTCTGGATGCGAAGACGAACACCGTCGCCGCGACAATGACGGTCGGGAAGAAGCCGTGCTCGGGGCTCGCCGCCGGGTTCGGAAGCCTGTGGGTTCCCAATTGCGGCGACCAGACGATTTCGCGTCTGGATCTCAAGACCGGGACTGTCACAGCGACGCTTGCCACCGGCGTCGGCAACTCCGAGGGATCGATCGTCACCGGCGCGGAGAGCGTATGGATCATCGTCGACGACAAGGGAACGCTCGCGCGCATCGACCCGGCCACCAATGCCATCGTCGCCGAGATCTACGTCCCGTCCGGCTCGTACGGTCTCGCGTTCGGCGAAGGGGCGCTCTGGGTGACCAGCACGGCGCACGACAGCGTCACGCGTGTCGACCCGGACACCAACCTCGTGGTCGAGACGATTCCGGTCGGCAAGGCGCCGCGCTTCGTCGCGGCCGGTCTCGGCGCTGTGTGGACGCTGAATCAGGGCGACGGGTCCGTGTCGCGCATCGATCCGAAGATCAACAAGGTTGTCGCGACCATCGAGGTCGGCGTGCCGGGCGGCGGAGGCGAAATCGCCGCCGGCGAGGGATCGGTGTGGGTGACGGCGTTCCAGTTTCCCCTCTCGCGCATCGATCCGATCTCGAATACGGTGGTGCAGCAATTCTTCGGCGAAGGCGGTGACGCCGTCCGCGTCGGCCTGGGATCGGTCTGGCTGTCAAACCTCAGGGCCGGGAATGTCTGGCGGATCGATCCGCGGCGAATCGCGGCGACGCTGCCGGAGTAATCTGCCCGATCTATCCGCCGAACGAGACCTGGCGAATCGTTTCACCCGCACGTGTCGAATACGCCCTTCGAGCTGGCTGTCGACGATGTGATGCTGGTGTGCGAGTCGGACTTGTCGCTGGCCGATGCCGTCGGTCGGGCCACCGGCTGGCGGCTGCGAAGGTGTTCCGCTTGAGAACCGGCTTCGAACGCTCAGCGTCACGAATCAGCAGGATGCCGTGCGTTGACGCTGGACATGTCACGATATCGACGTTCGTGATCCTCGCCGCCGATAAAAAAGTCTTCCAGTCGAACGACTAAGCTCGCCGTCGCTGGACGAGATTTCGTTCGACCACTCCAATCCGTCGGTTCGCGCCAACGGTCGAGCTCTATACTCTTCTCACCCCTACACGCAAAGGCATCCAGCGTCACCCCAAACGGGAGGAGCAGTCCACCTATGCAGAAACCGTGTACCCGTTCGTTCGTCACCTCGGCAACAGTCGCACTGGCACTTCTAGGATTCAGCGCATCGGCGTCGGCGCAGACGTGCACCCCCAACGCCGGCCCGTTCTGCGTCGACGGCATCATCACCGATGCCAACAACAGCGGCGTCGCGGGCGCTGCGAAAATCACCGACCCCAATGGCGGCGCAAAGGAGCTGGGGCCAATCAACAGCAGCTCCACGAAAATCGGCGTCATCAACACCGCGCCGACACCGATGCTGGGTTTGACGAACCCGAACGCTCAGGTCGACCTCAACACCGTCTACACACAGACCGCAATCGACCCGAACACCGGCCACATCTGGTATTACTTCGCGTGGGCGCGCGACTCAAACAATGGCAGCGGCTTCATTTCCATCGAGCTCGAAAAGAGCGGCGTGCCCGCGACATGCACCGGCACCACCGGCTACAACAATCCGGCCTGCAACCCATGGAGCGGCCGCCAGACCGGCGACTTCATCATCCTCTGGGACCAGCAGGGCAACTCGACGCAGATTTCCCTCCGCTTCTTCAATGCCGCGACTCCCGGGTTCGGCGCCAAGATCGACCTGGACAATCTGACGTCCCGCGCAGCCTACAGCGGCGACTTCTTCCGCGGCGAGGCCGCGATCGATTTCACCGAGGTCGTGTTTCCAAAAACCGGCGAGTGCCTGAGCTTCGCGAACACCATCCCCGGCACCGTGACCGGCAACTCCGATACGGCGGACTACAAGGACACGGTGCTGTCGGCGTTTCCGCCGGTGTCCAACTGCGGCGTACTGACAGTCAAGAAAGTCACGGACCCCGCAGGCCTGTCGGGCAGCTTCCCGTACACGGTCTCGCGGAGCGGAGGCTCGGCGATCTTCGACGGAACCGTGGACTCCGATTGCAACAACAACGGCAGCACGCTCCAGTGTGACGCGACGCTCACGTCCGACGGTGACCAGGACACGATCGAAAATCTTCTCGTCGGTTCGGATTACCGGGTCGTCGAAGGGGCGGTCGGCCCGTCGTTCGAGGAAGTGTCGCTGGTCTGCGTGCTCGACGGCACGACGTACACGCTGTATCCGGGTACGGGCACGTTCCCCGTCGCGGCGACGAAAACGACCGCGTGCACGATTACGAACCGCAAGTTGACCGGCCTGCTCCGCATCGTCAAAGTCGTCAACAATGGCTTCGGATTGACGCTGGTGCCAGGTGATTTCAACTTCAGTCTCGACGGTGGAGCGGAAGAGCCGTTCGCAAATAACGGCACCTCGTGTGTCTCAGGCCAGACGTGTAAGGAACTCACGTTCCAGGTTGGTTCGGTTCACAACGTAGTGGAACCCAATCCGCCCACCAACTGGGGTGTCAGCTATAACAACTGCAGCAACGTCACGATTTCGTCGACGCAGATCCAGACCTGCACGGTGACGAACACGGCCACTCAGGCAACGCCGGCTGCGGTAACGAGACAGAGAGTGCTGCTGTTCGATCGGGCGACCCTCACCGGACTTCGCCGGCTGACCTCGAGTGAACCGGCGATGACCATGACGTTCAGCGTCTATGCAGACCTGGCGAACTGCAATGCCCAGTCGGGCGCGCTCGGCACCGAGCCAGTGACGATTCCGGCCAACCAGTCCGACACGTCGGTCACCGTCGGAACCAGCAACAACACGGTCGAAGTCAAGCTCGATACGGCGGGCGACGTGACGACAGCACGCTACTGGCGCGCGGTGTTCCATCAGGCTGGGACGAACCCGCCCAACGCTGATTACACGACGCCGTGCACGGAGATCACCACTGTAAGACTGCAGCAGTAGTTCGACTCGCGATCGTCAATCGCGGGACGGAAAAGGGGTCGGCCGAGCGGCCGGCCCCTTTCTGTTTCACAGCCTTCTTATTTCTTGCCGCCAGCAGCGATTTTTACGGTGGCGCTGTTGCTCAGGCCCGAGAAATTCGGGACCGCATCATAAGCTGCAACCGCGTACGTATAAGGGATGCCCGCCAGTGCGGTCGCGTCGGTCCAGCCTAAGGTAGTTGTCGTCGCGATCTGAGTGCCGTTGCGCAGGATTCGATATCCAGCCACCGCGACGTTGTCGGTGGAGGCCTGCCACGCAAGCTTCACTTGTTTACGGTCGATCGTAGCCGTCAGGCCTGCCGGCGGGGTCGGCGGAATGGTATCGGACCCGACAATGTAATCGGCGGTTGTGGCAAAGGCGCGCGAGAGGACTGGATCCGCGGCGTTGGCCCAGATCTTGTACGTGGCCGGCGGAGATCCGGGAACTGACGTGACGAAGTACGATACGGTGACGCTCGCGCCCGCTTGCAGCGTTGCCGCTGACGAGGAAAGGGATCCAACCCAACCCGTCGGCACTGAAGGAACGAGGTTGAACGTCGTCGGAGCACACGCTGACGTGTCCTTGTTCGTCACCGTCATCGAGTACGTCAACGTTGTGCCGGGCGATCCGATCTGGCTCGCCGGCGAGATGCTGATCATCGGCAGGCTTCGCTTGCAAGACGGCACGACCGTGTAGGAACCGGTCGTTGAAGCGGCATGGACGGCAACATTCGGATCGCTCGTGGTGACGGTCACACCGTATGTGCCGGGCGGGGCGGTGTCGGGCGATACGAGCGATAACGTCGCATGGGCTGTACCGCCAGGGGCAACCTGCGTGCTGAGAGGCGAAAACGACGCCGTCCAGCCTGCAGGGACGTTCCCGCCGAGCGCGAACGTGGTGGCGGCGCAGGTCGATGCGTCGTTGTTGACAAGCGTCAGATCGTAGCTCGCCGCCGACCCCGCCGGCCCAGTCTGATCTTGCGGCGACAGAACCAGCGACGGGGCCGCGGAGCCACACCCGTTCCCGACCCTCACGAGCGCAGTGCTGGACGTGCTGCTGTGCTTTACCTGGGTCACGGTGAAGCCGGTCGTCGGATCTGAGAAGGTCTCGCCGTCCGCAAGGACCGCAAGGCGGTAGGTCTTGTTCCCGCGGCCGGACCAGCGATGCACGCTGAGGCGATCCAGGTACGCGCAGCAGGAGAGATTGGCGTCGAAGCCGATTCCGCGCCGATAGGACACGTAGTAGTACTCGTTCGAGTCCGCCTTGAACACCTTCAACGCCTGCGGTGCCCCGGCAAGGGCCGGATCGACCTCAGTCGGCCCGACCTCGAACTGGCCGTCCGCTGTCACGAGCACCGCCTGAGCATCCGGGATCCAACCCATTTCCAATTTGTGAGGCGCGTTGACCTGGCGCATCAGGCCCTCTGCCTGTCCCATGATGTCGGAATCGTCGGCGTATTCGCTCCCTGGTGTCGCCGCATGCTGCATACCCAGGTTATGTCCGAGCTCGTGAGCGTAGACGTCGGCGATGTCGCAGGTGAAGACCCAGGCCCTGCTCGGCGTGACTCCCACTTCGCCGATGCCGGCGGCCGGACAACTGTTGCCCGGCATCACGTACACCTTGCGGGCGTACGCGTTCACGTCGATACTGCCGCTGGCCGCCGCGTTCGCTGCAGCTGCCCACGCGCTGGTATCACACGGATCGGTTGACGCCGAAGGCAGTGTGTACGGTCCGACGACCGTACCACTGAACGAAACCTGGCCCATCGACATGTCGCGATAGAGATCGTCCACCGATTGGTTGAGGGGATCCGCGAACATGACGTTGTCGATCGCCTGAATCGGGCAACCCACGCTCTTGTCACGGAAGTTCGCGACGATGACCAGGGTCTTTTGATCGCCGGCGACCACTGGCGTCGTCTGGACGATGGTTTCGGCGGTCGCGGGACTCGTCGCCGACGTCTGATCCGCCAGCACGTAGATCTCCGATTCCAGAGCATGTCCCGTGATGGTCATGACCGTGCCCACGCGCAGATTGCCTGGCTTCTTGTCGAAGCGGATCTGAAACGATCGGCCCGTCCGGTTGTCTCGAATCACGTGAGCAAGCTCGGACCGGTGATTCGCAAAATCGTCCGCGTAGATGGCCGTGACTTCGCCGGTCACGGTGAGCGGTGTCCCTTGCTGCCAGCCCGCCGCAAACTGGCGATTGGCAACTTCCGGTGCGGCGCTTTGAGCGATCGGGCGACCAGCCCCCGTGCTGAGTATGACCGCGAGAACGATCAGCAGGCGCGCGCGCGCGACACCCCGAGCGGGAAGAGCCTTGAACCTCACGTGAGAGCTCCGTTTCTTGAGGACGGTCGAAGAGAACTCGCGGAAAAGCGCGAAGCGTGGAGTGACGGCGCAGGCGCTAGGCGACCAGGTTCTCGGTGGCGACCTACGTGTTCGTCAGGGTCGGGGCAAGGATCAGACCGGGGGTTCCAGGCAGAAAGACACGAAAATTCTCAGGAAAACGTGCGGACTTCAGTGTGTCCTGGCGAAGCTCCGCAGCAACAGCGAGCGTGAAATTACGTTTTCGTCGCCGCCCCTGGCGTCAGTCGGGCCGCGGCAAAATGCTTCCTATCGTTCGATTGAGCTCTTCTTTACGCGCTCCCCACGGTCCTGCCGGCTGGTTAAGAGCTTCCCTTCAAGATCCGTCACCTTGGTGTAGATTCATCGATCCCATCCGCACACATTAATAACGTAACCGGTAAAGGTTGACTTAATACGCCGACTCGGCCGCAAAGTTACACAGAATTTATCTTCGGGTACTAGTTGGAACCATACTGCTCCGATGTATACTTCCGCCTGCACAAAATTGCTCACTCAGAAAACTTAATAAGGAGGGAAGGAATCCGGGCAGGGCTCCGTATGGGCTCAGCACTCACCAAGTGAAGGACTGCCCAGTGTGGGCA
>JBKPAI010000082.1:0-34577 GCA_046726355.1 Acidobacteriota bacterium | reverse complement strand
AGTGCGGAAGCCTGGCTGTGCGCCGTCCACATCACCGGACTCGTCGCGCAAGCAGTCAGCTCGCAAAAATCGGCTCAAAGGCAGCCCGATCATCCCGGTCTCGGAGCATTTGAAAATCTTCGCTGCCGCGGGACTGCACAGGACGATGTGCCAGTCGGCCGTGATGATGAAGCCGTCGGCCGCCAAATCGCGGAGGTGGGACAATCCGTGTCGCGTACGCCGGGGCTCGAGCCGTCTTACATCGAGATCGTGTCCCTGCGCCGCATGTCGGGAAGCAGGCATGCCCCTACCCCAGGCGATTTGTCGAGGTTCGAGTTGATGGTATCGGGAACCGGACCCTTACAGTTCCCTAAGCTCTGCTGCAACTATAGCCGAGTCTCCCGATTTGTCAATAAGGTGTAATTGTCAAGACCACGAATGTGATGGCCCGCGTCTGCCGCTTCGTCTTGTTGGTCGTCAACGGCGTGAGGCCATACCCTCGATGGTTTCCTGGGATCATCGGCGGTCAGATTCATTGCGATCCGTTATGGTCGGAGTCGTAGTCAGCAGTTCGCAACTCATGTGCCAGGACATCAGCTCCGAGGCGTCAGATTCGCGAGCCATTCAACCGGTCCCGATACGACGCGTCCCCCGATCGTAAAGGAACCTATACGTGCCGCGATCGAAATCCAGACACAAACCTTGTACTTTGCTGATGGGTCGCAAGCGTTGAAAGGTGAATGCGAACGCCTTTTTCGACCGGAGTGGCGCGACGCGTACGCACCGGCATCTGCCGCGGAGCACACCAGGGCCGACGCGTCGGCCATCCTTGAGTCGTTTAACGACGCTTCTTGACTCCACTCTGCGACTCGCGAACCGCCGTCGTGTTCATCGGTTCTCAGGCAGCGGCGCGTCTCAAGCAGGTTGTGTCGCTTTAATTCCTGTCTATGCCTGCCGTCATCCGCAGCGTTATCAATGCGCTGCTCGCTTGATCCCGCAACCGACGACTACACGTGACGAGGACGTTCGCGCAACGCTACTCCGGGTGGTGCACGACGATGTGAATGAGCCGGAAACATTCGAATCGGCCGTGGTGACAGCGCATCGCCGGGATCGCGGCTGACGAACGCCCGTGCGGCAGCTGGTACCAGGGACAAATGCGCGACGGCATCGCGCCCTTCACGGCGCCCCTGACGCTGCCGCCGACTGACCGTTCGATGTCATGCTGCTTCGCGATCGCCGCAGTTGCCTTTGCGATCAAGTGGCCGGCGCGACTTGACGGTGCGTCGATGCAGTCCTGGAAGGCCTATAGAAAAACGCACCGCCGCCCATCTGCGTTTGCAGGCCTTTTAAGCTGCAAGCTCTCTACTGCAAATCGCGCCTTGATTGTCCGATCGAGCGCAGGCCGGCGTTCAGCTGTCGGCCGTGAAACCTAGTCGGACGTCCTAACGACCAGATCGTCCGCGAGACGGTGGCTGAGGCTGTTGAGGTTCAAACGGGCTGACCCCTCCGATGAAGGGATTCCGGCCCGGTCCACGCCCTCCTGGCGGCTGCTGACCCCGCCCCGGTGTGGTGGGACCCGGGAAGCCCCTTTGACCCGGCTGCCCTGGCTGGCCCGGCTGTCCTCGTTGCCCGCGCTGGCCGGGAACACCAGCGCCAGGAGCGCCGCCAGCGCCTGGCGCCTGATTCTGCGCGGTAAAGACGAATGCCCACTCGTTGTAATGATTGCGTCCGTTGTACAGCCGAATGGACTTGTCCTTGCTCTTGCTCGTGACGCCGATGAACCCCCCAACGCCGCCCGTGAGCGGCGTGCCGCGGCCGCCGACGCCCGGCATCGGCGCAGTGATGGGCGTCGCCCCGGATCCTGCGCGGCCCGTCATCGGCCCCCGGGATCCTGTTGGTCCGGTGGTGGGTGCGGTGGGAGATGGCGCCGTGGGCGATGGGGAGGATGGAGTGGATTCGCGGCCCGTGGTACTGCCCGTTCGTTGCGTGCTCAAGGTGACCGCGCCCGGCTGGCTCGTCCCTCCGCCTGGGGGGGCGGAAATTCCCGCCGTACCCTGGGCCCCGACCGGAATCAGCTGGAAATCGTCATTGGTGATCGGGTCCTTGTACTTCTTGCGCAGAAAACGCTGGTCGACCAGGACGTTGACGTTCGGCGGAAAGGCATTCCCGTTTTTGCGCGAAAAGAGCGCGATGGCGTGGACGTACTGCTGGCCGCGAAACACCAGCTCCTCTTCCTTCTCGCGCTGCGACGCCTGCTTCCAGACCGGCATGGCCACCGTCATGAGGACCGCCATGACCCCCATCGCCACCAGCAGAGCTACCATGGCGTATCCGTTGCGACCGCCCGTTGTCCCCGTCGCTTGACCCTCTGACTGCATGGGCTTTAAGATGTTGACTGCCTTCATGATAGCACGTTCGCACAATCGCGCGTCACTGCTCACCACTGCTGTCGGCGTCACGTGTTTGATGGCTGCCGCCTGCGAGAGAGTGCCGCTGCTTGCGCCCTCGGGTTCGACACTCACCCTGACGTCGTCTCAGACGGCGGTTTCGAGCGGCGGTACTGCCCAAGTGATTGCGCAGGTCATCGAGCCTGCGGGCACGCCGCCGCACTCGGGGACGCACGTACTCTTTACGACGTCGCTCGGACTGATCGTACCGTCCGAAGTCGAGACCGATCTCAACGGCCGTGCAGTCACGACGTTCAGGGCTGGCGGCGCGAATGGAACCGCCGTCATCAGCGCGAGCTCCGGCGGCGTGAGCACCGGGGCGAGCCCGCTCAGGATACTCGTCGGTACTGCGGGGGTTGGACCAGTTCGCGTCACCGCGAATCCCACGACTATCCCTGCGCAGGGCGGTACCTCCATCATTACCGCCACTGTCCTGGACATCAACGGTAACCCACTGCCGGCAGCGCAGGTGGCGTTCTCCACGACTGCCGGCAGCCTTGACGTGACCGTCGGGACGACCGATGAAAACGGGCTCGCGACGGCGACCCTGAGGACGTCCGTCGCGGCGACGGTGACCGCGAGCGTCGGCGCGCAGGGGGGGTCTTCGACCGCACCCACCCCGCCGACCACGCCCACCACGCCGACGACACCGACGACACCGACAACGCCAACAGGCCCGACCTCCTCCGGCCAGGCTTCCGGATCGGTCTTGGTCAACGTGGCTGGATCGCCGGGACTGCTCATTACACTACCGGCAACAGTACTGGCCGGCGTGCCGGCATCGTATACGTTTGCGGTCACGGCCGCGGCGAACAACGCGAGCCCGATTCGCGACGTGACTGTAGATTGGGGCGACGGCACTGGCATTCAAAGTCTTGGTGCGTTTACGGGCAGCCAATCTGCCTTCCATACGTATCAAACGCAGGGCTCGTACCTAATCAGGGCGACAGCAACCGATAGCTTCGGAACGATAGTGCCGCAATCTGCAAGTGTTAGCGTCAACGCGAAGCCACAACCAACGGTCTCGATCACGCCGTCTGGAAGTCCGCAGGTCGATACGACGACGACGTTCACAATTTCCGCCACTGCAACAACGGGCTTTGCCATCACGTCGGTGCAGGTGGACTTCGGCGACGGTACCAACGTGACGCTACCGGGTAACGCGACGAGCGTGCAGCACGCGTACAAACAAAGTGGCGCCTTCATCGTGACTGCCACTGCCACCGATTCGAGCGGTGCGAGCGGCTCGGGGTCAACGCGTATTCTGGTCGGCGCGCAACTGCCAGCAGTAATTTCGGCGCCGTCCGACCTGGCCGCGGCCGCCGTCTCCAGCACTCAAATCAACCTGACGTGGACCGCATCGACCAGCGTGGGCGTCACAGGCTATCTCGTCGAACGGTGCACGGGCTCCGGCTGCACGAACTTCCTTCAGGTCGGCGCGCCGAGCGGCACCACTTTCAATAACACCGGACTCACAGCAAACACAATCTACAGGTATCGCGTGCGTGCGCACGATGCGGCGGGAAACGTGAGCCCCTTTTCATCGGTCGAGGATGCACAGACGACGCCGTAGTGATGGGTTGTCTGCCCGAGTCGATTTTTGGACGCCCAGGCGAGGACTGAAGCGGCGGCGTGCCAATGGACGTTAGGGCGCTCGCGGATACTGGCGCCCTCCTGGCTTACATCGATCGTAATGATCCGTGGCACGATCGGTGCCGTGACTTGACGGTCTTCACGATCGACCACAACGACTTCGAGACCTACCGCGTTGGCGGACGCAAACGGCTGCGCATTCTGCCGTTACGCGCAGGACCACCAATACCGACCATCCCACCGCCTGGCGGCTGACGTGCGAGGACGATCAACGCAGAGCTCGCGGAACACGCAGAAAATGACATCGCCCTGCGAGTTCTGCGGCTTTTGCCTGGTTGTCGGTTCTTTTCCAAAGGATTCTCTGCGGTTTCAGCGGGTTCTGCGTTGAATGTCGGCCTTTTCAGCGGCCCCCTAGTCTGAATGGTGAGAATCACCACTCCGCGTACTTCGTGCCGTCGAGCGCGGTCTGGTCCGAACCGCTCTTGACGTCGTAGACCCCTGGTTCGGCGGTGGGATTATTCGGATCGGGCTCGGCCGGGATGGCCTGCCAGGAGCTCGCGTTTTTCGTGAACGGATCCTCGGGAAGCTTCCTCAGATAGCCGTCGCTGACAAGCGCGTCGAGCGTGCTCGGATACTGACCCTTGTCGGCGTAGTACTGGTCGATGGCCTCGCGCATCCGGAACAAATCTTCCTTCAGGACCGCCTCGCGCGAATGAATCACGCTGTTGCGGTATTGCGCCAGGCCCATCGACGCGAGGACCACGATCATCGTCAGCACCACGAGGAGCTCGATGAGGGTGAAGCCCTTCTGGCTCAGGTGACGGGTGCGCAACTTCGTACCGATATGGCGCCTGCATCGACGAATCAACGAATTACCCACTGCCATGACCTGTATATCGAGAACCAAGAATCTCACCGCGGAGGACACGGAGGAAGGGAGGAAACATCCTCTTGATTTTCACTCCGCTCTACCTCGGGATGCCGTGAGCTCAATTGAACGTCGAAGCGCAGGATTGAACCTCCGCGTCCTCCGCGTCCTCCGTGGTAGTCATCCGTATCACCAGTCGCGGTACTTCGTCCCGTCGAGCGCCTTGCCGTCGAAGGTTGTATAGACATCGAAAACGTTCTGCCCTCCCCACCGCGTCGAGTCGGGCTTGTCCTGAAACGAGCGCATGCCCCACTCGGTGCTGTGCGTCATCGGATCGATTGGAACACGGCGGAGGAACTTGAGCTTGCGGCCGGTCGCGTCGTTGGCGGCGGTGACGCCCTCCACGAGCTGCTTGAGATCCGCCGGGTAGTTTTCGCTGCCGGCCTTGAGATCGAGCGAGCCGATGAGCCCGATATCCGCCGCGTCCTTGAAACGATCGATAGCGGTACGCATCTCGCGTAGCGCGCGGCGCAGCTCCACTTCACGCTGGCGTTGCGCGGTGACCTTCGCCAGCGGCATGACCGCCGAGGCGAGGATCAGAAGGATCGATGCGACTACCAGGATTTCAACGAACGTAAACCCCTTCGACTCGCCACCGGCCCAAATCCGCTCGGTAAACATCCCGAATTCCTAACCTAACAGATTGCTGAAAAACCCAACGTTCAACGCAGAACCCGCCGAGATCGCAGAGAGTCGTGAGGAAATTTCTGCGGTCTCTGCGCGTTCTGCGTTGACGTGCTTTTTCAGCATCCTCCTGATTCCCAAAATTCTCTACTGCACGGTGATCGTCACCGGCCGGAGCTGCAGGCCCATCGCCGTCCCGCCCGGGCCGGTGGCGGTGCCGCTCAACGTGATCGTGACGGTGCCCGGCGCGATCGCATCGAACAACACGGCGGCCAGCAGGCCGGTGCCTGACGCCCCGGTCGCGTCGGTTCCTCTTGACAGCGTGATGTCGACGCGATTGCCGCTCGCCTGCTGATTGAACGCGACATTCGCGCCGCCGGCCCGCATGAAGCTTCCCTCCTGCACCGTGCGGACGCGCAGCTTGCTGGAATCGAACGACAACGTCAGCGTGATTGTCGAAATCCGAGCGGCGTCGCTGATCGAGATCGGAATGATGTACGGTCCACCGCCGACCCGGAATGTCGTGCCGCTCGGCGACATGATGACGCGTGCCGTGCCAACGCCCGGCGACGTGATGGGCGGCTCGGTCGCGGCCGGCGGCTGCGGAGGCTGTGGCTCGGCCGGCGTCGGCGGCGCTGGAGTGACCGGTGCCGGCGGCTCAGGGGCCGTGACCGGAGGCGTCGGCGGCGCCGCCGGCTCCGTCGGCGGAGGCGTCGGTGTCACCGGGCCAGGCGGCGGCAGGGCGACTGTACCCGGAACCGGTGTCGTTCCCGGAGGCGGCGCGACCAGCGTGCCGCCCGGGCCCCGCAACGGCAGTCCCCCCGGCGTTGTGAGGTAGGGCTGTTGCGGCGTCGTGCCGGGCGTCGTGCCGGCCGCGGCTTCCGCGCCCGGCGGCGGCGCAATCAGCGGCGGCGGTCCGCCGACGCCGAGGTTCTGCTGCGACCCGATGTAAATCGGCTGGAGATCACTCTCGGTCAGCTCCTGCGTGCGCACGATGTGCGGCGTCAGCAGCATGACGATTTCGATCTGGTCGTTCGTGCGGTTGTTCGACGAGAGGAGTTGCCGGAACAGCGGGAGGTGAATGGCGCCGGGAAATCCGGAGACGGACGATGCTTCCCGTTCCTGGATCAGACCCGCCAGGAGGTTCGATTCGCCATCCCGCAGCCGCAGCCGCGTCGTGACCTTCCGGCTGACGAACGACGGCACGGTCACGCCGGCGACCGGAACATCGCCCCCGAGCGCACTGTCGTCGAGCGTCAGATCGAGAATGATGTCCCCTTCGAGGCTCACCCGCGGCGTCATGTCGATGTTCACGCCAACCGGCCGGTATTGGTAGGAGCTCAACGGATTCACGCCCGCGCCGCCCGTTGCAATTGGCGTGTAGCTGGTGGACACGACCGGGATTTCAGAGCCGAGGTTGAGCGAAATTTTCGTCCCTTCGGCCCCGCGCAGCTGCGGCTTCGCAACGACCCGCGTGTGAGCGTCGGACTCGAGGAACCGGACGATCGCCGTCGGCACGGCCAGATAGAAGTCTGCAGTTGTGAAGCCGCGCGAAATCGTGTTCAGGTTGAACGGCGGCGGCGATCGAACGCCCGAGGGCGCGGTGGACGAGCCGGTGGCGGTCGTGGTCGTCGTCCCGCCCGTTGCCGTCGGCGCCGGCGTCACTCCTGGCGTGGTGGGGCCGGGGGTGGTTCCCGGAGTCTGCGTCGTCGTGCCGCTTGGCGAGGTTTCCGGCGAGAAGGCGAAACCGATCGCGTACTCCGACAGGTTCAACCCGTAGGTCTTCGTGCGGTTCCGGTCCACTTCGAGAATCTCGACATCGATCACGACTTCCGCGCGCGGCTTGTCGTTCTGAGCGATGATGCGCTCGAGAATCTGCACGACCGAACTCGTGCCGCGTACCGTGACCGTGTTGGTCGTCCGGTTGACGGCAATGGCCGGCTGCACCGCAATACCGGGCAGACGGATGATGGTGCTCAGGAGCTGCGACATCTCCGTCGGGTCGGCGTGAGAAATGTAGAACGTTCGAACCACCTGCTCGTCGTACTGGGCGTGCTTCTGCGCGTTGTCTTGGAAGACGAAGATCGATCGCTCGCTCACAACCTTGTATGAGAGCTGGTTCATCGTCATGATCTGGTTCAGCGCCTGTTCGAGCGTGACCCCATCCAATTGGACGGTGATGGCGCGATCCTGGACTTCCCGGTCGTAGGTGATATTGATCCCCGTCATCCCTGAGATGGCGCTCAGCACGTCTTTCAAGCTCGCGTTGTTGAAGCGCACGACGAGCGGCTCGCGGGATGCCGGGTTGAGGATCGGTTCCGGAGACGCGGCGCGGGCGCGCTCGCGAAGCCCCTGGATTGCCGGCGCCGGACGCGACTGTTCGATGCGGTCGCGAATCATGCGATCGAGCGCCGCAACTTTGGCGCTGGCCAGACGGTTGCTCGGATCGTACTCGGCGGCCAGCCGGTACTCGCTGATGGCCGCATCGAGCTGATCCTTCTGCTCGTAGTCGCGCGCCCGGTCCAGGTGCGACCGCGAGGCGGCCAGCATGGTGCGCTCGAGCGCGATGCGGTATTGGGTGTTGTTCGGCGATGCCTGGACGGCTCTCCTGTAGGCGGCAACGGCTTCGTCCAGATTGCCGGCCCGCGTGGCCGCGTCACCCTGCCGGTACGCCTTCCCGGCGGCACACGCCGCCACCATGGCGGTCACTCCCACCAGGCATGCAATTTCCTTGAGCCGTCTAGTCAACCTAGGCCGGGGGGCTTCGCCCCGCCGGACCCCCCAACGCCGTCGCTCGCGGGGACCCCCGAGCGCCCCGCTCCGCTCCGGCGGGCGCGCTTCGCGCGCAGGCTCCTTTGAATTGCCGCGCATTAATAGGGGGCCGCCGAGCGGCCACAAACCCAGACAGTTTCCAAAGGCGAAACGTTGCCCCTCCAGCACGAACCTCGACTCTAGAAGCTGTCTAGTCATAGGAATTCGCAATCCGGAATTCAGCACCAGGAGGCGGCAGCTCAACAGCTGCGGGCGATGTTCGATCGCTTCGTAGCGATCACAATGAGCATCAATCCGGGTTCACAAATCCAATATCCTTTAACACAGACGAGGCAGAGGACGCAGAAGGAAAATCGTGTCGGTTCACGATCTTCGGCCGTCTTGCCCGAAATCGCCTGTCAACAAATGCTGAAAGCCACAATCTGAAATCTACGATCTCACGATCCGGTCAGCCGGATCGTCTGCCGTCCGCGGCCGTCGGCATACGCGAGCTCGATCGATTCCTCGCCGATCTTCAGGATCCGGTACCGGCCGGCGACGAGCTCCCCTTCCTTGCCGTAGAGCGGCGGACCGACGCCGTCACTGAGTATCGCGATCTTGGGCCTGCCTTCACCTTGGCCTTTCACGGTGCCGAGGAATTTCAAGTTAATCGGCGGAGTCGATGGCTGGCCGAGCGGCCCAGTGGATGTGTTGGGCACGTCCGGTAGCGGGGCCGGGACGCGGTCGTCGGGTTGCGGCTTGGGCGGCGGCCGTTTCTCTCTGAACCTGAAAAGATTCCGCTCATGCGGTCCCGGCTTCGGCCGCTCTGCCTCCAGCGCCTCCAGGTGCACATCAGTGGCGGCGGCCGATGCCGAACCTCTCCCGACCTGGCCGGGCGCTGCTCCCGATGTCCCGCTTGCCTTCTGATTAGACGGCCGGCCAGGCGCCGGGGACGTAGTCGGCCAGAGGCGGTACACCACGACAGCCAGCACAACGGCAAGAATTGCGAGCACGACCTGCCGCCGGCGCTCAGTTTCCATGTTCATTCACGCGATAGTACGTCGACATCTCGAGCGTCAGCGTCAAGGGTCGCGACGGGTCGCTCTGCGTCATCGAGAAGTTGTCGAGGATGACGAATTCCGGCGAGCTTTCGAACTCGTAGATGAACCGGCGGAATCCGTCGTAATCGCCGACCAGCACCATGCGGATGTGCAGCCGGCCCAGCCGCGCGTCCTTCTCGGTCTTTTCCGGATCGTACCGGCGGTTCTGATACTCGACTTGCGATTTCTTCGCGAGCGCCGGCAGGGCCGCGTATGTCATCCGGCGCGCCGCGGTCAGATCGGCCGGAAGCACCTTGTCGTAGAACGTCGACAGTTCCTGTTCCGCCCGGCTCTTGCCGGTGACGAGCGCTATCGCATTCTGGTAATCGCGCTCGGCCGACTGCAGGCTTTCGGCGGCGGCGGTCGCGCGCCCCGCAGCGCTCGCGACCTTCACGGCGTTCGGATGCACGACCAGGCCGTACACGGCGATGTTGGCCGCAATGCCCACTGCGAGCGGGATGATCAGCATCCGCTTCTCGGCGAAGATGCGCTGCCAGAGCGTCATGGCCGCGCCGCCCCGGCCGGTGGTGTCTGTTTCTTTTCCTTTTCCGGCTTGTCTGGCTTCTCCGGCGCCTCCTGTTTCTCCTCAGGCGCGGCCGCGGACGGCACGTAATCGGATTCGAGGGAGGTCTCGATCAGGCTCTCTTCGTTCACCTGTTCCTGCACCGGGCGCAGGTTCGCGAACGCTCCCGTCTCCTCGAGGTTCTGCATGAAGGTGTCCACATCGTCCACCGATTTGGAGACGACGTTGATGACGAGGACGATGTGGCCGTCCTTTTCAACGCGCGGCCGCACGGCCACGAGACGGACGTCGTCGGGCTGCGTGGTCTCCAGCCGGTTCAGCAGCTCGGTCCAGGAGAACGTGCGGCGATCGATCAGCTCGTTTGCCAGCCGCGCTTCCGCCGACGCAAATTCGATCTGCTTCGGATCGACGGTTGCGCGGAGGCGCGCCGCCTGCTGGCGCAGGTCCCGCGCGCGGGACTCGTTGCGCGAGAACTGCCCGGCCAGCTCGGTATCCCGGTGTGAATAGCTCAACACACGGGTCACGTTGAACACCGTCGCGAGTGCGACGAGCACGGCGACGACGAGCAGCCAGAAATGCACGGCGCGTTCGTTGTAGAACGGCCGCGTCGAAAGATTCGTGCGTATCATACCCGCGCCATACTGCGATCGCGCAGCAGCAGCCCAACGAGAGGCGCCAGCCCATCCAGGAGAGACGGCGATGCGGTGATGCGATCGGTCAATCCCGCGGCGCTGCGCGGATCAATTGAGTCGACCGGCATTGCCATCCGTTCCTCCAGGCTGCGCCGCAGCTGTTCGACCTCGTCCGCATGGTCCGGTCCGGCGGCCGTGGCGCCGGAGAACAGCACGCGCGCGAAGCCGCGCCCCTTCAGGCGATCCTCGTAGTACATCGCGGTCTGATGCACGAGATCGGCCAGCGTCCCATCCGTATCCGCCGCCCGGTTGCGGAAAAGAATCAGATGCGGTCCTCGCAGGATCGCAATCGACGCGTAATCCGCGGCGATATTGACGAGTAGCCAATCGGCGTCAGTCGCGCTGCTGCCGGCCAGCACGGCATTGATGACGTTGAAGGTCGACAGGTCAACGACACCCGCGTGCGCACCCGCTTCGGCGCAGATGTCTTCATACTCGGTGATCACCTCACGCCGCGCCAGCGCCACGACGAACTCGTGACCATCGGTGCCGGCAAGCCCGGGCACGAAGCTGATCTGAGCATCCTCGATCGGAAACGGTGCGGTCTTGCGAACCTGCCATCGGACGAGCTGATCCAGATCCTGCGCTCGCGCCGGGAGGTGCTCGAACCTGATGAGCGACACTTTCGCGATCACGTCGGGCAATACAAGGCCGATCCGCCGGGGCCCGCCGACTCTCTCGAGCACGCGGCTCAACGCCCCGACGACGCCGGCCCGTTCGCGCACGTTCCCTGCGGTCAGCGAGGGAACGACGGCGTGCGGCGGCAGCCATTCGATCGCGTGGGCGGCCACCACGGGCTCGCGGCCGCGCCAGCCGAGACTGGCAGCGGAGACGTGGCCCGCCGCGATTTCCACCGCGACGCCAGGCGCCGGCGCCTCCCGCACAGACAGAATGCCGCTCATTCGACGAATGTCACCTTGTTGACTTCGCGCAGGGTCGTGATGCCGGCCATGACGCGTTCGACGGCCGATTCGCGAAGGAAGCGCATCCCCTCTTCGCGCGCGGTCTTCTTGATCTCCGATGTGGGCCGGCGCTCGAGAATCATTTCGCGGATGCGGTCGGTCAGGTCGAGCAGCTCACAAATCGCCATCCGTCCTTTGTAGCCGGTACCGCCGCACTCGATGCAGCCGATGCCCTCGTAAAACGTGTGTGTGTGCTCGAGCGCCGGATCGAGGCCCGATTCTTCGAGCAGGGCGCGGCTGACTTTCGCCGGCCGCTTGCAATGATGACAGATGGTCCGCACCAGGCGCTGCGCGAGGACGCAGTTGAGCGCCGAGACGAACTGATACGCCTCAACGCCGATGTTGAGGAACCGCCCCAGCACGTCCAGCACGTTGTTCGCATGGACCGTCGTGAAGACCAGGTGTCCGGTCAGCGCCGAGTTGATCGCAATCTGCGCGGTCTCGGCGTCGCGGATCTCGCCGACCATGATCTTGTCGGGATCGTGCCGCAGAATCGAGCGCAGGCCGCGGGCGAAGGTCAGCCCCTTCTTCTCGTTGATCGGGATCTGCGTGATGCCTTTGAGCTGATACTCGACCGGATCCTCGATCGTGACGATCTTGTCCTCGACGGTCTTGATCTCCGACAAGGCGGCATACAGCGTCGTCGTCTTGCCGCTGCCGGTCGGCCCGGTCACCAGCACCATGCCGTACGGCTCCCGGATGTACTTGCGGAAGCGCCGCAGCTCCTCTTCCGGGAAGCCGAGGATGTCGAGGCGCAGCTCGGTGAACTGTTCGCTGATCGACTCCTTGTCGAGAATGCGGATGACCGCGTCCTCGCCGTGGACGCTGGGCATGATGGAGACGCGGAAATCGATCGTCTTGCCCGGCATCCGCAGCTTGAAGCGGCCGTCCTGGGGCACGCGCTTTTCGGCGATGTCGAGCTCCGCCATCACCTTGATGCGCGAGATGATCGAGCTGTGAAACTGCTTGGCGATCGGACGCATGGCCGGCTGCAGCACGCCGTCGATCCGGTACTTCACATACACCGCGTCGTCCTGCGTCTCGATGTGGATGTCGCTCGAGCGGCGCTGGATGGCGGTATAGATCGTCGAGTCGACAAGGCGAATGACCGGGCTGGTGTCGCTGGTCAGCTTTTCGACCGTCAGTGCCTCTTCGCCGTTTTCGTCTTCCTTGAGGATCTGCAGCTGAAAGCTCTCGGTGGCTTCTTCGAGCACGCGCTGCGAGCTCTCGCTCTTCTTCAGGATCGCCTCGATGGCCGATTTCGGGCCGACCGCCACCTTGATCGGCGTCGCCAGCAGGACTGCGAGCTCGTCGATCATCGGCAGGTCGGTCGGATCGGAGACCACGATCTCGAGCGCCTTGCCGGCGCGCCGGTGCGGGACGAACCCGTATCGCAGCATCAGATCCGCCGGGATCGAACGGAACAGATCCTGATCGATCCGGAACGTGTCCATATCCACGAAGTCGAGCCGGTAGCGCTGGGCGAGGCGGCGCGCCTGATCGATTTCTGCGGCCTGCTCGTCGACGCTGATCGCGCCCGCCGGGCTCATGGCGGGCAGAGCGGCCGGTTCGGACTCGAAGCCGGCGGGGAGCGCGGGACTATTCGTATTGGTAGCCAAGGTCATGATCCTATTGAGACAGCACGGAGCTGAGCTGGAACAACGGCATGTACATCGCGAGCAGCAGGCTGGCGATGACGATGCCCATGATGACGAGCAGGGTCGGCTCGATCAGCGTGACGAACCGGTCCATATTGGTGGCGATTTCCTCATCGTAGAAGTCGGCGACGGTGTTCAGCATGTCCTGCAGGGCGCCGGTCGACTCACCGACTTCGGCCATCTTGACCGCCACCTCGGGAAATGCGCGGCGCGCGTCGAGTGCGGCGGCAAACGACTCGCCTTCCCGGACGCGTGCACTGACGGTGTCGAGCTGCTTCGCCATGTAGCCGTTGCTGACCGATCGGGCCGCGATATCGAGGGCGTTGACGAGCGGCAGGCCGCCGCCGAGCAGCGTCGCGAGCGTCCGCGCCATCTGCGACGTCGCGAACTTCCGCGCCACGGGACCGAGCATCGGGACCCCGAGGAGCAGATGATCGAACTTCGCCCGCTGGCCGGGCTGCCGGATCCAGCTGGCGAACACGATGACGATCCCGGCGAACACGGCGGCCAGCAGCAGGAACTGCGATCGGAGGATGGCCGACGTCTTCACGATGATCCGAGTGACGAGCGGCAGATCGGCGCCGAAACTGTTGTAGAAGTCGGAGAACGCCGGGATGGCGTACAAGACGATGATCGCGACGATTGCGCACGCCAGCGTGACCAGGATCGTCGGATAGACGAGAGCCGACAGGGTTTTCCGCTTGACCGTGTCGATGATTTTCGTGTACTCGACGTACCGCCGGAGCACGGCGTCCAGGTTGCCGCTGCGCTCGCCAGCCAGCAGGGACGCCGTGTACACGCGCGGAAACAGATCGCCATGCGCGGCAAAGGCGTCCGACAGCGCGGTGCCCGAGCGGACTTTCTCGTGCACGTCGTCGAGGACGGTGCGGAATGTCGGCGAGACCACCCGCCGCTTGAGCAGATCCAGGGACTGCACGAGGGGCATGCCCGCCTTCAGCAGCGTGGCGAGCTCCTGATTGAAGACCAGGAATTCGCGCGTATTGATGCCGCGCCGCTGCGGCAGACGCAGCGACAGCCCGCCAATCGCCCCCTTCGGCTGCAGTGATAGGACGTAGAGGCCCTTCTCCTCGAGGTCGTGCCGCAGCCGGGTTTCATTCTCGGCTACGTAGACTCCCTCGACAATTTCGCCGTTCGGAGAGGCCAGACGGCAGCGGAACTCCATTGCTCAAACTCGGAATTGTATCAAGACGCGCGATGTCAACTCTGAGAGTTAGACCGCAGAGCCGCCCGAACGGCTGGCCGCGACTGCACAGTTTTTCATGGCAGTCGTGCCGGTCACACCCAAACCTGACGCGGGCCTGGCCCCACACCCGGTCACCGCACGCCGGCGTTTGCGCTCGAGCTACCGCGTTACCGGCCGAGCAGGTTGAGCACTTTGGCCACGTAGTCCTGGGTTTCAGGATACGGCGGCACGCCGCGGAAGCGCTGCACCGCAGCCTCCCCCGCGTTGTACGCCGCGATGGCAAGCTTCAATGATGGCAATCGATCCAGCAACGATTTCAAGTGCTTGATGCCGGCCTCGATGTTCGATTGCGGATCGTACGGATCGGAAACCGAGTACTGCCGCGCCGTCGACGGCATCAGCTGCATCAGGCCCATGGCGCCCTTTTTCGAGCGCGCGCGCTCGTTGTACGCCGACTCCACCTGGATGACGGCCCGCACCAGCTTCGCGTCGACGTGCTGCTCTCTGGCCAGCCGCTCGATGATTTCTCCGTAGGGGACCGTCGCCGCGGCAACAGGGCCCGGCTGCGCCGTCGGTGCCGGCGCCTCCGCTTCCGGCTCGGGATACGGCACCTCGTCCGGTGCGATGCGTGCAATCGTCGACGGCTCGCACACGATCTCCCCGCCGGCCCGCAGCATCAGCACGACCGAGTTGCCCTCGGTGCGGTGGCCCTTGACCGACATGCTCCGGCCGGACGAGAAGAACACCAGTTCTGCACGGGCGGGCACGGAAATTCCCAGAACGGCCCAGGCCGCCAGAAGGATTGGAAACGTTTTGATCATGCGGGGTGAAAAAGCCGCCTCTATTGTAGCAGACGGGTGCCCGCAACCGTCTGCTTGACATGGGCGACCGTAGCGTTTCGGATACGGGACGAGACCGGTGCAGACCTTCAGGACCTTTGAAGAAATCCGCGGACCAATCAAACCACAAAGACCACGAAGGCCACAAAGAACGCCATTTTCTTTGTAGTCTTTGTGAGCTTCGTGGCTTTCACACGCGCCAAACGTGTGATTTCTCCACGCTTCGTTCAGGTCTGCGGCGGCGACTTACGGGAAAAGCACCCTGCGTCAGTCCCCCAGCAGCGGCGGACCGGCAGGCGCCCAGCACGTTGCAGCGTAGGGCCTGAGCACCTTGCAGCGAGAGTGCAAAGCACCGTCGCGCACTGTATTCAGCGAACCGGCTGAATGAACGCATGAAATACGCGGACGCCCAGTTCCCGCGGATCGCGGTTCGAGGCCAGCGCCAGCGCTGGAACGAACGTGCGACTGACGTCAATCTGGAGCTCCGCCATATCGGTCGTGCCGAATTGCGCCGCTTTCAACGGAATCTTTTTCAGGACGATTTCCTTCGGCGTCAGCATGAACTGCTCGACACGCTGCCCCGCGAGCGTGATCGTGACCTGTTGGGTCTCCGTAAACGCAACGACGGGGTTGTCCAGTTCGAGATAGAAGAGCGCGTCGCTCCTCGGGTTTCTGAACGCGAGCGTCGCGGTCTTCTTCGTCCACCGCCATTCAACGAGCGAATTCTGTTCCTGCACTTCGGCCGGATGCCAGCCATCCTTGTAGATCGTGAACACGTTTTCGCTCTGCGGCAGCAGCTGCAGGTGAGCGACCTCGTAGGCATGCTGTCCGGCGTTGGTCCCGTTGAGCGGCAGCCGCTTCTGCGTATTCAGCGAGTAGAGGCCCATGTGCATCGCGGCTTCGCCGACATACGGGTAGACGGGGATGAACACCGTGCGCGTATAGGTAATCGTCTGACCGGGTTTCCATTCCGTGGTCGGCGTCGGCGGATTGTGATCATCGGTCCACATCAGCTGATCGTCCGCATCGACCACCCCGACGAAGACGCGGTAGCTCTCGGCGAACGAAGGCGCGTCGGGCGCCACCACGAACTTGTACGTGATGTCGATCGGGCTCCCGAGAGAGGCCTTGTCCTGGCTCAGCGTGACCGACGGCGTTGCAAGCGCCTTCTCCGGCGTCGTCTGACGGCGGCATGCGGACCCACCAATCAACGCGGCAGCGATCGCTGCAACAGTTAGGAATTTCATCGCCGACATTATACCGGGGGCTGACGCTGCAAGGTGCTTGGGATCTGTCGCTGCAAGGTGCTCGAGACCTGACGCTGCAAGGTGCTCGAGATCTGACGCTGCAAGGTGCTCGAGACCTGACGCTGCAAGGTGCTCGAGATCTGACGCTGCAAGGTGCTTGGGACCTGTCGCTGCAAGGTGCTTGGGACCTGACGCTGCAAGGTGCTCGGGGCCTGACGCTGCAAGGTGCTCGGGGCCTGACGCTGCAAGGTGCTCGGGACCTGACGCTGCAAGGTGCTCGGGGCCTGACGCTGCAAGGTGCTCGGGGCCTGACGCTGCAAGGTGCTCGGGGCCTGACGCTGCAAGGTGCTCGGGGCCTGACGCTGCAAGGTGCTCGGGACCTGACGCTGCAACGTGCTGGTCACCGATCGCAGCGGAGCAGCACCAGGGCGGCGCGCGCGTCGGACGCGGGGCGGCACGCCGGCGGCGAGCATGCCCTGTCCTCCGACGTCTGAACGAACCAGTCATGCGCCTGTGGCTGTGCCGCGTCGAGGCTCATTTCGAACCGGCGCTGAAACCAGGCGTGGAGCCCCCAGTCGGCGTTCGTCGCCGGGCAGATTCCCGCGGTCGCCCCGCGCGGCGCCACCGCCGCCAGGCGTTCCAGCTGCGCAAGCCGCGCTGGTTCTCGTTCGAAGACCGGCAGCGCGGCCGCGACGAGGGCGCCGAGCACCAGCGCCCCGGTGGCCATCCGGACAATCCGGACGGCGTCACGACTGCAGAGCCGCTCCCTGAGGCGGGCGACGGTCGGTGAGAGCGCGGCGCCGGCGGCAATCGCGTAGAAGGGAACGGCCGGCATCAGGTAGTGCCCGGTCTGCTTCGGGCTGATCAGAATCGGCAGCGTGCCGCAGAGTCCCAGCACCAGGAACGCGGCGGCAACCGATCGCTCCCCCGCGGCGAACCTCTCCCACCTCCGTGCGACCGCACCGATGGCCGCCGCGACGATCCCCATCGGGACGAGGACGCCTTGAACGAGCGCAACAATGATCGTCAACGGGCCCGCGCTCACCTCACGGCGGCCTGCCAGCGCGGTGACAACCTGCTCGTGCAGATATCGGGACAGGCTGTCGCGCGACTCCGGCACCGCATAGAGCAGCGCACCGCAGACCGACATGCTGATCCATTGCGCGGCGGCGGCGTACCAGAGCGACCGCGGCCGCAGGCCTCGCAGCAGCGACAGCGCCGGCACGGCCGCGAGCGGAAACAACCCGACAGGGCCTTTCGACAACGCGGCGCCGACAACCGAGAGGCCGGACAGGATCCCGCCGGCGAGCGCCGCTCGAACCGATCCGCGCGCGCCCACGATCAGCACGGCCACCGCCGCGGTTACGAACACCGCGACGGTGGTCTCCAGCAGATTTCCCACGATGGACCACGAGACGACCGGCGCAGCGATCCACAGCGCCACCGGAAGCCAGTCCTGCTCGTGGAGGTCGGGTGTCGCGTGAACTGCCCGCCAGGTCGTGACGATGAGCAGCGCAATCAGCCCGGCGGCGGCGGCGGAGTACGCGCGTTCGACGAACCAGTGGTCGCCCAGCAGCCGGAACCATTGCGCCTGCAGCCAGAACGCCAGCGGCGGATGTTCGTGAAAGGCCGGATAGATGGTGGCGGTGTAATGCGGCTCCCAGAAACGGCCGCGCCCTTGCGCAAGATTGCGTGCAATGGACGCGTACGTGACACCGTCCAGAAACATCCCGCGGTGCGCGAGCCGTGGAAGAAGCGCCGCCAGGCAGCCGGCGACCGTCAGCAGCCGGACGTCAAGGGGTCGGAAGGACAAAGGCGTGGAACACGCGGACGCCCAACTCACGCGGGTCCTTGCTTGCGGCGTTCATCAGCGCCGGTACGAACGTCTTGTCGACCTGGATCCGGAGGTCGACCATGTCGTCGTTTCCCATCACCGCCGCCTGGATCGGGACCTTGTGCAGCGACGGCTCCTCGCCCGGGACAACGGTGAACGTGTCGAGGACCTCGGTGCGGATGGCGACCTCTACTCGCTGAGGACTCTTGAACGGCCCGCCCGGGTTGTCGAGCTCGAGATACAGCGTTGAATCCTTCCGGGGATTCTTGAAGGAGAGCGTGGCCGATTTCTTGGTCCACTGCCATTCGACCTTCGAGTTGCGGCCGGCCGTCTCCGCGGGGTGCCAGCCCTCATTGAACACGGTGTAGACGTTGTCGGTCTGCGGCAGGATCTGGAGGTGCGCCACCTTGTAGGCGCGCTGGCCGGCGTCGGTGCCGCTGAGCGGCAGCCGGTTCTGCGTCGACGTCGAATAGAGACCGACCTGCAGCGACGCTTCACCGACGTACGGATACAGCGGGATGAATTCCGTGCGCGTGTACTCGATCGTCTGGCCCGGCTGCCACTGGCTCGTCGGGACCGGTGGATTGTGATCCAGCGCAAAAACCATCTGGTCGTCCACATCGACCACGTGGACCATCACCCGATAGTTACCCTCAAAGCGCGCGTCCTTGGCGACCACGAACTTGTACGTGATGTCGATGGGGCTGCCAAGCGGCGCCCGGTCACGGTTGATCGTGACGGCAGGCGTCGCGACCGGCGGTGCGGGGCGGGCCGAGCGCCGGCATGATGCCGGCCCGCACAAGAGAAGCACGAGCAGCGCGATCACATGCAAGCGGACGTCACGACGATCAACGCAGAGCTCGCAGAACGCGCCCTTCGCTCTGCGTGTTCTGCGTTGATCGTTGGAGTCAGTCGAAAATCCCGGCATCCGCCCACCGGTTATGTTTTGTGGGTTCGAATGAGCCATTCTGTCCAACACTTCGACGTCCCTGGGCACGCACGCCGCCCACCGGAAGCGAAGCTTAGTTCAGTTGCCGCATCTCCGGCAATCTGTTAGAGTTCGCGCGAAAATGGCGAACGCCGGCAGCGAGGCGCTGGGCCTCATCGAGACCCGCGGACTCATCGGATCCGTCGAAGCGGCGGACGCAATGGTCAAAGCCGCGAATGTCACGCTGATTGGCAAGGAATACATCGGCGCCGGCTACGTCACCGTCATGGTGCGGGGGGATGTCGGTGCGGTCAAGGCCGCGACCGACGCTGGCGCTGCCGCCGCCCGCCGCGTCGGCGAGCTCGTGTCGGTTCACGTCATCCCCCGCCCGCATGTCGACGTGGAACGGATCCTGCCCAAATGAATTTGGAATCAGGAATTAGGAATTCGGAATGATTGCCCTGCGGGCGTTTGGCTCGCGCAGCGTGCATTGTCTCAATCGGGTTGCCCACGGAGATCCCTGAAGGGCGCAAATTCCTAGTCACATTGAGCCTCTCGTGCATGGCCGACCTCGCACGTCCCCAAACCGATCGCGACCTTGCCTCGATTGCGGAGGCTCGCGCGCTGGCCCATCGTGCCCGGCAGGCCTGGGTCGCGCTGTCGGAACTCGGTCAGGAGCAGATTGACGCGATCGTTGATGCGATGGCCGAAGCAGCAACGGCGCAGGCCGGGCCGCTGGCCCGGCTCGCCGTCGAGGAAACCGGCTACGGCGTGGTCGAAGACAAGGTCCAGAAAAACCTCTTCAGCTCGCAGAAGGTCTATCGATTCATCCGGCCGATGAAGACCGCCGGCGTCATCGCCCGCCATGCGGATCGGCGCGTGGTCGAGATCGCCGAGCCCTTTGGCGTCGTCGCCGCGATCGTGCCGTCGACGAATCCCACATCGACAGCGATCTACAAGATCCTCATCGCCATCAAAGCGCGGTGCTCCATCGTGATCAGCCCGCATCCGGCTGCCGTGAAGTGCATTACGCGCGTCGCCGAAGTGATGGCGGAGGCCGCCGGCCGTGCCGGCGCGCCAGCCGCGTCGATCGGCTGGATGACCACGGTCACGATCGAGGGCACGCAGGAGCTGATGAAGCACCGCGACGTCGCCGTCATCCTGGCGACTGGCGGGATGGGACTGGTCCGCGCTGCCTACAGCGCCGGCAAGCCCGCGTACGGTGTCGGTCCGGGGAACGCGCCGGCGTACATCGAGCGCAGCGCCGACGTGAAGAAGGCCGTCCACGATGTCATTACGGGAAAGACCTTCGACAACGGTGTGCTGTGTTCGGCGGAGAACTCCGTCGTGGTCGATGAGGCCATCGCGGAGGAGGTCCGGCGCGAGTTCCAGGCGCAGGGCGCGCACTTCATGAACACGGCCGAGATAGCGGCCGTGGGCCGCGCGCTGGTCACACCGCAGCGGCTCCCGAACCCGGAGTTGGTTGGAAAGGCGGCAACGGTCATTGCCGCCAAATGCGGCCTTTCGGTTCCGAGCGGCACAACCGTATTGATTGCCCCGCTCGAGGGGGTTGGCCGCGACTATCCGCTGTCGATTGAGAAGCTGTGCCCTGTCCTTTCTTCTTACGTTGTGAAGGACTGGCGGGAGGGGTGCGAACGCTGTAAGCAGATCTTACGGTACGGGGGGATGGGACATACCATGTCCGTCCACTCGCAGAACGAACAGGTCATTCTGGAATTCGGACTGAAGAAGCCGGCTTTCCGAATTGTTGTCAACTCGCCTGCGACTCACGGATCTGTAGGTCTCTCGACAGGATTGGATCCAGCGATGACCTTGGGGTGCGGAGGATACGGCGGCAACATCACATCCGACAACATCTCCCCTCGCCATCTTTTGAACATCAAACGGCTTGCGTACGAAGTGACGCCAACCGTCAGTCGCTGGGACCGTCCTGGCAACGTTCCTGCAGTTGCCGGGCACCGTGCCGGAGCCAGTGCAGACTCAGGACTTCCTTACGACCTGCCGTCTGCGCCTGCCCGCTCGCCGGCTGCTGTGGGGATCGAGGCTGCCGCGCTTACGCGCAGAATTGATCAATTCCTCTCGTCCCGCGGGTATCTGCCCTCAACCGAACCTGCAATTCGGTCGGACCGCCGTCCAAACAGCGTCCCGGTGGAGTCTGAGAGCAGTCAGAGGGATGTCAAACCGCAGTCGGAGTTCAGTCTGCCTGGGGGCGGACTTCAATCAGAGTTCTCCCAGACCCCATTGGACTTTGTCTGCGAAGAAGATGTCCGCCGTGCAATCCAGTCAGGGAGGAAGCTCGCCATTTCCGAGCGCGCCATCGTTACCCCGGCGGCCCGTGATCTTGGTGAGCAACACCGTATCTTCAGCGTCACGCCGTGGCGCGGATGATACTGTAACTGATGAGCCACCGAGACTTATTGTTGACCCCGAGCAGGACCGGTGCTATCCTGCCTCGGCCATAGGAGCGGGGGTTCCCCAGCCCTCCCGCGTGACATTCACCCGAGCCCCCGCAATGTGGGGGCGCCTTACGACGAATCGGCCGTTGCCCTTCGATCGCGGAGCGCCCAATATGGTCAAGCTTCACACCCGGCGCCGGATGTTGCTCGCGTTGCTGCCCTTCATGGCAGCGTGTGGGTCGAGTTTGAAGACGAAGGCGCCGGTTGTCTCACCGCCTTCAGCGTCCCGCGTTGTGGCGGCAGCGGCGGCAGCAGCGCCGGCGACCGTGACCCCCGTGCCTGCGTCAGCCGCCGTCGAAGATCCGGTGGTGACGCTCATTGCGACGTCCGAACGGCATTTCAAGGCCGGACAGAAGGAGCTCGAACAGGGCCACGTCGAAGCGGCCAAGCTGGAATTCAATCGAGCCGTGGACGTGCTGCTGGAGTCGCCGTACGGCGGCCGGACCGAGCCGCGGATTCGCGAACACTTCGATCGGCTGGTTGACCGCATCAGCACTTATGAGCTTCGCGCGCTGGCCACAGGCGACGGCTTTACCGAAAAACAATCCGAGCCTGCCTCGATTGACGAATTGCTCAACCTCTCGACGACGTTCGGAACACCTGCCGCGACGCCGGCCCTTAAAGATGTCGTCGTCACGGATCTGCAGAGCATCAAGCACGACGTTCCCATCCCGTTGAACCAGCGCGTGCTCTCGTACATCGAGATGTTCCAGGGCCGTCTCCACGACTACATCGAGGAAGGGATGAAGCGCGGCAGCAAGTACATCCCGATGATCCAGAACGTCTTCCGCGCGGAAGGGCTGCCCCTGGATCTGGCGTATGTGCCGCTCATCGAGAGCGCGTTCAAGACCAACGCCCTCTCCCGCGTGAGCGCCAAGGGCGTGTGGCAGTTCATGGCCGGCACCGCGGCCGAGAACGGGCTGCGCCGGAATTGGTACATCGACGAGCGGTCGGATCCGGAGAAGGCGACGGTCGCAGCGGCGAAATACCTGAAGACGCTTGCCGGGATGTTCAACGGCGACTGGCATCTGGCGCTGGCGTCCTACAATGGCGGGCCCTACCGGCTGCAACGGGCGATGAACAAGGCCGGCGAGGACGATTTCTGGGCGCTCGCCGAGAAGCCGCGGATCCTGCCGCGTGAAACGCGCGAGTACGTGCCGATGATTCTGGCGGCAATTGTCATTGCGCGGAATCCGGCGCAGTACGGCTTCGACTTCCAGCCCGAGCCGCCGCACAAATACGACCGGATCACGGTGCCCCATGCCGTCGATCTGCGCCGCGTGGCCGAGTGGACGGACCACAGCATCGACGAAATCCAGGCGCTCAACCCTGAGCTGCGGCGCTGGACCACGCCGGTCAAGGAAACCGACTACGAGCTGAAGGTGCCCGCCGGCACCGGCGATGCCGTGCTGGCCAGGCTGTCGGACGCCCGTGAAACCGATCTGGTGTCGTTGAAGTACTACACCGTCAAGCGCGGCGACACGCTGGCGTTGATCGCGCGAAAGCTGCGCGTCAGCCGCGCCGATCTGGCCGACGCCAACGATCTTCGCCTGACCGCACGTGTGAGTGCGGGACAGAAGCTCATCGTTCCGCACGAAGCCACGGCTCTCATGGCGGCGCGCGCCGAGCGGTCTGCCCCGGCGGCTGAATCGCGAACCGGAGTCGCGGATGCGCGTGCGACGGTCGGTGAGGCGGGCGAGCTCGCTCAGTCCGCAGCCACGTCGTCTCGCGTCAGAGTCCTGTATCAGGTCAAACGGGGCGACACGCTCGCCTCGATCGCGAACCTGTTCAAGACCAGCGTGGCATCGATCAAGACGTGGAACCCGCGAATCCCGGGCGATCGGGTCGTGACCGGCCAGCGGCTGACCGTCTATCGTCTGGCGAATTAAGAGCCCACCCGGCGGCCTTTCGTCGCGCAGGCCTTCAGGCCTGCATTCGCGGCCGCCGGGCAGCCCTGGGCTGCGCTGCACCCGTTTTTCAACGCCAAAATCGAGCTAAGATCGCTCCGCAATGCAGCCCGTCGTCCGGGCGATTGTGTTGGCCCTCACGCTCTGGGCTGTCGGCTCAGCGCAGACTCCCGCCCGCGACTCCCCTGCCCGAAAATCTGACGCTACCGGAACCATCAGCGGCCGCGTTGTCGCCGCTGGCAGCGGTGAGGTGATCCGCAAGGCTCGCATCATCGTGAACCCGATTGCACCCGCAGCGCCAGCCGCGCCGATCGGCCCTTCAGGATCCGTCCCGCCCCGACGTCCAGACACCATGGCATCGGTGGAGACTGGAAATGACGGCCGCTTCGTCGTTTCGAACGTCCCCGTCGGCCGCGTCACGTTGTCCGCGGGCAAAGCGGGGTACGTGACAACGACCTTCGGCGCGCGACGCCTGGGAACGCCGCCCCTGCCAGTCGACGTACGAGCCGACCGTGCCATCGAGGTGGAGATTCGGATGCCCAAGAGCGGCGCCATTTCAGGCCGAATCGTCGACGAGTTCGGGGATCCCGTGGAGCTGCGCACGGTCGTAGCGCTTATCTCGAGCGGTTTCGTCCACGCGCCGCGCGCCTCGAGATTGCCGCCGGCGAGAAGATGAACATTGTGCTACAGCGCGTGACAGAACGATGATTCCTGTGTTCGTAGTCCTGCTGGTATCGATCGCCGCCGGCCGGATTCCACCGGGACAGACGCAGACGCGTGAACCGGCGCCGATCGCTACCGCGAGCATCCGTGGTCACGTCACACGGGATGATGGACGTCCGGCGGCACGCGCTGTCGTGTTGCTGCTGAACGACGACGCCGATGCCTCGTCGGTTGCAGCGACGACCGACGAGACCGGCGCCTACAGGTTCACCGCCCTGCGGCCCGGTCGGTACCGTATTTCGGCGACGAAGGTGGGTTACGCGACGCTGGAGTTCAATCAACGCCGGCCGTTCGAGCGCGGCGAGGCGATTTTTCTGGACCCCGGCGAACGTCGGGACCGCGTCGATATCGTAAGGAAGAACGTCGACTTCGCCCTCGCGATGATCGGCACGGCGAGAATTACAGGCACCACAGTCACGTCGACCGGGGAGTCATTTCAAGGCGGCATCCAGATGCGGCCCAGCCGCCGTTCGGGTGCGATTGCCGGCGAGGAGGTCGGGGCTCGAACGCTGGCGGACGGATCGTTCGAGTTCCCGAACGTTCCGCCCGGCGAATACGTCCTCTACGCCTTCCGGAACGTCGAGACGGCGTGGCGGTACGTCACCGTCACCGGAGCCGACGTGACCGGCCTTGCGATTCAGACGATGCCCGGGTCGACGATCGCGGGCCGCCTGACATTCGAGGGGCCCGATGTCCCCGCGCCGACCGACGTCGAGCTCACACCTGTGCCGGCGGATCCGGATCTCGCCCCGTTCGTCGGCGGCTCCGACCGGGCCGACATTCACGACGACTGGACGTTCGAAATCACGAATGTCAACGGGCCTCGCCGCCTCCGCGTCCTTCGCCCTCCGCCCGGGTGGAGCCTGAAGGCCATACTCGTGAACGGCACGGACGTCACCGATGCGGTCATGTCGTTCGGCACACGGGCGGAGTCGCTGAGCGACGTCGAAGTCGTGCTGACGCGTCAGCAGACGCAGGTCTCCGGCCGCGTGACCGACGAGCGCGGCCGTCCCGATGCCGGCAGTGCCGTCGTCGCGTTCGCGATCGATGACGACAAGCGGGGCGAGGATTCACGGTTTTTTGCAGTGACGCGCGCCGCGCGCGATGGCGCGTTCGAAATCCGGGGTCTGCCGAGCGGCGATTATTTCATCGCCGCGGCAGATCGCGGCCTGAGTGACGACGAGTGGCACGATCCCGAGGTACTGAACGCGCTCGCGCGCACGGCGACACGGGTGGCGCTCAACGATGGTCAGGCCGTTGCGGTGATCCTGAAGAAGCCGTGACGACTAGCGACAACTCACCAACTGACAGAACACCGATCAACGCAGAAACCGCAGAACTCGCAGAGGACGGTCATAGTCCGTCATGTCTTTCTGCGTGTTCTGCGAGCTCTGCGTTGATCGTCCGTTCCTTCCTGGCTTCACGCACTTGCGACGTCCGGCGGCGCGAAGCGCTCCGTCCTCGCGCGCAGCTGCCGGATGCCCAGCTCGATGCGCTCGGCAATCTCGCGTTCGTGCTGGAGCGTCCGCATCGTATTGCGCGCCTCCTGCAGCATGAACTCGAGCTGCGCGACTTTCTCGGCGACGTGATTGACGACCGCCTTCTGCTCGCTGAGCGTTTCGAGATTGATGTGCACGTCGTCGAGCAGGTGGACGACGGCGTTGCTCTTCGTCTGCACCTCGTCAACCAGCCTGCGCCGCGATTCGATGACGGTCATCCGCTCGTCGGTTTCGGCGATGCGTGACAGCAGCTCGTCTACCGTGGCCTTGAGCGACGACACGTCGCTTCTGTGCTCAGTGATGTACGCGAGATCGGCTTTGCTGCGGGCGCTGATCTCGTGCACCGACTCGACCTCGGCCCGCGCCGCGGTGATTGACTGCTCGCGGCCGGCAATGGCCGCCAGCTGTTTGTCGAGCTCGGTTGCAATCTGTTTGATCTCCGCGAGGCGGAGCTCCAGGGCCGCCATCTTTCGCTCGCCAAACGCGACCTGCGACCGGCGCGATTCGAGCTGCTTGAACATCTGCTCGGCGCGCGCGAGCTGATCCTCGGTCAACTGGACCTGGCCGACGGCGTCGCGCTGCCGGCTCTGCACGCGTTCGAGTTCTGCGAGCATCTCGTCTTTGACCGCTGCCGCCCGCGTCAGCTCTTCGGCGAGCCCCTGCATCTGCCGAGTCCTTTCCGCCACTTCGGCCGCGACGACCCGGCCGGCGGCGACGAGCTCGACGTAATGCTTCTCCTGCTCGACAACGGCCGCCTCGGTGAAGTGCAGCGCGTCGAGGCGCGCGTCGGCAGCGGCGATCCCGGCCTTCAGCTTCGCGATGTGTTCAATCAGCGGCCGGAGCGCGCTCTCCTGCGCGTGGATGTCTTCGATCTTCTGCTGCGCATCGGCCATCTGCGCGGCGAGACCGTCGCACGCATTGCGCATCGACTCGAGATCGGCGCGCCGGGCCAGCTGCCTGTCGAGCTTCTCGTCGACGTCGCCGCTCACAGCGTTCAACCCGTTCAGGCGGCTCTCGACGCTCTCGACGAACGGCACCCGCGCGCTCACCCGCGAAATCTGTGCGTCCAGGGCGGCGACCGTCTCGTGAAGCTCGGTCGCTTTCTGCGTGCCGGCTTCGATCACCTTCATCTTGCCGAGAATCGCGTCCATCCGCGCCTCGAGTTCGGGCGCCTGGACCGAGAACGCCGTCATCCGCTCGCCGAATGCCTCCAGGGCGAGCCGATCGCCGCCCAGCCGGTCGGCCAGCTTCGCGATCGCCGCATGCGTCGTCTGCAGCGATTGAGTGTCCTTGCGCAGCGCCTCGAGGTCCTGCCGGCTTTGACGGATCGAATCCATCTGGCTGCCGGTTCGTTTCATCAGGTCGTCGACCTGTCCGAGCCGCTCGTGCAGCTCGTTGAGCGCCAGCTGCCGCTTCGTCAATTCGTCCGTTTCAGCGAACAGTGTCTCGAAGCGTTTCGTCAGGGCGTCCGTCTTGTGGGACAACTCGATGATGGACTTGTCCCTGGCGGAAAGGGCGGTCATACGGGCTTCAGCGTCGGCGATCGATCCCTGCAGCGAGCGCAGCCGCGTCTCGAAGGCTTCGAGCTCCTTTTTTCTCAGCGCCAGCGTTTCCACGTGGCCGCGCAGCGTCTCCAGCAGCGAGCTGGCATCTTTGGTGAGCTTGGCGGTTTCGCGTTCGGCCTCCTGCCGCATCCGCGACGCGCTCTCGAACTGGGCCGCCGCTTCTTCCGTCAGCTTCTCGACGCGGTGAATCGTTTCCTCGGCTTTGGCAACCTGCTTCATGCCGTCATTGAGCTTGCCGATCTGCACGTCCATCGACCACACCATCTCGTTCACGCGGTTGGCCTGGACGACTGCGTGCTCCACCGCGACCGCCTGGTTCTCGAGCGCCTTGCCCTTGTGGGCCACGTGCTCGGCCAGCGCGTTGAGCGCAGAGAGCCGCTCTTCGGTCGACTCGCTCAGCTCGTGAAGGCGGACGAGCGGCACGAGCTTGTTCTCGATCTCTTTGACCGTGGCAAGCGCCGCGCTCGAGTCCTCGCGCGCCTCGCGGGCGAGGTCGCGCGCCTTCGTCTGATCCTGCGTGAGCGTCGCCGTCGCCGCGCGGACCTGATCGAGCTCCGCTTTGAGCGCAGCGGACTGCGCCAGCGACTGTCTCGCTTCGCCGTCGACATCCCGCAGCTGCGAGCGGAGATCTTCAAGTGCCGCCCGCTCCTTCTTCAACGTGTCGAGGCTCGTCTGCGTCTGCAACGCCTGCGAGGCCAGGTGCTGCACCGCTTCACGATGCTTGTGCAGCTCGCCATCGGGACCGAGGGCTTTCTGCGTGGTCTGCTCCGCCTGCTGCGCGGCCTGCTCGAGCGCCTGAATGCGCTTGCCGACGGCGTCCAGCTGTTTCGTGTGATCGTCGAGCGCGGCCAGCCGTTTTGAGATCTCCTCGAGACTCCGGCTGATCGCCACCGAGCGTGCGTCGAGGTGATCGAACGACTTGCTCAGCGCTGTGAGTTTCGTGGCGCGGGTCGTGAGCGTGGTCAGCATGGCATTGAGGGCGTTGCGCTCCTCGCGCGCCGAGACGAGCAGCGCTTCCAGATCCTCGCACTGTTTCTGGGCCTGCTTGCCTTTGCCGACAGTCATGTTCTTCAGGGCATCGAGCATGGAATAGCTCCGCGGCGCAAGTCGGTGAAATGGGTATGGATGGGCTGCCTAAGAATAGCGCATGAGCTGGCCAGAGTCGATGCCAGATTGCACAAATTTCAGCAGCTCGATGCTGCCGCAGCGCAGGATTCGCCGTGTTCGGCGGCGGCGTCCACGCCAAGTCATTGAAAGCATTCATGGGGCTCGATGGCGACGGGGATTGCACCGGAGTCGGTGGGAGCGCGTCGGTCACATCGCGGAGGGACGTGGAGTAGAGGAAGCCTGTTGGTCTGGAGCTTTCTCTCCATGCACGCCTCACTCGCCAGGCGCTACCCGAGCATCAATGCTGGCTTCGCTGCGCACGGCCGCCGTCTTCGGCGTGGACGCCTGCCCGGTCCACGTGGAAGTCGAGATCTCGCACGGATTTCCGCGGTTTGTGATGGTGGGATTACCCGATCCCAGCGTGCGCGAGAGCCGCGACCGGGTCAAAAGCGCGATCCGCAACTCCGGGTTCGCATTTCCACCCCACCGGATCACCGTCAATCTCGCGCCCGCCGACGTCCGGAAGGCGGGCACGGCCTTCGATCTGCCAATCGCATTGGGGATTCTCGCGGCCTCCGGCGTCGTCGAACGGCGGCACATCCCCGACGTTGTCCTTCTGGGCGAACTCTCCCTGGACGGATCGATTCAGGCGGCGCGGGGCGTGCTGCCGATTGCGGCCGGGGCCCGGCGCGAGGGTCTCCGCAGCATTCTGCTGCCGGCCCCGAACGCACGGGAAGCGGCGATCGTGACGGGCCTCGAGGTGCTGCCGGTGACGTCGCTCGCCGGTGCGGTCCGGGTGTTGAACGATCCGGCCAGTGTCGAGACAGTCATTCCGCCGCTACCGATGACTCCCCCGGCCGCGGGCTTGGATCTCGCCGACGTGCGTGGCCAGCTGTTGGCGCGGCGGGCGCTCGAAGTCGCGGCAGCCGGCG
This sequence comes from Acidobacteriota bacterium, assembly GCA_046726355.1. Classification (GTDB taxonomy): domain Bacteria; phylum Acidobacteriota; class Vicinamibacteria; order Vicinamibacterales; family CAVVIG01; genus QHWF01. The sequence goes on along the minus strand of JBKPAI010000082.1, from coordinate 5,055 downwards.
GTCACAACCTGCTGCTGGTGGGACCTCCCGGGGCGGGCAAAACGATGATTGCCCGTCGGCTTCCAGGCATCCTGCCGCCGCTGACGTTCGACGAGGCGCTCGAGGTCACGGCGGTGCACTCGGTCGCGGGACTCCTGTCGCCAGGTTCCGGCCTGGTGACCGATCGGCCGTTTCGCGCCCCGCACCACACGATCTCCAACGCGGCGCTCGCGGGCGGAGGCTCCCAGCCGCGGCCCGGCGAAGTCAGCCTCGCCCACCACGGGGTGCTGTTCCTGGATGAAATGCTGGAATTTGGCCGGCACGTGCTCGAAGTACTTCGCCAGCCGCTCGAAGAGGGTTCGGTGGTCGTTGCGCGGGCGGCCCGGACGCTCGTCTTCCCCTCCCGTTTCATGCTGGTAGCCGCGATGAATCCGTGCCCGTGCGGATTCGCCGGTGATGCGTTCCGCGAGTGCCGGTGCGCGCCCGCGCAGGTGCTCCGCTACCGATCGCGTCTCTCCGGTCCACTGCGCGACCGCCTCGATTTGACGGTGGAGGTCCCCGCGCTTCCACCCGGCGAGCTTGGCAGCGCCGCTGGCGGTGAGCCGTCTCTGTCCGTCAGGTCGCGGGTCGTCGCGGCCCGCATCATTCAGCAACGCCGCTTTGCGGGCGAACGCATCCGGACGAACGCAGAGCTCACGCCGAGGCTGATGTCAGCGCATTGTGCGCTGGACGCCGATGGCATGCGGCTGCTGGACGCGGCGATCCGCCGCCTGTGGCTCAGCGCCCGGGGCTTCGATCGCGTGAGAAAGGTCGCGCGCACGATTGCCGATCTCACCGGCGACGATCGGATACGTGCGGAGCACGTGGCAGAAGCGCTGCAGTTCAGAATGCAGTAACTCGCTCACAACGACGCCGGTCTTGCAACGCAAAGGCCGCAGAGGACTCCCGTTGTTCGTTGCGTCCTTTGCGGCCTCTGCGTTTATCGTTCGATTTGTGATTGGGAGAGAGCTCGACAACAACGCGCGCTGTTCGTGTGACTTTCGCCATCGCACTTTGGCGCTTTTGCCGACCGAACATCGTGTGGTACAGTCCAAGTGCTCGGGGCGCGCTCCCGTTACCGTGTACAGCCCGCAAGTTTGCGGGGATGTCGACCGATAAACAGGAGGTTATGCTCGCGCGCCGATATACCATCCTCGTCGCAGATCGTTCGAGCGGCGTACTTCGACGCGCCACCGTGCGTGTCGGTTCCGCTCTGGCTGCTGTGCTCGGGGTCCTGTCGCTCCCGATTCTCATCGGTCTCGGCGCGAAGTGGAGTGCCCGGGCAGAAATTGACCAGCTCAGGGCCTCCAACGCGCTTCTTCTCATCGAGAACGGCAGCTACCGCGTCGCGACCGGTGAGTTAACGGCTCAGATTCAATCCCTCGAAGGCGTCATCAACGATCTCGGGACGCGTGCATCGCTTCCGCCGGAGCAGCTCCGCGCGATGCAGAAGCTGCCCACCGTCGTGCGATCCCACGCGGCCGGCGGGAGCGTTCAGCCGAACGCTGCGATCTCAGAGCTGGCGAAGACGGCGCTCTCGACCCCCGAAGACACGTTCGGTGTCCTCCGTGAGCTGCTCCACGGTCTCGAAAGCCGGCTCCGGAATGTTCGCCGCGATGTCGAGCGCCGCGAGGCGCTGGCGGCCGCGACGCCGTCCATCTGGCCGGCGCATGGGTGGCTCACCGGCACGTTCGGCGGACGCAGCGATCCGTTTACCGGCGAGCCGGGATTTCATCAAGGGCTCGACATTTCCGCAGAAAAAGGCAAGCCGGTGTTTGCGACCGCCGATGGGACCGTCGAGTCGGCTGCGTATACCGGTGATTACGGAAACCTGATTGTGTTGAAGCACGCGTTCGGCCTCGCGACGCGGTACGGCCATCTGAGCTCGTTCGCAGTCAAACCGGGCCAGGAGGTCAGACGCGGCGACGTCGTCGGCTACGTGGGATCCACGGGCCGATCGACCGGGGCGCACCTGCACTATGAGATCCTTGCCAACGGCCGGCTGATTAACCCGCTCCAGCTCCTGACGCAGCCCGCGCAGTAAAACCGCGTTCAAAAGAACCGCCTGTAGTGCAGGCCTTCAGGCCTCTCTTGTCGGGCGGACCTGAAGGTCCGCACGACATCAGAAGGTCCGTACACATGCATTTCATGTGTTATTGTTGGAAATACCCGCGGGCCCGCGACCCACATGATCGATACCTTCCTCGCCAAAGTCGTCGGCACACAGAACGAACGGGAACTGAAGCGCCTGCGCCCGCTCGTGACGCAGGTGAATGCGTTCGAGCCGGGGCTCAAATCGCTATCGGACGAGCAGTTGCGTGGGAAAACGGCCGAGCTCAAGCAGCGCGTCGCCAACAATGAACCGCTCGACGATGTGATGCCGGACGCCTTTGCCGTCGTGCGCGAGGCCGGCCGCCGCGTGCTCAACATGCGGCACTTCGACGTGCAGCTGATCGGCGGCGCCGTGCTGCACAAGGGCAGGATCGCCGAGATGAAGACGGGCGAGGGCAAGACGCTCGTCGCCACCTTGCCCGCCTACCTCAACGCGCTCGAGGGCAAAGGCGTCCACGTCGTCACCGTGAACGACTATCTGGCGCGCCGCGACTCGGAGTGGATGGGCCGGATCTACCGCTTTCTCGGCATGACCGTCGGCGTGATCCAGCACGAACTGACCGATGCCGAACGTCAGGTCGCGTATGCGGCCGACATCACCTACGGGACCAACAACGAGTTCGGTTTCGACTACCTGCGCGACAACATGAAGTTCGAGCTCGCGCACTACGTCCAGCGCGGGCATCACTACGCCATCGTCGACGAAGTCGACAGCATCCTGATCGATGAGGCGCGCACGCCGCTGATCATTTCGGGCCCGGCCGAAGAATCGACGGACCTGTACTACGAGGTGGATCGCATCATTCCGCGCCTCAAGCCGGGGGCGGTCACGCGCGGCGACACCAAGGCGGAAGAACGCGAGGCGCTCGAAGCGACCGGCGACTACATCAAGGACGAGAAGCATAAAACGGTCACGCTGACCGAGAGCGGCATGGCGAAGGCCGAGCAGTTGCTCGCCCATCGCCTGCAGGCGGGCGGGTTGTACGACCCGGCAAACATGCCGCTGCTCCATCACATCAACCAGGCCCTGCGCGCCCACACGCTGTTTCACCGCGATGTGGACTACATGGTGAAGGACGGCGAAGTCGTCATCGTCGACGAATTCACGGGACGGTTGATGCCCGGCCGCCGCTGGAGCGATGGACTGCACCAGGCAGTCGAGGCGAAAGAGAAGGTCAAGATCGAGCGTGAAAACCAGACGCTCGCGACCGTCACCTTCCAGAATTACTTCCGCAAGTACACGAAGCTCGCCGGGATGACCGGGACGGCCGACACCGAAGCGGAGGAATTCGCCAAGATTTACAAGCTCGACGTTGTCGTGATTCCGCCGAACCGGACGCTGCGCCGGATTGAACATCCGGATCTGGTGTTTCGAACCGAGCGCGAGAAATGGGACGCGATCGTGTCGGAAATCCTCGACGAGCACGGCCGTGGCCGGCCGGTGCTGGTCGGCACGGTGTCGATAGAAAAGTCCGAGAAGCTCTCAACCATGCTCGATCGCCGCGGGCTGAAGCGCGGGACGACGACCGGCGGCGGCGCCGAAAAGCACGTGGTGCTGAACGCGAAGTACCACGCCCAGGAGGCCGAGTTCGTTGCCCAGGCGGGCCGCCAGGGCGCGGTCACGATTGCCACCAACATGGCCGGCCGCGGCACCGACATTCTCCTCGGCGGCAACGCCGAGTTCATGGCGCGGCAGCAGGCCCTGGCCGACCAGATCGCCGAGCGGCTGCCGAAGGGCGAAGAGCGATTCGTCGAGGACGAGCACTACGTTTACTTCTATCATCTGGACGCGTTCTACCGCGTCCCGAAGCCGGCGTACGAGCGGATCTACCAGCAGTTCAAGGCGGTAACCGACGCGGAGCATGAGACAGTAGTCGGCCTCGGCGGCCTGCACATTCTGGCGACCGAGCGTCACGAAGCGCGCCGGATCGACAACCAGCTGCGCGGCCGCGCCGGCCGGCAGGGCGATCCCGGGTCCTCGCGCTTCTACCTGTCGCTCGAGGACGACTTGATGCGCATCTTCGGCTCGGACCGGATCTCCGGCCTGATGCAGCGGCTCGGCATGGAAGAAGGTGTGCCGATCGAGCACGGGATGGTCACGCGCGCCATCGAGCGCGCGCAGAAGCAGGTCGAGTCGCAGAACTTCTCCGTCCGCAAACACCTCCTCGAGTACGACGATGTGATGAACAAGCAGCGCGAGAACGTGTACGCGCTGCGGCGGCAGATTCTCGAAGGCCAGATCCGGCTGACCGACGAAGACGGCAACGAGGAAGTGCTCGACACGCGCGCCTACCTGATGACGCTGGGCGAGGAGATCCTCGATTCGGTCGTCGAAACCTATGCGCCGCGGCAGGCGGACTTCGAGGAGTGGGATCTGGACGCGCTGAAGCGCGAGGCCGGCCGGCTGTTCGGGATCGAGACCGGCGCGATGGATTTCAGCGATCGCACGGCCGACGAGATCCGCGACGAGCTGTGGGAGCAGATCGTCCGCTCGTACGAGGAAAAGGAAAAGCTGGTCGGCCGCGAGGTCCTGCAGCGGGTCGAACGCGACATCATGCTGCAGATTGTCGATCAGCAGTGGAAGGACCATCTCTACAGCCTCGATCATCTGAAGGAAGGCATCGGCCTGCGCGGCTACGGTCAGCGCGACCCGCTGATCGAATACAAGAAAGAGAGCTTCGCGCTGTTTCAGGCGATGAAGGAGCGCGTAGACGAGGAGATCGTCCGCTATCTGTGGTGGCTGCGTCCGGTCCTGTCTGAGGAACCGCCGCCGCCGCGGCGTCCTGCCGTTGCGCGGCGGCAGCCGCCGACGATGAACGATCCGGGCGCAGAGTCCGCGGCCGCCTCGGTTTTCGGTGCGCCGCGGCCGGCGGCGCCCGCGCGGGCGCGCGGCGGCAACGGCCGCGCTCAGCAGCAGCCGCCGCG
>JBKPAI010000081.1:0-9799 GCA_046726355.1 Acidobacteriota bacterium | reverse complement strand
CGTGTCGCCGATATGCGCGATGACCTGGTCGGCGCCGAGACCCAGTTCTTCGGCCACCACCTGCGCAAAGACGGTGCGCGTTCCCGTCCCGATATCCTGCGCCGCCGAGAACGCCTCGACCGACCCGTCGCCGTTGATTCGCACCTCGCACGCGGTCGGCGGGTAAATCACCGAGACCCACTGCGACTGCGCCATGCCAAGGCCGCGCTTGATCGGACCCTTATCCGAGTTGGCCGGGCGCCGCGACCTCCAGCGGATCTTCTCCGCGCCGATCCGCCGCTCGGCGCGGCGCGCCTTCGAATCGTCCGATCCGCTCGTATCGATCGCCTCACGCAGCGCGATCGGGTCCACGCCGAGCCGCTCGGCGAGCTCGTCGAGCGACTGCTCGAGCGCGAAAATCCCCTGCACCTGACCGGGGGCGCGGAAGGCCGCGCAGGGACCGGCATTGGTGAACACGTCGTGCTGTTCTACGGTCACGTTCGGACACGGGTACATCATGGCGTGACAGAAGCCGATGCCCGCGCCCGCCGCCACGCCGCCGGTCCCGTAGCTCTCCACCATCATGCCGGTCAGCGTGCCGTCACGCCTGGCGCCGATTTTCACGCGCTGGAGCGTCGCGGGACGATTTCCGACCGCCACGTGCTCTTCGCGCCGGTCCAGCATCAACCGCACGGGCGCGCGCGCCTTGCGCGAGAGATTGATCGCGAGCACGCCGAAGTTGCCGATGCCGTACTTCGCGCCGAAGCCGCCGCCGGTGAAGTCGCTGATGACACGCACGCGGTTCTTCGGCAGGTTGAACAGCTCTGCCGCTTCGTCGCGCACGCTGGTCGTGAACTGCGTCGACGCGTACAGCGTCAGCCCGTCGTCGCGCCAGTCGGCCACGATGCCGTGCGTTTCCATCGGGACGTGCGTCTGAACCTGCGTCCGGTACTCACCCTCGACCACCACGTCGGCTTCGGCCAGGCCCCTGGCGGCGTCACCTCGCGGCAGGCCGAAGAGCTGACCGCGATCCGGGCCGCGCACGTTTCCGCGCTGCGGCAACCCCGGAGCGGCGCCGCCGCCACCGGCAGTCGCGGGCTGCTCGGTCGGACCTGGAAATACGGCCGGCGCTCCCTCCTGCATCGCTTCGTCGAGCGTCGTCACATGTGGCAGCCGCTCGTACCTCACGTTCACGAGCCTCGCGGCTTCGTCGGCGGCTCGCTGGGAAACCGCGGCAACGCCGGCCAGAGGCTGGCCGGTGTAGCGCACCGTTGGATAGCGGCTCCCGGCCTCGGCGCCCGCATCGCGCAGCTGTGCCTGCAGCAGCTGGCGCTCGAGTACGTGCACGGCGCGGACACCGGGATATCGCTCCGCCTCGGACGTATCGATCGAGACGATCCGTGCGTGCGGAACCGTGCTCACCACGCGCCGCGCATACAACATGCCCGGCAGGTGGACATCGAACGTATATCGCGCGGCCCCGGTGACCTTCTGGACGGCGTCGGACCGCGGAATGGGCCGCCCGATGACCTTCAGCTTCTCGTTTTCGGGAAGAGGCGGCGGCTCGTCGACGGGCACCTGCCGTGTCACCTGCTGCAACTGTTCGCCGACAATGCCGTACGACATCGGCTGCGAGCGCGCAGGAATCCTGCTGGCGGGCGCTTCAGAGGGCGCAGTGTCCGGCGCCGTTCGCTCTTTGGGCGGTGCCTGGGTGCTCATCATCTCTCCTGAATGGTCATGCTCACACCACGGTGGACGCTCGGAATGAGGAATTAGGAATGCGTGAACGAATCGCGTGAACGAATTCCAAATTCTGAATTCCAATTCCAAATTCAGATGTCCCGGGTGGCAAATCTCTTATTTCGCCGACAGACTCCTGGCCGCAGCCGCCATCGTGGCGGAAAAGATGTTCGGGTACGCGCCGCATCGACACAGGTGTCCGCTCACAGCCGCCTTGACATCGTCGATCGTGCACCGCGGATTGTGGTCAACGAGCGCGGCACAACTCATCACCATGCCCGGAGTACAGAACCCGCACTGCATGGCGTCGTGCTCCACAAATGCTTGTTGAACGGGATGGAGGGCATCGGCCCGGCCAAGGCCTTCGATCGTTGTCACGTCTCTTCCGCGCGCATCGAAGGCGAGCGTCATGCAGCTCGCGGCGACCTCTCCGTCAAGCCACACCGTGCAGGCCGAACAGGCGCCGCGATCGCAGCCGATCTTCGTGCCGGTGAGTCCGAGCCCGTAGCGCAGCACTTCGGCGAGCGTCGCCGTCGGGTCGACGAGAACCGTGACCGTGCGGCCGTTGATCGAAAGCGGCAGCGAAACTGCACCTGGGCCGAACACGCCATCCGGAACTCTTCCGTGATTGTTCATGCCTGCCAAGCAGCAACCGACGTACCGGAGTAACCGGCGCTATCGCCGTGCTGGGGTGCTGGCGCCCCAACGTAGGGGGCTGGCGCTGTAAGGTGCTGGGGGGCTGGCGCTGCATGGTGCTGGGGGCTGGCGCTGCAAAGTGCTGGGCATTTATCGAGGCGCTCGAAGCACGACCTGCCTTACCCGCCCCATCCGACCCACTCGACCCACCCGACCCACTCGACCCACACGACCCACTCGACCCGAACCGTCAAAACCGCACGCCGATGCTCAGGCGGAACATCCGGGGAAACAGCCGATAGTACTGCGCGTCGCCGAGCTCGCTCTCGGCGATCGGATCGCGTTTGTCTGTCAGGTTGCGACCGTCGCCGCGGATCTCGTACGGCCCGACGCGGTAGCCGCCGCCGATATCCACGGTGGTAAACGGCTGGGCCAGCGCCGTATTGCGCTTGTTCAGGTACCGGTCGCCCGCGTACTTGATGATGATGTCGCCGAACGCGCCGGTTTCGGGCGCAACGACCACGCCCGCGGACAGCAGGTGCCGCGCCGACATCTCGAAGCGCTTGCCGGCGAGCTGCGTCGGCACTCCATCGAAGGCCTGCACGAAATCGACGAACTTTCCATCATGGAAACTGTAGGTGAACCGGCCCGACACCGCATGCGGCGCGCGGCCGGCCGCCGCCACCTCGAACCCCTGAAAGCGCGTCTCACCGGAGTTGATCAGCGCCGGGAGGCCATTGATGACCGTGGGCGTGACGAGATTGGTGAGCTCCATGCGGAACGCCGAGGCTTCGACGTCGATCCGGCCGGAGGCGGTCCGCGCCTTCAGCCCGCCCTCGACGCTGCCGGACGTCTCCGGATCGAGCACGCCTTCGTTCTCGACGAGCGAGAAATCGAACGCGGCAGGCTTGAACGTATTGCGATAGTTGCCGAACAGCTTCGCGTGGTTGACGCCCTGCTGCCACAACGTGACGGTGGCGCCAATCGAGCCGCTCGGCCTCGCATGTGTCGTGCTCTGCCCTTCGCCGCGCCGCTCGACGGTCGCATTCAATCGGATGCCGCTCGATATTCGCACGCGAGGCGCCGGATTCAGCTCCGCCAGCACGTAGCCGCCGACAAAGGTCCGGCGGCTTTCGGCATCGAGGTTCAGATCGGTCGGCTCGACCACGGCCGTCGGCGCCGACGCGTTGAGCGGCACGGTGTAAAGAAATGTCGCGCCGCGTCCTTCTCCGTTCCCGAACAGCAGATCGCCGCCGGCGATGATGCGGACGCCCGCCCGCTCCGGAAACGTGACGTGCGAGTCGGCGTAGACATCGTTCACGTCGATGTTCTCGCGGAATCCGGTGGCGTTGTTCCGCGTGTTCGCGATATCGGTGAGGAATCCACGAAAGAGGCGCTGTCCCGAGTGCGTATACGACGCGATCGTCGTCCACCGCGCGTGCTGGAGGATGGGCCGTTCTGTTCCGATGGAAGACGCGAGGCGCGTCTCGTCCAGAAACGCGTTGTCGGGATTGTAGTTTGCATCAAGCGGCACGTTCGGCGACAGCCCGCCGCCCTGGCGGGGATGCGGGCTCGCGGGGTCCTGCGCCAGCGACAGGAAGTCGACTGTCACCCAGGTCCGCCGATCGCCGCCGCTTTTCGATCCTCGATAGAGCGCGTGTGCGCGCGCATAGGACGTGCGATCGTCCTTGAATCCCTGCCGCTCGGCGTCAGCGGTGAGACGCGACTGCCACGAGCCCCAGTCCGGCAGAGCCAGATCGACCCCGCCCCCGCCGCTCTTGTAGCGGCCAACCTGTGCGCTCGCGTAACTCCTGCGGGCCGCAGTCGGCTTGTGGACGACATGGATCACGCCGACAAACGACGTCGCACCGAACGTGACGGGCGCAGCGCCACGGAGAATCTCGACGCGTTCCACATCGCGCAGGCTCAGCGACGTCAGCGCTGGATTGAACGCCCCGCCCCACGGCACGTCGTCGACCACGAGAAGAAAAGCGTCGAACTCGCGCAGCCCCCAGAACTCGGGGACTGAGCCGGCGGGCCCTGCGTCCCCGCCCGGTGCGATCTCGACGCCCGCGGCCAATGCGAGCGCGTCGCGCAGCGTTGCGGCGCCGAGATTGTGCAGATCGGCGCCCGTCAGGACCTCGACGGACGCCGGCACGTCGTGCGGAGCCTCGGGAATCCGAGTCGCCACGACTTCCACCGTCTCGGCAAAGGCAGGAGGTGGAGGCGGGGGCTGATTCGAACTCTGCGCCGCGGACTCAAAAGGAAGAGCCAGGAGCGAACCGCACAGGCCGAAGATCCGCGCAACTGTCAGTGACATCAGTGCGGCGCCTCCCGAGGAACATGAAGTCTACGAGCTCGTTCCAAGTACTACCATCAGCCGCAGCCCTGCGATGTTGGTGGAACGCGTTTCACCTCGGCTGGTCGGCGCATCTGAACGGCTCTGTTTGCCGTAAAAATCTCGATCTGATAGCTTCACCGCAACATCTGTCCGTTTTCACTACGCTCGCATTACAGGGCAATGGACATCTATAACCGAAGGCAGGCACCGGCCTGATCGATGCACGTCCCGCTGTTTGATTCGAGTCGTCGCAAACCGTCGGTTTTCGCGACGATCACGATATGGGATGTCCTATGGCGCCTGACGTCACACTGGCGGCAGCAATCAAACGTACCTCTCGTCGCCGATTCCTGTGGATCCTGACCGTCGCCGTGCTTCTGACCAGTGGCATGGGCATCGTGTTGTGGATTGGCGCGAGACAGGCGGACCGCGATGCGGACCACATGCGGCAGACCCGTGCGGTCAAGCAGGCGCTGGATAACACGATTCGACATCTGATCGACGTCCAGCGCGGCGCGCGCGGCTTTTCGCTCACCGGCGAAGACCACTTTCTGGAGACGCTTGCTGCCGGACGGGAGCTGCTCCCTCAGGACATGGCCACGCTGCGCCGGCTGACGGCCGGCCCACTCCGAGCGGCAACAGTCGACGCGCTCGAACCACAGATCGACAGCGCCCTCGAGTTCGCTGATGCCCTGGTCGCGTCGCGCAAGAACACGGGCGCGATCCCCGACATCCGGGTGGTGCGCGAGAACAATCGCCTTGGCAATGCGGCGCGGGCTGCGATTCGACGGATGCAGGCCGAGGAAGATCGGCTGATGATGGAACGCAACCTCGAAAGCGACGGGGCGCGTCGGACGACGACCGCTGTTGTGCTCGTAGGAGGGCTCGTCGGCTTGATCCTGGTGAGCGGAATCGGGTACGCGGTCTATCGCGAGCTCGGGACGACCGTCCCGAGCGGAGAGATCGAACGGCGGATGGAGCAGCGGACTGCAGCGCTGTCCGTGGAACGTGACGAACGCGACGCACGCCCCAGACGGGTGCAGGAGCTGAACGAACAGGCAGCGCTGCTCGACGAAGCCTACGACCCCGTGCTCGTCTGGAACTTGGAGAACGGCGAGATTACGTACTGCAATACCGCCGCTGAGCAGTTGTACGGGTTCAAACGCACCGAGGCGATCGGCAGACGCATTCACGAACTGCTTGTCACGTCTTTCCCGCGCCGCGACGACGTCCTGGCGGCACTGCGCGACAGCGGGCGGTGGGAAGGCACGGTCACGCATACGACGAAGGATGATCGCCAGATCATCGTCGACACGCGCATGGTGGCGTTTCAAACCGCCGGCGGCACGATTCGCGTTCTCCAGGCAAATCGTGACGTCACCGAGCAGAAGCAGATCGAACAGGCGCTGCGCGCGAGCGAAAGCCAGTTCCGGCAGCTCGCCGAAGCCACGCCGGCCATGATTTGGCAGGTCGCCCCGGACGGTTCGATCACCTATCTGAACCAACGGCTTCGCGATTACCTCGGATGGGAGACCGTGGGCCTCGAGGACTGGCGCGAGGCTGTCCATCCCGACGATCGGCTGCGTGCCGTCACTTTCAGAGACAGCGTGCAGGCATCGCGGCGCTTCGTGTCCGACGAGTTCAGGCTGCGGCGCCACGATGGCGATTACCGGTGGTTCTGCGTCCAGCGGGCAGCCGTCCTTAACAGTGACGGGACACCCGCCTGCTGGATCGGTGCTGCGACCGACATCGACGAGCTGAGACGTGCGCAGCAGGCGCTGGTCGAAACGAACCAGCGCAAGGACGAGTTCCTGGCCACGCTCGCGCACGAGCTGCGCAATCCGCTGGCGCCGATTCGATTCGCCCTGGACGGCCTCAAAGCGGAAGTGCCGGCGTCAGAGTTGGAACACGCGCGCGACGTCATCGAGCGGCAAGTGACACAGCTGGTGCGGCTGGTGGACGATCTGCTCGACGCCTCGCGCATCACCACGAACAAGATTCGACTCCGGCGCGCGCCGGTGCGGCTGGCCGAGTTGATGGAGGTCGCCGTCCAGGGCGCCTCGCCGCTCGCGCACGCGTCGGACCACCAGCTGGACGTCGAACTGCCGCCGCCAACGGTCTGGATCGACGGGGACGCCGCCCGTCTCATCCAGGTGTTCGCGAACGTCCTGAACAACGCCGTGAAGTTTACGCCGCGCGGCGGACGCATCTCTTTCACTGCGGCGGCCGGCGATCACGAAGCGATCGTGCGCGTCCGCGACAGCGGCGTTGGCATCGCACCGGACGCGTTGCCGCACCTGTTCGAGATGTTTCACCAGGAAGGCAATAATCTCGAGCGATCGACGGGCGGCCTCGGCATCGGATTGACGCTCGCGCACCGGCTCACCGAAATGCACGACGGCAGGATCGAGGTGCGCAGCGCAGGCGTCGGCAAAGGGACTGAGGTCGAAATCCGGCTGCCGACCACGGTGGCGCGCGACACGCCGGCTGGCGAGGCCGAGCGCGGCCTTGATGCCCAGGCCAACCGGCATTTACGGGTCGAGATCGTCGACGACAACGTCGACGCCGCCGAGATGCTCGGGGCGCTGGTGTCCGGCCTGGGCCACACTACGGAGCTGGCGCACGACGGGCCGAGCGCTCTGCAGGTCGCGGAGACGTTCGTACCGGACGTCATTCTGCTGGACATCGGCCTGCCGATCATGAACGGGTATGCCGTGGCGCAGGAACTGCGCCGCCGGCCGGCGTTGCGCAGCGTGCACCTCGCGGCGGTCACCGGATGGGGACAGGCCGAAGACCGCCGCCGCGCGCGGGAGGCGGGGTTCGACACGCACCTCACCAAGCCCGTCGCCACGACGACGGTCGAGGAGCTGCTCTCGGCCATCGCACGGGGTGAGCAGGACGCCGGTCAGGCGAACAGCAGACAGCGGACGCGGCTCGGCGATACTGCGTCCAGGATGTAGCTGTATGTCCGATGACGTTCCCACCACGGAGGCAAAAGCCTGTTGGTTTCTCCCTTCGACTGCGCTCGGGATGGCCTGGGCACCTCGAAGAGCAGGATTGACCCTCAGCGTCCTCCGCCGTGCGATCCGGCATCAGTCAGACACGCTCCGTCCTAAAAGCGCATTTTTCTCCTGCGCCGCCGCCGGCCCGCTCGCGGCTCACGGAACACTGGAACAGCCATCCTGACTTCTTCGATGCGGCCGGCCATGACCTCGCGGCCGAGCGGTGTCAGACTCAGTGTTCGATACTGGTCATTCGATGCCTGAATCAGGCCGGCTGCGGCCGCCGCGTCGATCCACCGTTCGATGTTCCCGGGCGGCTGGTCCCGCAGCAGGCCTGTTGTCGACAGGCGCGTCAACGGCTCGGGCAGGGCCTCCAGATCGCCGACGAGCATCGCCGTGATCTTCCTCCGTCCATAGCGCTCGCGCGCCCGAGCGATGCCCGACAGAATTTTGCGGAGCAGCAATCGGTCGGCAGCGCCGACCGGCGCGCGCCGATCGCAGTTACCGCACGACCCGCACGGTTCGCGCGCCGCCGGATCGCTGAAATAGCGCAAAATCGTCGCCCGCAGGCAGCCGGCAGCGTTCGCGTAGGCAACCATGCGGCGCAGCTTCTTGTGCTCGATCTCCTTTCGCCGCGCGACCTCGGCCGGATCGACCGGGATCGCCGGCCGGCGGGAAACCGGATCGCGCGGCCGATCGATCAGGAACTCGCGCGTCTTCACATCTGCGTAGTGCCACAGCAGCGTCGCGATCGCCCGCCGTCCGTCGCGGCCGGCGCGGCCCATCTCCTGGTAGTACGCCTCGAGCGATCCGGGGATGTCGAAATGAATCACCGCCTCGACGTCGGGTCGATCGATGCCCATCCCGAACGCATTCGTGGCGCACACCACGCGCACACGTCCCGCCGCGAACTCGTCCTGGACGCGGCTGCGTTCGGCATCGCTCAGGCCGGCATGATAGGCCGCGGCCGCGACGCCGGCCTGCTGTAAGGTTCCGGCCGCGGCTTCCGCGTTGCGCCGCGTCGCCGCGTACACGAGCGCTCGCCGCGCACCGACGATCTGCGGCAGGATCTGGTGCTTCTCCGATTCGCTGTCGACCGGCCGCACGCGCAGCTCGATATTGGGCCGATCGAACCCGGCGACAACGATGCGCGGCGCGGCGAGGCCGAGCAGATCAACGATGTCGTCGCGGACTTCCGGCGTTGCTGTTGCCGTGAACGCGGCCATCGGCGGCCGGCCCGTCTGTCCGTCGCTGCGGCGACAGACCGCGGCAGCCGCTGCCAGACGGCGATAATCGGGCCGGAAATCGTGTCCCCACTCCGACACACAGTGGGCCTCGTCGATGACGAACCTCGCAACGGACAACTCGGCGAGAACACGGATGAACGCGTCGGACGCGAACCGTTCCGGCGCGACGTACAGCAGCCGAAGCGCTCCTGTCCGGGCGGCTCTCAGAGCGTCGCGGCGCGCCTCGTTCGAGAGCCCGGAGTTGATCGCGGCAGCGCGAATCCCTCGCCGGTTCAGATCATCAACCTGATCCTTCATCAGCGAAATCAACGGAGACACCACGAGCGTTGTGCCTGGCAGCAGCATGGCCGGGAGCTGAAAGCCGAGCGACTTGCCGGACCCGGTCGGCATCACCGCGAGCACATCGTGGCCGTCCAGTACGGCGCGCACGAGCTCCTCCTGACCGGAGCGAAACGAACCGTGACCGAAGCGGTCCTTGAGAGTCGCGAGAAGATCAAACATCCCTGCGGAGATCTTACGCTGGGAGCCTGACGCTGCAACGTGCTGGGAGCCTGGCGCTGCAACGTGCTGGGAGCCTGACGCTGCAACGTGCTGGGAGCCTGGCGCTGCAACGTGCTGGGAGCCGGGCGCTGCAACGTGCTGGGAGCCTGGCGCTGCAACGTGCTGGGAGCCGGACGCTGCAACGTGCTGGGAGCCGGACGCTGCAACGTGCTGGGAGCCTGGCGCTGCAACGTGCTGGGAGCCTGGCGCTGCAACGTGCTGGGAGCCTGGCGCTGCAACGTGCTGGGAGCCGGACGCGGCAACGTGCTGGGAGCCTGGCGCTGCAAACGTGAGGGGGGCCTGACGCGGGAACG
>JBKPAI010000080.1:0-110594 GCA_046726355.1 Acidobacteriota bacterium | reverse complement strand
AAGAATTACGACCGGGTTTGCCCCTCGGGGACCGGGGTTAAACGCCCGCGGCGCACCGCGGGGGGCGTTGCATCGCCGGCCCAAGGCATGCGGGGTTTCCACCACGGGCTGCTAGCTTTAGCGGGAGCGCGATCAATGAGCCGAACCACTCAGCTGCTCCTCGCGTCGTTAGTCGCCGCGGGCCTGCCCGCGAGCGCCTGGGCGCAGGGAGGAATCCAGTACGACAGGATCGAAATCAAGACTGACAGAGTCGCGCCGAATCTGTACATGCTCTCCGGGTCGGAAGGCGTCGATCCGGGGCACCCGGACGGCGCGGGCGGACGGATCGGCGTGCTCGCCGGTCCCGACGGGATCTTCATGGTCGATTCGCAGTACGCGCAGATTGGCGACAAGGTGCTCGCGGCCGTCAGGCGCATCGATCCCGGTCCCATCCGCTTCCTGGTCAACACGCACATCCACGGCGACCACACGGCGGGGAACGCGACGTTCGCGAAACTTGGCGCCGTACTGCTCGCGCGGGAGGAGCTGCGCGAAGGGATGATGCGCCCACCAGCGCCGACAGCACCGGCGTCCGCCAGGGATCCGGCCAGACTTCCGGTCGTGACCTATGGAATGGGCGAGCCGGTGAGGTTCCGGATGAACGGTGAGACCGTCGAGTTGATTCCGGTCCGCGCCGCCCATACCGGTGGCGACACGATCGTGAGGTTCGTGAACGCGGATGTCATCATGATCGGCGACTTCTACCGCAACTTCGGCTACCCGTTCATCGACACCAATAATGGTGGGTCGTTGAAGGGCGCGCTGGATGGGCTCGAGCTGACGATGAAGATTGCCGGGCCGGATACGAAGCTGATCCCCGGCCACGGGACCTACATCAACCGGGCCGACATGGTTCCGTATCGCGACATGATCCTCGACGTGCAGACCAGCGTCCGGCAGCTGATCGCTCAGGGCAGGACGCTGCAGGACGTCCTGGCCGCGAAGGTGACGAGCCCCTACGATGCGAAGGTGCCGGGCGGACTCTTGCCTGTGGGCGGCGCCGGAACGAGCGCCGACCGGTTTGTCAGCATGGTGTATTCGCAGTTAAAGGACGGCAAACCGTAGTGTCCGGTCTCCGTCCCGGGTCCGTCCCTCCTGCGTCCCGGGTCCGTCCCCACTGCGTCCCGGGTCCGTCCCTCCTGCGTCCCGGGTCCGTCCCCACTGCGTCCCGGGTCCGTCCCTCCTGCGTCCCGGGTCCGTCCCTACTGCGTCCCGGGTCCGTCACTCGTCTCTCCCCGATGAACCCACGCCTGGAGCCGCGAGCCAAAAGCCTGGAGCCCAGAGCCGAGAGCCAGAGCGATGCTATCCTGCCGCAATGGCACAGCGTGTCGTCGCCATCACCGGGGCTTCGGCCGGCATTGGCCGGGCCACAGCGGTGCGCCTCGCGCGCGACGGCGCCGCCCTCGTCCTGTGCGCGCGCCGCGCGGATCGCCTCGAGACGGCCGCGGCCGACGTCCGCGCCGCCGGCGGAGAGGCGCTGCCGGTCGTGGCCGACGTCACGCGCGCAGAGGACGTGCGGCGGTTCGTGACGGCCGCGGTCGAGCGCTTCGGCCGGATCGACGTGATGCTGTGCAACGCCGGATTCGCCGTCGCCGGCGCGATCGACGACATCACCCCAGATCAGATGCAGAGGCTCGTCGCCGTCAATTACATGGGCACCTACCACGCGGTGCATGCGGTGCTGCCTCTCTTCCGCCGACAGAATCAGGGCCACGTGATCATCGTTTCGTCGATCGTGGGCAAGCGCGGCGTGCCGTACATGGGGGCTTATGCCGCCACGAAGTTCGCCCAGGTCGGGCTCGCCGAATGCCTTCGCGCCGAGCTGGCCGGCTCGAACATTCATGTCAGCGTCGTGTATCCGGTCTCCACCGACACCGAGTTCTTCGATGTGATGTCGCGCGAAACCGGTACCGCCGTGACGCGCGCTCACGGTCCGCGGCAGGACGTGGCCTTCGTCGCCGACGCGATTGCACGCGCAGTCGAGCGGCCCGAGCCGGAAGTGTATCCCTATGCGTGGTCGCGTGCGCTGGTGTGGCTCAATACGGCGGCGCCCGGCGCCTGCGACCGCTTCGTGAAACGGTTTGGGCGGCGGCCGGTGGTCAAAGTCAACACTCCTTGAGCATTCAAACTTCAGTTTCAGCCCGGGACATCGCGACGGCCGTGCGCAATGCCGGCGGCCGGGCGCTCGTGGTCGGCGGGTGGATACGCGATCAATTCTTGGCCCGCGATTCGGCCAATCTCGATATCGAGGTGTTCGGCGTCCCCGCAGACCGCCTGCGGCCGCTCCTCGAATCGTTCGGCCGGGTCGAAGCCGTCGGCGAGAGCTTCCAGGTCTACAAGCTTGGCGCGATCGATGTGTCGCTGCCGCGTCGTGATTCGAAGGCGGGCCGCGGCCATCGGGGCTTCGTGGTCACGGGCGATCCCGACTTGTCGATCGAAGAGGCGGCGCGGCGCCGCGATTTCACGATCAACGCCATCTCCTGGGATCCGCTGACGGGCGAGTACTTCGACCCGTTCGGCGGACGGCGCGATCTCGCAGCGGGCCGCCTGCGCGCCGTCGACCCCGCAACGTTTCCCGACGACAGCCTGCGCGTCCTCCGGGCGGTGCAGTTCGCCGCGCGGTTCGGATTCACCGTGGACGACCGGACCGCTGCGCTGTGCCGCACGATCCCGCTCGACGATCTTCCGGCGGAGCGCGTCTGGGGAGAAATCGAAAAGCTGCTTCTCGCCTTACGGCCGTCGATCGGGCTCGCCCTGGCGATGGATCTCGGGGTCGTCGCGCGGCTCTTCCCCGAGCTTCAGGCGCTCGCCGGCTGTCCACAGGAGCCGGAATGGCATCCGGAAGGCGACGTCTGGGTCCACACGCTCCAGGTGGTCGATCGGGCGCGCACGCGCGTCGACGATCTCCGGCGGCCGCAGCAGCTCACGGTCATGCTCGGTGCGCTCTGCCACGATCTCGGCAAGCCGGCGACGACCGCGCTCATCGATGGACGAATCCGGTCGATGGACCACGAAGAGCAGGGGGTCGGCCCGGCGGCGTCGCTGCTCGACCGCCTGAACGTGCATTCGATCGAAGGCTACGACGTGCGCCGCCAGGTGCTCGGCATTACGGCGCAGCATCTGAAGCCCGGATCCTGGCACAAGGTGCGCGACGAAGTCGGCGACGGCGCCTTCAGGCGGCTCGCCCAGAAAGTGGATCTCGAGCTGCTGGCCCGGGTCGCGAAATCCGATTGCGAAGGACGGCAGCCGGGCGCCTTCGATTGCACCGCGATGGACTGGTTTCTCGATCGCGTCCGGGCGCTCGGCGTCGAGCATCGGCCGCCCGCACCGATCCTGCTCGGCCGCCACGTGCTGGCGCTCGGGCTGCAACCCGGACCACGCGTCGGTGAAGTCCTGAGAGCCGTGTACGAGCTGCAGTTGGACGGGAAGGTGACGACGCTCGAGGAAGCCATCGCGGCGGCTTCGTCGTTGGTGAAGTGAGGAGAGTCAAGTTGTGAGTCTTGACGTGGCGAGTGGTGAGTTATTGTCGTGAGTTGCGAATGCTGAGTTTCGGCACTTCATGACTGATTACTCATGCCTCATGACTGATCACTCATAACTCACAACTCATAACCTCATAACCCGTAACTCATGACTTCCCATGCTCCTCTGGGGGACAACCTAGTAATCGTGTAACTTCTACCGGTCGTGTCGGCGGTCCGTGCGGGCGATCACGGCTCAGCGTTATAGATCGTCGATTTTCCTTGGAAAACGCTTCGAGTCGGCCGACGTCGTCGGTCGCGCCGGTTGCAGTCCAGAACCGGCGTGAAGCGCGCAGTGCTCGTGGTTGAGGACCATCGAATCATCCGCGAGGGACTCGTTCAGGCACTGGCCCACGAAGGATTTGTCGGCATTCCAGCCGCCAACGGCCAGGAAGCTCTTGAATACTTGAAGTCAGGCGGTCAGGCTTCCGTCATCGTGCTCGATCTGACCATGCCGGTGATGAATGGGTGGAAATTCCGGCAGCAACAGCAAAACGATCCGCGGCTCGCGGACATTCCGACGATCGTCCTCTCCGGCGGTGACTTGCGTCCGTTCGACGGCGACACGCCGGCGGCCATCCTGCAGAAGCCGGTGGATTTCAAGATGCTGATTACCCTGCTCGAGGCTTTCTGCGATCGAGAGAGTTGACCCCGCGCTGAAGGCGTGAACTGTCCGGCGACCGATGCTCCGCGCGCTTACTGAAAACCGACTCAACGTTCTCGTTGTCGCCGCGCCCGTGACGTGGGTGCTCGAGGCCACCGTCCCGGGGTCACCGTGGGTGTTTTTCACGGCGGCCATCTCGCTCATCCCGCTGGCCGGCGTGATCGGCCTCGGGACCGAGCAGCTCGCGCGGCGGTCCGGCCCGGCGCTCGGCGGGTTTCTGAATGCCACGTTCGGCAACGCCGCCGAGCTCATCATTGCTCTCGTCGCGCTGAACAGCCAACACATCGCGCTCGTGAAAGCGTCGATCACAGGCAGCATTGTCGGCAACCTGCTGCTCGTGCTGGGACTCTCGTTTTTCACGGGCGGAATCCGCCGTCAAGTCCAGAGATTTCACCGGACCGCGGCGACCAACACGACCGCCATGCTCTTCCTGGCTGTGGTCGCGCTGGTGATGCCGGCGGTGTTCGACCTGGCGCTGTACGGGAACCTTGACGCCCATCCGGCGGCGCTCGATCGTCTCAGCTTCTGGACCGCGTTCATCCTGATCGCGGCGTATGCCGGCAGCGTGCTGTATGCCTTCACGGCGAATCGCGATCTGTTCCGGCCGGCGCATGGGAGGAGTGAAGCGGCCTTCCTTCCAGCGGGGGTCGCTGTCGCGCTCCTCGCCCTCGGCACCGTGCTGACCACCATCCAGGCGGAGATCCTGGTGCGGGCGATGGAGCCAGCGCTCGCGCGGTTCGGCTTCACCGAGCTCTTCGTGGGCGTGATCGTGATTGCGGTCATCGGCAACGCGGCGGAGCACTACTCGGCAGTCGTGGCCGCATGGCGCGACGAGATGACCCTGGCGGTCGAGATTGCCGTCGGCAGCAGCGCCCAGATCGCGCTGTTCGTCGCGCCGGCGCTCGTGCTCTACTCGGTCGCCATCGGACAACCGATGTCGTTGTTATTCAACGCGTTTGAGATTGCGGCCATTGCGCTGTCCGTGCTCGCCACCGTCATCGTCGTCATCGATGGCGAGAGCAACTGGGTCGAAGGCCTTCAGTTGATGTCGGTCTATCTCATCCTGGCTCTCGCCTTTTACCTGGTGCCGGACGTACGAACGCAACATTGAGCAATCGCGGGCAAGGCTGAGGTTCCCCTCGGTGCGATAATCTTCCCATGGGTGAGCTGAGCGACCGGCTGGTTGCCGAACTGGTGGACGTGGTTCGACAGCAGCTGCGTAAAGAAACGAGCGACCGGCTGCGCGACGTGTATTTAATCGGCGACATCGAGAAAGACACGGCGCGGTCCTGTATCGAGCGGCTGCGCGAGCTCGCGAACGACAACAACCGGCCGATCACGCTTTATATCAACAGCGCCGGCGGGAACGTCACCGACGGCCTCGCGATCCACGATTCGATCCGCCACATCATCAGCCGCGGCATCGAGGTCACGATCATCGTGCAGGGAATGGCGTATTCGATGGGGTCGATCGTGCTGCAGGCGGCGAGCGACGGTCGCCGGCTCGCATTCCCGCACTCGTGGATCATGATTCACGAGCCGGCGAAGTGGGCAGGATGGCAGTCGACGACTGCCGCTGCCCAGCACCTCGAACGGCTCAAGCAGATGCAGGATCAGATTTACCGGATCCTGTCGTCGCGGTCAGGCAAGCCGCTGCGGCAAATCATCAAGGATACGAAACGCAACGATTTCTACCTCGATGCGAGGAAAGCGCTCGACTACGGTTTGATCGACGTGGTCGTGGCTGGTGAACTGCCGGAACCGAAGCCCTCGGCGGTCGACGTCAAGGACACGACGCCGCCGATATCCATTGTTGAGCGGACGCGCGAGGCCGAAGCGGCGCGGGAGCGGGGGAATTAGGACTCGCTGCGCCAGCGACACCCAGGGCGCACATTCACGCATTCCAAATTCCTAATTCCGTGAGGTCCGCCATTCCTCGAGCAGCCGCGCCACGTTCCCGCTGACCGAATGCAGCGACGGCGTCCACCCCATCGCCCGCGCACGAGGGCTCCTGACGATCTGGTCGAGCGCGAGCGCTTCGGCATACGCCCCCATTTTGCTGCGCGCTTCCTCGAACGGCACGTGCCGCACGTCCGGCTTCACCGGCACGTGCGCCGCGATCGCCTCGACAATGTCGTTCACCCGCTCGTCGCCTTCGTCGTTCGCATGATAGATACCCGAGGCGTCATCACGGCCGGCGAGCCGCGCGTATAAATCCGCCAGGTCGCGTTCGTAGACGAGCGGCCAGCGATTGTTGCCGTCTCCGACGACCCGGACCAGCCCGTTGCTTGCCGACTTGAACAGGTCGCCGACGATGCCGTTGCCGCCGCCGTAAACGACGCCAGGCCGCACGACTATCGTGCGGAGGTGGTCGCCGCCGGCATCGAGCACCAGTCGTTCCAGTGCCGGCCTGAACGATGCCGCGGCAATCGGATTGATCGGCGTCTCTTCCGTCGCCGGCTCCGTCGACCTCCCGAGAATCCACACCCCGGACGTATAGATGATGAATCGGGTCACCGGCGCGTCCGCCGACTGCGGCCGTTTTGCTGCGGCAATGATCGTTTCGAGCGCCGTCTGCTCGATCACCGGTCCGCGTCCGGACGCCGAATCGTACGCCGCATGGATGTAACCGTCCTGCCCTTCGGCGGCCTCTCGATACGAATCGGGCTCGGCCAGGTCACCGGTCACCGGATGCCCGCCGCGTTCCGCAATCAGCCGCGCCTTCTCGGGATTGCGCACGAGCGCGGTCACGTCATGACTCCCGCGCAGCAGCGCGTCGAACACGGCGCTGCCGACGTAGCCGGTCGCGCCGGTGAGAAAAATCCGCATCGCGGCCGTATATCATAATTCACTCGTGGCCCGTGACACGCTGATCGACTTTTTTCGCGATCTCGCTCGCGCGCACGGCGACTTCCTCGTCTACGACGACGGGTTCAGGAGTCGCAGCTACAGCTACGAAGACGTCGGGCGCGCCGCGCGCGGATTCTCAGCTCGTCTGTGCGGGATCGGCCTGCGCAAGGGCGACAACATTGTCATCTGGAGCGAGAACCGTCCTGAATGGATCGTCGCATTTTGGGGCTGCCTGCTCGCCGGCATCGTCGTCGTGCCGATCGATTATCGCGCGTCGCCGGCGTTTCTCGTCCGCGTCAGCCACATTGTTTCGGCGAAGCTGATGGTGATCGGCCAGGATGTTCCGCCGCTCCCGCCGATGGACACACCGATCTGGAAACTGGACGAGCTCGAGTGGCACGACGGCACGCCGCCCGCCGTCGCGATCGCACGCGACGATGTTGCGGAGATCATCTTCACCTCGGGCGCGACCGCCGAACCCAAAGGCGTCGTCATCACTCACCGCAACGTGCTCGCCAACACGGTGCCGATCGAGCGGGAGATCCTCAAGTATCGGAAGTGGGGCCGGCCATTCTTTCCCTTACGGTTCCTGAATCTGCTGCCGCTCAGCCACATGTTCGGCCAGGCGATGGCCACGTTCGTTCCGCCGATGCTGCCCGGCGTCGTCGTGTTCATGCGCGGCTATAACCCGATCGACATCGTGACCGAGATTAGACGGCGGCGCGTCTCCGTGCTCGTGTCGGTGCCGAAGATCCTCGACGTGCTCCGTGAGCACGTCCTGCACCGGACGGGGGCCGCGCCGGATGGCGTTCACGCGATCGGGGAACATGTCGCCCTCCGGTGGTGGCGGTACCGCCGGGAGCACCGCCTGTTCGGCCTGAAGTTCTGGGCGTTCGTCGTTGGCGCCGCGCCGCTCGACGCCGAGCTCGAAGCGTTCTGGAAGGAGCTCGGGTTCGCGGTCATTCAGGGGTACGGCCTGACCGAAACTGCGCCGATCGTCACCTTGAATCATCCGTTCAGCACGAGGAAGGGATCGGTCGGGAAACCCATCGCCGGCGTGGAGGTGAAGATTGCCGCCGACGGCGAGATCCTCGTGCGCGGCGAAAACGTCACCCAGGGCTATTACCAGGCGGCGGCCGATACCGCGCGCGCATTCGAAGAGGGCTGGTTTCACACCGGCGATATCGGTGAAATTGCGGCGGACGGCCAGATCTACGTGCGCGGGCGCAAGAAGGAAATGATTGTCACGCCGGAAGGGCTGAATGTCTTTCCGGAGGACGTCGAGCGCGTGCTCACCCAGATCGACGGCGTGCGGGACGCGGCGGTCGTCGGCGTGCCGATCGGATCGGAGGAGCGCGTGCACGCGGTCCTGGTACTCGAGCCCGGGACCGGGCTCGACGAGGTCGTTCGCCAGGCGAACGCCAGCCTCGGCGATCATCAGAGGATCCGGCGTGCCCTGCTCTGGCCGCACGCGGATCTGCCGCGCACTGAAGGCACCCGCAAGCTCCAGCGCACGGCGATCCGGGAGTGGGTCAGGACCGGTGCGCCGCCGGCGGCCACGGCCACCGGCGCGGATCGGTTCGCCCGGCTGATAGCGCAACACGCCGGCCGCGGCGACGTCACCGCCGCCACGACGATCGAAGAGCTCGGCCTGAGCTCGCTCGATCGCGTCGAGCTGATGGTCGCACTCGAGGACGCGTTTCAAACGCGGCTTGACGAATCGGCCTTTGCCGAAGTGCGGACTTTCGGCGAGCTGCAGGCACTCGTGCAACGATCGTCGACGGCGGACGCGCCTCCGGCCGAACCGGTCGACTTTCCCGCTTGGAACCGATCGTGGCCCGCGCGGACCATTCGCCGCGTCAGCCTGCCGACGTGGATTCTGCCGCCGGCGCGCGCGTTCGCATGGCTCCGCGTCGAAGGGCTCGAACACCTCACGTCGATCGACGCGCCCGTTGTGTTTGCAGCGAACCATCAGAGCCACATGGACGCGCCGGTCGTGCTCGCCGCTCTGCCCGCGCGGATCCGGTACCGGGTGGCGACGGCCATGGCGAAAGAATTCTTCCAACCGCATTTCTACCCGGCGCAGCACGGACGCGTGGCGTGGCTCACGAACAGCCTGAATTACTATCTCGCCACGCTGTTTTTCAACGCGTTCCCTTTGCCGCAGCGCGAAGCCGGTGCGCGGCAGACGCTCCGGTACATCGGCGAAGTGCTCGCCGATGGCTTCTCAATCCTCATCTTTCCCGAAGGACAGCGCAGCCAATCAGGCGAGATCGATCGGTTCCGTCCGGGGATCGGCATGATTGCCGCGCGGCTCGGTGTCCCGGTGGTGCCGGTACGCCTGAAGGGACTCGAGAACGTCCTGGCGCCGTCGTGGCGAATGGCACGGCCCGGACGCGTTCGCGTTGCGTTCGGGCGGCCGCTGCGTCTGACCGGTGATGACTACGCCGGGCTGGCAAAGCAGGTCGAGGATGCCGTGCGCGCACTGTGAGACCGGACGAAGCCGATCTGTCTTCTCCGTTCTTCTCCGTTGCTCCGTTTCTCTGTGTGATCCCGTTTCCTGCGTCTCCTCCGTTCTCAGCGCTGCGCCGGTGTCGATGAAACGAAGGGCATGGGGAGAACGGTAAACCACAGAGAAACGCAGAAACGGAGATAAACGAAGAAAACTCAGGCCACGCGGACCCAGGGCTGTGGCATAATAATTGTTTGAAAGGAAGGACAGTCAGCAGTTGAGTAAGGACGATTTAATAGATATGCAAGGCACCGTTGTCGCGGTGCACAGCGGCGGACTGTATCGCGTGCAGTGTGACGCTGGTCATGAAGTGCTGGCTCAGCTCAGCGGTCGAATGCGACGTTTTCGCATCAAGGTGGTCCCAGGCGATCGTGTAACGGTCGGGGTATCGCCCTACGATCCGGTCCGAGGGATCATCACGTTCAGAGCGCGCTAGTAAGAACCCCCATTGAATTCCAATACAACCGATCGATCCCATCGGCCTGGCTCCCCGCGGCGGCGTTCCCGGAGCAGCAGTCGCCGGCCTCGAACGAAACTGAACACTCACGCAGCACGGCACCCGAGCCCATCCGTACCGGCGCTGGAACCGTTCCCGTGCGAAACGAGCCCCGTTCCCTTTACGGCGCTCGGCGTGGGAGACCCGCTTCTCGCGGGAATCCGCGACCTCGGGTACGTCAACACCCGGCCGGTGCAGACCGCGGTGATCCCGCTCGCACTGGGCGGCCACGATTTGATTGTCTGCGCGGAGACGGGTACCGGCAAGACTGCGGCGTTCGTCGTGCCGATGCTGCAGAGGTTGCTCTCGTCGCCGGCGGGTGGCGACGCCCGCGAGCGGGCAGGCCTAAAGATTGGAGGCTCGTCGGTCGACGATATGACTGAGCGCGCGGCGAAGTCTCGCGTGCTGGTCCTGGCGCCGACCCGGGAGCTCGCCGTCCAGATCGAAGACGACATCCATGGCCTCTCGTACCACACCGGCGTGACGAGCGCGGCTGTGTACGGCGGCGTGGACATGGGACCGCAGGAGCGGGCGCTCAAGGCCGCTGTCGACATCATCGTGGCCACGCCGGGCCGTCTGATGGATCACATGCGGCAGCAGAACGCCGACCTGGGCGGCATCGAGCTGCTCGTGCTCGACGAAGCCGACCGGATGATGGACATGGGCTTCTGGCCCGATGTCCGCCGGATTATCGCGGCCCTTCCGAGCCCGGGAGCGGGCCGGCAGACACTGCTCTTCTCGGCGACGATGCCCGACGAAGTGGTGCGTGATGCGCTCGAAATCACGCGCGACGCGAAGTACCTCCAGATCGGACGGCGGAGCGCACCGGCGACGAGCATCACGCACCGCATGGAGCCGGTTGCGGCGGCGGGCAAAGTGGAGTGGCTCATCGATCACCTGCGGCGGCCCGAAGGTCCCGTGCTGGTGTTCATGCGCACGAAAGACGGCGCCGATCGCCTGGCGCGCAAGCTTGCGGCGGCCGGCATCCGGTGTGCGGCGCTGCATGCCGATCGCAGCCAGGATCAGCGCCGGATTGCCATCGAAGGATTCAAAGGCGGGAAATATCGAGTTCTCGTGGCGACCGATCTCGCCGCACGCGGACTCGACATCGACAGGATTCATACGGTTATCAACTACCAAGTCCCCGACTCGCCCGAAACGTATGTGCACCGCGTGGGCAGGACCGGCCGCGCCGGTGCGGTCGGGCAGGCGATCACGCTCGTGTCGCACGAAGAGCGGCACGCGCTGATGATGCTGGCGCAGTCGGTCGGCATCTCGCTAGAATGAGAGAAGGAATGCCCGAGACCACGCAAACACCCCTGGCCGAAACGGCTCAGGTGAAGTCTTCAGTTGAGTCACCCGCAGTTGTGAAATTCAAATCGTGTCGCTGGCGGCGGCCGCCTGAAGAGGGACCGGAGTGCTGCGGTCATCGCGACGTGCTGCCGATCGCCGGCGCGACCGGCTTCGATCCTGAAGCGTGGTGCCCGGACTGCACGTTCTATAAGCTCCGCCGTACACCGAAGAAGCGGTCGCCGGACGAATTCCGCTATTGAGACGAATTCCGCTATTGAGTTGTCAGGGGCGGCTCGCAAGCCGCTTCTGCATCCAGACCACTCCGGGCGGTATCGCTGATCCCTGCTGACCGCGGCTCCCACCAACGACACCAAGACACAAAGGTCAAACCCGAGATTCGCCTTGGCTTTGTGCCCTTTGTCTCCTCTGTGTCCTTTTGTTATTCCGAAAATTCCTTCGCGAGCTCGGCCCACTCCCCGTCAGGAGCGAGTCGCTGATAGGCGCGCCAGTGCGGCCGCGCCTCAGGCGACCGTCCCATCTTCTCGAACGTGACCGCCAAGTAGAAATGCGCGTCGGCGTAGTCCGGGTTCAGGCGAAGGGCCTGGCGATAGGACGTTTGCGCTTCGCCGAAGCGGCCGAGGTCGTGGTAGATGTTCCCCAGGTTGAAGTGCGCTTCGAAGAAATCCGGCTCGAGGCCGATAGCGCGCTCGTACAGCGCCTGCGCCTCGGCCAGCTCGTTGCGGCCGTAATGAATGTTGGCGAGGTTGATGATCGCAGGCGTCAGATAGGGATCGAGCTCCAGCGCCCGGCGATACGTCGCCGCGGCCTGCTCGATCGTCCCGGTATCGGTATCCAGCTCCGCGGCAGCCAGAAAGAGCGCTTCGGCCTGGGTCGTGCCGTGTGGGCCGGGTGACGGCACGGCGCCGCCGCTCGGCTTCGGCGGCCGATCGCTGAGCGCGATGATTTTCGCGGGTGGCGCGTCGAGGCGAAAATCGAGCCGCAGCTGCCCGTTCCGCGATGCCGCGATGGATTGCGCGAAGCTGCGGAAGGTCGCACCCTGCTCGAGGGCTTCGTGCAGCTGTTTGACAAGCGCGAGGTCGGCGAAGCCGAACAGAAGATCGGTGTTGGTGCGGTGCACCGGATCGAGAGCGCCGCATTTCACGAGATAACGTATGTGGTGCTCGCGCACGGACGGATACCGCGACACCAGGTCCCGCAGTGCATGGTATTGCCGCCGCAGCGCCTCGACGCTCTTCACGCCGGCCAGCCGGCAGAAGTCCTCTTCGGTGATGATCCGGATCTGATGCAGCTGTCCGGCGTTCAATTCTTCGGCGCGCCTGAGTTTGTGGCTTTTCTCGCGCGGCTCACCGTGGCCGGCGGCGCCGGGCAGCGGGGCGAATCCTTCCGCGCCGACCACAAGCATGGTCGTGCGCGCGCTCACTTCGTCTGCAGTCGCGCCGCCAAGGTGCACCACGAGCGCGCGCGCGTCGCGGCGTCCGAGCAGACTGAGCTTTCCTGTAAAAACGACGAGCTGGCCGGCGAGCGGCTGGCGATTCTCCGGCTTAGACAACGGCAACGCGGCTGGTGGCGGCTGTGGCGTTCGATCAGCTCCGAAATGCCCTCAACATGCAGGAGAATGGCCGTTGAAGTCAAGAATCAATGAGATGCTTCAAGGAAAGGCCAACCACGGAGACGAGGACGCGGAGATCGATTCCGGAAAACAGACTGAGCTCTTGCTCGTGTCCTCCTGTCCTCCGCGGTGAAGTTTTTCATCATCCTCTTAGGATTGTCTATGCTGCTTGCCGGCGACATCGGTGGAACCAAAACGCTGCTCGGCCTGTTCGAGCCGGTCCCCGCCCGCCCGCGACCGATCGTCATCCGCTCCTTCCCGACGCTGGAGTTCGACGATCTCACCGCGATGATCTCGGCGTTCGTCAACGACCGCGAAGTGAAGCAGGCGCCGATCGACGCCGCCTGTTTCGGCGTGGCCGGGCCGGTGATCGACGAGGCCGCAGAGCTGACCAACGTGCCGTGGCGCGTCGATGCACGCCGCGTCGCGTCGGCGTTCTCGCTCGATCGCGTGAAACTTCTGAACGATCTGCAGGCGATGGCCTACGCGGTCCCGGTGCTGCGGGAAGCCGAAACTCACGTCCTGCAGAAGGGCGAGCCGCTCCGCGGCGGCAACATCGCGTTGATCGCCGCCGGCACCGGGCTGGGCGAAGCCCTGCTCCACAATGTCGACGACCGCTTCATCCCGTCGCCGACCGAGGCCGGGCACGCGGACTTTGCCGCGCGGACCGAGCGCGAAATCCACCTGCTGCGCGACCTGACCGCCCGCTTCGGCCGCGTCGAAGTCGAGCGCGTCGTCTCCGGCCGCGGGTTGATCAACGTGCACACGGTCACACACCGGCAGGCGTGCACGGCAAACATCAATCTCGAGGATCCCGATGCACCGGCTGCAATCTCGCTCGCGGCGTTCGAACGCCGGTGCACCGGCTGCATGGAAGCGCTCGACATCTTCGTCGAGGCGTACGGCGCCGAGGCCGGCAACCTGGCGCTGCGGTCAGTGGCCACGGGCGGCCTGTTCATCGGCGGCGGCATCGCGCCCAAGATCCTGCCGGCATTGATCACGGGCACGTTCATGCGCGCGTTCCGGGCCAAAGACCCGCTCGAAGCGATGCTCAGCAAGATGCCTGTGAAAGTGATTCTGAATGCCGAGGCCGGCCTGCTCGGTTCCGCCGTCTACGCTGCCGGGGTGTCCTGAAACCACGGAGGGCACGGAAGACAGGAGGACAAATCCGTGCTGGCTTCCCACTCGAAGAGGCTCGGTGTGGGCAGCGTCCTTCCGCAGGATTGCACTTCCGCGTCCTCCGCGTCCTCTGTGGTAACGGCTAGGCTAGCGGCTGACTGCCACCGATTCGAACACGCCCTTCGCGAGCCTCGTATTGTCGTGACTCGTCACCGCAAGGCCGATCGCGACCGATGCGCCCATCGGCACATTGGCACTGCCGATGGACTTCCACGTGACGCCGTCGATCGACTGATAGCCGGTGAGCGCGCTGCCGGCGCGAACAATCTTCAGCCACTCGGGCGCGACGATCGCCGCGCCGCCGCTCACGCTGCTCGACATTCCAACCGAGGCGGTTCGCCACTGGAACGAACTGCCTGAGCCGGCCGACACCAGCATCATCGCGTAAGCCGCATTCGCGTTCAGGTTCGCCCGAATCATGACGCCCGCCTTGGCCCATCGATGCGTATTCTCGATGCTCCTCACCCGCGCAACGAGTTGGCCGTCGCCAGTCAGGGTCTGGTGCACGAACTGAAACGCGTCGGCAGTGTTCCAGATGTCCGCTCCCGATCCGGACACGGTGAAGAGGCCGCCGCCCGATGCCGCGGTGCCTTTGATTCCCACTGCGCCGACATCGGCGCTCTGCCACCCGGCGGGGAGCGTCGATGCCGTCGTCACCGCGACATGGTCCATCTTCGCCGTCGCGGTCTGTGAGACCACATGGCTCGAAACCGCAAGACCCGCCAGCACCGGGCCCGTCATCGCGATGCTCTCCTGGCCGACTGTCGTCCAGGCGCTGCCGTCTGCCGACACGGAAGCGGTGAACAGCTGGCCGGCTCGTGTGAGACGGACCCATCGCGGCGCTGTGCCGGCCACGGTGGTGGCGGTGCTCAACCCGCCGGCGGCCGTTCGCCGCTGGAAGGACAGGCCTTTCCCGGGCGTGACGAACATCGACGCGTGAACCGACTTCGCGTCGACGCTCTGGCGGATCATGACGCCGGCCTTCGTCCAGGCGTTCACGTTCTGCACGTCGGCGACGCGCGCGACGATCGACCCATTGCCGTCCAGCGGCACGTACGCATATCGGAATGCATCGGCGCTGCTCCAGATGTCCGCCCCGGCGCCGGCGATCGTGAAGACTCCGTTTGCCGACCCGGCCGCACCGGCGACACCTGTCGCGCCGATATCACGGGAGACCCACGGCGACGGCAGCGATGATCCGGGCAAGGCCGCCACACCCGTGCCGGCCAGGTGGACCAGATCGGGCGACGTGGAAGCGTTCGTCGTCAGAACGAGATCGGCGCTGCGGGCTCCGGAGGATCGCGGTTGAAACGCAATGTCTATCGAGCAGGTACTGCCGGCCGGAATCGTGCCTGCGCATGTCCCGGTCAAGCCGGTCCAGTCGCTCGGATTCGCGCCGGCGACCGCGATAGTGGAAACGGTCAGCGGCGCCGTGCCGACGTTGGTCACGATCGCGCGTCGCGATGCGCTCGTCGAGCCGACCGTCTGCGACCCGAAATCGACCGTCGTGGGCGAAATGCTCACGGCCGGCGTGCCGGCGCTTTTCGTCTCCGCGGCGAACATGCCGCGTCCGTGCGTGGCCGCGACCAGCGTCGATCCCATCCAGAACAGCTCGTCGACGCAGACGTTCGCCGGACCATCCTGCGGCAGTTCCCAGTGCGCACCGCCGTCCGGGCTCGTGAACACGCCAACTTCGGTGGCGGCATAGATCCTGTCGGGATTGGCAGCGTCGATCTCGAGATCGTTGACCGGCGCTTCCGGCAGGCTCGTGGTGCCGCTGCCGGTCGCGGCGCTCCACGTCGCGCCTCCATCGGTGGTCTTCAGGACGTTCGCGGGCCCGAAGCCGCCCGTCGTCACGTAGACGATGTTCGGATCGAACGGATGAATGGAAATCCGCGTGACCATCGCCGCCGTGGGCGCTGCCTGCGCGCGGAAGACCGGCGCCGCCGCCGTGCCGTTCGTCGATTTCGACACGCTGCCGTAAGCGCGCCCGACCCACACGATGTCGGAGTTGCCGGGCGCGACGGCAATCGCGCTGACATCCTCGGATGAACTGCCCGTGATCGCCGACCAGGCCGGCGCCCCCGCCTTGATGTTGTTGCTGCGCCACAGGCTTGCGCCCCCGGCGAGCATCCGATTCGGATTGTTTGGATCGAGAACGAACGGCGCGATGAAGAGCGAGTTCCGTCCTGTATCGCTGATCCCGGATGCCACAGAGGTCCAGCTGTTCCCGCCGTCGCTGCTGCGGTAGACGCCCAGATAAATCGTTTCAGCGTAAAAATACAAACGGTCGTCTGGATCGGCGGCCACGAAGCCGCCGTCGCTGCCGAGCGTCTGGACCCAGGAGGTGCCCGACGTCGGGTTCCTCACCACCGTCCCATGATCTTGTGTGCCGCCGACGATGACGCCGGACGATGGATTGCCGGCAGCGCCGTAGAACTGCGTCACGCCCAGATTGTTGTTGAGCGATCGAAAGCCGGTCGTGGATACGGCCGCGAGATCATCTGCGACGCTGATGCCGCCGTCGCCGCCGAAGAACACTCGCCGGTTCGTCGTGCCGTTGTACGACGGGTGAGCAACGACGACATGATGGTCGGCGTGGATGTAAGCGTCGAAACCGCCCCAGCTCGTGCCCCCGTCGAAGCTCTGGCGCAGCTGAGCGCCGCCAAGAATCAGGTGATTGCTGTCAATCGGGCTGACCCAGAGGGCGTTGTCGTACCAGCCCTGGGAATCGAGCAGCCCGCCGCCGGACACGACGAAAAACGTTGCGCCGCCGTTGCCGCTGCGCAGAACCGTGCCGCCATTGAACTCGGCCGAGGCGTACACGACATCGGGCTGGCTCCGCGAATACGCCGCTTCAATGCGGCCGGCTCCCGCGCTGATTCCAGCCGCGGCCTGCCACGTCAGGCCGCCGTCGACCGACCAGGCAGCCTCACCCCACCCCGTCGCGATCGCTTTCGAGCTGTCCGTCGGATGAAAATCGACGTCGCCGAAGCCCGCAGCGGAGACTTGCGTAAACGAGCCGCCGCCGTTCGTGCTGCGGAACAGGCCTGATCGCGTGGCCGCCAGCAGCACGCGTCCATCGGGCGATACCGCAAGGCGGTTCACCTGCCAGAACGACGAGCCCGACGTCGACGCCAGCTGGATCCACGTCGTACCCCCGTCGGTACTTTTGAAAATCCCGGCGCCCCGAATGGAGTCGCCGTTCGCGTAGCCTTCGCCCGTGCCCGCGTACATCACGCTGGGGGTCACCGGGTTGATGGCCAGCGACGCGACCGAGAGCACGGCCATAAAATCGTCGACCGGCGCCCAGCTCGCCCCGCCATTGCTCGTTTTCCAGATTCCGCCGCCGACGCTGCCCGCGAACATCGTGTTCGCATCGTTTGGCTTGATGACGAGCGACCGAATCCGACCGCCGACATTTCCCGGGCCGAGCCACCGCCAGGCGAGCGGCGAGATGGCAGCGGCCGGCGTCGGTGCGGCAGGAGCTGAGGCCGTAAACATCTGGGCACTGATCGGCTCGGCCGGTGCAGATTCAAGGAGCCGCACGGCACCGCCCCATCGGAGCCGATCGACGTGCCCCTTCGCCCTGATATAGGCATTGGCGGGCATGCGGCCGAACCTGTCCGTGAGCTTCATCATGCGGTAGCGCACGGCATCGGCGCCGAACGTTTCTCCACGTTCCTCGCCCTCCTCATTGAGCGTAAGAGGCCGCTCCGGCACGAGCACGCTGAGGGTCAATGCAGACACGAGGAGCGACAATGCGACCGGGACGACGGATTGCGGACGAAACATGGGGAACCCTGATTAACCGTCAGGCGGGAAGGCGGAACTGTTGACCTGTCGTCAGAGACGACGGGGCTGGTCGTGAAAACGTTGGAGTATCCAACTCAGCAGACGCCATTAACCCGGTAATACTCACCGAAAGGCAAGATTCGCACCCTGAACGCGGAGCGATGTGGAGATTCAATTCTCGACGAGGGGACGGGATTGTTCCCGTCGTCCGTGCGGACGGTGGCGGTTTCAACGGTGGTTAAGGAACCTTCCGTATTTCTCGGTCGACGCGACTGCAAGACTGCGCAACGTCTGCACTCAAGCCGCGTTCCGTCAAAAAGATGTGCGGCCATGTGCGGGATCGTGAACGCGCGCACGCTGTGACTCGAACGGTATGCCGCTTCGCTGCAGCTCCAATATCTCGACGGCGGCCAAAAGGGCCATGGCCCCGCCGCGGTCGTCGGCGCCGGTAATGGCTGCGCGATCGAGGTAATACCGGCGCGTCGGACCGGCACCCGTGCTCGTGCAGACGTCGATGATGGTGCCGTCTTCGGCGACGTGTGCCGCGAGCGCGCGCCAGGCACGGCGGACGGCCGGAAGGAACGAGCGGTCCAGCCACCCGAGGCGGACGCCGCGGGCCATCGCCGACATCAGCATCGCCGTCGCGCTCTCCTCGCGATACGCCCCCGGCTCGTCGATCACCTGCCGCCACGCGCCGTCGGGCGCCTGGTGACTGCGCACAGCGCTCATGTGCCGACGGAAGATCTCGAGCAGCTTCGGTCGCTCCGGATCGTCGGGCCGGATGGTCGTCAGCGCCTCCATCAGGCCGAGCGCGGCGAAGCCATTGCCGCGGCCCCACGCAGCGGGACCGTTCGTCGCGTGATTGAACAGCCCGTCCGGACGCTGCAGACGGTTCGCGTAGTCGACCAGCATGGCTGCGCTTCCGCCGGGCGTCATGCGCGACACGATGCTGCTCGCCATGAACATGTCGTCGGTCCAGCCCTGACCGTGCTCGAGCGTGCCGTCGGCCTTCTTCGCGCGGGCGAGCTCGTGGCCCCGTTCGGCGAGCGCTCGTGCGGGCGCGATGCCGGCGGCGGCCAGATCCGCGAAGATCATCGTGCCGCCGACGGCGGTCAGTGGAACCCGGTCGGCAAACAACGCCCGCTGACCGCTCGTCCACGGCGCGGTCTGCTCGCGAACGCGTGCGCGCAGAGACTCGTCGTTCGTGATCGATGCGAGCCGGAGCGTGTTCACCCACGCAACGGACGGGATGTAGCTGATGGCGGCGTTTTCGGGATAGCGCCGCGCGAGCAGGTGCGCGATCGAGGCCGGCTCCCGCGCGACGCGCTTTGCCACCGCATCGTGCAGCCGCGACCGCGCACGAGCCGCGGCGGCCAGGGTCGCGCGAAAGCCGGCGACCGTCGATGCCTCCGACACGCTCACTGGTCCGAGACCGGCGGCCCGATCGGCAGACAGTGCCTCGCGCAACGATGCCGCCGCCGGAGATCCGGGAGACGCGAAGATGACGACATGGTCGGGCGCCTGGTACGACAGCCACCGCCACACATAGCGGCTTTCCGGCGACTGGGGGTCGTCGAAAAATCCCTTTTCGGGAGGGAAGGCCAGCGGCGGCGCATCCGCATCGGGACGGGCGAACGGCAGCGCACTCACGATCCACGATCGACGAACCGCGGCCGGCGCGCCGGATTTGATCCATCGCACGGCCTCGATGACGGATCGCGCCGTGGCCTCGTGGCCATCGAGCCCGCCAATGAGCACCAGGCGGGTTGCCGGCGCGGCGGGATCAAAAGGCGATAGGTTTTCGAGAGTGGAGAGGGGCGTGTCGCGCCGCGTGATCCCGCCGGCGCTGACCACGCTCGGCTCGCCAGCCAGGGCCGCGACGGCGCGGAGATCGGTTTCGATCGCGGCCAGCGCGGCGGTCGCGAGAAGCGCGCACAACATTATTTGGTCCTCACCAGGCTCTGGGCTTCAGGCTCTCGGCTATGGGCTCGAGCCGCTTGTGAAATAGTTGACACGCTCGAGGAGACCGGCATCGGGCCAACCGGCCTGGGCAGCAATCCAGCCGACGCAGTCGGTTGGTGGACCGAAGATCACAAAGACGAGGCCGTCGCGCGGCTGTGCCGAATGCACGCCCTCGTGCACCACGAGGCCGCGAGCACCGCCCGGCTTCAGCGCGGCCGACAGCGCCACAATCCGCGTGTGCCCGTCCGCGCGGAGCGCCGCGGCTTCCTGCTGGCACCGTGGATAGGTGTCCAGTCCGCCGCGCAGCACCTTCGCCGGCAGCCGCACCGGCAGGGCCGGCTCGTCGCCGAGATCGATTGCCCAGAGCTGACGGCGAATCGTCGGAAGGTCTTCAGGATCCGTGATTTCTTCATGACGAAGAAACTCGG
Organism: Acidobacteriota bacterium; assembly: GCA_046726355.1. GTDB lineage: Bacteria > Acidobacteriota > Vicinamibacteria > Vicinamibacterales > CAVVIG01 > QHWF01. The sequence goes on along the minus strand of JBKPAI010000080.1, from coordinate 90,225 downwards.
CCCATGCTCCGTCAGGCGTATCGGCGATGTAATGGGCCGGGCCTTCCCCGTGCGCGTGCCAGCGGCCCTCCGGCTGGCGGTTGTCCTCCCACAGGAACGGGTACCGCCGGTCGACCTGACGAAACCCGATCATGTCGCGGAAAACGAGACGAGCTCCGCGGCGAGCTGCCGGATGCGCTTCGGTGCCTCGTCGTCGGGATCCCAGTTGCCCTTCAGGAGCGCCAGCGGCGCGCGACCATCGAGCCGCGTCCGTTTGCGCTGGAACCACCGCCGGACCCCGATGTTGTTGTACGACCCCGCCAGATCGCCAACGACAAGGGCGAGGAAGTGGAGCCGGGCAGCCACCGGATCGGGTGTGTCGCGCTCGCCCGAGACGTAGCGTTTCAGGCTCGAGACAGAGACGTTGATCAACGGCGCGAGCTCCTCCGGGCCGAAGACCCGTCCGAGGCCCGTCCACTCGAATTTCGGAACCGGAGAGGCTTCGAGCGCGGCGATCACCATCTCGAGCAGCGGAGCAATCTCGGCGGCGTCGGGCGCTTCGATGTTGTTCAGGTCGACATCGTTCAGACGCTCGGCCGCCGCGGCAGCAATGCCCGCCCGGCGCACGCGCGCAGCCAGCTGCTTCAACGCGAACGTTTCATCCCCGAGAGACCCTTCCGCATCCAGCAACCCCATCGCCTCGGCGCGCCGGGCCGCTTCGAACACCAGCCGGCGGACGCCCTCGGAGCGCCGCGCGGCCACGCGCCGATGCGGAGCCGGATCGGAGCTCTGTTGGGTCTGCTGCATGTTCCGAATTTACACCAACCCACGCCCGCTGTCCAGCAGCTGCGGCCAGGGTCCCCTGGCGGTGCGGGTGCGCGGGGCGCAGCCTGTGGATGGCCATGCGATTTGGCTGAATCCGGTCATCTGTGGTGAAATCGCTTCGTCCGGGCGCAGCCTTCCCGGCAGCGGCGGACTGCGACCGACACACCGCGACTGCATTCGCGAACGTGGCGCGTCGATCGCCGGCGAGAGATCGCGCATGCTTCAGGGAAAAAAACTCGTCGTCGTCATGCCGGCCTACAACGCAGCCGGCACCCTGCGGCGCACCTACGACGAGATCCCGTTCGAGATCGTCGATGAAGTTCTTCTCGTCGACGATGCAAGCAGGGATTCGACCGTCGCGATCGCGCGCGAGCTGCGTCTCCGCCACATCGTGCATCCGCGCAATGCCGGCTATGGCGCGAACCAGAAGACCTGCTATCGCGCAGCGCTGGAGCTGGGCGCCGACATCGTGGTCATGCTGCATCCGGACTATCAATACACACCCAAGCTGATCACCGCCATGGCGGCAATGATCGGTTCCGGCATCTATCACGCCGTCCTCGGATCGCGCGTCCTCGGCCGGGGGGCGCTGGCCGGACGGATGCCGGTATACAAGTACGTCGCCAACCGCGCGTTGACGTTCGTGCAGAACCTCTGCGTCACGCAGAAGCTGACCGAATATCACACCGGCTACCGCGCGTTCTCGCGCGAAGTGCTGCTCAGGCTTCCGCTCGAAGAGAATTCGAACGACTTCGTGTTCGACAATCAGATGCTGCTGCAGCTGATCTACTACGGATATGAGATCGCGGAGATCACATGTCCGGCCCGCTATTTCCCCGACGCTTCGTCTATCAACATATGGCGCAGCATCAAATACGGCCTCGGCGTGCTTGCAACCACCGCGCGATACCTCGGCGCCCGATCCGGTCTGCGCCCGGATCGACTGTTCCGCACTGACGGCGGAACCCTCGCCACGACGGCGATGATCGGGACGATGGACGGTTCGCAACGGGACGGGAGCCGGAAGTGGACCGAACAGCTGCGGCCCACGCCTTAGCAGTCCGTGGTGGACTGCTAGCCGTTGCTACTCGCGGAACCGGTTCGTGATCGGATAGCGCCGGTCGCGGCCGAAGCTGCGGCTCGACGTCTTCACACCGGGCGGCGCCTGCCGCCGCTTGTATTCGGCGGTAAACAGCATGTTCTGGGCGCGGCTGACCACATCGCGCGAGTATCCGGCGCGGGCGATGTCATCGACGCTGCGCTCCTCCTCGACCAGCCGGTGCAGCATCGCGTCGAGATCGGCGTATTCGGGCAGCGTGTCCTGATCCGTCTGGTTCGGCCGCAATTCCGCGGTCGGCGCCTTCGTCATCACCCGCGCCGGTACGACCTCGCCGGCCGGGCCAAGCGCGCTTTCGGGCACGCAGTGATTGCGCCATTCGGCGAGTCGGTACACGTTCGTCTTGTACTGATCTTTCAGCACCGAATATCCCCCGCACATGTCGCCGTACAGGGTCGCGTACCCGACCGACATCTCGGACTTGTTGCCGGTCGTCAGCAGCATCGAGTGCCATTTGTTCGAGATCGCCATCAGCAGGACGCCGCGCACGCGCGCCTGGATGTTTTCCTCGGTGATGTCCCGCTCCCGGCCGGCGAACAGCGGCGCCAGCACCCGTTCGATCGTCTCGACGGCTTCGGCGATCGACACCGTTTCGAGCTGGATGCCGAGACGGGCCGCCGACTGCTCGGCATCGGTCTGGCTCTCGTCGCTGGTGAAGCGTGACGGCAGACGCACGCCGGTCACCCGTTCGCGGCCGAGCGCGTCGACGGCGATGCACGCGGTGAGGGCGGAATCGATGCCGCCGGAGAGTCCCAGCAGGACGCCGGGAAAGCAATTCTTGTTGACGTAGTCACGCAGTCCGATCATCAGCGCGAGGTACGTGTTGCCCGGCTCGGAAGGTACCGGCGCCCGACTTCGTGTGGCGCACGTCCAGCCGGATGCCGTGTGTGTCCAGACCGTCGTGGTCGTCGCCTCGCGCCAGACCGGAAGCCGCACGGCCAGGGCGCCGTCGCCGTTGACGACGAAGGAGCCGCCGTCGAAAACGAGCTCGTCCTGGCCGCCGATCTGGTTCACGTAGATCAGGGGCCGGCCGGTTTCCCTGACCCGTTCAGCCGCGAGCGCGATCCGCCTGCTCACCTTTTCGCGCTCAAACGGCGAACCATTCGGGACGATCATCAGCTGCGCGCCCTCGTCTGCGAGATGACGCGCGACCGTCGGGTACCACATGTCTTCGCAGATCATCACGCCGAGCCGGACGCCCCTGAAGTCCACCGGATCGGGTAACGGTCCCGCATCGAAGACGCGCTTCTCGTCGAAGACTCCGTAATTCGGCAGCTCGTACTTGTAGCGAACCGCGCTGACGCGACCGCCGTCGAGGAGAACGGCGGCGTTATAGAGACGGCCGCCATCTTCCCACGGTGTGGTGGCGAGAACGGCCGGACCATCCACGGTATCGCCGCCGAGATCCTGAATCGCTCGCCGCGTGGCAGCGACGACTGCAGGCCGCAGGACCAGGTCCTCCGGCGGGTACCCTGTCAACACGAGTTCGCTCAACACCACCAGGTCGGCCGAGGCTCCGGCGGCGGCGCGCGCCTCGCGGATCCGGGTGAGATTGCCCTGAATATCTCCGACGGTCGGATTGAGCTGGGCCAGAGCAATCGACAGCGTGTCAGACATCAGGAACTGCTTCCGCGTGGCCTCACCGCGACGCCAGGATGTCTGATTATTATCGATGTTGTCTGGGACCGCGATGTATGACGAGATGTTCGTCGCAACATGTCACGGCATCCACTTGAGGTCCTTGGTCATGACGCCCAGCAGCCGCGGGTCAGCCGCGGAAGGCCGCCAGGACGGATCGACGTGAAGCTGAATCCAGCGGGACGATGCGTTCGACGTCGTTCCCAGCGGATAGCGCAGCGTGAACCAGTTGTGATCGTTGAGCGTGATGGCAGGGACAGCTTTGTCGCCGATGCGGATGCTGACCACTTGCGCCATCGGTGCGAGTGACCGGATGGTCAGCTCGAAGCCGCGAGCGTCACGTGGCGGGTCGAAGAACGCGTGCGGTCTGCTCCACCGGAACACCTGACCCTGCAGATTCCGTTCGGGTCCATACAGTCCTCGTGATCGCTCCCCATCGATTCCCGGCGCATAGATCGGTTCGGGGAAGGCCCAGGCCTCCCCGTTCAAGAGTGGTCCGTTAATCGTGAACACGTCCAGGTACTCGAAGTATTCCTGGCTGTCGGCCTCATTGCGCCCCAGGTTGTAGTCCGCGAACGTTCGCGGCCGCTTTGCATCCTCGCTCAATCCGAATGCCGGCGTCCCGGGAACGGTCTCGTGCGGAAACCCCAGCAGATCCAGCACGGTGGCAGGAATGTCGGTGATCGCCGTAGGCACGGTTGAAATCTGCACCGGACCGGTGTGGTGAGGGGGTTTGACGACCAGAAGGGCCATCGCGCTGCCGGCAACGGTGGAGAGCTCCATGCTGCGCGGCTCGGTGCCGGGCATGGGACGGTCTCCGGTAAACCCCCGAGGCGGGAGCGCAAAACCATGATCTGAGGACACCACGATCAGGCTGTCGTCATACAGACCCAGCGCGCGCAGACGATCCAGAAAACGCGCTACGCGCGCCACGGCGCAACGGGCCTGCCCCAGGTAGGCGGCGCGCGTCACTGGCGTATCCCCGATGAACTCGCAATCCGCATTCAGTACCACCGGCCAGTGCGGGATGCCCACGTGCAGAAACTTGTAGACCGGCTGTGTGCGGGCCGCCGCCATTCGGCTGGTGAACTCGTCGAGAATGGCCTGACCGTTGACCGGCGCGTGACGCCGGGTTAGCGGGTCGCTCGATGATGCCGGGCCGAACAGCGTCTGAAGCCGCCACCGCTGATCGTTATAGATCGCGGATTTGAGAACGTGAGGCGCGTGCCTGAACAACGCCAGGTCGGCAAGCTGCCACGCGGAAAAACGCTTGTAGTCCGGATAACTCACATAGGGCCTGGGCACCCGGTAATTCGCACTCGCCGGGTCGTACTCGAGGCTCAAATCTGAAATGACATCCACCTGGTACCCATGGCTGCGCAAGGCGCTGAAAATCGAGCCCTGGTGGAACACCTTGTTCATGTGCCGCCGGCGCGGCTCCTGATTGCGGTAGACGTCACCCGTCAGCATCGCTGGAAGACTGAGGATGGTGGTTGGAAACCCGCCGGCATGGTCGGCGAAGAATACGAACCCCGAGAACGTCCGATCGAAGGACGGACGATCCGAGGTGACGATCTCACCAAAAACGTCCGATTGAAATCCGTCGAGTACGATGTGCAAGACGTTCTGCGTCTTCGAGAGCTCGAACATTTTTTCCGACAGGCCCTGCCATTCCGTGCGTGACCCGGGCGCCGCCCGCACAGCCGACGCCACCAGGAGTACCGCCTGCAGCAGCATGAGCAGCCGGCTGGCGAACGTCGCCACCGGAAAGAGCTGGTTCGCCGCGGCCGTAGCCAGGAGCGGCACGCCAATCCAGAGGGCGGCCTCATAGGGACTGCGCCAGGCCTGCGCGCGCCAGTCGATCGCGTGGTCGCCGACGAGGCCGTAGTCGGCCACGAGCAGGTTGCCTTGAACCCAGAGCACGAGCCCACATCCGAACAGGATGGCCACGTACGCGCGAAACAGGCGCGCCGGCACCAGCACGCCGATACCAACCAGCGCGCCGACGATGACGACCAGCGGTGGAAGCAAGTAAATTGCGAGCGCCCAGAACGGAGCGCTGAACTCAGCCTGGTTCCCCGCATAGATGGTGTGAGGGCCGAACAGAAACAGTTGCAGCGGCCCGAGCAGCGCGGGAAAAAGCACCGCGACGACCGGCCCCTGCCGCGGTGGGCCAATCATTGCAGGGCGTGGGCCGCGAGGACCGGTGTCCAACGACGAAGCGCGCCCGACGATCATTCAGCAGCTTCCTCCTGGCCGCGCGTAGTACAAAATCCTGGTGCCCGAGCTGAGCGGTTGGCGCCTGACAATGGTGAAGCGCGCCGCGAGCTCCCGCTCGAACGCGACCTGGCTGTAGTCGATGTACTGATCTTCCTTGTGACGAAGGAGCGCGAGCACCATCGGGTCGTCACGCGTCACGAACTCGATGACCGTGTCAGCACCCAGGTCGCTGAGCCATTCGAAGAATTCGGTCAGCGGGATATTGGCGTCGATCACGAGATGATGAATCAGCGCGAGACAGAGGATGAGATCGGGCCGCCCTCGCCGAGTCAGCCGCCGCCGCTCCTGATTCCTCCACCCGAGATCGGGGGAGGGGTCGGCGAGGTTGCCGACGAGCGGCAGAATCGTCCGGATGCCCGCGTCCTTCAGCGCCTGGTAGAGGCGATCGACAGCGAGATGGTCGGCATCGAGCGCCACGACATACTTCGCCCGCTCGGCGGCAATACGCGAAAAGGTCCCGAGATTGCAGCCGAGATCCCACGCCAGATTCCACTCGCGCGCCGTGGCGACGGCGCGCACGAAGTCGCGTTTCTGCGCGGCATCAGCCGCGTCGTAGGGGCGAGAGCGCTCATAATCTGACCAGACCGACCGATCCTGCTTCCACCTCAACCCCGCGATAAGCGCTCGCAGCCGGGTCACGTTGCTCTTGATCAGATGGTGACTGAACCCGGCGGCACGGAGTTCGGCGCGGACATCGCGCTGCGAATTCGCCCAGGCGGCTTGTGCCCTGGCCTGGAGATAGACGTGAGTGAGCACGCCCGGCCGCAGGTAGTCACGCCCGCTGAGCAGCTTCCGGCAGGCTTCGGCATCGATACCCTCGAGGCTGCCGCGGAGCCAGAGGTGAAACGGAACGTTGCGGTATGCCTGCAGCAACAGAGGGTAGAGAAACAACCGGCAGAACTGGCGGTAAGCGATCCACGGCTCGCCCGGCCGCAGGCGCTGAAAGGACGCGACGTCGACAAAAACCGGCCGAACGCCCTTCCACTGGATGTTGAACGCGGAGGCATCCTTGACGGTCATCTGTTCGTCAAGCGCGGCGAGCAGCAGGTCAAGCTGCAGCAGGGCGGCGTCCTGAAGCATGCTGAATGACCACTCGTAGGGATAGGAGACGAAGGGGACCGGTTCGTGTCTGAGGACGGCCGCCCACCCGTCACCGTACCCAGGAGCCGCATCCGCCGAACGACCGACCTGCTCGGTCGAAATGATTGCGCCGCTGGCACTGAAGTGGCGATAAAACTTCGTCGCCGACAGCGCCTGCCATTCCTCGAGGGCGGGCTCGGTGAGCGCGCGAAACACGGCCCCGTGCTGGTAAAACACCCGCGCGGACCGGTCGCGAAACGAGCCGGGGTCGAACGTTGGACTCGTCATTCGGCGGAACGCCGCTCTGCGGGTGGCTGTGGCTTGAGCCGCGTGCGCAGCCGCTGCCAGGTCAGTTTCAGAATCACCCCAATTCCCGCTGCTCCGCCGAGAAGCAGTTGGACGAGCATGCTGCCACTGCCGGGATCGAGGTATGCCTGCAATCGTGCTTCTGTGATCAGAAAGATCATGAGCGCGATGCCGAGCCAGTACGCCTTGTTCATCTCAATAGCAGGAGAAGCCGGCCGCCGTTGTCACAACAGCCGTCCCGCGCGCCGGTGGCCGCCAATCTCTCGAGAACTGCGCAGCGGGAGGATCGCGAAAACTCGCACGATGATAAACCATCACGCCTCTGGCGGCGCCGGCGGCCTGTGAAAGCACTATATTTGCGGAAGCTCCCATGGGGGGTTGACCGGACTCGTGAGCGGCCATACGATCGCGGCATTGTCGCTTTCAATGCGGCCCGGGACAGATTTCGGTGACGATTACGCTCAATGGCGATCGGTACGAGGTGCCGGCAGCGACGGCGACCGTGAGTGAGCTGCTGAATAGGCTCAAGATCGATCCTCGCCGCGTGGCGGTCGAACGCAACCTCGTCGTGGTGAAGCGCGCGGCATTCGATACCACGCTGATTGCCGAAGGCGACCAGATCGAGGTGGTCAATTTCGTCGGCGGCGGCAGGCAGGAAACCGAGAGCTGAGGAACCAGACGTGGATACCTTCACCATTGCGGGCCGGACATTTTCATCACGGCTGATTGTCGGCACCGGCAAGTACGCGTCCCACGCCGTGATGGCGAGCGCCATTGCCGCCTCGGGCGCCGAAATGGTCACGGTTGCCGTGCGCCGGGTCAACCTTTCCGATCGTTCGAAGGAATCGCTGCTCGACTACCTCGAGACGTCCAGGATTTTCATCCTGCCGAACACCGCCGCCTGCTACACCGCCGAGGACGCGGTCAGGACCGCGCGGCTCGGACGCGAGGCGGGCCTGTCGAACTGGGTGAAGCTCGAAGTCATCGGCGACGAGAAGACGTTGTACCCGGATAACGAAGCACTCATCGAAGCGACCGGCATTCTCGTGCGCGAGGGGTTTGTCGTGCTGCCGTACACGAGCGACGATCCGGTTGTCTGCCGGAAACTCGAACACGCCGGCGCGGCGGCGGTTATGCCGCTCGGCGCGCCGATCGGATCCGGCCTCGGCATCCAGAACGTCAACAATCTTCGCATCATCCGGGAGTTCTCGCGCGTCCCGGTGATCGTCGACGCCGGCGTCGGCACCGCGTCGGATGCCGCGCTGGCGATGGAGCTCGGCGCCGACGGCGTGCTGATGAACACGGCAATCGCCGGCGCCCAGGATGCGGTGCGCATGGGCGAGGCGATGAATCTGGCCGTGCGCGCCGGCCGCCTCGCGTACCTGTCCGGCCGCATTCCAAGGAAGATGTACGCCACGGCGAGCAGTCCGATCGAGGGGGTCGTTGGACGGTAACATCCTCGATGATCCGGCGCGCCTCCGGGCCGAACGCGCATCCGCTGACCGCGCCTACAACGAGGCGCTGACGAAAGTCGATCGCGCCATCCAGCAGCTGCCCGCCGACGGTCCGCAGGCGCCGCCCCGCCCCGACGATCACCAGGTCACGGCGCTCAACACGTTGTGGAAGATCAGCGCGCCCGCGCCTGCGGGCGGCTGGCGGCGCGCGTTCGCCATGGCGGTGCGGCGCGTGGTCGCGCCGATGTTCGAGCAGCAGCAGGCTTTCAACTCCGCCGTCGTCGATCACATCAACCGCAACCTGCCGGTGGCACGCCGGACGCAGGAGTCGATCGAGACGACCATTGCCGTCCTGCGCGCTCAGCTCGAGGAGCTGATCCGGTTCCAGAGTCTCCTCGTCATGTTTCTGCAGCAGATCACGCCGTACGTGGACACGCGCGACCGCGACGTCGCCGGCCTGCTCCGCGGCCTGTCGGGCGCGATCAATGCCGTCGCGGACGAACTGATGAAACGCTCAGAAGCGCTCCTGGCTCGCGACGCGCGCCGGGAGGTGCAGCTTGGCGCCCTCGAGCAGGAGATCGCCGCGCTGCGGGTCCGGGTCGACGATCTGGTCCGGACGCTGGCGGCGGCTCCACCGCACGATGCCTAGAAACGCCGACCGGCCGGCGCTGGTCTGGCGGTCGCTCCTCCTCCGTGTTCTGCTCGTCGCGTTCCCGGCCTGGTCGGTGGTTGCCGTGCTGCTGTTTCGCACGGGATGGCCGTTGAAGCTGATTGTCGGCGCGCTCGCGCTGCTGACGCTGGCCAGCCCGGCCGCCGGACTCTCTGCCGTTGCTGTGCTGACGCCGCTCGCCCTCGCAATTGGCGGGGCGCTGCACGTCGAGGGCTACCGTCTGGCAGAAATGCTGGCGCTCACTTTCCTCGCTGCGTGGCTGCTCCGGGCCAACTCCGACCGGTGCGGACCGCGCCTGCCGCCGCTGATGGCCGCGGCCGGCTGGCTGCTGGCCCTAGCAGTGATGACCTCCGTCGGCGTGCTTACCTGGAAGATGCGGGATTTCCCGTCGGACCTGGCGGACACCGTGGCGCGCCTGTGGGGCGCCTATTTCCTCTTTTCCGACCGCGTCGGGTTCAGCGACGGCGCCCGGCTGATCGAAGGTCTCGGTCTGGTTGCGGCCACGCTGTGGATCTTTCGCCGGCAGCCGTCGCTCGCGGTCTGGCTTCCAGTTGCACTGTGTACCGGCGGGGCGCTTGCCGGAACAATGAGTGTGCTGATCCGGGAACGGACGGGACCCTCGATTCTGCTGCATGCGTACAGGATGCTCGGCCGCCCCGCGCCTCTGTTCGACGTCAACGCCGCGGCCTCGTATTTCGCGATGGCGCTCTGCCTGGCCACCGGCATGGCGGCTCGCGGGTCGGGGACAGCGCGGGTGGTCTGGATCCCCCTCGCAGTCATGCCGGGCGTCGGCCTGTGGCTGGCCGACTCGCGCAGTGCCCGGGCCGCGCTCCTCATCACGACCATGCTGGCGGCGGTCTGGCTGGTGACGAAGGCCCGCAGCGGCCGTGCGCGGGCCGCAGCGCTGATGATCGTGCTGGCCCTCGGACTGACCGGGGTCTTCGTCCGCAACATTCTGATCGAACGCGATCCGACGTTTCAGGGCGCCGGCTTCCGGCAGCAGTTCTACTCCACGAGCCTGAGAATGATTGCAGCGCGCCCGCTCGCGGGCGTCGGCATGGGGCAGTATGCGCACATGTCGGCATTGTTCCTGACGCCACAGCTCGCGTGGTCCTATGGCTTCGAGAACGCGCACAACTATTTCCTGCAGATCGGCGGGGAGCTCGGCATTCCCGGCCTGGCCTTCTTCATGATCTGGGTCGGCTCGGCACTGGCCGTCATGGTGCGATCGCTCGACCGCGCCGGTGACGTCAGGCTGTTGGGCGCCGTCTGCGGCATCGTCGCCTTCCTGATGACATGCGTCACCGGCCATCCGCTGCTCGTGAGCGAAGTGGCCTTCCCGTTCTGGATTCAGTTCGGCCTGACACTCGGGCTCGCCGGGTCGCCCCTCCTGAACGCTTCCGTCGCATCACAACCGGAACCCGAGCGCGCGTTCGCGCCAGGGCCGGGCGCTACACCCGGCAGCCGCTCGACGTCGTCTCCTGACGGGTACGCACGGGTGCTCCGGCCGGTAACGGCGTGCGCGGCGTGTTTCGTGGTGATGGCGGGCGTCGCCAGCGGTGTGGCGGGTCCGGTGCAGCCACTGGCGTCACCGGCAGTCGACGGCTTCTATGCGTGGGAGACGGCTGAAGATGGACGGAAGGTGCGGTGGACGAGCCGGTATGCCAGCCTGTTCGTTCCGGCCGACACGAAACGCGTCTACGTGCCGATTCGCGTGCCGGTGGACCGTCCCACGATCATGCCGATGCCGGTGGACATCGTGGTCAGCGGCCGGAAGCGCGGACGGGTGCTCGCGGGGAAGGACTGGGGAACGCTCGATTTGTGGCTGCCGGACGTCGTCCTACCGGCCCGGTTCAAGCGGATCGATCTCAGGGTGGATCGCACGTGGCAACCCGCGCTCTACGTGGCCGGCAGCTACGACATGAGGCCGGTCGGCATCCAGGTTGGCGAATGTGAGCTGGTGCGCTGATCGCGCCAGCCGGGCAGCATCTGCAGCCATCGTTCGAAACAGATCAGGCTCCACAGCTGCGGGCCGAGATTGGCCCGGCTTGATAGATGATCGTGGACGATCTTTTCGACATGCGAGCCTGACAGCATCGTGCGGTATCGCGCACCGGGGGCGAGCAGCAGGTCGCGCATGTACTCGCGCAGACTGCCCCGGAACCACGCGCCCAGGGGCACGCCAAATCCCATTTTCGGCCGCTGGTCGATCTCGGGCGGCAGCAGATCCTGAAAGGCGTCGCGAAGGACCGCCTTCGCCCGTCGCCCGCGCAGCTTGAAGTCGTCGGGCAGCGCGGCTACATAGTCAATGAGATGCCAGTCGAGAAACGGCGATCGGGCTTCGAGTGAGTTCGCCATCGTGCAGCGGTCGACTTTCACCAGCAGGTCGTCCGCCAGGTACGACGTGAAGTTCAGTTGCAATAACCGGCTGAGCATCGACATGCCGTCGGTCACCGCGCCCGCGGCAGCGGGCTGGTGAAGCTCGCCGATCGGCGCCAGCGACGCCGCAAAGTCCGGCCGCAGCAGCTGCTGCAGATCCTCGAAGAAGATCGCATTCCAGACCGTCATTCGCTCCGCGAACGGGAGGCTCGAACCGCGCAGGAACCGCTGCAGTTCGGCCATCCAGTGCCGCTCGTGACCGGGAACGAGCAGACGAGACAAGATGGCCTGGGCGGCGCGGGCGGCCGACCGCGGGATCCGCTCCGCCTGCAGGGCCGCGCGGAACCGGCGGTAGCCGGCGAATATCTCGTCGCCGCCGTCGCCGGTGAGCACGACGGTCACCTGCGCGCGCGCCAGCCTCGACACGATGCAGGTCGGCACCGCCGACGCATCGCCGAACGGTCCATCGTGGTGCCAGATGAGCGTGTCAATGAGGCCGAGCGCGTCGGGCGCGACTCGAAATTCCGTGTGCTCGGTCTTGAAACGCTCCGAGACCAGTCGCGCGTACACGCTTTCGTCGTAGGCAGCGTCTCCTTCGAAACCGATGCTGAAGGTCTTCACCGGCTCGGCCATCAGACGGCTCATCAGCCCGACGACTATCGTGGAGTCGATGCCGCCGCTGAGAAATGCGCCAAGCGGCACATCGCTCACCAGCCGGCGTTGAACGGCGCGTGTGACCAGCTCCCGCACGCGGGCACCCGCTTCGTCTGGGCGAACCGGCTTCACCTCGGCGGCACGCGGGTACTCGAGGCGCCAGTACCGGCGGAGCGTCGTCTGCCCGTCCGCTTCGACGATCATGAAGGTGCCGGGCTCAAGCTGACGGACGGTTGTGTAGAACGTCGACGGCTGCGGAACGTACCCGTGGATGAAGTAGTACGGAACCGCCGCCGGATCCATCTCCATGACGATGTCCGGATGGGCGAAGAACGATTTCATCTCCGACGCGAACGCCAGGAGCCGATCAGATCGGCTGTAGAACAGCGGCTTCTTGCCGGCGCGATCACGGGCGAGCGTCAGGCGGCGTCCGCGCTCGTCCCAGATCGCGATCGCAAACATCCCGTCCAGATCGGCGATGCAGTCGGCGCCCTTCTCTTCGTAGAGATGAACGATGGTTTCGGTATCGCTCTTCGACCGGAAGCGATGGCCGCGCCCGGACAGCCAATCGCGAAGCTCGCGGAAGTTGTAGATTTCGCCGTTGAAGACGACCTGCACGGAGCCGTCTTCGTTGGCCATGGGTTGACTCGCGTTCACGGTCAGGTCGATGACTCGCAGGCGCCGGAAGCCCAGCGCACAACGGCCAGCCGGCGAGTAGTACGAGCCGACACTGTCGGGCCCCCGATGCGCGAGGCGTTCGCGCATCCCGACGATCGCCTCCTCGAGGATCGCCCGGCCGTCGAACCTCACCTCACCGCAAATGCCGCACATACGTCAGAACCCGAGCGGAGCCCGGCGTTAATCATCTTTTCGCAGCCGGCTTCAGCCACCCTCGCCACCAGTAATAGCCGAGGGCGATGTAGTCGTAGACAGCCATGTCGGACAGCGACCATGACTCGTCATTTGGCACGAACCAGTACGGCGGCAGCAGCTGTTCGGACCGCAGCGGCGCAATCGACGCCACCGGATCGAGTCCGGCGGCGCGAAACACCCCCAGCGATCGGCGCATGTGCATCGGCGAGGTGACCAGCACGAACTGGTGGACGTGAAGCGCGCGCAGGATCGGCCCGACCCGCGCCGCCTGGTCGCGGGTGTTCTTCGACTGCGATTCCTCGACGATCGATGACGCTGGAATGCCGGCTTTCACGGCGAACTCGCGCAGCAACCCGCTTTCAGGCTGGATTTGTCGATCCGGCCGGGGAATGCCGCCCGACACAATAAGGACACGGGCGCCAATCAGCTTGAAGACACGGACTCCCTCGAGCGCCCGAATCAACGTCGTTGCGGTAAGCGTGCCGCCCACTTCGTGTCCGACGATGGCCGTCGAGACGCCGCCGCCCAGCACGACAACGGCCTCGGCGCCACGCGCCTGCTCGCGGGTTGTGACACGGTCCAGGCCGCGGCTCAGGCCGTGTACGAGCAGGCCGGCGCCGACAGGAGCCGTAACGAACCAGAATCCAAGGGCCAGGGCACTGAAATACCACCGGGGTCGGCGCGACAGCGGCCGCCGCCACAGCCACAGCGCGCCCACCGCCAGCAGGATGACCAGCGACAAAGCGGACGAAACATGAAGCCGCTCTTTGATGAAGTCGAGGATCATCGCGTCTGGGAACTCTCGACGATCGGCCGCTCTCCTCCCCGGGTCGTCAACACCGCTTCCGTCACGCGTGAAACGGCGAGACGCGTCGAGACGGGTTGCGCTGGCCGCGAACACCTCCGGTATAGTAGAGGCTCACCGCCGGTTCGAGGTCACGCGACCCGCCTTTCAATGGACACGCGATGTGAACCGAACAGGAGTCGACGCGCTGCGATCAGTGCTGCGGTTACGATCGCAGCCGCCATGTTCACGTTGTACGTGTTCACGCTCGCGCCAACGATTTCGTGGGGAGACAGCGCCGATCTTCCCTTGCGCGTGATCGGCAGCTCCGACACCTTCGCAACGGCCACGGCTCGCGAGTACGTCCTCTACCGTCAGCTCGGACGCTTCTTCGTTCGTCTGCCGTTTGGCGATATCGGTTACCGAATCAACCTGATGAGCGCGACATTCTCCGTCCTGGGTGTCGTTGCCGCTTATCTCATCGTGCTCGTGCGAACCGGCCGCATCGCGGCTGCGGTCGCCGCGGCGCTGGCTCTCGGCTGGTCGCACACGTGGTGGTGGATGTCGGTCGTGGCGGAGGTCTACACCTTCAGCGGCTGCGTGCTCCTCGTCGCGTTGCTGCTGTGGCTGCAGTGGACAAGGCGCGGCGGCTGGCGCTGGCTGGCAGCGGCCGGCGCGGCGTCCGGACTCGCCGCGTCAGCACACGCGGCAGGCACGCTGGTCCTGGTGCCGGTCGCGTGGCTCTTGTCCCGGCAACGTGGTCGGATTCACGCGTCCGGCTTCGCCGTCGTCAGCGCCGCCATCGCCGCCGGTGCCGCGTATCTGATCGTTCTCGTTCTCGAGATCCTGTGGCAGCACGGGTTGACCGGACTCGTTCAAGGCTTGACGCCCACCAATCCTCACGTCCACACCAGCATCTGGCACTGGCTGCGAAATGCGAGCGTGCTGCTGCTGTACCAGTGGCCTGTTCTGGGCACGGTCCTGGCCGGCATCGGCGCCCTGCAACTCTGGCGCAGCCATGACACGTGGGATCGCTTCCTGCTCGGCACTTGCGTGACGCTCTTCGTGTGGGCGCTGTTTGACCGGATTCTCGATATCTCCAACAGCTTTGTATTTTCGTACGCCGTACTGGCGCCGGTGGTCGGCATCGGCTGCGACCGCGTGCTCAAATGGCTGGACGACCGCGGCCGGCTGTCGGCGGCCACGGCGACGGTGCTGGTTGCCGCTGTGGTGCTGTTGCCGGCAGTGGTCTACACCGCGACGCCAGCCATTCTGGATCGGCTGGCGATTGACGGCACCGGAGCGCGCCGGTGTCCTGAGCGCCACAACAACTGGTACTTCCTTTTTCCCCCAAAACGTGGCGATTACGGTCCGCTCCGTTTTGCGCGGGCGGCTCTCGAGGTCCCGCCGCCGGGCGCTGTACTGCTCGCCGACTACGCCTTGTCGCGGCCGCTGAGCTTTGTTCAACAAGTCGAGCGGCGGCGGCCCGACGTGATGTTGCGGATTGTGGACCCGCTGGTAACAAGCCGCGTACTGACCGAATTCATCGCACGCACGCTGCCGCACCGCTCCGTATTCCTGGCCGCGATCGATCCGCCCGACTACTACGATCTGCATGAGGTGGAGCGGTCGTTCACCATTCGAGCGGACGGTCCCCTTTACCAGGTGGTGCCGAAGTCCTCCACCACGGCAAAGTAGCGGAACAGCTCGACAATCGGTCGTGAGCGTGGGCCACGCGGCCCTCGTTTACCGCTTGATCTGACGGATGTGCGGGTGGGACGTGATCCCCGACTCTTCGGCCTCCGTCGACGTCACCAGCGGTTCGAGATCGACGCGCAGCCGGGATAGCTGCACATTGTGCTCGCTGCACGCGACTTCCAGATTGTTCAGACGCTCCGGCGGCATGTGGCGCGCGCTGATGACCACGGCATCAACCGACGCCGCGTTCAACAGCACCGTCAACGCCGAGTAGCCGCCGAGGACCGGATAGCCGCTCACGCGAATGCCGGACTTGCGCGGGTCGTCATCGATGAACCCGACGATCCTGACGTCGGGCCCGTCGGCCAGGACCTCACGCATCACGAGCCCGGCTGCATCGCCGGCGCCGTAGATAATCACGCGCCGCCCTGAGACGCGCTGCCGCCGCATGAATTCGGCGACCAGACGGAACGACGCGCGGGAGAGCGTGATGGCGACGAGCAGGAGGACCGCATAAATCGCAAACACGGTCCGGGAGTAGGCGAAGAATCGATAGACGCCGAGGATGACCACCAGCGCGGCCGCGGTACCGAAGAACACGCCGCGCGCGACAACCAGCGTGTCCATCATCCCGAAATGGCGCCACACGCCGCGATAGACGCCGACCACGAAGAACGCGACCATCTGCGACGCCACGATGACCGGCAGCGACTGGGTGAAGATGTTGAAGTTCCGCAGGAACTCGCCCGGTTCCTCGAAGCGCAGGCGGTAGGCCGTGTAATAGCACATCACCACGAGGCAGAAGTCGAGCAGCACCTCCGCCACGCGCCGCTTGTGCATGAACTCGACGAAGATTGGCGTCAACGAGCCCGGCCGCGCGCGAAGGTCGGCATCGTCGTAGACGCGGATCCGCGTCAGGTACGCGGCAAAGAGCACCATGCTGATCAGAAAGGCGGCCGCCGCGAGCAGTACCGACCATTTATTGCCGAATTTGGCGACACCCACGCCCAGGGCGCCGCCGACGCCGGCCAGCGTCCACAGCAGCGTGACTGCGCGGCGCTCCGACAGACCGATCGCAACGAGCCGGTGCGACGAATGATCACGCCCGCCTTCCGACGCACGGCGGCCCGACACCCATCGCGTGGCGGTCACGAGCGCAGTATCGAAAATCGGGAACAGCAGCACCAGCACCGGGCCGGCGACGATGGACAGGACACCGGGGCGGCCGGGATGCGGACGACCGGTGCTCAGCGCGACGGCTGCGAAGCTGAATCCCAGCAGCAGACTGCCGCTGTCGCCCATGAAGATTGAGGCCGGGTGCAGGTTGAACACGAGGAAGCCGCCGGTCGCGCCGACCAGGAGCGAGAGATAGCGCGCCTCATAGAGCGCCTGCGTGGCCGGCGCGGCGGGCAGCAGATCGACGAGCAGCGCGACGCCGGCGATGAGCGCAATGCCGGCGCACAGCCCGTCCATGTTGTCGATCAGGTTGAACGCATTCGTCAGTCCGACCACCCACACCAGGGTCAGCAATCCGTCGAGCGTGATCGACTCCAACCAGTTGAGGCGGTAGCCGAAGAAGAGCAGTACGGATGCCAGCGCGATCTGGGCGACGAGTTTCGTCGCCGGCTTCAGCGACAGCACGTCGTCGCACACGCCGACGAGGAACATCGCGGCCGCGGCGACGATCAGCACCGGGATCCGCCACGGCAACCCGTACGGCAGGGAGCAGCCGAAAACCACGGCTGCGATGGCAACGCCACCGAACTGTGCAACCGGTCGGCGATGCCAGCGGTCCGGTACCGGACGGGCGAAAAAACCGAACCGTTCAGATAGGCGCCGGCAGAGGGGAACGACCGCCAGCGAGAGCGCAAACGCGAGCAGGAGCGGGGCGGCGGTAGCCGTCATCATTGAGAGGGTGGCCGGCTCAACAAGCACGCCCGGGCGTCGCGGATGGAGAAATCAGAAGGACTCGCGGCGGCGGCTGGACGAGAGTAACAACACACCGAAACCGGATGATATGAAATCAGGGGGCTCGACCGCAAATGGTGTTGCCGCGATGACAACATCGCTACCGAACGAGCACTTTCCAGCCTGGAACGCCCGCCGTACTCACCCAGCCGCCGCTTTGGTAGACGTTGCCCTGCGGGCCGCCCATGTACCAGACGGTGACCTGACGTGTCGTGTCGTTCTGCCACAGGACATCGGCCTGGCCGTCGTTGTTGAAGTCGGCGACGCCTCGGACCGTCCATCCGGGTACGCCGACCGCGCCCCCGTCGCCCAGCCAGGTCCAGTCCAGAAAGACATTTCCTTGTATGCCGCCCATGTACCAGATGATCACCTGACGCGTTATATCGTGCTGCAAGACCACATCAGGATGGCCATCTTTATTGAAATCGCCCGTCCCCATGACCGCCCATCCGGGCACGCCGGCAGGACCTCTGTCACCCAGCCAGTTCGCTCCCAGCGATACATTCCCCTGCGCGCCGCCCATATACCAGATCGACAGCTGACGGGTCATGTCGTTCTGCCATACCAGATCAGGATGCCCGTCGGCATTGAAATCGCCTGTGCCTGCCACCGTCCAACCGGGCACGCCCGCTGCTCCGAGATCGCCAAGCCAATTCCCGCCCAAGAGCACGTTTCCGTGAGCGCCGCCCATGTACCAGACAGTCACCTGTCGCGTGAGGTCGCTCTGCCACACGAGATCCGGATGGCCATCAGTGTTGAAGTCGCTCGCCGCCACGACTCGCCATCCCGCCACGCCCGTCGCTCCGAGATCGCCCAGATAGTTCCAGGTCGACACGCCAATGCCCTGCGCGCCGGTCAGGTACCACACTAAAGTCTGTCGCGTCGTGTCGTTCTGCCACACGAGATCAGGATGACCGTCGCCGTTGAAGTCCCGCGCGTTCACGTCAGGATCACCGGAGAACTCGGTGACGACCCACGTAAACGTCTGCACGCTCGATCCGTCCGAATCCGTTGCCGTCGCGGCAACGGTGAAGGTGCCGATGCCGTTCGCGCGAGGCGTTCCCGAAATCAGGCCGGTCAGGCTATTGATGGTGATACCTGGTGGCAGGCCCGACGCCCCATATGTGATGTTGTCGCCGTCGAGATCTGACGCGGCCAGTTGAAGCGCCACGGCGCGACCGACAAAGCTTGTCTGGTTCGATGGCCTGCTCAGTGTTGGCGGCGTGCCGCCGTCGTGGACCTCGTTGGAGTATTCCGATTGATAACCGTTCGTATTGTAGGACTTGACCGCAAAGTAGTAACGCCGGCCCGGCGTGAGGGTGAGCTGCCGTCTGGTGACATTTCCGACGTCGATATGCGTCGAGTACTCATGTGACTTCACGCCGTATGACACGATGTATCCGGCGAGATCACGCTCCCGGTTCGCGTCCCAGGTGAGTGTCACCAGTCTGGTTTGCGCGTGCGGCGCCGACGCGCTCACGAGGAGAAGCGCCGAGCCGAAAAGACCGCCTAGTCGTACCGGGTGACGCCGTATCGTCGAAGTCGCCGAATCGTCGTGCATGTCGGAAAGCCGAGCGCAGAGGCGTCCGGCTGTGCGAATGCGCTCGCAGGCAGGCAAAAAGGCGGCCCCGGCCAGCCGGTGCGAGGAACTCGATATCGTTCAGGCACTTACGCGATATCGTCTGCGCGTGACCGTGGAATGTGACCGACGACGTTGAGCAATTTTGTCCCTACGCGTCATGTTTTACGTCGCTCTGTATCAGTGCGGTCATTTGACCGGGACGTCCTCGTTCGCGCGCACCGCATCGATCATCCGGATCGCAACCGTCGTTTTCCGCGCCCGCTTAACGCCCTGAAGATGCGTCGTTCGAACCCGCAATCGACGAGGTGGCGAGCAGCCCCTGTTGCTCGAGCCAGATCAGGATGCTCGCGCGCGATTCGTCAGCGCTCTCGCGGTCCGTGCGGAGGTGAAGCTCCGGGGCCCGCGGCGCTTCGTACGGATCGGAGACTCCCGTAAAATGTTCGATCTCACCCCGAAGCGCCTTCGCGTAGAGCCCTTTCCTGTCCCGGCGGACCAGCTCGTCGAGGGAACAATCCACGAACACCTCCACGAATGGCGCCTCGTGGGCACGCCGGACCTCGTCGCGCACGTCCCGGTACGGAGAAATCGCCGCAGTAATTGCCACCACCCCGTTGCGCGAGAGCAGGCGGGCGACGTACCCGATGCGTCGGATATTCGTATCGCGATCCTCTTTCGAGAAGCCCAGCCCCTTGCTCAAGGTCGTGCGCACCTCATCGCCGTCGAGAACCTCGACACGCCGGCCGCGCGCGACGAGATCATCACGGATCGCCTGTGCCAAGGTCGATTTCCCCGCGCCGGACAGACCGGTGAACCACAGCGTGAAACCGGCGCTCATCCGCGCAGACCGTCGATCAGCACCTGCGCGATTTCAGCGCGCGTGAACTCGGGCGGCGGGATCTCGCCCCTGGTCAGCATCTCCCGCACCTGTGAGCCGCTCAGCGTCACGCGGCTCGATCCATCGTGCGGGCAGGTCTTGGTCGATGCCATGCCTCCGCACCGGCGGCAGTAGAACGTGTGCTCGAACAACAGGGGGACGATACCGAGATCGGCGGGCGGGAACTCGTCGAAGATCGTCTGTGCATCGTAGGTGCCGTAATAATCGCCGACCCCGGCGTGATCGCGGCCGACGATGAAGTGGCTGCAGCCGTAATTCTTGCGCGCGATTGCGTGGAAGACGGCTTCACGCGGTCCGGCGTACCGCATCCCTGCCGGGAAGACGCTCAGCACCACCCGCTCGCGCGGATAGTAGTTGTCGATCAGCACCTGATAGCTCTCCATCCTCGTCGTGGCCGAGATGTCGTCGCTCTTGGTTTCGCCGACCAGCGGGTTCAACAGCAGGCCATCGCAAATCTCGAGTGCCACCTTCTGGATGTACTCGTGGGCACGGTGGACCGGATTGCGCGTCTGGAATCCGACCACCCGGCGCCAGCCGCGCTCCGCAAAGAGGCGGCGGGTGTCTGCCGGGTCTCGCCGGAAGGCGGCGAAATGCTCGTCCACCGGCCGCTCGAGGAGCGTCACCGGTCCGCCAAGCAGGCTTTCGCCTTGTCCGAGAAGGCGCGCGACACCGGGATGCGCCGGGTCGCAGGTCCGATACACAGCGGTCGCCTCGCGCTGCTTGTCGTAGGAGTAGCAGTCCGTGATTGCCATGGTCGCCACGATTCGCCCGCACGGATCCTCGAGGGCTACCGTGGCGCCTGGGCCGACAGACCTGGTCACGTCAGCGGCTACGGCCAGAGTGATTGGAATGGTCCAGACGACGCCGTTGGCGAGCCGCATGCGATCGAGGATCGACTCGTAGTCGTCGCGCCCGACGAATCCGGTCAGCGGCGAGAACACCCCGGTCGCAATGCACGTCAGATCAGAAAGCTGGAACGGGTTCAGGCGGACCACCGGCAGGCGCGATGCGGCTGCGAGCGCGGCCGGCCGCGCTTCGCGATCGGCAAGCCGGTTCACAAGGGCACCCGCATGGGGAGAAATCAACACATCTCGAGTCATTGCGTATGGAGCTCCTCGGGCACGCCGGTCAAGCGGGCCACCAATACGATCTGACGTCGGACCGCAACGCGGCCAAGGCCGAAGACCCTGATTGTCTTTGCGTCGTTCCGACTTCGCCAAGGCTACCGCGGATCGCCGTAGCTCCACCCCACGGCGCATCGTCCGCACCGTGGGAGCCCCGGGCTGCAGCGGAGGCGGTTGCGGCCCTGCGTTCAACCCGTCACTTCACCCCGCCGAGATCTCGCATCCCTTGCGTGCGCGCGGCCCGGGCCGGCTGAACCGGCACTTGAGCAGTACGTAGACCGCGTCGATCCCGTCGGTCCAGTGAATCTTTTTTCCCTCGGCCGCTCGTCGAGGAATGTAGCGCACCGGCACTTCAACGATTCGGCGCCGGGCGAGCAGCAGCCGCGCGGTGAACTCCGGTTCGAAGTCGAAGCCGACGCAGCGCAGGCGGATGCCTTCGAGTACTTCGCGCCGGAAAACCTTGTAGGCGGTTTCCATGTCGGTGAGCCGCGCGCCGTACAACACGTTCGTCAGCCAGGTGAGCACCCGGTTGCCGAGACGGGCTCGGAGCGCAAGGCGCGACGATGGTCCGAGAAAGCGCGAACCGTAAACGACGTCCGTCTGTCGCGCAAGGATCGGCGCGAGCAGCCGGTTGTATTCTTCGGGATTGAGCTCGAGGTCCGCATCCTGAATGAGAACGACGTCGCCGGTCGCGTATTTCAGGCCGATACGCACGGCTGCGCCTTTGCCGAAGTTGACCGGGTTGTCGTGAATCCTGATGCGCGGATCGTCCGCCCACGCGCTCGCGTTGATGGCGCGGCGGGTGCCGTCGTTGGAGCCGTCGTTGGCAATGATGATTTCTTTGTCGATGTCGCCGATGTCGACGAGGCGCACGCGCTCCACCAGTTGTGCGATGGTCTGCTCCTCGTTGTAGACGGGGATGATGATCGAGAGCTTCATTTCACGTGGGGCTCTGCCCCACACCCCGGCTCGGTCGCTCGCGGGGACCCCTGTGCCCCGCTCCGCTTCCTCGCAGGCGCGCGCGGCGCGCCGCGTCTCGGGCTCCGCCCCACACCCCGGCTCGGTCGCGCGCGGGGACCCCTGTGCCCCGCTCCGCTTCCTCGCAGGCGCGCGCGGCGCGCCTCGTCTCGGCCTCCGCCCCCACACCGGGGCCGTGCCTGCACGGCAAACTTAACACGTTCGTATCCATTCACGCCGGTGCCACGCATGGCCGGCCCGGTCCGCCTCAGATCCAGCCGCGTCGCCAGTAGACGACGATGGCCAGGTATTCGTGCACGACCGCCCGTACCTGCTCGAGCGACGCGCCACGGACATGGTCGAAGAACTGGCTGCGCGGCGGCGCCACCGGAATGACGTCGATGCCTGGCGCCAGCCGGTGCCAGACGAGCAGGGCGCGGCGCATGTGATACGGAGAGCTGACCAGGAGCACGGACGCCCAGCCGCGCTCGCGCAGGATCCGGTAAACGAACGACACGTTCTGGTACGTGTTCGTCGAACGCTGTTCGAGCACGATGGCCTCGGGCGGCACGCCCTGATCGATGGCCAGCGTACGCATGACTTCGGCCTCGGGGAAGCTGTAGACGTATCCGGACGAGACCACGAGATGACTGCTCTCGCCTCTCTTGTAGAGATCGATGGCCTGTTGAATTCGCTCCTGGCTGCCCCCTCCCGCCTTGCCCGATTCACCAACGCCGCCGGCAAAGACGACGATGGCGTCCGCCCGGCGGAGCGGCGCGGTGACCTGCAGCGGCGCGGCGACCCACCAGACGGCATTGGTGTAGAACAGAATCGCGAAAAGCAGCGCCACGGTGAGCACACTCTGCGCGGCGCGGAGTCGCGCCTGCCCATAGACGCGGCGCAGCGTCTCCTGCCACCGCGCCCGCGGCGCAGCGCGGCGCTCGATCGCACCGTCGATCAGGCGATTCATCGCCGCGATGCGGCTCGTCCAGCTGTTGGCATGCGCCGCGGCGATGCGACGCTCGACGTCCGGAGGCGAGGAGTCGTTCAGCGCGCGGCGGATGGCGGTGGCGAACGTTGCCGCGTCCGAGGCGACCTCCACGATGCCGCCGTGGCGGTCGTTGAACCGACGAATCTCCGGCAGGTCGGTGGCGACCACCGGAAGCCCCATCACCAGATACTCATTGAGCTTGGTGGGGTAGACGTTCAGCGTGTACTCGGCCAGACGGTACGGCACGATGCCGACATCGAAGCTCCTGACGTACTGCGGCACCAGCTCGTGCGGCTGCTGTCCCAGCAGCCGCACATTCGGGCAGCGCGCCAGAGACGAGACGTCGACCTGCGCCGGGCCGACGAAGGCAAATGTCGCCTCTGGCATCCGCGCAGCAGCGGTGACGATCAGATCCTGATCGACCCACTGATGCAGACCACCGACGTAGCCGATCACCGGATGCTTCAGCGTCTGAATCTCGGGCGGCGGCGTGGCCGGCTCGTGCCGCACGCGATCGAACTGCTCGAAATTGACGCCGAAGGGGAAGAGATGCACGTGCTCGTTCACGCGCGCGGCGCGTTCGCGCAGCTTCTCCGAGGTGACGAAGACGAGATCGGCCTGCTGCAACAGCCGCTGCTCGCTCGCGACAATGCGCTTCGCGCCGGGCGAGCTCACCGACAGATCGTCGATGCAGTAGTAGATGGTCAACTCGGGTTCGATTGCATCGATCAGGTCGAGGGCGATCGGCGTCGGCAGGAACGTCCACACAATCGGACGATCGAACCGGGTGGCGCGAATCCAGCGCCGAAGCGCACGAACGAGCAGGACGCGATTGACGGCGCGGGCCACGCGCGAATACGGCAGCGGCACCAGCAGCGGTGAATACACGAACAGATTCGGCCGCTCCTCGCGAAAGCCCTTGGTGCCGCGCCACCAGTTCCGGATGCGTTGCCCCAGGCGCGGGAGATCGCGGGCCGTGGGCGCGCGGACGCCGGTGTTCTCGACAAACAGCACGCGTTGGCCGGCGCTCGCCAGCGTCGACATGATCTCCTGGTGACCCTGCCAGATGAAGTCCCAGTCGATCGACGAAATGCAGACGACATCGCGGGGCCTTGACGTCATCGCCTCGCCGCTGCCGGAACGCGTGTGTGCACGGGAACGCCGATGCTCACTTCCCCGTTCCCTGAACCGGCACCAGCCGGTGGATGTCGAGCGAGGAAATCTCGAAATTCGTTTCCGGCGCTTCCGAGTACACGAGTACTCGAACCGCCGGCGCAGTCGCGCGAAACGCCCGATCCCGCGGATACCACGCCGGAAGGCTCAGAGGCGCGGGTATCCCGGACGACGACGCGCCTGACAGCGAGCGAACCTGTGGCCGCTGCCAGCTGCCCAGATACAACAAATCGCCCTCGCGCGTGTGCCGTGTGGTGGTCCGAATCAGATAGCACTCGCCGGCTGACGCGGCGAACGTGTTGACGATGCCCGGCCACCCCGTCCCGCTGATGCGGAGTCCGGCGCCGGTCAGGTGCACGTCCGGATGCGCTGCCGGCGTGCGGCGCGGATCCTGATACGGGCTCCAATTCGCCAGATCCGTTGTTCCCTGGTGCAGCACCAGGTCACCCACCCGGTATTCGGTCGATCCGGCCACGATTCGCGGCGGCCGCGGCGGCGACGCCGGCGCCGTCGTCAGCCCGCATCGATAGAGCGCCAGCGTACCATGCGCCGTCCCGAGTGCCACCCCATCGACGACGCATCGTCGCTCGATGAACGCGATCCATGCGTGCTGCCACTCGACGGTCGATGACGAAACTCCAATCAGCTCGGGCAGCCATTGGAGCTCGTCAACGAGGAGAAAAATCGGCCGATCGCCGCTGACACCCGCCAGCGCGGTCGCCAATCCGGAGTCGACAGGCTGTGCGGCCGTGTAGGAATAGAACCTCGTGCCGGTGTCCGCATGAAACGGCGTCCAGAATTGAGGCGAGGCATAAAGATACTTGGGACCGTCCGGCACCAGCGTCCGCAGCGTATCAGTGGTCGCCTGATAGGAGACCAGCTCACTCTTACCGGCCGTCGAATACCATTTCTCGTAGTACGCGACGCCAGCCGCCCCGTACACCATCAGGAACACCAGCGTCACCCCGGCGTCCCGTCGGGCAGCCACGAGCGAAAACGCCTCGCTGACGGCAAAGCCTGCGGCCAGCGCGAACCCGACCAGCAGGTGCGGCATGTACACCGGCACCTTGTTATTAATCAATGCGGCGAAGATCAAGGCGCCGCCCACCGCCAGAATGAGCAGACGCCGGGGACCGCGCGGGTCGGCCGGCGATCGCGCGCCCGGACTCCTTGCGACGACCGACCGCACCGCAAGCGCGATAACACCGGCGACGGTGGCAAGCTGAAACGCGCGCAGCAGCGGGTTGGGGACTACGCTCGTCACCAGCCCGAAATACCATCCGCGGTAGCGCTGCGCCTCGAGCAGCATCTGGTTGATGAGGAAGGCGGGCTGCCAGCCGGGCACGCGGTCGGCCGCGAAGTTCGCAATCTGCAGCTGCACCTCGGACCATCGCATCATCACAACGGCGAGATACGGACCGAAGGTCAGCAATCCGCCGCCGATCATGGCGTAGCCGTACGGGAGGACCGGCGCGTGCCGGCCATAATCGAGGACATACCAGGCGAGCAGTATCACTCCCGCCCAGAACGCATTTCCATGGCACAGGACGGCGAGCCCGAGACTGGCACCGGCGCACATGAACCACACCGAATGTGATCGCCTGACGCCCCGCACATACGCCGTACACGCCAGCGCCACGAAGAACACCGAGGGGATGTCGGTTCGCGCATTGCGCACGCCGCCCAGGAAATTGCTGTCAGTCGCCAGAAACAGCGCGGCACTCAACCCTGTCACTGAATCGACGGTGCGCCGCCCGATGGCGGCGACCATCACGACGATGCCGAGTCCGAGCAGAACGCCGAGCAGCCGCGCCTGAAAGAGGCCGACACCGGCGATCCCCATCCAGCCCGCGAGAAGGTAGCCGTAACCGACCTGCAGAAAATACGCGTGCTGCAGACCCAGCATCGGCTGGCTGGGCACGCCGGTCCGCATGACCTGATAAGCGCGTTCCATCAGCCACGGCTCGTCCACATTCACCCGTGGCATCGTCGTGAGATGCGGCAGGGCGTTGTGAAGATAGACGAACACCACCGCTGCCAGCCCAGCCTGCCAGAGCCAGGACGACGTAGCTGTTGCTGGTTCGGCTTCACGCGTCGCGACGGACAAAGATCGTCACCCGTTGTTTGAGCTGCGATGGGCTCGTGTTCAGGGCCTGGTACTCGGCTGTCTGTTCGAGACCGGCAGACGCGAAGCACTCCGCGAGAGACTTGTTCATCAGTCGCTCCGGCGCCATGTACATGTACGGCACACGTTCGCGCAGACCGGCATCATCCATGTGGCGACCATGCAGAAGACGCCCGATCTGCAGAATTCCCCGATCGAGCCAGGGCGAGCGGACGCGCCCGAGCGCGCGCCGGACCACGGCAAACGCGCGGTTGTAGGCGCAGTCGAATGGCATGGCGCACACCAGCAGCCCGCCGGGCCGCAGGTCGGCTGCCAGCTTGCGAACGAGCACAGCGGTCTCAGCGCGCACGAGATGCAGGACGCCGTCGGCGACGATGGCATCGAAGGGCTCAGTGCAATATGTCAGGTAATCGGCCACGTCGAACTGGACGCGCGCTGCCGACGCGTGATTCGCCTGCTGCCGCGCGACACGGATATTTGCAGCCGAGACATCGATCCCGATGAGCGTTGCGGCCGGCAGCGCGTCGGCCAGCCGCAACAACAGCGACCCGCTGCCGCACCCGAGATCGAGCAGACGGATCGGAGTCCGGCTTGGAAGATGCGCGAGCACGATATCGCGCATCCGGTTGGATCGCGCCGGCGGCGCCGTGAACACACCGGCGAAGTCAGTCGAGGTGTGATTCTGGCGGATCACACGGCTCCGGCACGCACCGGCAAGGTCATTCCGTCCAGCACAGCACCGGGCCGGCTGAACGTGAACCGGTCCGGTCGAGCGCGGATGGTTTCCAGAAATTCGCGGTAGGCGTTCAGCATGCGTGGGTGGCCGCTGAATCGCCGTTCGCAGTGGGTGAGCAGAACGATCACGCCGCGCGACCGTGCGACCAGACCGGCACATTCGACCCAGATGTCGAGAATGTCGCCCGGCGAGTAGCCCAGGAACCTCAGCGATCCGTCCCGTGGCAGCGTCACGGGCAGCTCGATTACGTCCTCGACGAGAAAAGGACGGGCGGTCGCGCACCCGTTGTTCGCCGTGGGAAACAGCCCGCCGGCTGTCGGAATGCTGCTGTCGTAGCGGTAACGTGAGCCGAGATCGCGGAGCAGTCCGCGCGTGCGCAGGAGTGAAGGGGCACGGTAGCCGGACGCGCCGTACCGTTCCGCAAAGCTGCGCGCCGCATCGAGGCGCCGCGTCCGCTCCGCCGCCGGCGCAAACGGCGTCGAGTTCGCATGATCGTAGCCGTGAACGCCAACCTCATGACCGCGCGAGACAACTTCGGCGATCAAGCCGTGGTCGAGATGCCAGGCGCACGGAACGATGAAGTTGGTCGATCGGGCGCCAACCGCCTCCTCAAGCGGCAGGAATTGCTCGACCAGATTTTTCAACCCCTGAGCCGAATCGATGTCATGTGTCACGACCACCGGGGCCGGACGCGGGGCCGGACCCGCCGCCCCAGGCGCGTCGCGCAGATCATCGAGCACGTCCGTGCTCAGATCGATTGGCCATCCGGGAAACTGCGCCCACCGCGCGACGTGCCGCCTGCTCCAGCGACCCATCCCCGCCGCAATGGCGGCACGCATCCAGCCCGGCGCGATGCGATAGTTCACCGGCAGACGCGCGCTCATCGGCGGCCGTTCCGTAAACGCATGCCGCTCGCGCAAATCAGCGACGTCCGCGGCCGAGATCGGGGCGGGGCCCGCAGGAATATCGAGCGTGCCGTCCGAACCGAGGGCTCGCCGCCAACCCGTTCGATCGAGCAGCGGCGCCGGCAGCGACACGCGCAGGCCTTCGGCCCAGACGGCCCGGGCGCGGTGGCCAACCGACCCGATCCGGATCGGAACGAGCGGATGGTGGATCACGTCTGCCACGGCTCGAAGTCGGGTCCGACGATCGCCGCCAGGCGGCGGTTCGGTTCCACATAACGTGCCAGCAGATCACGATGAACAGTGTCGTCGAGCGTCATCCCGTCTTTTTCGGAGGGATTGACGACCCCCAGTCCCTGGACATCCTCGGGCCGTGGAGTCACGCCGAGAAAGCGGTGGAGGCGTTCGGCCAGGCCTGCGGCGCGGACAGCGATGTCCTCGAACCGCAGGATCAGCAGCTGCTCCCGCGGAAAGCGCTGCAGATAAGGGACGAGAAGATCCGCGTACAGCCCGCGGGAAAAATAGGAGAACGGTCGCGCAAATTTCAAACGCTCCGGCAGGTGTTGCTCGCGTTCGTCCTCGAGGCGCAGTGCCGTCGCGAAATCCGCCGTCTCGAGCCCGTTCATTCGTGACCACAGGTAGTTCGAGTACGCGCGCTGGGCAGGCTCGCGGAGGATGAAGACGAGCTTCACACGCGGCAGATCGCGTGCGATGCGCTCGGCCGCAGCCGCGCTCTCGAGATAGTCGGTGCTCTTTTCGCCGGCGACGCGGGCGTCGCCGGCCGCGGCAAACCAGGTGTCTGCGTAGAATTTCAGCCCTTGATCGTAGATGTGATCGACGAGGAAGAACTTGGGCTCCGGCTTCACCGGCCGGGCCAGGTACACGTCGGGATGCCGATCGAGCAACTCGTACAGCCACGTCGTGCCTGACCGCGGCGCGCCGCCGATGATGAAATCCGGTAATCGCACCAGTTCTGAGTGGGACTCGGCTCCACACCCCGGCTCGGTCACTCGCGAGGGCCCCTTCGCCCCGCTCCCTCGCCGCGCGCTGCGCGCGCCCAAGCCTGTCCTATCCCGGGGCTCCGGCCGCGCCGACGGTCCGGTCGGACGCCGGCAGAGCGCCGAGGCCAAGCGTGCGCTCGACGATGTAGAGCGGCCGTGCACGTGCCTCGTCCAGGATCCGCTGCAGGTACTCGCCGAGAACCCCGATCATCAACAACTGCACGCCGCCGAGAACGAGCACTGCGAGCATCACCGATGTCCAGCCCTGGACCCGCGTTCCGAAGACGAGCATGTTGACGACGACATAGAAACCGAACAGGAAACTGAGCAGCGACACCAGCAGCCCGAGCAGGGAAATGACGCGGATAGGCAGAGATGAGAACGATATGAACGTATCGATCGCCGCTCTCACCATCCGGCGCAGGGTCCACGACGAAGATCCGATCAGGCGGCGCGGCCGGTGATACGGCACGCTGGTCTCGCGAAACCCGCTCCACGCGATCAAGCCGAAGGTGAGACGATTGCGCTCGGTGCACTGCCGGAAGGCGTCGATGACCGGACGCGAAATCAGGCAGAAGCTGCCGGTGCCGCCTTTGGGATAGGTCGGAATCGCGAAACGACGCACCAGGCGGTAGAACAGGCCCATGGCCTGCGACCGGAGTGCTCCGTCGTCGCGGCCGGTCCGCGCACCCCAGATGACGTCGTAGCCGCTCCGCCAGCGATCGACGAACTCGCGAATCAGCGCCGGAGGATCCTGGAGATCGGCGGCCATGACGATGGCCGCATCTCCGTGGCAGTAGTCGATGCCGGCGGCAATGGCCACGTGGCTGCCGAAATTGCGCGGAAATCTCAGCGCCAGCACCCCTTCATCATGCGCGCGCAACCCGGCCAGCACCTCGAACGATCCGTCGCGGCTGCCGTCGTCGACGAAGACGAACTCCCAGTCGTACTCTCTCAGCGACCGCATGATCCCCGACACCTCTTCGTAGAAGCGGCGGAGGTTGTCGCGCTCGTTGAAGAGCGGAACGACGATGGCGATGAGCGGCCGCGTCACGTGGACTGGGTCACCAGACTTGTCACCACGTCGGTGACCCGATCCTGGTCGGCCGTGGTGAGCGATGCGTACATCGGGAGAAACAGGGAGCGCGACGCGACTTCCTCGGTTACCGGCAGCGAACGTGGCCCGAACCGATCGCGGTAGAACGGCTCGCGATGAATCGGCGGGATCCCACGGCGGCAGGAAATGCCACGATCGGCCAGCGCGCGCAGCAGGTCGTCGCGGTCGAGTCTGCACGCCGACGTCAGCTGCACCGCATACGACTGAAACGCGTGCTCAGCGTACGGCGGCCTCGCGGGTACCTGCACTTCGGCAAGCCGGCGAAACGCCTCGTCGTAACGCTCGGCGATCGTCCTTCTCCGCGCCAGCAGAGCGTCGAGCTTTGACAGCTGCGCCACGCCAATCGCGGCCTGCACATCCGACATGCGGTAGTTGAACCCGAGCTCGCCGTACTCCTCGAACACGATGCCCTTGGCCTCGTGCCTGGACAGTGCCGAGACGCTGGCGCCATGCGTGCGGAGTCTGCGGGCACGTTCGGCGAGATCCGGATCCGTTGTGGTGAGCATCCCGCCCTCACCGGTCGAGATCGTCTTGCGGGGATGAAAACTGAAACACGCGAAGCGTGAACCCGAGCCGATCGGGCGCCCATGATAGGTGGACCCGACCGCACACGCCGCGTCCTCCACGATCGACACGCCACGCTCGGCGAACGGGGCCAGACGATCCAGATCGGCCGCCAGCCCGACCTGATGGACGGGAATGACGGCCTTCGTGCGCGGCGACAGGCGGCGACAGGCGTCGTTCGGATCGATGTTCCAGGTGTCCCACTCGATGTCGGCGAAGACCGGAGTGGCGCCCACGTACAGGATTGCGTTGGCCGTGGCGATGAAGGAGTAAGAAGGACAGATCACTTCGTCGCCGGCACCGACGCCGGCAAGAACGAGCGCGAGATGCAGCGCGGTCGTGCACGACGAGGTCGCGACGGCACAGCGGGCGCCGACGCGAGCGGCAAACATCTCCTCGAACCGCGCAACTGCGGGTCCCTGAGTCACCCAGCCCGAGCGCAGCACGTCAGCGACCGCGCGAAGCTCGGCTTCGTCGAACTCCGGGCGGGCGAATGGGATGTCGTGGCTCGCCGTCGCTGTCACCGGCCCGCCAGGGCGCGCTGCTCGCGCCACCAGCTCACGAGGGAGCGGAGACCGTCCTCGAGCGAAATCTCCGCGCGGAAGCCGAGTCCCTCCCGGGCGGCCTGGGTCGAGGCGAGTCGCCTCGGCACCGGATTCACTTTCCGGCGGGGCGCGTATTCCGGCCGCAGTGGCGATTCCATGATTGACAACAGGGTGTCCGCCAGCTCACTCAAAGTTGTTTCGACGCCTGTGCCGACGTTGAACACGACATCTGTGACCGGTACTGCCGCGGCCAGCAGCGATGCCCGTGCGACGTCCCGGACGTGCACGAAATCCATCGTTTCGGTGCCATCTCCGAAAATCACCGGGCGGTTCCCCGACTCGATTGCCGCCATCCACCGCACGAGCACTTCCGTGTAGGCACCGAACGTATCCATGCGCGGACCGTAAATATTGAAGTAGCGCAAGGCCACGTAGTCGAGGCCGTACATGTCATGGAAGCTGCGCAGCAACCCTTCGTTGAACAGCTTCGCGGCACCATAGATGGTGCGGTTTCCGTAGGGGTGATGCGTTTCGGCGATCGGAAACGCTTCCGCCGCGCCGTACACCGAGGCCGTCGATGCCGCCACCACTCGTCGGACGCCGCCGCGGACCGCAGCCTCGAGCACGTTGAACGTGCCATCGACCATGATGTCCTTGGCCAGCCGCGGATTCTCGGCGCATTGCGTGATGCGGATGCCGGCCTCGTGAAACACGATGCTGGTCCCCGCCATCGCACGCGAGACGTCGCCAGGGTCGCGAATATCGCCTTCAACGATGCGGAGGCGCCCGCTCGATGCGGCCCGAGCCAGGTTCTCACGCCGCCCGCGCGAAAAATCATCGAGGACGACGATCTCGGATGCGCCGGCATCGATCAGGGCATCGGCGAGATGCGACCCGACCAGTCCGGCGCCACCGGTGATCAGCACGCGATCGAAGATCACGCCTCGCTCACAATCCGGCGCAGGAGGCGGGCGGGGTTGCCGGCCACAATCGTGCCGGCGCTGACATCATGGGTGACCACGCTTCCTGCGCCGACGATCGCGTCCTGCCCGATCTCGACCCCGCACAGGATGGTGGACCCGGATCCGATCGAGGCGCCGCGGCGGACGATGGTGGGCACGACGGTCCAGTCCTGATCGCCCTGGCGCTCGCCGCGGGCGTTCACCGCGCGCGGGTACCGATCGTTGATGAACACGACACCGTGGCCGATGAACACATTGTCTTCCACTTCGACGCCTTCACAGATGAACGTGTGGCTCGAGACCTTGACCCGGCGGCCGACCTTGACCCCGCGCTGGATCTCGACAAAGGCGCCGATTCGCGTTTCGTCGCCGATCTCACAACCGTAGAGGTTGACGAAGTGAAAGATCCTGACGTCCTTCCCAAGCTTGACGTCGGCGGCGATGGATTGAAATCTCATAACCGGATCCGCTGGCCCTGTGCCGCGAGCGATCGCTCGGCGGCATCGAGGAGCGCCACGACACGAATGCCGGCAGCCGCGCCGGTCAGCGGCGGCCGGTGTTCGGCGATTGATTCGGCGAACTCCCGGGCAACGAGCGCGAGCGCCTCCTGGCGATCGAATGTCGGCGCGTACATGTCGCCGGTACGATACGAGACGAGGAGCTGCCGCCGCCTCTCGCCGTTCTTCACGTCAACGTCGACGCCGCGGTCGTACACCCGCACCTTTTCGCTCGGATCCAGATCGTCGTAGACGAGCATGCGCTGGCGGCCGCCAAGGAGCATCTGACGAATCTTGACCGGCGCCAGCCAGTTGACGTGGAAGTGCGCGAGGAATCCGTTGTCGAAGTGCACGGTGACGTAGGCGACGTTCTCGCGATCGAACCCCGCGGCGGCCGTGCCCTGTGCCGAGACCGCCACCGGGCGGCGATCGATCAGATAGTCCATGATGGAGAAATCGTGTACCGCCAGATCCCAGATGACGTTGGAGTCCTGCTGCAGCAGGCCAAGATTCACGCGGACGGAATCCAGATAGAGCAGCGCACCAAGATCGCCTGAATCGATCAGCGCACGGATGCGGCGAACCGCGCCATTATAGACGAAGGTGTGATCCACCATGAGGCGCACGGCGCGTCGGTCGGCAAGCTCGCCGAGCGCTTCGGCGTCTGCTCTCGACGCCGCCAGCGGCTTTTCAACCAGCACGTGCTTGCCCTGTTCGATGGCGGCTCTGGCAAATGGATAGTGCGTCTCGAGCGGCGTGGCAATCACGACGGCGTCCAGGTCCTGGGACGCGATCAGGCACGCGGCGTCATCGCACACGCGGGCGCCCGGGTGGCGTCTCGCGGCCGCGGCGCGGCGATCGGCGCGCGCGTCGGCAATGGCCGTGAGGCAGATGCCGTCGGTCTCGGCAAGATTGCGCGCGAGGTTCGGGCCCCAGTAGCCATAGCCGATGAGGCCTGCCTTGATCACACCCATTCGTCAGTCGTCAGTCGTCAGTCGTTGGTCGTTGGTCGAGGTTCGGGCCGTCGACGCACCGTCAAGCACGCTAGTGTAAGCGGAAAGCCATCGCTCCGCCGTACGCCGGATATCGTAGTCCGCCAGCACCGTTTCCCGTGCCCTTTCGCCCATCAAGCGGGCGGCGGGTTGATTCGTGAGCACGTCAAGCAACGCCGCGGCGAGAACCGCTTCATCGTCGGCAGGCACCAGGTAGCCGTTGCGCCCGTCATCAATCAGCACGTCTGTCGCTCCGGGCAGGCGCGTGGCAATTGACGGTAACCCGCACGCCATGGCTTCAAGCAGCGCGAGCGGCTGCGCTTCGCGGATCGACGGCAGCACGAACACGTCGGCGGCGCGAAAGTACCGCTCCACGTGATGGGTCGGCTCGACAAAGGCCACGTCGTCACCGCGGCCGCTCCGTTGCGCGTCGGCGGCGATCCGCTTGCCAATGACCGGGTCGATCTCGTGGTACGGGGCGCTCTTCGCACCAACGAACACCAGCCTCGGCCGCACGCCGGCCGCTTCCAGGCTGCGCCACGCCCGGAACAGAAGATCCGGACGCTTGTCGCGGGAGAAGAACCCGACGAACAGCACCACCGGCTGCGTCTCAGGCCATCCCATCTCCCGGCGAAGGGCGAGGCGTTCGTCGGCAGCAGCTGGCCGGAAGCGCGTCGTATCGACGCCGTTGGGCGCCAGGCGTACGCGCCCTTCCGGAAGATCGGAACGGCAACGAGTACGGAGGTCGGGACTGACACAGAGCACGAGAGCGGACGACCTGAACGCCCAGTACGCGAGCGGGCCGCGACCTCTCACGTGCGCCGGCTCGTCCTGGCCGGAGGTATGCAGCGTCAGCACGAGCGGTTTCCGGAGGAATCGCGCCAGTACGGCGACTGGAACGTTCTTCTGCGATACGCCGTGCACGTGGACCATGTCGTACGCCCGGCGTGCCTGCAGCATCCGTCCCACGAGCCGCACGGACGCAACCGCTTTGGATACCCGACTCCGGACGTCTATGGTCACGCGCTGCACGATCACGTCGTCCACGGTCTCGACCGGAACGAGCGTCGGGTCGACGGCGGTGGTCAGCACCGAAAACACCGCGCGCCCGCGCAGCGCGGCCGCCACCGCGTGACATTGAACCGCGGCGGCGCTGATCTCCGGATAGTACGCGCCCGTCACGAACAGCACGCGAGGGACGTCTGCTGCCGTGCTACGTCCGACCTCTCGAGCGTGCTCCGGAAATGCCAACAACGTCTCTCGTCTCGTGCCCGTGAGCGAACGCACGGAGCAGAA
Organism: Acidobacteriota bacterium; assembly: GCA_046726355.1. Taxonomy (GTDB): domain Bacteria; phylum Acidobacteriota; class Vicinamibacteria; order Vicinamibacterales; family CAVVIG01; genus QHWF01. Next base: position 55,061 of record JBKPAI010000080.1, on the reverse strand, counting down.
CGTCGTGAAGAAGCCGGGCGGTATGGGTCACATCGAACTCGGCCGAGACACGATCGAACGAATCACTGACACGCAAGACCCCCGCGCGCCAGCAGCTGACCAGACGCTCCAGCGCCGCGGCGATGCCCGGCACATCGTCCGGCGCTGCCACGGCGCATCCGAGCCGGCGCAACAGGCGGGCCGACGCGCCGGTCGGCGGCGTCAGTCCCAGGATCGGCTTGCGGAACGGCAGGTAATCGATCAATTTGCTCGGGAGAAAGACGCTCGGACCATCGCACGGCGCATCGATGACGAGCAGCACGTCTGCGCCGGCGGCGATCTGGGCCACCTCGGGGGGCGCCACGCGGCCGCGGAATTTTACAAACGAGGTGAGTCCGAGCGCGGCCGCCTCGCGCTCGTACTCGCGGGAGTGGGGGCCAACGAACAGCACATCGAGGGCACCTCCGGCCGCATCGCGCCGGTGCAAGTCGGCCAGAGCGCGCAACAATCCGGTTGGCGTCCGTACTCCCCTGTAGAAGCGGCCGGTATGCACGAGTCGAAGAGGCCTTCGGGAATCGACCGGACAAGGCGAATCAACCGGACGCGCTTCGAATCCATGCGGTACTACCGACACTTTCTTCCGCCACTCCTGCGGATATTTCGACATGACGAGATCAGCAGTTTCCTCGCTCACGACGACGACCGCGCAGGCTTCGCGAATCACCGTCTCTTCCATCCGGCGCCAGATCGATCGTTGCCGCGCGGTGGCGTAGGGACTGTCAGCCCATGGATCGCTGAAATGGGCCACCCACGGCAGCCCCGTTTGCCGGTGGACACGCAGTCCCACCAGATGGTCAGACCAGGGCTGAGCGAATGTGATCACGCCGGCGTAACCTCCCGCCGCCGCGCGGTGGACGGCGGCGCGCGTGGCGCCGCGCACCCACACGCGCGCCGTGTCAGGGTAGTCGCGGAGGCGCGGCGCGACACGCCAGGCCGCGCGGACCACAGTCCATTCTTGCGGTGACGGAATGCGCACGACCTCGACGCCGGGAGGCGGTGCGGAGGGCACCCCATTGAACCAATTGGGCCCGCTCCGTCGCGGGGCCAGGCACACTGTAGTCGGCCGCCAACCGAGGGCCGCGAGCTGGCCGAGCACCCGCGCGACCTGCGTTGCGCGCGGGCCGTACATCGGCGGCATCTCCCAGGACACCGCAAGCAGCCCTTTACTCAAGGCTCTTGGCTCACGGCTCTGGCCTCGGCTCACGGCTCTTGGCTCACCGGACTCGGGTACACCGCGTCTGCCCCGCGGTCGTCAGTGCGTTCTTGCAGCCGGTTGATGATCCGCTCCGTATGCGACCGCCACGTATAACGCAGGACGGCCTCACGCCGTGCCGCCGCACCAAGAGCACTGCGCAATGGGGGGTCGTCAATCAGACGCCGCAGCCCGTGCGCCAGGTCGTTGATATCGCCGGCCCGGACCAGCCACGCCGTGCGGTTGTGTTCGAGCACCTCTCCGATTTGATCGAGGTCGGAGGCGATGATGCCCTTCCCCATCGCCATGTACTCGAACAGTTTCGTCGGGGATCCGAAAAACGGCGTCCCGTCCGGATTCGGCACGTGCGGCGACGCGAGCACGTCACAGGCGGCGAGATGCGCGGGGCCGTCTTCATGCGGAACGAGGCCGGTGAACACGGCGGCAGGCATTCCTCCACCATTCATCAGGATCTGACGCACGGCGGCGAGCCTCGCGCCTTCGCCGATCATCATCAGGCGCACGGTCTCGGCGCGTGCCGGATCCTCCTCGAGCAGCTTGACGAATGCCCGCGCCAGCACCTCGGCGCCGTGCCACGGACCAAACGTCCCGATGAACCCGATCACGGTTGTGCCGCGCAGGCCATGGCGCTCGCGCACCGCAGTACCATCGATGTCGGGCCGGTAGCGATTGGTGTCCACTCCATTCGGGTTCACGAACACCGACGCCGGATCGATCCCGCGCGCGACGATGTCGTCCCGCATCGCCCGACTGACCACGACAGTCAAATCGGCCGAGGATAAATTGTGCATCTCGATCCGCTGCGACAACGCTTCGTATTTCAGCGGCCGGCTCCAGTGCCGGCCCATCCAGACTTCCGACCCGTTGTACTCGAGGACAAACGGTACGCCGTGGCGCCTCGCGATCCTGAGACCGGCGTAGTTGTTGAGGCTATATCGCTGATACACGAACGCCGGCCGCTGGCAACCAGTCGCTCTGTCCGCGGCGACGTCGAAGGCCTCGTTGAGCAGAAACGTCGGCAGCTCTTTGAAATTCCAGAACGCCTCCCGCGGCGGAACGTGATGGACCTCGATTCCCGGTTTCAACGTCGGGATGTCGTCGGTCGTGAGCACCTTGACCGGGCCGGTAAAGCCGTCGAGCTCGTTGACGACGCCGGCGATGTGCGCCACCGACCCGCCGGCCCGCACCCCGAAACTGAGGTCCGTGCGCAGATACAGCGGCGAGGCGGTGAGGTCCAGCGGCGGCGGCTGCGCCGGGCGGCGGACAGCGACGTTGTCGAGTGCGCGCTCGACATCTCGTAAGAGCGCCCGGATCTGAAAGGGCTCGCGAACCACCTGCGCCGTCCAGCGCGCCAGCAAACCCGCACTGAGCGGGCGCCGGCGTCCACGAACATCCTCGATCGCGACGCGTCCGCGGCTCATGACACGCAGGGCGAGACCGAGCGGCAACGGTCGTCCCGAACTCTCGAGCCGATACACGAGCAGACGGCCTTCCGCGTGCCGGGCAAGATGAGCCAGCACCGTACCGCGGCGGATCCAGCCGACGAATTCGTCGAACGGTACGATGAGCTCGCCAGGCGCCGGCGCCGGGATGGGAAGACCGGGACGCACGATTGTCACTCGACGGCTCATGCCTGCGCAAAAACGGGCGATTCGCGAACATCCTCGGCGATGAAGGTCCGCCACCAGAGCGCCAGATTGAGCAGATACCACCGCTTCGCGCCGTCGGCCTCCTCCAGAACGCGGTCGACTTCGCGTCGATCGAGCAGATCGGTCTCGGCGCAGAAGCGCCGCAGCTCGGACCGCGCCAGCGTCTGCAGAGGGCCTTGAAACAGCTCGTCGACGGGAACGCCGAATCCCTGCTTGCGCCGTGCGATCAGGCTGTCGGGAACGAGGTCCGTGACGGCTTTTTTCAGCACGAACTTCAAGGTGTTGTTCGTCACCTTGCGCGCGCTCGGAATGCTCATCGCCAGGCTCACGAAACGGTGATCGAGAAACGGCACACGCGCTTCGAGACCGACACCCATCGTCATCTTGTCGACGCGCATCAGCAGGAGCTCGGGAAGGCGCAGGCTCAAGTCGACGTACGACATCCAATTGAGGTGGCTCGGTTCCGGTGCATGCGCCTCGAAGCGCTGCCGGATCGGCTGAATCACGTCCCACGAGCTGAGATCCGCGAGCGTGCGGCGGAGCCGCGGCGCGAGCAGCCGCCGTTTTTCACCGTCGGTGAATGCTTCGGCGCCGCTCCAGAACAACGGCTCTCCGCGCGCGCCGCGCCGCAGCCACTCGAGGTGCACGGTCCGGTCGTAGCCGAGCGCGGCGAGAACGGCACACGCGACGCGCTTGAGCGCATCGGGCGCCGGCCAGTCGTTCCACCGCTGCCGCTCGAGCGCCTGCATCCAGCTCGGATAGCCGATGAAGAGCTCGTCCGCGCCCTCACCCACCTGACAGACGACGACGCCGTGTTCACGGGCCAGCCTGGCGACGTAGTACAGCGGCACGCAGACGGGATCGCCAATCGGCTCGTCCTGCAGCTGCACCATGCGCGGCAGGAACCCGATGATGTCCTCCTCGCCGATCAGGTACTCGTGATGATCGGCGCCGACGCGCGCCGCCATCTGGCGGGCGAACGTCAGCTCGTTCGGGTACGTCCGGTACTCGTCCGCATAGCCGATCGAGAAGGTCTGGATCGGTGCCTGCTCGCCTTCGGAGAACAGCGCAGCATTCGTGCTCGAGTCGAGTCCGCCGGAGAGAAACACCCCGACCGGCACGTCGCTCATTTTGCGCAGGCGGACCGAGGCGCGCAGCTCGTCCAGCACCCGCGTGGCAATTTCATCCACTCCGCGGCCGGCCATGGCCTGTGCATCATCCCAGACGTCCCAGTAGCGCCGCGTGGTGATCGTCGCGTCGGCGCCGACGCGCATCCATGTGGCCGGCGGCAGCTTCCTGATGCCGTCGAACAGCGTTTCCGGCCCGGGCGTTGTGAGGAACGAGAGGTAGTGGAACAGCGCAGACTCGTCGATGCCGCGGGGTTGATCGGGATCCCGCAGCAGCGCCTTGATCTCCGAGGCGAATGCGAGCCGGCCGTGATGAATGCTGTAGTACAGCGGCTTGATTCCGATGCGATCGCGCACCAGCCACAGCTCCCCGGAACGAGCATCCCAGATCGCGAATGCGAACATGCCGCGAAACCGCGCCAGGCAGTCGATGCCCCACTCCTCGAACGCGTGGAGAATGACCTCCGTATCGGAGTGGTCGGTCTTCCAGCGGTGGCGGCCGGACTGGCTGAGCTCGGCACGCAACTCAACATGGTTGTAAATCTCGCCGTTGTAGGTAATCACCAGCGTGCCGTCTTCGTTCGACATCGGCTGCGCGGCCGATGGGGAGAGATCCACGATCGAGAGGCGGCGATGGCCGAACCCGACGCGGTGATCGGCGGCGACCCAGGTGGCGGCCCCGTCGGGTCCGCGATGGGCGAGGGCATCGCGCATCCGTGTGACAAACGGCTCGGTCACGCGGAAGCCGCCGTTGAACGCGAGTACTCCGCTAATACCGCACATGATCGCCAATGAAGGGGCGTCTCAGCCGGACCTGGGCGAGCCCGCTGTAACGCGCGTAGGCGACGTTCACCCAGTCGTCGGGATTCTCGGCGACGTCGAGCACGAAGAACGACGCCGGCACGGTGCGGATCGGATCGATGTCGCACGTCGTCCGTTCCAGGTCGCGGCATTCCCGCAGAGCGCGCTGCCGCTCCTGCATCTCCTGATCGAATTGGCGGAAGCGGCCGGTCACGAAATCGGAGCCGATCGCGTAGGTGTTGCGCGTGAACGCGAGCGAGATCACGAGCAGCACGGCAAGCGGCAGACGCAGTTCAACCGCAGCAGCGCAAACGACCCTCGCGCGAAGGCTGCCTGATGTCGCCCAGAGCGTCAGGGCACCGAACCACAGGACCAGGAACGCGAAATAGGCAGTGTTCATCGTCCGCTGCTGGCCGAGCATGCCGGTGGCCCAGTACGCGGGGAAGGCCGCCAGCGGGACAACGAACAGAAGGCCGGCGAGACAGAAAAGCAGCCGTGCAGGCCGGGGCGGCGGAACGATGGCCGCGCGCAGACGATCCGCGTTCGACAGCCAGAGAATGGACGCAAGCAGCAACGGGCCGCTCGCGAGCCACGCGGCGACAAAACGGATCGTCTGCAGCGACGTCATGACAAGGGAGCGCCCCAGTTGGTGCCGCAGCGGATACTCCTGCAGCCGCGCGGCATTGCCCGGCGAGTGCATGACCACGAACGCCGACGCCAGCGCCGCCGCCAGCAGCATCGCGACCGCTGGTTTCGCGCGATCGTGTTCCACGACCGCCGCCCCCAACAACGCCCCGTATGCGGCGACCATCATCACCATCATGACTTCGTTGAAACCGGCCACCACGACGAGCGCGGCGACGGCGCCCGACAGCGGGAGGCGCGCCGCGTTCGCGCGCCGGCCGCGCACGACGCAGGCAAAGTGCAACGCCGCGACGACGATCGCCGCCTGATAGGTGACTGCCGAGCTGTACCAGAAAATGCCCTCACCAACAGCAGGCATTTCACAGAAGTACAAACCGCACAGCACCAGTGCGCCGGCGGCAACTTCGATCCGTGCGAACGCGTCCGTCAACGAACGCAGGAATACATACGTCGCCGCCACGGTGCCCGCAAGCATCGCGACGAGCGCCATCCGATAGCCGACGAGCGTGTCGCCGCCCAGCGGGACCGCGAGGGCGAGCAGGTTCGAGCTGTATCGACCATTCCACGTGAGGTACTGCTGGCGCCAGGCGGTAAACAGGCCGGCTTCGCGCGCGCCGGAGGCAAAGTCGAGGTCGTCGGCGATGGGGTGAGTGAACAAACAGGCGGCGACAAACAGGCTGAGAATTGCGAGGAGCGCCAGGCCGCACCATTGCGCCAGCCGACGATCGTTCACGGTTGCGCGATGGACGGCTTGGTCGCCTTGATGATCAGGTTCCAGCCCATCAGGCGTTCGCTGAACGATACCGTCCATTGGAGTGCCCGCGGAAGTTCCTCGGCCAGAAGCTGCCGTTGCACGATTTCGACGCGTTCGAATTGCCTGAACAACGCGCGCGCGCGCGTCCTCGTGTACACCTTGACCAGCGGTCTCGCCTCGTTCGCCGACCGCTCGACCGACTGTGACATGATCTCGCCCATCGAAACCCGGGCCAGCATCTGCTCCTTGACGCCGAACAGCCAGACCAGCTTCCGCCAGTAGTGCCACGAGTTCTCCGCGTAGACCATGACAATCGTCCGCCCGCCGGGGCGGAGGACGCGGTAGATTTCGCCCACCACCAGCGCGGTGTTCGGCGTGTGATGCAGCACTCCATTGCTGTAGACGAAGTCGAACGAGTGATCGTCGAACGGCATCGACTCGGCGTCGTCGTGGATGAATCGGCCCCGCAATCCTCGCAGCCGGAAATTTTCCTGCGCGAGCTGCAGGTGGGCGGCCGCCAGGTCAAGGTCGGTGACCGACGCGCCGTGCCGGGCGAACTGGGCGAGATCGGTCCCGATACCGCCGCCGATTTCGAGCACGTCGTGACCGGCATGCCGCGCGAACTCCATCGTCTCCGGCATCCACGGCGCGTACACGCCGTAGCGGTGCCTTTCGATTTCGAGGAACCATTCGAGGGTGCGGGGCTGAGACGCGCGCGCATGCTGCGAGCCGACCGGGTTCTGGTTCCATTGATTCTGGATCTCGTCCTTGAAGGAATCGTCGGTGGCGATGGTGGCGGCCCGGGGCGCGGACTCGAACCGCGCCTCGATGCATGTGCGCAATTGAGCGCCGAGTCCTTCGCCGGAGACGACGAGCACGCGGGCTTCGTCGACACCGCGCGACGCCAGCTCCTGTCTCAGACCTTGCGAGCCGACGATGACGACTGTCGCTTGTCGGAGCGCGAGCTCCTCGGCCTTCGCGTACAGCTCGGGATAGAACGGCGGCGTCCCATTCAGCGCTTCGCGAAGCAGCGCCTCAGAACCCGGATATTCAACGATGTAAGGAATGCCGAGCACCTGGCTCAGCTCCGCCCCGACCGATTGGCCTGCACACAACCGCTCGTACAGATACGTCGGACGGAGCGCCTGGCACGCGGCTTTGACGATCGGATGGAAATGGGTGGGCGCCAGGACAATCGCGTCCTCGCCCACGGTCAGCCGCGGCGGGTCGATGACGATCTGCCGAACGCGATCGGAGTCGAGCCCGCGGCGGCGACGCGGCGTCAGACACACGACGCGGTCGGTGATTTCGGCGAGGTCCGCGACCACGCGGTCCGCGTCGTGGTCATCCCGGGCAGCCCAGTAATCCGCGCGGAGATAGACGCCGGCGCCGGCGAAGCGGCCGGTCTCGCCGAGCTTCGCCGGGTCGAGAGACACCGGCTGGGCGCGCAGACTGAGCAGCGTGAGCTTGACCAGGATATCGGAACGCCGGACCGGAAATTCGCCGCGATAGATCCAGCGAAGCCCGGTCGGCAGTCGATGCCAGGTGGTCACGGCCCGATCGATCGGAACGGCAATCCGCTTCAGCCAATTGACGGCCTGCACGTGCCGCCGCAGGCTGCGGAGCCGCTCGTCGTCCACACACTCGACCGCCTCTTCCGCCGGCCAGAACAACCACGCCCGGCGGCCGGTCTGCAAGAGCCGATCAATCAGCCGCAGCTGTTGCGGCGAGGGCAGGCCAGAACCGAGCTCGAACACGGCGCCGCAGGCCGATGATTGCGACAGTTCCGCTGACGGATCACGCACCGCCTGAAGCGGCGGAGCGGCCAGTTGTGCGCGATGGCGTTCGGTCGTCGGGGCGAGTCCTGCCGCCTCGAGGCGGCCGGCCCGTCGCAGATCGGGCGCAAAGTACAGATAACCGTCCCCGACCGGCGTCGTTGATGCCTGATCACCGGCGTGCTGCGCAGCCATCACCAGGGCCGGATCTGTCGATTCATCACACCTGACGGCCCGAACCCGCCCCGGTATGGCGTGCACACTACTCGTAGTCGGTGAGAACACCACGGAACCGCTCGAAAAACGCGCTGCCGGCCGCAAAGGTCGCGACGCACATCACGACGTAGATGGCCGCCACGAAGACTCCGGGCGAGCGCCCGCTCAACATGGTGTCGCGGTACATTTCGGTCATGTAGTAGATCGGGTTGGCATAAATGATCCACCCGAATCCCTGCGGCACCATCTCCGGCTTGAAGCCGATTGGCGACAGGAACATCAGCAGAAACACGAACAGGTTCACGAAGTAGGTGATGTCCGGCAGCGCGACGGTGATGCCGGAAAGCACCCAGGTGAGCCCGGCCAGCCAGATCAGCTGCAGGACCACAACCACGGGCAGCAGGACGACGTTCCACCCGAGCGACCGATCGGCGGCGACGAGCACGAGGACCAGCGCGATGCTCACGAACTGGCTCGCCATGCCGACCACAACGCTGCGGACCGGAAGCAACTCGATCGGCAACATCACGTTTTTCACCAGGTGCATGTTCTGTTTGATCGAGAGCGCACCGGTCGTCAGCGCTTCCATGAACCCGAGATAGGGCACGAGGCCGCAGAACACGTAGAGGACGTAGTCGAAGCGGCTGAATCCCTCGAACCGCATCCTGAGAACCACCATGTAGACGAAGATGTACACGGCGAGCAGGAGCGCCGGCTGCAGGACGACCCAGGCCAGCCCCAGGACCGAGCCGGCATGGCGCTTGGCGAGCTCGACACGTGTAATCGAGGCGAGCAGCCGGCGATACCGGTAGATCAACAGCGCCATGTCGCGCGACGATGATGACAACGCGTGTACGATCGTCATGGCGAGATCGAGAACGCGTAACGGCGTTCGCCCCCGAGCGTCTCCTGCCGCGTTACATTGATCGCCAGACACGCCACGTTCACGCCGTAGGAGGGCGAATACCCTGCCGGGTCGATCGCCACGTCGACACCGGCCGGCAGCGAAAGCCGCCACTGCCGGCCGCATCCTTTCAGCACCACGGTCGTCGGTCCGTCGCGCTCGGCCCCGATGCCAGGAGCGAGATGAAAGTGCCAGCGGAACGTATGCCGCCCCCGGCCGGTAAAGCAATCGTCGATGAGCAGCTCGCCCGTCGATTTGCTGAATCGGAACCGTCTCTCGTGCGAGACCGGCTCCGGCAACCGCTCGTATCCATGATGGCGGCCGACATACTCGACGGCTTCCGCGCGATCCGCGAAAGAGACGGTCTCCGCGTTCGACGTTTCGAATAACCGGAACAGGAAGTCGGGCCGCAGGTCGTTCTGCTCGACCTGGTCGATGACCGCCGTGTTGTGATAGGCCGTGCTGCGAAACAGGTTCCGCGTCCCGGGGTCGGACGTGTAGACGAAGCTGCCGGGATCGACGACGAGCGGCGTGCCGCTGTGGTGATACTCGAACGACAGCTGGTCGTTGTGCTTGTGATTGCCGAACCCGTTCGTGCCGACGACACCGTTGGTCACGAGCAGGTAGTGGCCGGCTTCCGATCGCGCCACCGCGATCCCGGCGTGCGGAAACAAGCGCGCGGCCGGTTCCACCCGGCGCGGCGGCGCAGATATTGCGGCCGCGTCGAGCCCCCACCAGGCAATCTCCCACGGCCCCACGTCTCCGGCCAGCGCCGTCCACGCCGGCTCGTCGAACATCAGCGCCGCCGGACCGAAGATATGCCGGGCATCCTGAGGCGACACGGTGCCGGTGCCGTCGAATTGATGCAGGCGCCCGTCGTCTGCATCGCCGACCTGCGGCATCAAGCCGTCGGGCCGCGTCACCGTTGCCAGGAACGCGACCATGTCGCGCACCCGGGCGCGGCAGTCGGCTGACAGCGGCTCGCCCCGATGCTCGGCGAGCCTGACCGAGCCGAGAAACAATTCGGTCACCAGACGGTGATACGGAATCGATGACTCGTAGTCGGCGCCGTCGGGCAGGACCTGCACGGAAATTTCGTGCTCGAGCGCCGCACGCGCGAACTTGTTCCACTCCGAGCCTTGCGGGAGATCGGCGAAGACGCCGGCGAGAAAGAGCAGGCCGGCCAGGTTGCTGAGAAAATGATTGCTGGTCACCTCGTACGTGTTCTCGAGGTTCTCGGCGATGAACACGCCGTGGTCGTACAGCGCCGTGCAGGCACGCATCCAGAAGGCATCGTCCAGCGCCGGGCTCGCGCGCACCAGCTCGAGGCCGATCGCCCAGCTCACGGCGCGAAGCCCCACGTCCATCGTGCAGCTCCAATTGACGCCAGTGCCGACGGGATTGGCCTCCATGAAATCGTCGAGCTCGCGGCCTATCTCAATCGCGAACCGATCGTCGTCCGCCAGGCGGTACGCCTGGCCCAGCGTGGCCCAGTGCTGGCACCGTGACAGTTCCCACGGGTATTTGACGTCGGCGTTCCCGGGCCGCATCTTGTCGAAATCCCAGGTCCGGTGTGAAAACCCGCGCGGGTAACGGAGCTGTCGCACCGGATCCAGGTGCCAGTCGATAGGCCGGTACCCGGCACGCGCCGGTCGATCGGGATCGAGCGGCACGTACCGTCCGCTGCCAAGGAGATCGAACTCATGGCGCAGCAGGCGCTCCGCCGCGGCGATCGTGAGTCGGGTTCGCTCGGGCTGATGTTGCCGCAGCTTCGCCACCGTCTCCGCCGTGAGGCCCGGATATACCGGCGCCGCGGCGCGGCGGCGGCACCACGCCGTCGTCGACAGGCCGATCGCGGCGACAGCCGCATCCAGCGTCGGTGCCTGGGGCTGGCTGAAGGCGGGGACAGAAACGGGCGCCGGGACGTTCGCCGGGCGGCGCCAGAATCGCGAGAGGCGGGCGAGCATCAATCGTTTCTGTGCTTCATCGATTCGGCTTTCGTGCCTTGATGATCAGGTTCCAGCCCATGATCCGCTCGAGGTATCGGCGCGGCACGCGAGCGAGCACACGGGGGACGGCTGCTGCTTCCATCTGGCGCTGCAGGATTTCGATCTCGACAAAGTCCTCGAACAACTCTCGCAGGCCGGCTTTTGTGTAGGTCTTCACGAGCGGATGCGCGCCGGCGTTATCGGAGCGTTCGACCGCGCGCGACATGATCTCGCCCATCGAATATTTTCTGAGTTGTCCTTCCTTCAGTCCGATGTTCCACATCAGATTGCGCCAGTAATTCAGCGAGTCTTCGGCGTAAACCATGGCGATGACGCGCCCGCCCGGCTTGAGCACGCGATAGATCTCCCGCACGACCTGCCGTGTGTCCGGTGTGTGATGCAGCACGCCATTGCTGTAGACGACGTCGAAAGAACTGTCGTCGAACACGAGCGCTTCGGCATCCTGCTGGACGAATTCCCCGGACAGGCTCCGCACCGCGAAGTTCTCGCGGGCGAGCCGCAGGTGTCCGGCCGAGAGATCGGCGTCGGTCACCACGGCACCGTGAGCGGCAAACTGCGCGAGATCAATCCCCATGCCGCCGCCAATTTCGAGCAGCCTGGCCCCGCAGTGACGATCGAATTCCATCGTCTCCCGCATCCACGGCGCATAGGTCTCGTACCGGTATCGCTCGGCTTCGAGAAACCATTCTTTTGTGTGCAAGGCGGCGACCGTCACGTAATGCGATCCCACGGGATCGTGGTCCCACTGCCGCTGGACCTGATCTTTGTACGCGTCGCCCGTGGCGAGAACGCGCTGCCGCTCCATCTGACCGTTCGATGGCCTGGCGGCGGCAGCGACGGCGGTGGTCTCCTCCACGAGTCCGTCGGCGGCCCTGGGCTTGCGCCGAAGATCGGGTGCGAGATCGGACGCCATCGCGTCACCGGTCAGGAACACCCACAGATTGGCGACGTGACGTTGCCACGAATAGTGCTCCAGGGCCGCCTGGCGCGCGTTGCGACCCAGCGCCCGGGCGAGATCCAGCTGTTTCACGAGAGCGACGACGCCGCGGACGAACTGCTCCACGTCCCCCGGCGCGCACAGCACCGCACGCTCGCGAGACACAGCGGTTCCGCGCGCCGCTTCCTCGGGGCTCAGGGCGGGAGACAGTACCTGTCCGATCTGTTCGAGATCGCTGGCCACGATGCCGCCCCCGAGCGCCATGTATTCGAAGATTTTCGTCGGCGACCCGAAGAACCTGCTGTCGATCATGTGCGTGCTGTGCGGCGAGACGTAGATGTCACACGCCTTGAGCAGACGCGCGCCCTCGACCTGTGGCACCCGCCCCGTGAACACGACCCGTTCTTCGAGCTGGAACGAAGCGACGGCGCGGTCGACGAGCTGCTTGAAACGGCCGTCGCCAATCAACAGGAACTTTGCGCGCGGCGACTCCCGGCAGATGCGGGGGATCGCCTCGCTCAGCACGTCGATGCCGTGCCAGCCGCCGAACGTGCCGGTGAAGCCGATCACCGGGTCTGCGGCGCCGAACCCCAGCTCCCGCCGGATCGATTCGCGTTCGCCTGCAAGCGGCGGCGCATACGCCACGGGGTCGACACCGTTTGGATTGACCAGGATCTTGGCCGGGTCGACGCCGCGCGACAGCAGGTCGGTGCGGACTTCCGCCGAGACCACGCTGATGAGGGTGGCCTGCTCAAAGGCGAGCGCCTCAGTCTCCAGGTACTCGGCCTCGTACACGTAGCCGGCGCCCTCGAAGCTGCGCTTGATCGAGATTTCCGATCCGTTGTACTCAACGATGTAGGGGATGCGGAACTCGGCGCTGAGCAGCGCGCCAGCCGAGTTCCCGAGGGCCAGCCGCTCGTAGATGTACGCGGGTCGCAGCTCGGCAACGGCCGATCGCAGCAGGTTCAGATAGTGCGGCGCCGCCAGCACCATGTCCTCTTCGTTGCATGTCGCACTCGGCGGAGGCATGACGACCTGGCGGATCCCGTAGTCGTCGAGGAGCGGGAACCGGTTCGCCATGAAACAGACGAAGGACTCCGTCACCGCGGCGAGCTCCTTCGCGACATAGCAGGTATGGCCGTAGCTGCCGCCCGACACGATCGGGGCCCAGAAATCGGTTCGCAGGTAAACGCCGCAGCCGCGGATCGGATGCCCGGCATCAGGGAGCCGGTCGAACACAGGAAACGGGACGGCCCTCGCGGCCTGGCGGGCCTCGCGCAGCGCGCCGACGCGCTTCGCGTGACGAATCATCGGGGGCTGGGCCAGGGCCGCGGCCGTCGCTCCGGACGGCGACGAATCGGTCTGCGGCGACGCCGGCGCTGCGGTCTTGACGGCGGCCCGCATAATCATGCGCTTGACACGCGTTCCTATCCACGCGGGCATCTCGCGCGTCGGTACGTCGCGCAGCGCGTAGCTGAAACGTCTCGGGATAGAGACCAGGCGCATCACAGGTTCTGCCACGAGCCGGTAGAAATTGATCACGAACCGATGCCGGCGGTAGCTCGCCAGGCGGGTCGACGTGACGCATTCGACCGCGCCTTCTTCGGGCCAGAAGACCCACGCGCGTCGCCGCAGCCTGAGCGCGCGCCTGAGCCACGTCAGCTGCTGCCGATTCGGACATCCCGATCCCGCTTCGACGACCAGGCCGACGCCGGCGGTGCGCTCGAGCGCCGGGATGAGATCGCCCCTGGCGACGGATGGTGGCGGCAACGCCACGATGTGTCGCTCGCTGGTGGCATCAAGCCGCGGCTCGTCGAGAACACCGATGTCGCCGTGCCGGTCGACGTACACCACCCGCATGGTCAGTCCCTCATCGAGCCGTGCTGCCGGGCGCCGAGGAGACGGAGTTTCTCCTGCACCATCCACCGCACTTCGTAGTGCAACACATCGCGCGACCAGCGCAGGAGCATCATGAGCTCGGCGCGGAGAATCAGCGCCTCCTCAAGCATTCCGTTGGCCACAATCACCGTGATGATCACCACAAATCGCGCACCGCTGGCGAACCGGTCCGCCCCGCGTGTCAGGAACGGCTTCCAGTCATCCCTCATCGGCACCGATCCGCCCCATCAAGAGGTCCTCTACCGAAAGGGCGACGGCACTCGTCTCGATGAGCTCATCGAAGGCGATGGGCGCGGGACCGCCGGAGGCAACGGCGTCTCCAAACCGGCTCAGCTCTTCGAAGTGCCCCTTGTCCGCTTCGTGGGCCTGCCACAACACCGAGCCGTCGCTGCCTCTGATCAGCCGCTTGAAATCGTCGACGATGTACGTCTCGCCGTCGCAGAACACCTCAATTCGCTCTTTGCCAAGGCCCGTTTTCGGCCCAAGCGCGGTGTAGAGCAGGTGCGCGAGGCTGCCGTTCTCGTACCCGATCGTTGCACTGAAGTTGTCATTTCGCTGATACGGAAGGGCGGCGGGATCGATCGACGTCGCTTGAATTGATCTGACCGGAGCGCCGGCAAGGAACCGAAATACATCGTACATGTGGCACGCCTCGCCGATATTGCGTCCGCCGCCCTGGGAGCCGTGCACCCAGTGATCGAGCGGAATGTAACCGCCGTTGAGGCGGTACTCCACAATCAGCGGCGCGCGGCGGGATTCGATCAGATCCTTGATCATCGTCACAGCAGGCGAGAACCGGCGGTTGAATCCGACGAGAAGCATTGGGGGACGATCAAGGCGGTGGTAGATGGCCGCGATGCGATCGAGATCGCTCCAGGTCAGCGCGAGCGGTTTCTCGACGAACACGTGTTTGCCTGCTTCGAGCGCCCGTACGACCTGGGTCGCGTGCTCGTGATGGCGCGTCGCGATGACGACGAGATCGATACTCTGGTCCGTCAGTACCTGCTCGAGATCGGAACTGAAGATCTCGACCTGGTGCTCGCGCGCGAAATTGCCGCCTTGCGACGCGTTCCGGCTGACCACCGCCTTGAGAAAGAAGCGATCTCGCCGTTTTTTCATCTGCGGTACCAGCATCGACGTGGCGAATGCTCCGGCGCCGACCAGCGCGTACTTCAACGGTCCGTCCGGCGCCGGGCGATGGCCGCGAATCACGACACGGGTCGAGTCGGAAGGCTCCGGCAGATCGCGCGTGTCGTCGGGATAGCGGATCAAAACGCCAAGCGGCAGCGCGCCCGCCGCATCTGCGAGGGCTCGATACACACCGGGTGCCTCATCGACAGGAACAACGCGGTCGATGAGCGGCTGGACGTCGATACGGCCGCGCGCCAGCAGCTCGAGATACGACTGCATGTTGCGGTTCTCCGTCCAGCGGACGTAGGCAAACGGATAATCGTGGCCGTCAACTTCATAGGCCGGATCGTACCGGCCCGGACCGTACGACGTGCTCATGAGGAGATCGATCTCTTTCCGATAGAACACGTCGCGCTCGACCTTCAGCCCGACGTCGCCGACGATGACGACCGTCCCCTTGGCGCGGGTGACCTCCATGGCGAGGTTGACGACGGCATTCGATTTCGTGGCCGCTGTAATGATCGTCCGGTCGGCTCCACGGCCACCAGTCACGTCGCGCACGATCCCTTTCAGTGTGTCCGGATCGCTCGCGCCGTACGGCATCCCGAGCGTCCGGGCCCGCTCGACGCGCGCCGCCTCGAGGTCGAGACCGATCACGTCGCAGCCGGCAGCGCGGAGCAGTTGTGCGGTGATCTGGCCGATGAGGCCGAGACCCAGCACCACCGCGCGTTCGCCCAGCTGTGGCGCGGCGCGGCGGACACCTTGAAGCGCAATCGTCCCGACCGTCGCCGAGGCCGCCAGATTCAACGGACAGCCTGGCGGGATGCGGCACACGAGATTACGCTTCACGGCGACGTAGTCGGCGTGGTTCGCCTGCCCGGCGCCCGCGCAGGCGACAAGGTCTCCGACTGCCAGATCGGTGATGCCATCGCCGACGGCAACGACCTCGCCCGCCGCCGAATACCCGACACTCCAGCCCTGCGTGTCGAGCTCGCTCAGCGGCAGTGACCCCGCTGCGTTTGAAGCGGTTCCGATCTCGACCTTCGACAGGGTGACGCGAGAACGGCCGGGCGCACCAGCGGTCGTGACCACCACGGTGACTGCTCGCGATCCCTTCGGATCGAACACGAGCGTGTCCTCGAACGGACCGGTTTCGTAGGTGCGCGAGCCGATCCAGCTGGCCCCCCCTTCATCGAGCAGACCGATCGCGATGGCTCCAGCCTCCACGCGTCCCTGAACGCGCACGACCGGGGCGTGGCTCGCGGGGATCGGAACTGGCTGGGAGACAATCTGGTAGCCTGCCGGAGTCTCGTCGGTCACCAGCGTCATGCCTGTGGCGCCCGTGGTCAGGACAGCCGCCGGCGTAGCCGCCGTCCACGAGACGCCCTCGACGGCGACAGAAGCCAGCGCCCGCGCGGTTGGCGCCGGTCGAAGCCGCGCCACCTGCCGTCGGGCAAGTCTGGCGATGCGGTCGATCGCCTTGCGCGGATCGCGCACCGACGCCCGCAGGTAATGTCGGGCGAGGCTCGCGTACTCCATGCTGCGTTCGATCGTGGAGCTGTCAGGTGCCGCTGCCGCGGTCGAACGCAAGGGTGCGACTTCCGTGCCCACGCTGATCAGGGAATAGTGGACGCGGACCACGACCGACCCTGGCTCGGCAATCGGCCGCGGAACGCGCGCGACGACCGCCCCGGCGCTATTCAGGAGAATCTGCCGCATGCATTTCCTTCAGCGCGTCGCCGACCGTGGAACGTTCGCCGGGCGTCAGGTGCGTTTCGGCAAACAGATATGAGGCCTCGATCGGCACCTCCGCTGTCGCTCTCCACACAACGACCGCAGTCGGCACCTTGACACCGTAACTCGGTGAGATCCATCCCGGCTCGACGGACAGCAAGAATGTTGCGGCGGTGTCGTCCGGCAGCAGCCAGACCGTCCGGCCATCGCAGAAAAGGCACACGTCGGTTCCGCGCACTTCGGCCGTGACCGCAGGATCGAGATGAAAACGCCAGACGAGCGCGTGCGTGCCGGTGCCGTCTACGCGATCGCAGACGAGCACCCGCGGCCGCGCCTTGTCGACGAACAGTGCTCGGGTGTGAGAGACGGGTGTGGCCAGTCGGGCGTACCCGGAATGCCCGCCGCGAAAACCGTCGACGCCACTGGCCGTGTGAAATGCCGGGTCGATCGGTCTGGCATCGTTGTGCAGCTGCCACAGCGCATCGCGCCCGACGAACCGGTTCAGCTCTTCATCATCGATCTGCAGGGTATTATGAAACGCGGTACTCCGGAACTTGTTGCGCCATTCACGCGACGCCGTGTACAGATAGGCGCCGCAATCGGTGACGACGTTGAACCCGTTCAGGAACAGCTCGAAACTCAGAATGTCGTTGTGGCCGTGACCGCCCCGCCCCCGCATCCCCACGTCCCCGCAATCGACGATGAGGTGCGTCTGCGGTGTGCGCAGCACGTAAAAGCCGCCGTCGGCGAAACCGGTTGATCGCGGTGGGGTTCGAGGCGCCAGGGCACGGAAACGATCTGCCGCGTCTGGACCCAGCAGCCAGAACGTCTCCTCCCAGCATCGGCCCGCAGACGACTTGAAGTCGCCGCGGTTGAACAGGACGGCGCCGTGCGACAGCAGATACCGATGATCGGTGATCGGCTGCGGACCGAGGGTCTGAACACGCCCGTCATCGGCATCGCCGATGAGCGGCGCCCGCCCGTCCGGCTTCGTGTACGCCTGCACGAACTCGCACATGCGCTCGAGCCGGTTCCAGCAGGCGTCCGGCGGGCGTTCGCCGTGCCGTCGCAGCAGCTCGTAACTGGACAGAAACGCCTCGAGCACCAGGCGGTGGTACGCGGTGGCCTGCTCGAAATCGACGCCGTCCGGTGTCGTCTGCTGAAAGATTTCCTGCTCGACGATGGAGCGGCCGACCCGCAGCCAACGCCGCGCGGCACGCGCGCGACGGAAGAAACAGCCGAGAAAAACCAGGCCGACGCCATCGCAGACGTAGTGATTCCCGTTGAGATCTGCCTTCTCCAGATGCCTGACGATGAATTCGCCGTGCTGGAACAGCGCGCGGAGGAAGCGGCTGCGGAACGAAGGGTCGCGGCACGCGTCCGAGACGGAAAAAAAGTGGAATCCCCAGATCCAGTTGACTGCGCGCAGCGCGACGTCCATCGCGCACGCCCAGTTCACGCCATACGACAACGGATTGGCCGCGATCCAGTCCGTGGTTTCAGCGACGAATTCGGTCGCGTAGCTCTCGTCGCCGGTGAGCCAGTAGGCCTGGCCGAGGCGCGTGAAATGCTGGCATCGACTCAGCTCCCATGGCACCTTGACGTCAGTGGGCCGATCGAGCTCGTTGTACTCGATATCGCTGCAATACACCTGCGGCCATTGTCGCCCGGTCTTGAAGTCGGTGTGCCACGGCAGCGGCGTGCCGAGCTGCTGCGGTCCCGACCCGAGCAGATCGAACTCGTGGCGCATGATCGACGCGGCTGCCCGCTCGATCCCGGCGCGGCCGCCAGGGTATTCCGCGACGAATCGTCGCACGATACCGGGGCGTTCCACGCTCGACACGAAGAAAGGTTGTGCCGCAAGGTCAGCCCACAACTGATCGACATCGCGTGCGCCGAGCGCGACGAGCACCGTCCGGTCGGTCAGCAACCGCGGGTACACGTACGACCAGGGACGCCTGACGCGGCGCTTCGCGGAATCAATCGCGGACGACGCGAGGTACCGCGGCGAACGCCGGAGCGCTCGCCGCAAGCGCGATCCTACGCGGGCGATCATCCGTGCGCTCCGCGCCAGCGCGAGCGCAGCTTCTGGCGCAAGCTCTTGAGTCGATCCAGGACAGCGGCCCATGTTGTCGCCATCGACCACGACAGCTCGTGCAGGATGTCGTCCAGCGCAATCACCAGGACGATGAACGCGACCACGACCCAGTCGGTCACGAACCTGCCGTTTCGTGCCAAATCCCCGACTCCGGATGCCACGTTCAGAAACCGCGGAGGCGCTGATACAGTGGCGCCCGCCTCCAACCCGGCCGAAGCGTGACCTCGAGCAGCAACGAGAACCGTTCCGGTTCGCGCACGCGGTACACCCCCTCGATACAGCCGCGCGGCGAGTCATCGAATTCAATGCGGCGAAAACCGTCGTAGACCGGCATGAAGATATGGGTCAGGCCCGGGCTCTCGTCGTGCGGCACGGGGAACACTCGCGAGTAAGCGCGGCGGGTGGTCTCGTCGTACCTGAACGCGACGGTCGCGTGCTCTCCACACCGTGACTGGTTGACATCGACCACGACGAAATCGGCCGTTTCCGGATCGGTATGGGGCGTGACGCGGATGGCCGGCAGTGCTGCCGTCGCCGGCGCAACGGCCAGTTCACCGCGCGGGGCCGCAAGATAAGCTCCAAGCAGCGAGCGGGCTGAAGCCTGCTGGAACCCGCGCGCCGCCCACAGCGCCGCGGCCAGGAGCACGCAGCAACCCGCCAGCCCGAGGGCCGCGCGCGCGAGTGACGGGGCGAACGCCCGCCATGCGCCCGCCCGCACCGCGGGGCGGGCCTCGTTGATTGCGGTCTGCAGCAGGAACCCGGCCGCCCACCAGGTCATGAATTCAAGATGGAAGTAATGGCGTGGATCGAACTGAATTGCGGGTAGACCGCCGAAATACAGCACGAAGAACAACAGGAAGAGGCCGGCGCGGAGATTTGCTGCCGCGGCCACCAGTAATACCGCGACGACCAGCGCCAGCCCGATGCCCGATCCGCCCCCGCGCGTCTTTGGATCGCCGCCGGCATCATCGCCGTCCGGCCGTTCCGCGAAAGGCAGTTCGACAATGCGCAGCACCGACGCGTAGGCGCGAACAATGACGTCGGCAGGAAAGCGTCGGACGACATCCGACAGGTAGGCGCGCGTTGCCCGGCCGTACTCTTGTTCGCAGTACTCGACATGGCCGATGCCGGGATGCACACGCGCGGCGTAACTCGTGACGGTGGTGTAGGCATATTCGTCGAGGTATTCGCGTGCCACTTCGTACGGCGCCGCCTCCACGCCGAGCGGACCTGAGAACTGGCGCGCGAATCCCAAGAGCACAACATGCCACTGACAGCCGGCACGCGATTGATCCAGCGACGAGAGAACCGGCCACGCCGCCACGACGAATGCCGCCATGCACAGGCCGGCGGCGGCCAGCTTCAACCGCATGTTGCGAAAGACGCCGCCGGGCAGGAATGCGAACAGCGTGACGAACACGGGGGGAAGATAGGCGAGGAAGTCGGTGCGAAACCCGTAGCCCACGCCGGCCACGGCGCCGTACGCCGCCACGATCGCGAGCACCCTTCTCCAGGTCGCGCGGCGGATGACGAGAAGGCCGAGGAGAAAGATCAGCGCCAGCGTAAACGGCGCCTTTGTGTAGTCGCGCAGAACCGGAAAATACTTCAAGTGGAGATCCGAGAACCTCAGGAGCAGCGCGCCCGCGAGCGCGAGGGCCGGAGCCATCCCGAGCCGGAACACGGCGTAGGCGCCCGCAATGGTGACGCCGAAGAAGGCGGCAAACAGCGGACCGAGCGTGCTCCAGGACACGCCGAAGAGGCGCCAGGTGAACCCGACGGCCAGCATCAGATAGCGCCACGAGCCCTGCTGAAACATGTCGTCGGTGCCGAGCGGCGCATCGGGCGGAATCGCCTCGCATGAAAAATGCTCCGCCCGTCGCCAGAGGAATGGCACCATCGCCGGCACCTGCGGCCGCGCGACCACGAACCCTTTGCCGCAGCCGATCATCACCGCCGGCTCGAAGTAGTTCTGATAGTAGAAGGGCTGGGCCCCCGCGACCGTGGTCTTCCAGTATGAGAGCCCGCCCGTCGCCGCTCCGATGAAGAGCAGCACCGTGATCAGACCGTCGAGCCAGAGCGGGGTTTCTCTCTTCAGCGCAAACGTTGATAGAGACGGTCTTCCCGCCACCCGGCACCCAAAACGGTAGTCAGCAGAAGCGGCGTCCGTTCCAGCCCTTCGACGGCGAACAATCCGGCCACGCAGGGCGCCCGCTCGGCGGCCACTTCTATTCCGCGGAAACGGATGTAATCGCCCGGCCAGTCGTAGGCGACGACAAACAACGTGGTTGCGGGAAGCCCGCTCGAGTGCAGGCGGACGTCGAGCGACTCCGACAGATCCGCATCACGGCGTCTTCCGTCATAGCGGATGGTGACAGGCAAGGTGCCGGGGCCACAGAGATCGTCCCGGAACCGTACGGCAATAAAGCGCGTCGCGACAGTCGGAAGACCGGCCGGAAGCGGCTCGCTCCACTCCGGCGCGGCGACGAGGACCCGGCCCGCTGCGGCGGGCCTCGTCACGACGCGCAACGGCGAGCGCCGCGCTGATTCATAGCGCTCGAAGAGCCTCGCGGCGCTCCGTTGCTGATACATTCGCGTCAGCCCGATCGCGCCGCCCGCGATCAGCGCCACGACCGCCACGAAGCTCAGCGCGCGGGCGATGTGACGGCTCGTAACGGCCGGCCACAGCCGGCGGCCGTTGATCGCGGTCTGTGCGAGCAGACCGAACGCCCACCACGGCACGAACTGCAGATAGAAAAAGTGCCGCTCGTGAAACTGGATCGCCGGAGCGCCGGCGAAGCCGACCATCACGAGAACAATGAGGCACGCGGCACGCGGGCTGAACGCGCTGACGACGACCGTGGCGGCCGCGACCGCCAGGAATCCAATCATCCCCAGCCGCCACAAGATTCGGGCGCGCAGACGATAGGCCGCGCGTATCGATTCGGATTGCACCTGCACCGGCGGATACAGCGAGGAATCGAGAAAGTACTTGGTGACGGTCCGGATCGCAGCCGCGACGCGCGTCACCACATCAGCCGGAAACGTCGCCGCGACCTCGGCGAGATACGCGCTCGCGGCACGTTCGTAGTCCCTGGTCAAGCCTTCGACTCCCCGGCCGGTCACGCGGATCGAATAGCTGTCGATCGTTGTAAACGCGAGGGAGTCGACGTAGCGGCCGCCGAATTCATAGACGGACGGCTGGATTCTGAGCGGACCGTCGAAGTCGGCGAACAGGCCGAGAAGGGTGACATGGCCATTATTGCCACCTCGTGAGATACCGTGCAGGACGGGAAAGGCGACGACAACGAACGACGCCAGGAACACGGCAATTGCCGCAATCCGTGCCCGGATCGGCACGGTCGGCGGGGTCAGCAACGCCAGGGTCATGGCGAACGGCAGCAGGCCAATCACCACATCGGTGCGAAAGCCCAGACCCACTCCCAGCCCGGCCCCGGCGATCACCGACCAGGCCAAGGTGCGGCGCGGATCGGCCCGGCCGAGAACGACGATGCCCATGATCAGCAGGATCGCCAGCAGGAATGGGCCTTTCGCATAGTCCCGGAGCTGCGGGACCTGCATGAAATTCGGTGTCGACGTCACGCTGGGCACGAGGGCCAGAAGCGCCAGCGTCCGTGACATGGCCAGCCGGAGCACGCCATAGGTGAGTGCCGCGACCGCTCCGAACAGCACGCCCGCCAAGATCGCCAGTCGCGACCATGACACTCCGGTGATTCTCCACACGAGCGCGACGGCCAATTCGAGATACTTGCTCGACCGCTGAAACGAGTTCATCTCGGCGGTCGGCAGCACCGCGGGAAGGTTCCCGCAATCGAGGTGATCGGTCTGCTGCTGCAGGAACGCGGCGAGCGCTGGGGCGTTCCCCGGATCGGGATCCTGGAATCCGCGGCCGCACGCCAGCATGACCGCGGGCCCGAAATCCGACTGATAGAAATACTGAGCGCCGCCGGCGGTGCGGAACGTCTGGACGGCGCGCACGCCGATGAACGTCCCGAGACAGAAGATCACTCCCCCGATCGTGAGCTCGGTGCGGCGCGCAGACCAGCGCGGCGCTCTCGATCGACCGGCCGCACTGGACGTCAGATCGACAGAAACCGCCACAGGACGTCGGCGATGCGTTCGGCGGCACGGCCGTCCCACAGCTCAGGACGGGCCGCTGGTCTGGCGGCTGGATACACCCGCCGGAACCCGGCGAGAATGGCGTCGGCGTCGGAGCCGACCACCTGGTTGGTGCCATGCGTCACGGTGATCGGGCGCTCGGTATTCGCGCGCAGCGTCAAACACGGAATCCCGAGCGCCGTCGATTCCTCCTGCAGTCCGCCGGAATCGGTGAGCACGAGGCGCGCATGCGACGTCAGACTCAGGAAATCGATGTAGCCGAGCGGCTCGGTCAGGATCATATTTTCGGGCGCCTTGTCGAAACCGAATTCGCACATCCGCTGCCGCGTCCGCGGATGCACCGGAAAGACGACCGGCAGATGTTCGGCGATGGTCGAAACTGCTGTCAGGATCCGCCGGAAAACGTCTTTGTTGTCGACGTTCGACGGCCGGTGCAGCGTCAGCACCGCATAGCTGCCGGCTTCGACGGGAATTCTGTCGCACACGCGTTCCAGCCGTGCGAGCGGCAGATGCTGCAGGAGCGAGTCGATCATGACGTTGCCCACCAGGTGGATCTTCGCTGCCGCGATACCCTCGCCGAGGAGGTTCTCGCTGGCGTCGGCCGACGGCGTCAGCAGCAGGTCGGCGAGCTGATCGGTGACGATCCGGTTGATTTCTTCGGGCATGGTCCGGTCGCGGCTGCGCAGGCCCGCTTCGACATGGGCGACGGGGATCAGCAGCTTGGCCGCGACGAGCGATGCGGCCAGCGTCGAGTTCACGTCGCCCACCACCACCACGAGATCGGGGCGTTCAACGACGCAGACTCTCTCGAACTCGATCATCACGCGCGCCGTCTGCACGGCGTGGGTCGCCGACCCGACGCCGAGATCGTGGTCCGGCACCGGCAGCGCCAGATCGCGGACGAACGCCTGCGCCATCAAGTCGTCGTAGTGTTGACCGGTGTTGACCAGCACCTGACGAAGCGGCTTGTTGTCGCGAAGCGCCGCCATCACCGGCGCAATCTTCATGTAATTCGGCCGCGCGCCGACAACGTGGACGATCGTTTTCATCGGGGTGTGGCGATCCGCTGATATTGCGGCTGCGACTCCCACCCGGGCGACAGTTGCGCCGGAAGGAGCAGGGCGAACCGGCCGGCGTCGGTCACCGCCAGCAGCCGCTCGAAGCATGCGGGCGACGGATCGGAGACATCGAGGCCGCGGAAGCCGGCGTACACCGGTTCGAACAGCCGCGTGGGCGTACCCGGCGCGGTCACCTGAAGCCGAACCGAGTGCGAAAAATCCGTCGCCTGATAGGTCGAGTCGTACTGGAAGGAAACGGTCGTCCCGGGGGCGCACGCCGCCGCGTTGAATTCCGCGTCAAGGAAAAGCGCCCGTGATCGGCCAAGCGCCTCGACGGCCTCGATCTGGGTCGACATCGCGCTATGGCCCGGTTCGGAGGAGAGTCGATACCGTCCCGGCGCGACGGTTTGCAGCGGCACCGGCCTGGCCGCGGCCGCGACATAGGACTCGAGCAGCCGGACCGCGCGCCGGTTCTGGTACCACCGCAACATGGCGAGCGGTGCCGACAGCAGCCCAGCCGCGACCAACGCGCAGACGGCAGCGCGGCGGGCATGCACGGCCAGAAGCGCGCGGCGATCGAAGCGCCGCCCCCGCGCGAGTGCCACCGCGAGGCGCGCAGCGTGGTCGACAAGAAACGCGAGAACGGCCAGGCCGATGATCTCGAGCGGGAAATAGTGCCGCGGCAGGAACTGGATGGCCGAGTGTCCGCCGAAGTAGAGGACGACGAATACGGCAAAGAGCGCCATGCGGAGGCTCGTCGCGCCGGTGATCAGGACAAGGAGCGCGGTCAGCAAGAACCCCGCGCGCGTCAGCGCAGCGATGCCCTGAAAAGGAAGGTCGAGCACCTTCAGCGCCGACGCGTACGCGCGCGTCAGCATGTCGGCCGGAAAGGTCAACACGATGCGCCGCAGGTACTCCCAGCTCGCGATGTCGTACTCATGCGAGCAGTACTCGATGTAGCCGAGGTCAGGTCGAAACCGGTTCGCATAGCTCGCGATGGTGGCCCAGAGGTACTCGTCCTTGTACAGGTGCCCCCAGCGGTACGCGCCGCCGCTGACCCCGAGGGCCTGGTCGAACGGAGCCGTCAGGCCGAGCAGAAATACATGCCATTGGCATCCACCGCTCGAGACGACGGTCTTGATGATCGGCCACCCGGCTGCCACGAACCCGCCGGCAGAGAGCGCGATGGCCGATATCTTGACCGGCAGGTTCCGCCGCAGCCCGCCAGGCAGAAACACGGCCAGGGTGATCAAAAAGGGCGGGATCGCGACGAGCAGATCCGTCCGGAACCCGTAGCCGATCCCCATGACGAGCCCGTAGCAGAGCGACAACAGCAGCAGGTCGCGCCGGCGCAGCGGCCGCACGACGAGCGCCACGAGGATCACGATCAGTGCCACCATGAACGGGGCCTTCGAGTAGTCGCGGAGGTTGGGCAGGTTCGCCAGCTGTGTCGTCGAGAGGCACAAGGCGGCCGCGCCACCGATCGCCACGAGACGTCCCGCGAGCAGCCGGAAGAGCGCGTACGCCGCCGCCGTCGTCGCCCCATACAGCACGCCGAAGAGCGGCGCCAGGCCGGACCAGCTGATACCCAGCACCATCCACGTGACGGCGACCGCGGTCATCAGGTAGCGCCATGGGCGCTGGTACAAGCCCTCGGTGCCGAGCCGCAGATCGCGCGGCAGATCGCCGCAGGCCAACCGATCGGTCTTCTCGAACAGGAAGGCTCGAACTGCGGCCGGCTGCGGCTGCGCGACGAGGAACCCTTTCCCGCAAGCCAGCATCACCGCCGGCTCGAAGTAGGTCTGGTAGAAGAACGGATGGCCACCTGACCTGATGTAACGGCCGTAGAACCACCCGCCCCAGATCGCGGCGGCGAGGAAGACGGCCGCCGCGACGCCCGCATCGGTGCGGCACGCGGTCATCCTCAGAAGACGTCCCGCACGACGTAATTGGGTTTGCCGCGCACCTCATCGTAGATCCGCCAGACGTACTCGCCGATGATGCCCAGCATCAGCATCAGCAGGCCGCCGATGACGAGGATGAGGATCATGATGGGCGCCCAGCCAGTGAACGGAATGTCGTGCCGCAGCCGGCCATACACGATGTCGATGGCATAGAGAAATCCGGCGCAGGCGGTGAGCGCGCCGAGGAGCGAGATGAACCGGATTGGCAGATACGAGGAATCGAGGATCGCATCGATCGAGTTCTTCAGGCGTTTCGCGACTGTATACTGCGATCGCCCGATGGCGCGCCTCGCCCGCGTATAGGGAAGAAACGTCGTCTTGTATCCGAACCAGAGGATGTCGCCCTGGAAAAACCGGTTCCGGACGTCGACCGCGTTGAAGGCGTCGACGACCTTGCGGTCGAGCAGGATGTAGTCGAATCCGCCTGCAGGGATCTGCGGAAACGACAGCCGCAGGATGGCATACAGGGCGCGCGACGTCAGGCGGTTGGAGAGGCCGTCCTCGCGGTGCTCGCGGTGAC
Source organism: Acidobacteriota bacterium (assembly GCA_046726355.1). Classification (GTDB taxonomy): domain Bacteria; phylum Acidobacteriota; class Vicinamibacteria; order Vicinamibacterales; family CAVVIG01; genus QHWF01. The sequence continues at coordinate 28,451 of JBKPAI010000080.1, read as the reverse complement.
AGACGACCACTTCCGAACCTCGTTCGTACTCGGCAACCATCCGCGGGACCAGCGAGATCGGATCCTGAAGATCGGCCGACAACTGGACGATCAGGTCGCCGGACGCCTGCCTGAAGCCGGCGAGAATCGCCGCCATCTGGCCGAAATTCCGGGTGAACGAGACCACGCGCAGGTTCGAATCGCGGGCGCGGAGCGCCAGCAGTTCCTCGAGCGACCCGTCGTCGGAGCCGTCGTCGACGAAAACGATTTCGTAGGCATATCGGCTCAGCTCGGATCCGCATACCTGCCGAATCTGATCGTAGGTGACCGTCACCGCATGTTCATTCCGGTAGACGGGAATCACGAACGAGATGCGTTTCATTCCGCCGCACCGGCCGCCACGCTGCGACGAACGCCTTCATGGATGGCGACGACCATGTCGCAAATGCGGTCGACATCCGATTCACTCAGACCACCGTACAACGGCAGGCACAGGACCTCCTGGACGGCGCGAGTCGCCACCGGCAGGTTGGCGGCTGCGGCGGAGGGCAGGCACCGGTAGCAGTCGTAATCGGCGCACAGCGGGTAAAAGTATTTCCGGGTGAACACGTTGTAGGCGCGAAGCTCCATGTGCAGCGCGTCACGCGAGCAGCCGAACGCCGCCTCGTCGATCCGGATCACGCAGTACTGGCAGCTGTTTTCGACGCCATTCGCCGGCCCAACGCAGGCGAGGCCTTCGACGAGCGCGAGGCGTTCCCGATACCGCGCCATGAGGCGACGGCGCTGCGCCAGTTCCCCAGCGACGCCTTCGAGCACCGACAGCCCGAGCGCGGCGTGCAGCTCGCTCATCTTGCCGTTGAGACCGATGGTCTCGACCGCCTCAGGGCCGCGAATGCCGAAGTTACGCAGGGCGTCGATCTTCGCCTTCAGGAACGCGTCGTTGCACGCCACCGCGCCGCCTTCCGCGGTGTGAAACAGCTTGGTGGCATGAAAGCTGAACATCGTGACGTCGCCGAACGTCCCGATTCCCGCGCTCTGCACGCGCGTACCGAAGGCATGCGCCGCGTCGTAAATAATCGTCAGGCGATGACGATCGGCCACGGACCGGAGGCCTTCGACGTCGCAGGGGTTGCCGTAGACGTGAACGGCGAGAATCCCCGACGTCCGATCGGTCACGGCGCGGTCGACCGCGGCGGGATCGAGATTCAGGGTGACCGGATCGATATCGCAGAACACCGGGGTAATGCCTGACCAGCTCAGCGCGTGCGGCGTCGCCGGGAACGTAAACGGCGTCGTGAGCACTTCTCCGCGAAGACCAAGGGCGCGGATGGCCGCGATCAGCGCCGCAGTCCCGTTGGTGAACAGCGACAGCTGGGCAACGCCGAGATAGGCGCGCAGCGCGGACTCCAGACGTTCATGCTGGCTACCGAGGTTGGTGAGCTGCCGGGTCCCCCAGACTTCCTCGAGCCGGGCCATGAGCGACGAGAGCGGCGGCAACACCGGCCGGGTGACGTAGACCGGCTCGTCGAATGGAAACGGGGTGATGCGGCTGCTCACGGCTGGGGCTCGTCCGCGTGCCATTCGGGCTTCAGGATGCCCATCAGCACGAGATCGTGATACCGGCCGTTCTTGTACGCGCCTTCGCGAATCGTCCCTTCCTGACGAAAGCCGGCTTTCTCACACATCCGGATGGAGCTGATGTTCTCTCGCAGAATCGAGACATAGATCCGATGCAGGTTGAGATCGAACAATCCATGTCGGACCATGGCGCGCGTCGCTTCGGTGCCGACTCCACGATTCCGAGCCTCGCGTTCGCCGATCATGGCGTTGTACTCGGCATTGCGATGAACATAATCGATGCGCGTCAGACTCACCATTCCCACGACCTGGCCCGATCCCGCCAGCGAGATGACACACCGTACTTCGGTGGCGCGGCGGGTGAGGTAATCTTCGTACCACTTCAGATCCGCGGCCAGCCCGATGAACCGGCGCGGCGCACCCACGCCGTCCATCACCTCCGGATCCTGCCGCCACCGGTTGATGGTCGGGATGTCTTCGCGCGTGATCTCCCGCAGCGCGATCATGGCAGCAGGTCAAGAAGCGCCTCGGCCAGGCGGTCCATGTCATCAGGCCCGTAGCGCTGATCGATCGGCAGCGGCAGAAGGCGCCGCGCGATCAACCGTTCTCTCCCGAATCCCGGCTCGCGCCGCCGTTCGAGCTCGGGCCACAGTACCGGCACGAAGATGCCGGCGTTGCTCAACGCTCTGCGGTCCACGTCCACCGCCGGCAAAAACGGATAACACATCGGCGCTTCGTCGTCCATGTCGAGCGGCAGCGCGATCGTATTGATCGATCCGAGCCGCCGGTGCAATACCTGGAAATTCGAGCGCCGGCGGCACCGCGCCTGCGAGAGATCGGCGGCGCCGAGCAACCTCGCCGAGACGACCGACATGGCCCGCGGCTCGATCCCGATCCGCCTCTCGTGTTCCTTGAACTCTTCCCACGCCCGCTCGTCGTCGCCGGCCAGCCTGGTCAGCAGGTGGTCGCAATCGTTGGATGCGCTGGGGGGCAGTTCGTCGATGCCTGCCGCCGGACCGTACAGGTAGCCGCCGTCCGGGACGCCGAAAAACTTGCGTGCAGAATTGAACGACCAGCCGCCGGCCGGATTGCCGCGGCGAAAGAACGCCTGCGTGTCATCCACGACCACGCGCCCGGGATGCGAGCCGACGTACGCGTCGGCCACCGACGTCAAGAGGCCGAAGTAGTTGACGAGGAGCAGCAGCTCGCCGGGACCGGGGCCGCGCTGCAGATCCGGTTCAAATTCATCGGTGATCGGGACGAAGACGAACGGCGTCTCCGTCGCAGACAGCGGCTGGAGCACGGCATCGCAGACGTAGAATGGGACGAGAACGCGCGACGGCCGGCAGGAGCGCAGGATGGCGTGCCAGCAGGCGCGGCCGCTGGTCAGCGCGACCGCGCCGATGTGGTAGGGCTCGCGCGGCGGCGCCAGCTCCAGCGGCAGAAACCCGCCCATCTTAGTCATTGGTCATTGGTCGGTCGTCCCGCCCGGCCGCTCATAATTGCGTCATCGACGACCAAGACCAACGACCAAAGATCAATCTCGCGCTCATGCGAGCTCGTACTGATTCAAGAAGTCCCGGGCCTGCTCGCGCGGATTGAACATGAGCACGTCGATGACCGAAAGCGACGGCACAAACGGCAGGTTGAACTGCGGATATTCAATCGTGCCCGTGCTCAGAAAGTGCAGCCGGATGCCGCGGGCCAGGAACGCTTCGGGCGAGTACAACGCCCGGCCGCCGGCGGCGTTGATGTAATCGGTGGCCCGCTCGGCCCGGCAGGTGTCGAGAACACGTTCCTGTCCCTTGAGATGCGCGTTGCCATACGCCGCAGATGACTCGACGATCGAGACCGGCGTGCCGAGATAGTCGCACACTTCGTGGAGGCTGGCGCGGGCCATGTCGGCGATCCTCGTGAACGGCCCGGCAAGCACGCGTTCGACGAGCGGATACACGCCCTCGAACGACGGAGCGCGCCGGTAGAAATTCGCGATGGTCTTCAGCAGCCTGGTCCGCCACCGCCGGCCCGGCCCATCGTCGATCTCCACGTCCCGGATGAGCGCAGTCGCGCGAGGCCGACGGACCGGGACGGTGAAGTACGCGGCGGTGCCGTTGATGAGCAGCCGATTGCGATTGATCCACCCCTGCTTGATGAACGTCACATCGTCGGCGACGACGAAACGATCGACGGCGTGCATCAGCTGGTAGTAGCCGATGTACGGGAACAAGTACGGTTGCATGATGCCGAGCTTCACGGTCACTCGAGGCACGCAAACGCGATCTGCGGCTGGAAGGGAAAGCGTTCCAGTTTGAGAGACCGGATGCCGACAGTGTCGAGGAGCGCCGCCGTCTCTCCCGGCCAGGCGCGGTGGTTCAACTGGTCGAACGCAACCACCGCGCCTTTCGGCATGCGCGGAATGAACCGCTCGAGCGCGCATCTGGTCGGTTCGTACAGATCGAAATCGAGGTAGAGCAGCGCGACGACCAGGTGCGGGTTCCGTTCGAGGTACTCGGGAATCGTCGTCAGCGCATCGCCCTTCACGAGCTCGACTTTCGGAATGTGTCCCAGCGGGCGATACAGATCGAAGATCGCGACGCCTTCGGCGATGTCGGCCTCGGCGTCGGCGGCGAGTCCGCCCTTCGCCGCGGCCGGGTTTGCCGCGCGCGAGGCATCCTGGGGACCGGGCGCGACGAACCCGGCGAACGTGTCGAACCCGATCACGCGGCGCACGTGATTGAGCGGCTCGAGTATCGCACTGAGAGCGGCCCAGGTCATGAGGCCGCCGCCGCCGAAGACGCCGCACTCGATGACCGACCCCGGCACCGTGAGCACGCGGTCGAAAATGCGGCTCCTCGCGAGAAACCGGCCGATCTCCGCCACCGGCACGAACCGGCAGAACGCGCGGAGCTTGTCGATGTTCGAGCCGGCGCTGCGGGCGTAGTACTCGTTCAACCGCCGGTAATATTCATCGTCCTCGGGGCGCTGGTGTTCCGGCAGATGAACGGGAAGGGTTTCGAAGTCCCTGGTCATGGTTGCCACGTAGTGAATACGAAAAGGCTCAACCCCTCACTGGTCCGCGCTCGCAGACCAGCCAGATGCTCGCACACAGATCCGGGTACTGCATGCCGAGGCGGTAGCACCCCTCCAGGTACGCGTCGGAGATCACGTCTCCGTCCAGCAGCTTGTCGAACTGATAATTGGCCAGCGGCTTGAAGAACACGCCGCCGCTCTGGACGATGCGCAGGCCGGCATCGAGCGCGTCGCGGGCGAGCGTATCCAGCCGGTACGTTTTTCGATGTCCGTGAACACGCTCGTCCTCGGTGACCGCGTCGTTGAAAGGGATCAGGCCCATGTGGACCGCTATCTGCCGCGAGGCGGCGTTCGCGTTCGGCACGACGGCGAACAGCCGGCCGCCGTCGGCCAGCCAGTCGTTCACGCGGCGCAGCACCGCCACCGGATCATCCAGGTGCTCGAGGGTGTGGACGAGGAAAATGGCGTCGTAGCGATCGGCCATGTCAACCGTTTCGAACGTGCCATGCACGAACCTGGCGCGTGTTCCGAGCCTCGCGCCGGCGGCAGCAACGAGCTCCTCGGATGCCTCGATCACCGTCACGTCACTGTAGCGCGCCGCAATCAGCTCGGTCATATCGCCGGTGTAGCAGCCCATCTCGAGCGCTTTCCCGGCCGGCAGGAAGGGATCGAGCGCCCGCATGATGTACCGGCGCAACAGCGTGTCGAACCGGTACGCGTACTTGCGCGCGCCGTCCTTGTACTCGGCGTTATAGTCGCGCGTGATCACAGACTGACCTCGCGGCCGTGCTTCGGCATGTCCGGCCTTCCGCCCTCGCCTGACGCGCGCCCTACCGCGATTAGAATCTCGGAGCAATGAGCGACTTCGATACAGCCGATTGCCTGGACCGGTACCGCGCGCTCGTGCGCGACCGGCCCGACCGCTTTACGAATCCAGACGGCGACATCTACCAGATTCTGCTCGAGGATTCCGCGATCGAACGCGCCCGGCGCGACGCGCTCGACCATCGCCGCGCCGACGGACTTGCCACCGGCGACACCAGAGTCGGGGTGCTGGCGGTCGATCCGTATTTGATCGTCATGCGCGACGCCGTCCGGTTTGCGGACGGCCGCTATGGTCTGTACAACCGCCTGCTGGTGCCGAGCGGCGCGGCCATTCTGCCGCTGCTCGGCACGTCGATCGCACTGCTCCATCGGTTCCGTCACGGCACCCGCCGGTGGCACCTCGAGGCACCACGCGGCGGCTTGTCGGGTGTGGCCACGCTCCGTGAAGAAGCCGAACGCGAATTGCTGGAAGAAATTGGCTCCAGACCGTCCGAGCTCATCGATCTGGGCGAGTTCCACGCGACCACCGGCTGCCTTGACGAGACCCATCATCTCTATCTTGCCCGCATCGCGTCCGTAGGAGCGCCGGACAAGCACGAAGCCATCGAGAGCGTCAAGGTGCTGACGATTCCAACCGTCGAACGGCTCATTGCGGAAGGAGAGATAACAGACGGTCCCACGCTGGCGTTGTTCCTGCGCGCGAGGCTGCGCGGATATCTGTAGGCGTACGTTGCAAGCAATGACGCGCCCTCGAACGCGAAGGCCGCAAAGCCAAATACCGTTCCTTTCTTTGCGGCCTTTGCGTTCGATCGTCGTCTCCGGCGGGCCTGCTCGCGCGACACCTACTTCAACAACGCCTCGATGTGCTTGAGCAACGGAGCGCGCTCGATGAACCGCTGGTTGCCCACAATGCCGACGGCCTGGGATCCGACCGCGTTTCCGATGAATCCGATGACTTCAATCGGCGCGTCGAGAGCCGAGCAGACCGAGCCGATCGCGAATACGGCGTCGCCGGCGCCGACCCGGTCGACGGTGCGCAGGGCAAAGCCTGGAATCTCGAAGAATCCCTCGTCGCGGCCGTAACAGAGCGAGCCCTTCTGCCCGCGGGTGATAAGCAAATGACGGCAGTGCAGCTCGTTGGCCACACGCTCCACGATCTGCCGCAGATCGCCCGAGGGATTGCGCGTCTCGAGGCGAATCTCCTTTTCCGAGAGCGAGATGAAATCGGCGCGCCGGTACTTGGACACCGTGTTGAACCCGTGGTTGCCGGCGTTGACCTGCGCGTTTACCGTGAGACGACGCGCGGTTTGACACACAACGTCAACCGCCGCAGGCCCGATCACGCCGTGCCCGTAATCTGCGGCGACGACGACGTCGAAGCGGGGCACGAGCTCGGCGAGTATCGCACACAGGTCGGCCGACTTCCGCTGGGCCGCCTGCTCGTCCATGACGTAGACCTCGAAAAGCTTTTGAAAGGGGTACGTCTCGATGAACCGGCGCTTGATGAGCGTCGGCGCGCCCTCCATCACCAGAAAGTCGGCCTTGACGCCGGGCGCCAGGTTCGCGCGAACGAGCTCTTCGTGCGAATCGTGCGAGCCGAGCATGGTGACGAGCTGCACATCGGCCGAGCACGCCGCGATGTGATTGGCCACCGCCAGGGCGCCGCCGACGAACTTTTCGCACCGCACGAATTGCGCGGCGAGAATCGGCTCTTTGCCCGCCTTCCCGAGCGTCTCGCAATACTGGTAATCGTCGATGATCGCCTCGCCCAGGACCAGCACACGAAGGTTCTGCGCCCGGTTGATGAGACCGGTGACGTCGCCGATCGAGTACTTGCTTCGAAACTCGGTCAGATAGTCCTGCACCTCCTGGGAGAAGATCGACATGTGCTGGTTGAGCAGCGCCGACGAGCTGAAGGTGATGTCGTCGGTGAACACCAGCCTTCCGCCGACGCCCTCGACCGCCTGCTGTTCCAGCATGATCGCGCCGGTGTGATCGGTCGACGCATTTCTGTAGTCCGACCCCTTGGCGTACACCTCGGGTCGGATCGCCTGAATCGCTTCGACGGCGGTCGGCCACTGGTTGATCGCGACGTAGTCGACAAGGTCAAGCGCGGCGATCGCTTCGGCCCGCAGCGATTCGGTGAACACCGGCCGGTGCGGTCCCTTATTGACGTAGCGGTCCGGCGTGACGGTGACGACCAGGAGGTGCCCGGACTTCTTCGCTTCCTGAAAATGGCGGATGTGGCCGATGTGCAGCAGGTCGAACACGCCGTGACACTGCACGACCGCCCTCCCCTTCCGCACCAGCGCGAGCTCGTTGGCGAGCTCATGGATGTCTTTGATCTTGGTCGTCACCAGCACTGGTTTCATTCTCGCGAGGTCGCTGAATTTGCGCGTATGTTGCGTGGCGGGTACCCCTGATGGGCCAGGCGATCCGCGTCACACACGGACGTCCGAGCGCACGAAGCACGGAGGCATTACCACCGAGGACGGCAGGGACGCCGAAGGGCACTCCCGAGGACTCTTCCTCCCGTCCTCCGCGGTTTCATTCAGACACGCTCCCAGCCAGGCGATGACTGTAGATGGAAAAAATGCCGCGCGTCAAATTGAACGCTCCGATCCCCGGCTGGAGCGCTCACTTTGGATGCGATGCGGCCTCGTGGGGCACATCGTTCTTCATTGTCTCCGGTGGAGGGTGAACCCACCCGGCCTCGCTGACCCGGAACCGGTTCGGTCCTACTCTTCCCAGACCAATCATGTCGCGCAGCCGGTAGCGCCAACTCCGCTGCCACCAGCCGCTTTCGAGGCAGTTGGCCACGATCAAACCGTATCGGCCGGCCTTCTGGATCTTCATAACGGCCTCGAACGGCCCCGGCCGGGTCACATTGATATACATCGACCACTGTCCATCGTGCAGCAACCCGACAGTGAACCCGCCTTCCTGCAGCTCGCCGCGGCCGACGAAACGCGCGCCGGCCTCCATCGGTGCCTCGGGAAATTCGAGGAGGTATGAGTACTGTTTCGGCGCATATCCGTCGACAGTCCACGCACCGGGCCTGAAGTCGCGGACGGTGTCTGCTCGCGACGACGGGGTGGCAGATAACGGCTCGAACGCACCGTCGAGGTGCGGCATCCGGATGTCGGTGGGCCACGTCTGGACCCGCACGCGATAGGGTGTGCGCGGCCGCTCCCAATCCGTCAGGGTCTGGTACAGATTCATCTGCCGCCAGTCGGGCGGCAACATGAGATTCAGCAACAGGGGCGTGCGATCGAGATCCCGGACCCTCCGCACCGCCGTGATGCACCCGCGGTCACTGTCCATCAGCTCGAGTCCGGCAAAGGACGCTCCGGCCGAAGAGTACACGGGAAAAAACAGACGAAAGGGCGCGTCGGCCTGTGGTACTGGCACCACGAAGCGTTGCGACCAGTCCGGGTAGCCGGGTTTCGTCGTATAGCGAAAGATGACCGGCGCAAGCTGTCGAGTGCAGTGACGCCGGCCGACGTCGACGGCCAGATATTCAGCATGAACACCTGGTCCGTCGAATCGACCGAGCTGGTCCGGTCGAAGCAGAATCTGGCGATAGCCGGTCTGCGTGCGGATCAGCGTCAGGTCGTCCGCCGGCAGTTCGAGGTAGCTCGCCAGCAGGGCGGTCACGTGCCGTTGCTGGTACGCCCGAAGCCCCAGGATGGTGCCGGCCAAAGCAACAATCGAGGCGACGGCGAACGCCAGCGCGCGGCGGCCGCCGCCGGCGGCGAACGCCGACGCCAACACTGGTCCGGCACGCTGGTCTCTCGCCGCACGCAGCCGGCGCCACGCGCCTTCACACACCAGCGCCAGCGCGAGCCAGGGAATGAATTCCAGAAAAAAATAGTGGCGCGCGTCGAACTGCACGGCTGGGTACGCGGCGAAGTACAGCAGCGCCGCCAGCAGCCACGTCGCGACGCGGACGCTCGAAGCGGCCGATGCCACGATCGCCAGCGCGGTGATCGGGAGGCCGATGCCGCTCAATCGCGAAAACAGCGCATCCCGGATGGCGTAGAGCCGTCGAATGATGTCGGAACTGATGGCAGGCGGTGCGGCCGTCGTATGGCTGCGTAGCTGGAAGGGCAACTCGAGCACTCTGAGTATTGAGGCGTAGCCCCTGATCACCAGGTCGGCGGGCCAGTAGCGGGCGATGAACAGGAGATACTCTCCCGCCGCTCGCTCGTACTCGCTCGACAGCACGGCGACGGGCCGCTGATGCACCCGCTCGGCGTAGCTGCCGACTGTCTTCATCACCAGCCCATCGTCGTAGAACGCGCCCCAGCCGTAGACAGAACCGCTCACGCCGAGCGGCGCATCGAACGCTGACATCAGGCCCAGCAGCGCGACGTGCGTCGTGTTGCTCCCCGCTTTGTAGGCGGTGATGATCGGCCAGGCACAGATCACGAAGGACGCGGCAGCGAGCGCCACCGCGGCGAGCTTCAGGCGTGCGTGCGATCGGATCGGCGCAGGAAGGAACAGAATCACCGTGACAATGAACGGCAACACGTTGACGAGCAGATCGTTCCGGAACCCGAACCCGACGCCCATCACCGCCCCGTATGCCGCTGCCAGGAGGAGGACCCTGCGACGGCTGAAGCGCCGGACGACCAGCAGCCCGAGAATCAGGATCAACGTCAGGATGAACGGCGTCTTGGCATAGTCGCGGAGCTGCGGCAGGAAGCGCAGCTCGAGGGGCGACACGATCATGATCAGCGTGCCGGCGGCAGCGGAGACGCGGCTCACGGCCAGCCGGAACACCCCGTACACAGCGGCCGCCGAGGCTGCGTAGAGCAGACCGAGCAGAAATGGCAGGCTGGTCCAGGAGACGCCGAACAGCCTCCATGTCACGCCGACCGAAATGGTCATGTACCGGTACAAAGACTGCGTGAAGTTCGGCGGCCGCATCGGGGTGCCGGCCGGGAGGTCTGCGCAGGAAATCCGATCGCGCTGCTGCTCGAGAAACGCCGCAACCGCCGGGCTTGGCTCGTAGCCTGGATCGGCGTAGCCATGGCCGCACGCGAACGCCACCGCGGCGCCGAGCTGCTTCACCCAGGGTTCGGGCGGAACCCTGGAACGCTCGAACGCCCGGCAGTACAGGATGCCGGTCACCAGCGCCACAGCGAACACCGTGGCGGCCATGACGGCGTCGGGCGACTGCGCGGCGTGGCGCGCCAGCAATCGGGAAGCGTTGAGAGAATGTCGAAACAACTGCGGTTCGATCAGACCGGCGCAGCGGTGCGCAACACGGCGATGTCTGTCACGCAGTGGGCGATAAGGGCATGTGCGGTTTCGACGTATCCGTAGGTCGACGCAGGCACGTACACGTTCACGTTGCCGATCTGCCGCAGGCGGTTCGCCGGTCTGAAGCCGGTCATGGTCACCACGCGACAGCCCTTCGCCCTGGCCGCCGTCGCCGCCTTGAGGATGTTCTCGGATTCGCCGGAACTGCTGACCGCGATCAGGAGATCCTGCGCGTCGGCCCACAGCTCAATCGGACGATGAAAGACGGCGTGGTAGCCGTGGTCGTTCGCCGTCGCGGTGAGCAGAGGCCCTTCGGTGAAGACCATCGCTCGGACGCCCACCGTCTTGCACAAATCGTTCTGCATGTGACTGACGATCGCGGCACTGCCCCCGTTTCCGATCAGGAGGACCTTCGCACCCGACTCCTTCGCCGACACGATCGAGTCGACAACCGAATCGACGGCGTCGTCGACGGCCACCGGCTCGCCTCGATCGGTGGTGATCGCCACCTGATCGAGGAGCCGGGCGAACGCCGAGAAATACCCGCGGGGGCCGGCGCCGATGTCAGTGATCATGAGAGTCCTTTCGTCGCGATCATTGCCGCACCGGAGAAAGATACTGGAACCATTCTCTCGTCGCCTCGGCGATTGACCCGGGGTTCCACACCGGCGCCTCGCGCCAGTAGTCGATGTTCTCGAGCATGATCCGGACGCCGGTTTCGAACGACGTCCGTGGCGTCCAGCCGAGGACGCGCTGGATTTTTCCGATGTCGGCGAACGTGCAATCGGGCTCGCCGGGTCGTTTCGGGATATGCACGACGTCGCCCCCCAGCAGTTCCACCAGCCGGTTGACGCTGTAGGTGTTCGCGCTGCCGACGTTGAAGACCTCGCCCGACACCGTCGATCGGGCAGCGGTAACGAACGCGTCCACCGCGTCCGTGACGAACGTGAAATCGCGGGTCTGGGTGCCGTCGCCGACCACCGTCAGCGGCTGGCCGTGCAGTTTCTGAGCGAGAAATACGCCAAAGACCGCGCCGTACGTGCCGGAGGTGCGCGAGCGCGGGCCGTAGACGTTGAACAGCCGCAGCGAAACCACCGGCAGTCGGTAAACCCGGGCCCAGTGCAAAGCGTACTGCTCGCCGACGTACTTGGTCAGGGCGTACGGGTATTGCGGGCGGATCGCCGCCGTCTCGGGCGTGGGCAACAGGTCCGGGATGCCATAGCAGGATCCCGATGCGGTGTAGAGGAAGCGCTTCACGCCGGCGTGGCGCGCGGCCTCGAGTACCGAAGCGGTGCCGTCGACATTGGCTCGATGGTAGACGAGCGGCTGCTGGATGGACGGTACGATGTCGGCGAGTGCGGCCGTGTGAAACACCCAGTCGACACCGCGAAAGAACGGCGCGATGCGCGGTCCGTCGGCGATGTCGACTTCCTCGACCGCCAGCCTCGGGTCGGGCGCGACGTGGGCGAGATTCTTCAGGCGGCCGGTACTCATGTTGTCGAGCACGATGACGCGGCAGCCCTCGGCGAGGAGGCGTTCGACGAGGTGACTACCGACGAAGCCGGCGCCGCCGGTGACAAGGACCGGGCGCGATCTGTCAGTCACGCCCGCTCCCGCTGGCGATTGCTGATGCACCTTGCCGGTGACGCGCGTCCTCCGAAGGCGTGCGATCGGATCGAATCCATCCCGCCGCTGAAACAGCCGCACGATTGGGGAATGTGGGGGGTGTCAAGGCACGAAGCAGCGGCGTCAGCCAGCCCAGGCCGGGAAAGTCCGCTCGCGTGGATTGGACGTTGTTCGCGACCACCAGGGCGTAGTTCCCGTTCTGCTGGATTGCGATCACGGCTTCGAACAGTCCCGCGCGCGTCACCGACACTGAGGCCGCCCAATTCCCGTGTTGAAGAAAACCAATTTGGAGACCACCTTCGAAGAGCTCGCCCCTGACAACGAAGCACGACCCTGCCATCAGCGGCTGCTCATCCCATTGCAGCAAGTACCCCAGCGGGAACTTCGCGTCTCCGTCGATGCTCCACGCACCAGGCCGGAAGTCGCGAACGATGTCGCCTTTGCCCGCGCGCCAGACGACATCCGTATCTATCGGCGCGATGGGACCGTGGACGACCACGGTTCGCACGTCCGCCGGCCACGTGTAGACGTTTACGGGCCGGTCGATGCCGTCAAGCGCAGTGTCAACGAGCTCGAGAGAAGGCGATCCGGCCACGTGAATCGGCGCCCCGCGGGCGCGTTGGGGCGGCGCGACCCCACGCCAGGTGCCGCCGACCCCTGTCGCGGGTTTGGGAAGGCCTGGCCCGGCACCGTCGTTCGAACAGCCGTACTCCAGCCAATCATCAGACGGTGGTTCGACCAGCCCTCCCCGTGGGTCCGGTCGATCTTCAGGGGCGTACACGTACCAGTGGCCGCGATCGCTCTTTCCGGTGACGAGCAGCGCGTACCCGCAGATTCCGATCGGCTTGTACTTCCCTGCTCGGTGGTCGACGATCAGCGGGCGATCCTGCCTGACGTATCGCCAGAGGCGCTGGGGATAGTCACCGTAGACGACGGTCGACAACACCGGCAGGTTCCAGTAGACGGGATGAATATGCGGGTTGTCGTCCAGGAACGACAACAGCGGGAGCGTTTCAACCATGCCGTTGCCCCAGCCGTCAGACGACTCGATGGACACGACCTTCGCGCGCGGATGACCGACGCGAAACGCGGCCATGCCTTCGTACAGGGTTTCAAATGCGCGCCTGGTCGGGAGGTCGGTGCGGATGCCGCGGAAGATCGGCGGCTGGCGCAGCGTTTCGGTCAGTGTGCGCACCGTGGACACGCCGGCTTTCGCGCGTTCGACGATGCCGGGCGTAACGATGGCCGTTACGGCGGCGGCGGCCACGGTTGACACCACCCGGCCCGACACCGCCCAGTGGCCGACAACAGCACGCACGCACACGACGAACGGCGGGATCGCCAGGCTCGCCGTCCACCACTGGTGCATGAAATTAGCGGAAGGATAGGCACCGAGCCAGAGAAATGCCGTGATGGATGCCATCAGCAAGAGGCCATCATCGGGACGATGGTGCCGTATCTGCACAAGGGCCATCGCCAGAGTCATCGCACGGATGATCATCCAGTAGAACGCGTGTGTGAACTGGAGCTCCACGAAGGAGCCCAGCGGGCCGAACAGGAACAGCAGATCGCTCGGCACGGCATTCGCCAGGTAGAACCGGCTGGGAAAAACGATCGTCTGCAGGTACCAATCGCCGAGCGCGCCGTTCATCCAGAGCAGTCCGAGAGAGACGGCGATCACCGCAAAACACCCGCCACTCGCCGCGGCCGCCGCGGTGACGACCCGGCGGCGGGAATCGGGAGAACGTGGCACCTGTATCAGCAGCCAGCACAGGATCGCCGCCAGGTACAAGACGCCCATCGCCTGCTTCACAGCCCACGACAGCCCGGCGAGCAGTCCGACCAGCGCGAACCGCCGCGGCGCCAGATCCGCGGTCCGCAGCGCGATCAGCGTCGCGACCGCCTGGAACAGGAGCGCGTAGGCGTGCGGCGAGATCATGATCCCGTGGTTGTAGAACGGAGCCAGGCCAAGCCAGACGAGTACGCTGAACGCCGCGAGGCCGCGATTCAGCCAGTGCCGGGCGATCAGGAATATTGCCACGGCGCTCAGCGCGTACCAGCCGCAGATGAAGTACTTCATCGCGAGCAGGCGGTGGCCGAGCGCGGCGAACCCCACTGCGTTCAGATACCCGTTGAGCGGGCCGTACTGGTCGAAGGTGTCTCTGAAAATCACCCCCCCGCTGATCAGATCGAGCACCTGCCGCAGTTGATAGCCATCGTGGCCGATATCGACGAACCCGCCGTGGAACCCCCGTGGCGCGAAATACAGGCCGGCCGACAGCGTGAGGGCGGCGAGGCCCGCGCCCAGCCAGCCGTCAGCTCGCGTGATGCCGAAGCCATGCCGCTTCCGCTCAGGCTCGATCAGGTCGTACGGCACCTGCAAACTATGAATCCTCGATCACAAACGCCACAAAGCCGGCACTCCGTTGGGGCGCTGCGTTCATGTGTCTCGCGTTGTGGTTGATATCCGCAAGAAAATCAGGATCCATGAGCAAACCGGCTCCACTCGGACGTCATCACCCGCGTCGTAGCCAGCCCAGCTCGAAAATGCGAAAGCGGTTGGGCATGAAACCGCCCGTGAACAGCCCCGGAATGCCTCGCAGCCAGTGACGCCGTACGGTCTGCCACGGAGTCGATACGATGCAGTTCGACACCAGCGGACGATACCGGCCCGACCGCTGGATCTCGAGAACCGCCTCAAACGGCCCTTCCTGGGTGACGGCGATGAAACCGGTCCACCGATCCTGTTGTACGAATCCGACCTGCAGACCTCCTTCGAGCAGCTCGCCGCGGACGAGCAGCGTGGCACCAGCAGCAATCTCCTGCTCCGGGAACTCGAGGAGCCGCTCGAAGCGCCCTGATGCGTGTCCATCAACGATCCACATGCCGGAACCGAGCTGGCCGATGATCTTGTCGCGGAAGCTGGGCGCGGCCAGCGGTTCGATCGATGCACCGGGATCGCCAACCGGCAGGTCCGCAGGCCACGTGTACAGGGTGATTGAAGTTCCCATGCGGGAAACGATCCCGCGGGACTCGCCCGCGGCGGACGGATTCAGTCCTGAGTCGACCTTCGGCGGCGTGCCGGTCTCGGCAAAGCCCACATCGGTGGAGCCGTCACGCGCCAGAAACAACGACACCTCGCCATGCCGCACGCGGTCGGCATGATCCGGTCCGTACACGTACCAATACCCGAAATCGCTCTCCACGGCGGCGAGCAACACGTACGCGGCAAGATGCTGCGGCTTGTAGCCACCCTCGCGGTGCTCGATGAGCAGCGGCTGATCGGTCCGTATCTCACTCCACAGCACCTCGGTGTAGCGCGGGTAGATGCTGGTCGAGAGAACTGGCAGACTCCAGTACACAGGTTGTGAATGCGAGTTGCCGTCAAAGGCGGAAAGAAACAGCAGGCTCTCGTTGATGCCGGACCAGAACCGATCGGCCGCATCGATCGAGACCACTCTGGCGCCGGGATGGTGCGCGCGGTACCTGGACATCACACCGTAGATCGTGTCGAAGGCGCGCTTCATCGGGGCATCGGTGCGAATGCCGCGAAGCATCGGCGGCTCGACGAGCGTCTCCGTGAGCGCGCTCGCCCTGAAGGCCGTCGCACGCTTCCGCTCGAGAATGCCGCCGCCCACGACGATGAGCACGATCGCCATCGTGCACACGGCTGGGATCGGCTCCACGGCCGGGATCCGCCGCGTGAGCTGCTGCACCAGCCATACGAACGGAGGAATCGCCAGGCTGGCGGTCCACCACTGATGCATGAAATTGGCGGATGGGAACGCGCCGAGCCAGAGGAAGGCGGTAATCGACGCGATCAGGAGCAGGCGATCGTCGGCGAATCGGCGGCGAACCCGGGTGAGCACGGCGGCGAATACCGCGGCCCGGATAATCAGCCAGTACGGCGCCTGCGCCGTTTGAAGCCTGACGAATTCGGCCACGATCGGCGGGATCATCCCGGCCAGCCTGCCTCCCGGCGCCGCGCCGGTCACTCTGTGGCTGTACTCCTGGAGATAGAGCTCGCGCGGGAACATCACAGTCTGCCGGTACCAATCGGGAAGCGCGCCGAAAATCCATAACAGCGCGAGCACGACACCAATGACGCCGAAAAACCCGGTTGCGACCGCCGCCAGGGCTGCGGCCGTGCGGGCTCGCCCGCCCCCCTCGCGTACGATCGGTCGGCAAATCAGGTAGCCGAGAACGGCGGCAAAAAACAGCACGCCCATCGATTGCTTCATCGCCCACGACAGGCCGGTCAGGACGCCGACCAGGGCGAACCGCCGCGGGTCGAGCGACGCCCCGCCGACTGCGAGGATGGCGGCAAGGGTCTGAAAGAACAGCACGTACACGTGCGGCGAGATCATGATCCCGTGCAGGGAGAACGGCGCCAGACCCAACCAGACCATCACGCTGAACCCGGCGAGAACCGGGTCGAGCCACTGCCGGGCGAACACGAACAGCGTCCCGGCAATCACCGCGTACCACAGGCAGACGAAATACTTGACGCTCAGGAGCCCGCGGCCGAACAGCAGCAATCCGACGGTGTTGAGGTAGCCACCGCCCGGCCCGTATTGATCGAACGTATCCCTGAACACCACCGCGCCTTCGTGGAGATCCAGGACCTCCCGAAGCTGGTATCCATCGTGGGCCATGTCGACGAAGCCCGCCTGGTACCCCCTCGGCGCGAAGAAAAGCGAGACCGCGAGGGTCACGCCGGCAAGCGCAAGCGCCATTAACGGATCGACCGGCACACGCCGGGAGCCGTTGCCCGCATCGATCGATGGCAGGTCGGCTGCAGCCGGCTGCATCGCGACGTCCAGAACCGGCGGCGCGGCTTTTTCGACCCGATCGCCGGCCGCAAGGAACGCGCCGGCCGTCCAGGATCGCGGAGGGTCACCATATGGCGGCTGGAGCTTCAATCTTCACCAGGCCTGTGCGGAGCAGACCGCGGGATTCCTGTCGCACTCAATCCGGGCTGTCTTTCGAAACGAGGCCGCCGCGTGGAATGGCGCTTACGACCCGGGCGAGACCGAGTCGCTCGTAGTCCCGCACGTCCATCAACGTGCAATTGGATCGATGGAAAAGGCCACTCGACATGTCCAGCGTGGCATCGACGGTCTTTGTAAACAGCAGCCCGAGCATGCTCAGATTCACCCGGATCAGCCGCGCGCCCGAGCTCTTTGCGTCGTTCGACACGGTGTAACAGCGGCTGAAGGTGAACGGAAGCACCGCGAGAGAAACCCCTTCGCTCGTGCCGTGGACTCGCAGCCCGCCGCGCTGAACGCGGATCTCGACCGTCGCGGGGACCAGCCCGGACGGGAGATCGTCGGAGACGAACGTTCTGCCAAGGAGATCCGCAGTGCCACGCATGCCCTGAAACATTTCCGAAAAATCACGGACCATGACGACGCTGGTCGCCGCGTACTGGCCGAGGTTTGGATGAGGGACCTCGTACAGGTAATGGTTGCCGTCACGCAGCACGAGCTCCAACGCGCTGTCACCACGCATTTGCACAGGGCTGATCACGTAGCGAATTCCGAGCGCTCGAAGCAACGGGAGATCCACTCTCGTGATCAGCGCATGGTTGCGCATGTCCTGCTTGTCGTTGGGGCCGGACAATGCGCGCGTCACCCAGAAATACGTGCCGGGACTGATGATCTGCGAGTACTCCTCCAGCGTGGGGATGCCGAACGCCCAGAGCCCGACAAACCGCAGATCGTTGCCCACGGCGGTATACATCCCGATGTCGTTTGCGATCATCGCGTCCCAGGAAGCACCGTTCGGCAAGGACGTCGGCTGAAACACGCTCACCGCCCGGCCCCGGAACACCGACCCGGGTTCGAGCCCGATGTGCGCCTGCAGAAACCGGGTAATCGCTGTCTGACGGACGGGTTCGCGATAAGGGTTGCTCGCGCCGACATCCCGCGCACCCGGGAGCACCACGAGCGCAATCACACCGGCCAGCAACGTTTCGACGACAGTCGGCCGTGTAGGCGAATGACCGTCGAGAGAGCGGGTGACGAATGCGATCGCCACGGCGCTGAACAGCACGAAAAACGGCAGCATCGGAAGCTCGAAATAGAACAGCCTCGCGTGCCTCGCCTGCGCGTAGAGTATCGGCGTTCGTTCGACAACCGGCCAACTCAGAAGCATGCCGGCCGCAAGAACACAGTGAATCGCTGCCGCACACACGAGGCGCCGGTTGCCTGGGGTTCGGCGCCGCGCGAGAATGAGCAGGGCTGCAGCCAGACTGGTCGCCACCAGGACCAAACCCGCCGGAAAACGATCCAGCTGATACGCCATCGACGACCACCAGAGCCCCGACTGATAGGTCTCGATTTCAGACCCGAAAAATGAAACCGGACTCCCTTTCATGAATCCGTATACGTAGACGACGGCTCCGGAAACCCAGAGTGCGCCCGCCACGAGGAGCACGGCCGTGGCCTTACACGCTCTCTCCCGCGCTGAACCGAGAATCGTGGAGGCGATGAACAGCACTATCAGAAACGGTACGACGGAAACAGCGGTGACGGGACATGCGGCAGCGAACCACAGTGACAGGCAGAGGCAGAACACCGTGAGAAGCGATGACGCCACGGTACCGAGCCGGCCGATTTCGATGAAGCTGACGAAGAACAGGACGACAAAGGTGACGACCTCGAATGAGCTCGGCGCCAATGGAAAGATCGGAAAGAGAAGCGTTGTCCGATTCGTCCAGATCAGGGGCGTCACCAGCAGCGCGAACAGCCAGCCGCCCAGCACGCCGACGACGGACGGCAGGTTGAGTCTGCGAGCCAGCAGGCAGATCAACAGGAAACTCTGACAGGAGTAATACGTGAACGTCGCGGCGCGCCCGACCCGGCCGCTGAGCACAAGTTGTTGTATCGAAAAGGCCGGGAGCAGCCGGAAATTTATCGCGGCAAACAGGTTGCCCGGACCGCGGTACGGATCGAGTCCGAGCGACGTCGAGAACGGCAGCCAGCGATGTTGCGCCTCGATCAACTGAAACGCACTGAGTCCGTCCAGATGCCAGAACAGGAGGTCACGACGACGGTAGAACACATAGCTTGAAACTGCGCCCAGGACGACGAGGTGCCATAGAACGCGTGATTCGATCAGCTGCCGACATGATTCCCTGACGGTACGTCCTGTCGTCCACTCAGCCGCTTGCGTCTTGGTGATCACGACAGTGTTCACGCGGCGACGGCCGGCAGCATCAGCGCGAGTGAACGGCTCGATCATCCTCGCTGACACCCGCCTCCCGCCCTTGCGCACGGCGCCCAGGCCGCAGGCGAAGCTCCCAGAACAATCGAATGACGGAGACGAACACGTCCACCACGTTCTTGAGACGGAAGGTCTTCGTGGTCCCGCCTGAGCGAGGAAGCGGCTGGAGCCCGACTTCGACGTATGTCTGGCGCATCCGCAGCAGCCGGATGAGCAGCTCGGCGACGAACAGCGAGCCCGGGGCGCCGGACGGTATGCGCCGTGCGACCTCGGACCTGAAGACGCAGGGCCCCGTGTAGTAGGGCATGTTCAGGGAAAACAGCAGGTTCATCACGACGGTGAACGCACGCGACACGACGCGGCGTCTCAGAGGACGGACGTCGCGCAGAATGTAGCTGACGACCATGTCGCGCTCGCCGACGCGGTCGTAGACGCGCGCGAGCGCTTCCTGCGACAGCATATTGTTGCCCGCCACCCAGGAGGTATACGGGTGCGCCGCGAGGTCGATGCCGAGGCGATAGCTGCGACCGAGACCGAGGTTTCGCGCGTTCCGGTGCACCCGGATCCGCGGATTCCCGGCCGCCAGCGATTGCGCGATTTCGAACGTCCGATCGGTGCTCCCGTCGTCGATGATAATGACTTCGTAGCGCAGAAACCTGGGGGCAACGGCGCGGATGACCGACTCGACGGCAGGTCTGAGATTGCCCTCCTCGTTCATCGCCGTCACGATCACGCTGATCGATCGTTCGTCAGACGACGGGGCAGACGTCGCCGCGCCGGCCCTGTCAGTCATTGCGACGGTCATTCGTCCCTGCTTCTTTCCTGTGCGAGCGCCGGCTGAAACTCAGGTACTGCTGGCCCCGTCCGAACCACGGCGCGAAGCGCCGGCTGGCCGAAACAGCGGCGGCATCGATCGATGGGGGCCGCAGAATCGAGGCCACCTCCTGGATAGCACCTGCCGTGGCCGGCGAGAAGGCTGCGACGCTGTCGGCCAGGGTATCCAGGGTTCCAGCGATCACGGGCGGGATGCTGCCATCGCGGCCACGCTCGAACTCCTGGACCGCGCGGCGGACGGCGAGGCACGCGTCGCTCAAACGCCGGTTCTCGGCCGGATCTCGCCGCGGCGGGAACTCTCGGTAATCGAGCAGGCTGTGGACGCTGGCCCAGTAGTCAGCGAGCGCGATCTCGTTGAACCGATCGTGCTCGCCTGCGATGTCCTTGTACCAGCGCCAGTCGATGAGAAACCGCGGCGAAGCGCCGAAGACATCGAACTCACCACTGAGCACCGCCACGGCGTCAGCGATGCAAAGCAGCGGGCCGATGGACGCGGGATTCAGCAGGTTGTCGACGATCCAGTCATCGTGGCGCCGGGTCATTCCCTTCACTGTCGACAGGTGCGGCGAGAACACCGGCAGGAGCCGATGCACCTGCCGGCCGAGATCGTCGGCCGGGTCGATCAGCCGCTGCGCGATGAACCGGCGCAACACCTCGGAAAACTGCGACACCGCATCGATGCACGTGATCACCAGGACGCCGCCGGGCGCGGTGTGTTGCGCCACGGTTCGGAGCAGCCGTGCGGGATCGGGCAGGCCCGCGAGCGCCAGCATCCCTTCGCAGAACACGAAGTCGAACGGCTCCGCCGGATAGTAATCATCGGCCAGCGCAGACACGACCTCGACCCGGCCTTCAAGGCCCGGATAAGCCGCGAACAGCTCGCGGATATCGTCCACGCCGCGCGGGTTGGCCTCGACCAGCACAAAACGGGACGGCTCGAGCGACGCAGTGTAGAGCGAGTTGAATCCGGAACCGGGCCCGATCTCGAGCACCGTCCGGCCGCGGAGGAACGCCGGGAGGATGCCGAGGTGACGATACAAGGCGGCACGCCGGCCGAAGTGCGCCCCGAGATCGCGGATGTCCTGCCGGACCGGAGAAATGCGATGGCGGCGGTAGAAGTCGAGGAGCGACTCGGTCATCTTAACGTGGGGCTCCGCCCCATACCCCGGCTCGCTCGCTCGCGGGGACCCCTCTGCCCCGCTCCGCTCCGTCCCACCCCACAATGCACAAACCGCATCGTGGGGGCCCCGGCTCCCACCCCACGGCGCACAGTCCGCGCCGTGGGGGACCCCGGCTCACAGGCGTGCTGTGCGCGCCTAAGCCGTGCTCGCACGGCAAACATGACAACACATTCGTACATCTTCAGTCCGTCCGAGCACGGCTCGTCAGCCGCGCGTCGAGCTCGGTGAGATACCGGCGGACCGCCGCGGGGTCGCCCTCGTCCGGCGCCCACGGCGCGAACACGGTATCGGCGCGCCGGAAAGGTCCGGAGGTCGTTTCGTGGAAGACCAGGACATCGGAGCGAATCAGCAGCGTGTGAAACAGCGGCCCGGCGATGCGGTAGTAAAACGGCCGGCCCGACGCGAATGCACCCATCCGGATGACCTCGGTCACCCCGCCGCCATCGTCGAATATGACCACGTCGACGTCGCCTTCGATGACATGGAAGGACTCGCTCTTGCCGCCGTGCTTGTGCGGGCGCACATAGGTGTCGCTCGTATGCACGATCAGCATCTCGTGCAGCCGATCGTCGACGCTGTGATGGGCGCACAGCCGGATGCGACGGCGGGCGTTCTCTGCCGCCGCTCGTTTCAGGCAGGCGATGTCGGCGGCATCGACGAGGACGATCGCGTCGGTGGCATAGCGGACTTCGCCGCTCTCCGCTCTGGCGCGCGTCACCGACCCGGTGGAGCTCGTCATGCGAACGCAACCTCCGGCAGCGGCAGGATGAAACGCCCGCCAGCCTGCTTGTAGGCTGCATGCTTCTGCATGATCGGATCGGCATAGCGCCAGGCCAGCAGCAGCACCTCGTCCGGCTTCCGCGAGTACAGGGCCTCTGATGGCAGTACCGGCAGGTGGTGACCGGGCGTGAACCGGCCGTGCCGCACCGGGTTGTCGTCGACGAGAAAGGTCAACGCGCCACCCAGGTCGAAATAATAGAGGAGCGTTGTGACACCCACCGACGCGCCGTATGCGGCGAGTGTGTGTCCGCGTCGGCGCAGGTCATCGACAAGCGCAACGAGATGACTGCGAAGGCGGTGCACCCGGTCCGGGAAATATCGAAGCTGATCCACGCGATCGAATCCTTCGGCGGCCTCCCGTTCGAGCAAACTCGACTGCACCCCGTCGCCACGCACGCGATTCGCGCCCGCAACCTGCACGAACCCGCGAATCGATCCGCCCTTCGTCGGCTCGTGTTCGACGGCCGCGAGCTGCATGCCCTTGCCGGCGAAGAACCGTTGCAGCGGCTGCACCGAGTAGTAGCTGAGATGCTCCTGATAAATGTTGTCGATGATGCTCTGGCGAACGAGGTCGGGAAAGTATCCAGTCTCGAACACGAACACGCCGTCAGCGGCGAGAAGCCGGCGAACGCCGGCGACGAAGTCGTGCAGATCATCGACGTTCGCGAACACGTTGTTGGCGGTCACGATGGCGGCCGGTCCGTAGTCGCGCCTGAGCTCCCCGGCGAGTGCCGCGCTGAAGAACGCGTTCACGGTCTCGAGACCGGCCGCGGTCGCCTTCCGCGCCACGTCGCGCGCCGGATCGACGCCGAGCACGCGCATCCCACGGCGCTTGAACGCGCCGAGCAGCGTGCCATCATTGCTGCCGATGTCGACGACGAGCGCTGGTGCCCGCACGCCTGCGCGCGCCAGCACCGCGTCCGCATAACGGTCGAAATGCTGTACGAGCCCAAGCGAAATCGACGTGTTGTAGATATAGTCGCGGTAGAGGATTTCCCGATCGACGACGTCGGACAGTTGCGCCAGCCCGCACCCGCCGCACATCATCACCGTCATCGGATATACCGGCTGAGGAGCGTGTACGGCCTCGGCGGTGACGTAATGATCTCCCGGCGGTGTCGGTACGAGCTCGAGCAGGACTGCCAGATCCGCGCTGTCGCACATGCGGCAGGTGCTGCGATGGACGACGGCCGGTCTTGACGTCCGCTCCGCCTGGGCCTGCGACATTTACCTTACTTCCACTCCGGCGACGCGCCTCGCCATCGATTCGTGCGACTGGAGCGACACGCCTCCGTCAAGCACGATGTTCTGGCCGGTCAGAAACCCGGCGCGCTCGCTCAGGAGAAATGCCGCGAGCTCCGCCACATCCTCTGACGTGCCCATCCGGCCGAGCGGAACGATGCCGCGGAACAGTTCCTCGATTTCCGGGTGCGCGGCGTAGAACGCCTTCGATTCTTCCTTGACGACCGTGCCCGGACAGATGGCGTTGATTCGGATGCCCTTTCGACCGAGCGATACGGCGTAGTAGCGGGCCATCTGCGACATCGCGGCCTTGGCCACGTGGTAGCTGACGGGCTGCTCTGATGCGATGTAGCTGCTCGCGATCGAGCTGACGAGGACGATCGCCTTGCCGCAGCCGAGATCCTGGAAGTGGTCGCTCGCCCACTCGATCAGTTCGCGCGTGGCCGTCAGGCTCGTCGCGATCTCACCGGCCCAGTCGTCGCCGCCGGCGCGATGGCGCTGCAACAGCACCGCGCCGCTGATTGGCCCCTCTGAACCGACAATGCGATCGAGCGTCGCCCTGAGCGCCGGGAGATCGACGACGTCCACCGGCCACGGCCTGATGCCGGCGCCGGGATCGCGCGCCGGCTCGCTTCGCCCGATCACTGAGACGATTTGACCGTCCGCGGCGAGCCGCCGCGCAACCGCCCGGCCTATCCCTTTCGTGCCGCCGACGACGAGAATGTGGGCGCCCATCGTTACAGCTCGAGCGCGCGGGGGCTCGCGGGAAAGATCGAAGCGAACGTCCCGCCTCGCGCCACGAACGCCGCGTTCTTCCCGATCACCCTGTCCTCACCGACCGGATTCAAGCTGA
Source organism: Acidobacteriota bacterium (assembly GCA_046726355.1). Taxonomy (GTDB): domain Bacteria; phylum Acidobacteriota; class Vicinamibacteria; order Vicinamibacterales; family CAVVIG01; genus QHWF01. Next base: position 4,028 of record JBKPAI010000080.1, on the reverse strand, counting down.
GAAGACAGAGCGCGATCGGTTCTTCCAGCAAAACGGAGGATCCGACGATCGGCAGCCTCGACCCCGGCATGTACAGTCCGCGCTTGTGGGGGTTGTCGTCGATGACGCAGTCGATCGCGTCCTGCACGCCCAGCACATTGATCCACAGGCACGCGAGGTGTCCGGCGCCGAACAGAGCGATCCGTCCGCCGTCCCGCCGTCGGTCAGAGAGAAAGCGCCGCACTCGTTCCCGGTACGCATCGAAGCTGCGGCCAAACGCCAGCCCGCGCTGCTGCTCGCGGGCCACCGCAGCAACCGGCAGGTGCGCGCCGCCGCCATTTCCGTTCGACTGCGCAATCGCAACGAGCGAGTTCTCGAAGGGATACGGATAATTCGCGCGCCGGACGATGTCGTACGCGGCGCACCAGACGCCGTGGTGAAAGGTCTCGGGCGTGAAGTAGAGCGTGTGTTCTTCCCAGATGGTGGTGTAGTCACAGCCATCCATGGCCCTGCTGCAGTCGGGCACCTCGATGACGATGTAGCCTTCCGGCTTCGTCAGAACCTTCAACGCCTCGATGAAGTCGAGCGGCCGGGACGCGTGCTCAAGAATGTGGCGCACCACGAGCACGTCGGCAGCGCCGCGCCGTTGGACGATGCGTGCTGCGACGTGCGGCGTCAGCCGGTCCTGGATCGTCTCGACCCCGTGACCGGAGCCGGCATCCGGCACCCCCAGGTCCTGCCGCAGATCGAGCCGCCAGGTGCGCAGGCCGCACCGTTCGAGACGCGCAAGCGTCGAGTCGTCCTTGAAACTGACGCCGACGGCGACAGCGCCGGAGCGGATGCCGGGCAGTGCCAGAAGCACGTTGACAAGGTCGTCGAGATGGTCCTCGGGTTCGTTGTACGTAATCCAGTCGTACGGCGGAATCAGCGCGCGGGCGGGTACGGGTGTGTCGATCTGTACGAGGCCGCAGGCGGCGCACTGGCGCAACGCAATGGGAAACCGCTCTTCGGGCTCGTCCGGAGTACGGAGAAATCGGTTCGATATCGGCTGCGAACCGACGTCGAGGAGCGGCGCGAGCTCCTCGCCGCGGCACAGGAAGCAGCTGGCGCTCAAGAGCCGGCTCCGGCGGACAGCGCGGCGGCAGCCGCCACACGCCGCAGCCCTTCGTCCATCGAGGTAAATACGAACCCTGGACACTCACGCAGGAGTCGCGAGGGATCGAAGCGATGATCGACTCTGTCCTTCGTGCGCGGCTGCGACGTGAAGGCCGGTTGCCGTCCGGTGAGCCTCGCAATCGCGGCAAGGGCCTGCGCGTACGTGTAGCTCGTGCCACTGACGACGTTCAGCACGCCGCGAGCATCGCCGAGCGTCACCCTCGTCGCGAGCGCTACGACATCGTCGATGAAGAGAAACTCGCGCAGCTCCTCGCCGTCGCCCCAGAGTGTGATTGGAGCATGCGACACCGCCCTGGCGAGAAATCCGGACGGACCGTAATAGTACGCCGGTTCATGCGGCCCGTACACGAGCGCGGGGCGAAGCATGAGCAGCGATGTGCCACGCTGCTGCCCTGCCATTCGCAGCAGGAGCCGCTCGGCAGCGAATTTGCCGATCCCATAGAACGACGTGGGCTGCACCGCCGTCGATTCGTCGATGAGGCCGTGCTGCACGTCCTCGCCGTACACGGCGGCGGAGCTGAAGAAGACAATGCGCCGGACCGGCCGCGCGGCAACAGCGCGACAGATGTTCAGCACTATCGCCAGGTTCTGCTCGAAGAGTTCCGGGCTGTCGCCGAGCTGCTTCTTGATAGCCGCGCAGACGACCATCGCACAATCGCGATCGAGCAGTTCTGCGAGGGCGCCGGCCGACTCCGGGCGGGTCAGGTCGAGGCTCGGCGCCGAACGGCCCACGACCGGAACGCCCGGCGCGGCGGCCGCCAATGCCGCGGCCAGCCGGCTGCCGATATATCCGGTATGTCCCAGCAGCACGATTCGGCTGAATGCCGGCGCCGCCATCAACGGCGCTTCCCCACGCACAGCGCAAACAGATAGTGCGCGAGCGCGTAAAAACCGGTGTGCACGACTTCGTCGTTCATCGAGAAGATGAACACGTCGTGAAAGTGGCGAAGCATCAGCTGCTTCAGATCGGGCGCCGACTTGCAGTTGACGTGGCCATCCCTGCTGAGCGGCGACGCGTAGGGCTGCGATTCGAGCGAGGGGAGGCCGACAATCGCGACTCCCGGCGCGAGCAGCGATTGGGTCATGTTCGAGACAAACCGCTCCTCGTCTCCCGGCGGAATGTGCTCGAGCACATCGAGCGCGTAGGCGGCTTCAAACGGCGGATTCACGGGCCGCTCGAGAATGTCGTGCACGCGCACGTCGAACTCCCACGGCGGCTGCATGCCCGCGCGCGCGTCCTCGACGAAGACCGGATCGAAGTCGATGCCGACGAGTGACTCGACTTCCTGCCGGACCACGCGGCTGGCCCAGGCATCGCCGCAGCCGACCTCCAGGACGCGATTCTTGCCGCTCAGCATTTTGGCGACGAACTTGTACCGCGCGAGCACGATCCCCAGCCGCCTCGGATCGGCGTGCCAGGCGGCATTCGCGCGCAGGCCGAGACGGCTCAATCCCTGCGCGTCACGAAGCGCCACATGCGCCTGATACTGCGGTTCCCGGGTGCGATCGGACATGTTTTCAGTACGAAGGACACAAAGGGTACAAAGGACACAAAGGAACAGGCCTACCGCTGAATGATTCGTTTGCGCCGATCGTGTCGGTTGTGTCCATTTTGCCCTTTGCGGCCTTGCTACTTTGTGTCCTTGGTATCCTTTGTGTCCTTCCTAATCCATCTTCAACAGCACCCGCCCCGCCTCGCCGCGCCGGACCGCCGCGATGGCCTCGTTCACTTCGTCGAGCGGAAATTCATGCGTGACCAGGCCGTCGAGCGACATCCTGCCGGCACGCATCAGCCGGATGTAGCGTGGGATATCGATATGCGGCTCGGCGCTGCCGCCGTGAGATCCGCGCAGGACCTTCTTGAAGTGAAGCGGCAGCGAATAGATCGAGATGTTGTCGCCTTTCCTCGGGACGCCCACGAGGATGGTCTTGCCGTCCGGGTGCGTCAGCTCGTAGGCGAGCTCGATCACACGCGCGCGCCCGGTCGTGTCCACGACCACGTCGGCGCCGGCAGGGCCGACGGCCTCGCGGATCTGCTGTGCCAGATCCGCGCCCGCAGCGGAGTTGAACGCGTGTGTGGCGCCGAACCGCCGCGCCCAATCCAGTTTCGATGCCACGACGTCGACCGCGACGATCGGGTGGGCCGACACCATCGCCGCTGACTGGACAATGTTCACGCCGACGCCGCCCACCCCGAAGACCACGACCGACTGGCCGATCTGAACCGCGGCGTCGCGATTCACGACGCCCATCGCCGTGGTGACGGCGCAGCCGAACAACGGCGCCAGCCGCAGGTCGAGATCGTCAGGAATCGGCGTCACGCGGTTCTCGGACACGATCGCCTGATCGTTGAACGTCGTGACCCACCCGGCATTGACGCGCGTGCCGTTCCACCGATACGTCGGTGTTTCCGACTGCAGTCCAGCGCCCGGCCGCCAATGCATGACGACGCGATCCCCCTTTTTCACGCTGCGAACGCCTGGGCCGATATCGAGCACTGTCGCCGATCCTTCGTGGCCGAGCAGATGAGGCAAGAACTTATCCGGTCCCTTGGCGCCCTCAATCTCGTTGATCTGGGCGCCGCAGATCCCGCTGTAGTGCACCTGGACGAGCACCTGGCCGAACGCGAGTGTCTCCGGCATCTGCAGGTCGGCAACGACGAGCGGCGCGTTCAGTTCGGTGAGGATTGCCGCTCTCATCTTAGATAACGTGGGGCTCTGCCCCACACCCCGGCTCGGTCGCTCGCGGGGACCCCGTTGCCCCGCTCCGCTCCCTCGCGGGCGCGCTCCGCGCGCCTGGGCGACGCGGCTCTGCCCCACACCCCGGCTCGGTCGCTCGCGCGGACCCCGTTGCCCCGCTCCGCTCCCTCGCCG
>JBKPAI010000079.1:0-54992 GCA_046726355.1 Acidobacteriota bacterium | reverse complement strand
GGGGCTCGAGTTAGACGGAGCTCCGCCCCGGACACCGGGTCACACCACCCGGGTCGTCGCTCGCCGGCCCCGATCGGCAAAAACAGAAAATCTCTTCTCATCGCTGGCCTGGCGTCTTCGTCTGCCGGGCGGCCTTCTCCTGAGCGGCTTTCTCCTGGACGCGAGCGCCGTTGAGCGTGCCCGTCATCGCCTCGTTCCCCTCGTGGCAGGCGTATTCGTAGATCTGGTCTGTAGTGCTCTTCATGAACAGCACCGCCGTCCACGGCCTGGTCCACGTCGCCGGATCCTCGAGCGTAACCTCGTATTTGAGCGTGTCGGGCGCGACTCGCGTGAAGCGCTCAACCAGGTGAGTGTTCTCGGAGGCGCCTCCCAGGGCAATCGGCGAGTCGTTCCGGAAATTCGTCGTATCGACCACGAACGTCTCGCCCTCCCACCGGCCAATCGGATCGCCCAGCCACAAGTGGACGCTCTTCGGAAGATGAGAGCGGTTGACGACCGGGATCGTCCGTGTGTCGTGCCTCATTTCCATGTTGATGGCGACGGTGGCCGGCGTCTGTACGATCTGATAGTAATTGTTGTATCCGGCACCCAGCATCGGCACGCTACCGGTGATGCAGCGCTCGCCGAGCGCGATGTCCTCGGGCCCGTTGTAGGGGTGGAGCCGCCGCCGCTCCGCCGCCGCCGCACGGCGGTCCCGGGCTTCAGCCGTCAACTGCGGAAGTTTGCCATCGGGCGGATCCGTGATCAGCGAGGTCCGGTTCTCGAACCATCGGCCAACGACCCAGAACGAGTTGTAGTCGCCGGTCGAAGCGTCCCTGGACTTGAATCCTTTTTCTTTACCCAGAACATTGCGGAGCGCCGCGAGGTACACCGAGTCGCCGAACGCGGCGTCGCCGTCGCCGTTGAACAACTCCATGGCCTTCTGTTTGAGCGCGATGACTTCGTCGTCGGTGAGCACGGCGCGTCCGGCGAGCTCGTCGGGCCGTTCCAGCGGGGTGGCGGCGTTGTGCTCCCAGATCCCCGAAAGATCGGGATGACCATCGGACGCACGGGGCACAGCAGACGCTTTTTCGATCTTCGGTGTCGCAGGCGCCGTGTTCTGGCCCGCAAGATCGATGCGCATCACGAAAACGGCAAGACAGGCGGCCGACACGGAGCAGAGTAAGAGACGTCTTTGATGCACAGAAACCTCCTGTTCATCAGGACCGGCCACCGGCCCACTCATCCGCCCACCGAAGGCGCCCATCATAACTCTACGAAGGTCGTCCGGCGACCCCGATCGGCGCGGCCGCACCGGGAAACCCTGCGAGGGCTCAACAATCCGGCCGAGCTGGCTGCAGCAAGACTTGGAACCGCAGTGCCTGTCGGGCCGGTGGAAAAATCGGTTGTAGTGCAGGCCTTTAGGCCTGCCGGCTGGCGCGGACCTGACCACCTCCGCTAAAGCTGCGGTGGTCCGCCGTAGCCTTGGCGAAGGCGGAAGGTCCGCACTACAGCAGAACCGATTTTTTCACCGCGTCAAGGATTCGGCGGCGGCCGTGAGGTGCTACGATGCTCCGAGAACGACGTGCCTTAAAAGAAGGAGTCATCCGTGGCCGAAACGCGAAGCAACTCGAACGGCATCTCACGGCGTGAATTTGCCACCCGTATCGGGGCGGCGGCGGCGGGAGTCGCCGTCGGCGGCGAGCTATTCGCGTCGCGCGCCCAAGCGGCGCAGGTCGGCAACCGCGTTCTGGGCGCCAACGATCGCGTCGTCACGGCGAGCATCGGAATCCGCGGCCAGGGCAACTCGCTCAAGCGCGGGTTCGCGAAGCTCAAGAACGTCGAGATCAAGACGCTCTGCGATATCGACGCGAACCTCGCGCCGGAGCGGATCAACGACGAGCGGCTGAAGGACATCGCCACCTTCAAGCCCGGCTTCGTCCAGGATCTGCGGCGCGTGCTCGACGACAAGGACATCGACGCTGTGGTGATCGCGACGCCGAATCACTGGCACGCGCTCGCCTCGATCTGGGCGATGCAGGCCGGCAAGCATGTGTACGTCGAGAAGCCCTCGTCACACACGGTGTGGGAAGGCCGCAAGATGGTCGAAGCGGCTGCCCGTTACAACAGGATCGTTCAGGTCGGCACGATGAACCGCAGCCGGCCTGCCGTGCGCGAGGCGATCAAGTTCATCCACGACGGCGGGCTCGGAAAGGTCTACATGGCGCGCGGCTTGTGCTACAAGCCGCGGCCTGCCATCGGCAAGTATCCCGATGGGCCGATGGCGCCGGGCGAGAAGTTCGCGCTCACCATGACCTCCACGAGCTACGAGCCGACGTACGACGAGCAGTATCTGTCGAAAGTCGACTACGACCTGTGGCTGGGGCCTGCGCCGAAGCGGCCGTTCAACCGCAATCGGTTCCATTACAACTGGCACTGGCATTGGGACTACGGCAACGGCGACAGCGGCAACCAGGGTCCGCATCAGTTCGACATCGCCCGCTGGGGCCTGCAGAAGCACGAGCATCCGGTCAAGATTCGATCCGTCGGCGGCTATTTCGGCGCGGAGTCGTCACAGGAAACGCCCGACACGCAGACCAGCCTGTTCGAGTATGCGGACGGTCTGGTGCTCGAATTCGGGACGCGCGGCGGCTTCACCAACGACGAAGGCGGGGTGCGCATCGGCAATCTCTTCTACGGTTCCAAGGGCTGGCTCTGGATCGACGAAACCGGGCGCAAGTGGCAGTCGTATTTCGGCCCCAAAAACGAGAAGGGACCGGGCGTCGATAATTCCGACCCGAACGCCGAGCCGACCGGTCTGACGACGACGGAGTATCCGCACTACCAGAATTTCATCGACGCGATTCGCGCCGGCGATCCGAAGATGCTCGCCTGCGACGTGCTCGAGGGGCACCTCTCTTCGGCACTGCCGCATCTCGGCAACATTTCGTATCGCGTGGGTCGCGCGCTCGTGTTCGACGGGAAGGCGGAGAAGTTCGTCGACGACAAGCAGGCTGACCGGCTGCTCACGCGCGAATCGTACCGGAAGGGGTTCGAGATTCCGTCGTCGTTCAGCAGCACGAGCCTGCATGAACAGGCGAGGAAATAAACAGAGCAGATAGGGGAACGGTATTAGTACAGAGAAAACGGCGGCTTGGTGAAGTATTGAGTTCTGAGTCGTGAGTGCTGACTCGGCGGCACGGATGAAAATCCGACACTCACGACTCAAAACTCACGACTCACGACTGACTTTGTCGTCTCCGTTCTTCTGCTCCTCTGTGGTTATACGTTTCCTCCGTCTGCTCCGTCTTCATTGCTTCACGAACTTCTGCACCACACCACTCAGTTGCGCGATGTAGACCTCCCCGGCATCCGTCACGGCCACGCCATGGCCTCCCGCAACGCCCGGTCCTGGCAGCCTGCCGAGAACCTTTCCCTCCAGATCCCGCAACACGCCGCCGGTCCAGATTTTCTGGTCCCTGGTGATCGCCAGTCCCGACACTCCGCCGGTGCCGGACCACTCTTTTAGAAACTTGCCGTTGGAATCGAAGACTTCAATCCGCTGGTTGTCGCGATCGGTGACGTACACGCGGCCCTGGGCGTCGACGACCAGGTTGTGAGGAAGTCCGAACTCCCCCGGACCCTTTCCTCGTTTGCCCCACTCGAGCAGATATTTCCCCTCGCGCGAGTACTTCACGACCCGGGCGCTGCCATATCCATCGGTGACGTAGATATCGCCAGTTGGCGCGAAGGCGACGTCGGTCGGCAGGTTGAAATGTCCGGCATCTGTTCCGGCAGCGCCTCTGGTGCCGAGCCGCATGATCTCCTTCCAGTCCGGACTCATCTTGTAGATGACCTGGCCGGGTGCGTCGACGACCCAGATATTTCCCTGCGGATCGATGCGCACCGAGTGAGCGCCGCACGAGGTGCATCCAGCGGGTCCGTAGACGGCCGAGTAGTGCGATTTATCGGCGGTCCAATGGGCTTCGGGAATGGCGGCGACCTTTCCCTCGCTGAACATCCCGTCGCCCCACGAACGAACGAATTTTCCGCCGGCGTCGAACTCCATCAGCGGGTGTGCACCGCGGTGGAACACCAGGATGCTGCCCCGCGGCGTGATGGCGACCGATGCGACCTGGATGAAGTTCCAGGCGCCCGGGACGCCGGCTGCACTCGTCGGAGGCGTCGGCCAGTCCACCAGTTTGTACGGCAGGGTGGGAACGTCCGCAGTGCCGCGACCGCTTTGACCACCCTCGTTGGCCTGCCCGTTCTGTGACGAACGTCCGGTCCACCTTCGACCTACTCGAGTGAAGCGGCTGTTCTCGACGACGAACGCGGAGTCCTCGATAGGGGACGCGCCGTTAGCGGTAACGAGCCGCGCGCCCTCGAACACCGTGATACCGGGCCCGCGCGGCGCCTGACCGGCGATGAGTATTGAATCGACTGCAACGAAGCCGGGAATCAGGAGCAGGCCGGCAACGAATACGAGCGCGCGTGATCGAGTGTTCATTCGGTGCATAAGCGCATCTCCAGATAGCGGAGCAGACGGCCGTGCGCCTTCGTGGTGGTGTCCGCCTTCAGGCGGACCGCCCCCATCGTCGGGTCCGGCTGAAGCCGGACACTACCGAAACCCATCTGCGCGCCGCACGACGCTCTCATCACTCAAAACTCACAACTCAAGACTTCGCCCTTCTGGTGAACGGTACGATGTGCTCCCATTCGCTTGGATCCGAACGGGCGACCACTGCCACGACCGGTTCCGTGTCGCTCAGATTGAACACTTCGTGCGGCACGCCCGGCTCGATGAAGATGAAATCGCCGGCCTCGTTCTCGACCGTGAGCTCCAGCGCCGGCCCGTATTCGTGGCGCACGCGGCCCTGAAGAATATAGAGCATCACCTCGAAGCCGACGTGGATGTGCGCTGCGGCGACCCCGCCCGGCGGGATGGTAGCGACGTTCATCGACAACTGCCTGGCGCTGGTGTTCTTCTCCGAGAGGCCGGTCTTGTACTGAATGCCGTTCCAGCCGCGGACGTTGCCGGCTCCGCGGATCGTGAAGATCCCGTCGCGTCCTTCGGCGGGCTCGATATCGGCGCGCGAGAGCTTGGACATCTCTGGAGTCCTCCTCGCGATAACGGAGCAGACGGACAACCTGTCAGTCCTGCGCCGTGAGTGTTGAGTCGTGAGTTTCAATCCTGCGGTGCGACCAAAGGCTTGAAAAGCGGCTGCTTCAGACCGCGCGTCACGTACGCAGCATGCGTCATCACTCAGAACTCACAACGCAAAACTTCACTAAACTTCTCTGCTCGTCTCCGTTGCTCCGTTTCTCTGTGTTAATACCGTTTCCTCCGTCTCCTCCGTCAGCTTTCCTCCGTGAGCGGATTCTCCGTGTGGATGTATCTTAATCCCAGATGACCACCACCGATCTCGAACGCTGGCGGAGCGAGTTCCCGATCCTGGCGTCGACCGTCTACATGATCAGCAACTCGCTCGGCGCCATGCCGCGGCGGACCGCTGACTGGCTGGCCGAGTACGCACGGACCTGGTCGACGCGCGGCGTGCGCGCGTGGGAGGAGCGCTGGTGGGAGATGGCGCGCGAAGTCGGCGACCGGATCGCCGCCATCATCGGCGCCCCGGCCGGTTCCGTCAGCATGCACGAAAACGTCACGACCGCGACGATGGTGGCGATGTCGTGCGTGCAGCCGCGGCCCGGACGCAATCGGATTGTGTGTCTGGCCGCAGATTTCCCGTCCACGATCTATCTCTATCGCGCCCAGGCGGCGGCCGGCTTCGAGCTCACCGTCGTCCCGGCCGATCCGGACTTCACCGTGCCGGTCGATCGCCTGGTCGAGGCCATTGACGAGCGCACCGCTTTGGTCTCGTTCTCGCACGTGCTGTTCAAGTCGTCGTACATCGTAGACCCCGCGCCGGTGGTGGCGCGCGCTCACGAGCGCGGCGCGTTCGTGCTCATCGACGGCTACCAGTCGGCCGGGATCGTCCCGCTCGACGTCACCGCGCTCGGCGTCGATTTCTTCGCCGGCGGCTGCCTCAAATGGCTGTGCGGCGGCCCGGGCACCGCCTTCCTCTACACGCGGCCCGACCTGCTGCGCACCGCGCAGCCGCGGTTCACCGGCTGGCTCTCCCACCGCAGCCCCTTCACCTTCGATACCGGTCCAGTCGAGCCGCGCGCGGACGCCATGCGGATGATGAACGGGACGCCTTCCATTCCCGCGTACTACGCGGCCCTGCCGGGGCTGGAGATCATCGCCCAGGTCGGCGTCGATCGCATTCGGGCCCGATCGCGACAGATGACCACGCGGATCTTCGAGCTGGCCGACCAGTACGGCTTCCCGTCGATCGCCACGCGCGACCCGGACCGTCTGGCCGGCACGGTCGCGGTCAACCCGCCCGATGCGCTCCCGGTGTCACGCGCGCTCAAGGCACGTGACTTCATCGTCGACTTCCGCCCCGGAGTCGGGATCCGGATCTCGCCGCATTTCTACAACACGATCGACGAGATCGACCGCCTGATGGCGGAGATGGCGCGGATCATCGAGCACCGGGACTATGCGGTCGACGCAGTGATCCGATCGGTGGTCACCTGATGCGCGGCGCGCAACACGACGATGTCCGCAATGAACAGGTGCTGGTACGGCAGCTGTCTGCGCCACAGCAGGTGATGATGGCGCTCGGCGGCGCGATTGGCACCGGCCTGTTCCTGGCCAGCGGTCTGGCGGTGAACGTGGCCGGGCCGGCAGTGATCCTCGCCTATCTGATTGTGGCGGTGATCGCGCTGCTGCTCGGTGTGGCGTTGACCGAGATGGCCGTGGCGCATCCGACGGCGGGCGCGTTCGGCGTCTATGCCGGCATGTACGTGTCGCCGTTCGCGGGATACGCCGTTCGCGTCAGCTACTGGCTGATGCAGGTGATCGCCACGGGCGGACAGCTGGTCGCCGCGTCCATCTACATGGGCTACTGGTTTCCGTCGGTACCGGGTGCGCTGTGGGTCCTGGCGTTTGCCGTCGCACTGATCTTCGTCAACTCGCGTGCGGTCGGCGAGCTGGGGCGTGTCGAGTACTGGCTCGTGGTCATCAAGGTCGTGGCGGTCGCGTTCTTCGTCGCCCTCGGCGTGCTGGTCCTCGCTGGCATCACGGCTCAGCCCGCCGTCGGAATGGGGAACCTGACCGGTCAGGGCGGCTTCATGCCGTTCGGGATCACCGGCGTGTGGCTCGGGTGCTGCTTCGTGATCTACTCGTTCATCGGCGTGGAGATCGTGGGGGTCACGTCGGGCGAGGCATCGGATCCGGAACGGACCATTCCGCGCGCGATGCGCCGGATGGTCGTCGGTGTCTCGCTGATCTACATCGTCACGGTGACGCTGCTCGTGGCGCTGACGCCCTGGAACCAGCTCGGAATCGGCGAGAGCCCGTTCGTGAGCGTGCTGCAGCGGCTGGGGATTCCCGCCGCCGCCAGCGTCATGAACGGCGTCGTGCTGCTGGCTGCGGTGTCGAGCGCGAACGCGAACATCTATCTGATTGCCCGGACGCTGTTCTCGCTCGCGCGCGCGGGATTCGTGCCGCGCCGCCTCGGCGCGATCAGCGGGCGCGGCGCGCCGGTCGCGGCGCTGCTGGTCTCGAGTGCCGGGCTGGCGGGAGCGGTCGTGGTGCGCGCCGTCTGGCCGCAGTCGGCCTACGTGTGGTTTTTCGGCGCGGCGCTGTTCGGCGCCCTGTTCGTGTGGCTGATGATCTTCGTGACCCACATCGCGTTCTGCGCGCCGCGTGTGCCGACGGCGTCGTGCATTGGCGCGGTGTCGATCGCAGCAATTCTCGTCTCGACGTGGTGGGTGCCAGACCTGCGCGCGACCGTGCTCGCCGGTGGGCCGTGGATGCTGCTGCTCGCGGTCGGGTACCGCTTCTCCAGGCCGAACATCACTCGAGGAGCGGAGCAGTTGGCGAAGTTTTGAGCTGTCAGAGCCGGTGAAGAAATCACGTGTCGTGCAGCTCTCTAGGGCTGCCCCGGCGGCCGTGACGCAGGCCTGAAGGCCTGCGCGACCAGAGGCCGCCGGCGGATTTCTTCACAGGCTCTAAGTTTTGAGTCAGGACACTTTGCCGGTCTTATCCAGTTCGCGGTAAAACCCGAGATCCGTGCCGCGTATCGACTTGGTGATGTAGGTAATCTGACCGTAGTGCAGGCCGAAGTGCTCCACCACCTGGTACACCGCTTCCAGGCCGCTGACGGTGTACCCCTGGATGTGGAAGGTCGCGCGCAGGTCGGCTTCCGTCAATCGCGCCAGGACCCCTGACGCCCGCTCCATCGTCGCGCCCAGCTGCTGCAGAAGCGCCGCGGCGGGAACGTGCTGTCGCTCGGCGAATTCGGCCGGACGATTGCGCGAGTCTTCCAGCTGGTCGAACGACGCGACCAGCCACTGCTGAACGTTGCCGTTCAAGTGGAGGATCAAGTTGCCGATGCTGTTGCTCGCTTCATTGGGCCGCCACCACACCTGATCGTCGGTCAGCGACTCGACGCAGGCGCGCAGCCGCGGCCAGTATTGCTTCAGCAGCTTCGACCGCGAGAATTCGAGAAATAGATGGGTGACGTCGGTTTCGGGCATGAGTTTCAATTAGGAACGGAGGAGACAGAGGAAACGGTAGAACCACAGAGGAGCAGAGGAACGGAGACGAACGGAGAAAACCAGATTTTCTTCTCTGCTCGTCTCCGTTGCTCCGTTTCTCTGTGCTATTACCGTTTCCTCTGCCTCCTCCGTTTACCCTGCTCTGAAACGCTGAGCTCGGCGCGGACGCTCTGCAGCAAGCGACTCGTTATCATACCGGCAGAATGTCTACTCACTCCGATCGCCATCGAGTATGGAAGCACGCGTCAAAGATGCGCCCGCTGCTGGCAGCCGGCGTCATCCTCGTTCTGGCCGATGCCACGATCGCCCAGGCGGGCACGATCAGAGGCACAGTGGTCGATCAATCCGGCGCCGCGGTCCCCGGGGCCACCGTCGTCGCGACCGCACCGGGTGAGCGCCGGTCGGCGATCACTGAATCGAACGGCGAGTACGTGCTGAACGACCTTTCCGGCGGCACCTATCAGCTCAGTGTCACGCTGATGGGCTTCGCGCCCGCGACACGCAGCGACCTCATCGTGTCCGACACGACGGTCGACGTGCCTCCGATCATGCTCACGGTGGCGACGCTCGGGGAAACGGTCGTCGTCAGCGCCACGAAGCTGGAATCGGCGCTCATCGACGCGCCGGCGACGATGAGCGTCATCTCGTCCGAGGTCCTGGCGACCACGCCGGCCCAGAATTACGGCGACCTGCTGCGGTCGGTGCCAGGAGTCAACGCGATCCAGCTCTCGGCCCGCGATGTGAATTTGACGAACCGGCAGGCGACATCCACGCTGACCAATTCGCAGCTGGTGCTGCTCGACGGCCGCAGCATCTACCTGGATTTCTTCGGCCTGGTGCTGTGGGACTTTCTGCCGGCGAACCTGGGCGACATCAAGCAGATCGAAGTCGTGCGCGGCCCTGCGTCCGCGGTCTGGGGCGCCAATGCCTTGACCGGCGCAGTGAACATCATCACCAAGTCGCCACGCGAGGCGGTCGGCACGAGCGCCACGATCACGGCGGGCGGCTTCAGCCGCGATGCCGGCTCGGGGGTGGGCGCCGGCGCCGGCGGTGTCTACGGCGCGAATGCGACCCTGGCGCAGGCGCCGAATTCACGGTGGTCCTACCGTCTCTCGGCAGGATACTTCGACTCGGCCCCGCTGCCGCGTCCCACGGGTCAGATCCCGATCATCACCGACCCCCGTGATCCCACCGCGAAGGTCGGCGGCGCGCGATATCCCGCCGACACGGCCGGCCCGGTCGGGGCCGCGTTCGAGAACGCGGGCACGAGGCAGCCGAAATTTGATGCGCGGGTGGACCAGGAGCTGAACGAAGGTCGCATTACGTACGCCGGCGGCGTGGCCGGGAGTACCGGGATCATCCACACCGGCATCGGTCCGTTCAACATCCAGTCGGGCTCCTACATGGGGTATGGGAAAGTGAATTACAGCCGCAAGGCGCTGCGAGCGAATTTCTTCACCAACTTCGCCGACGCCGAAGCGCCGAACCTGCTGCTTCCCGACCCCGCAACCGGCCGGCCGCTGCAGCTGAACTTCTCGACCCAGACGTACGACTTCGAGATGGGCGACTCGATTGCCGTCACCCGCCAGGTTCTGAGCTTCGGCGGCAATGTGCGGCGGAACAACTTCGACATCACCATCGCGCCGGCCGCCGAGAACCGGACCGAGCTCGGCGCGTTCCTGCAGGACGAGATTTTCTTCGACCGCGTGCGGTTCACGGTCGGTGGACGCGTCGACAAGTTCGGCAACCTCTCGGATCCCGTGTTTTCACCGCGCCTGTCGGCGACGGTGAAACCGGTGCCCAACCATGCCGTTAGGGTGTCGTTCAACAAGGCGTTCCGCTCGCCGTCGGTCATCAACAACTTCCTCGACATCAGGATCGTCGCGCCGACCGATCTCAGCGCCCTCGCGCCGCTGCTGCCGCCGCTCCTCCAGCCGGCGGTCGCCGCGCCGTTCAATCTGGTGGTGCGGGCGGTCGGCAGCGAGCTGCCGGTCGCGACCCACGCGCAGGAGGAGCTGACCGAAGAGTCGCTGACGGCCTACGAGGTCGCGTACACGGGCACGATCCGGGACCGCACTACCGTCATGGCCGCCTTCTACATCAACGATACCGACCACAATATCAATTTCAGCCAGCTGCGGCCGAACCTGGACCCGTACACATCGGCGAATCCGCCGCCGGGCTGGCCGCTTCCGGCGTCGATTCTCGACGTGCTCGCGCTCCGGGGCATCTTCCTGCCGCGGACGGCGTTCACATACCTGAACCTCGGGCCGCTCCGCCAGAAAGGCATCGAGCTGTCGCTGGACCAGCGCCTCGCCAACATGACCACGGCGTTCGTGAACTACTCGTATCAGACCAAGCCGACGGTCCTTGACGATCCGAACCCGTTCCCGACCGCGGAGCTCGCGTTCCCGCCGAAGCATCGCTTCAACGCCGGCTTCAACGTCAACGGCACACGGTTTCTGGGCAGCGCGTCCGTCAATGCCTCGAGCGATGCCTTCTGGAGCGACGTGTTGACGAGCCCTTATCACGGCTTCACCGACAGCTATTGGATGGCGAACGGCAGCTTCGGCGTGAAATGGGCGCGCGGACGAATCACGACGGTAATCAAAGGCAACAACCTGTTCAACCACGACATCCAGCAGCATGTCTTCGGCGACATCCTCAAACGCTCGATTCTCAGCGAGGTGCGGTTGAACTATTGACGCCGGCGGCGCGGGAGTGTAAAGCTCCGCCGTCCATGGGCAGATCGCTATTCCCGCTTCTCCTCGTGGCCGGGCTCGCCGTCGCGGCTGCGGACCGCGGAACGGCCGGCAAGAGCGCAGCGGCACCAATTGCTGATTCCACCTATGACGTTGATCTTCAGGTGTCGTCAGCTGAGGGCAAGTCTGTCTGGACCTACGCGATCACCAAAACGACGCGAGCGACGAAGGACCTTGGCCATTTCATCGTCAATTTCGCGAACTGCGGGAACCAGAGCCCCACAGCCGCCAACATCGAATCAGCCACGGTCAACGGTGTCACCTGGCTGCATCGGCTCGAGGTGACTGAAGGCCGCACCGGATGCGACATCGACTCCGCGAACGTCGTGAAATTCGACAATCTGCCGGCTGCCGACACCTACATCGTTTCGTTCACTTTGAACGACATCTTTCCGCCGATGGATACCACCGGCTGGCTGAAGAGCGGCGCATCGTGTGCGCGACACGCCTTGCCGGGCCCGGGCTGCAAGGGGTACGCGCGTACTTCCGCAATGGAAGCGAACGCGTCGCTTGCGGGCAAGTTGTACAGTGACATCAACACCTACATGCGCGGCTTCGGATTCGATTACACCGAACATCCGAACTGCACCGGCGGTTACGGTGGCCACATCGATGGCGTCCACGGGCAGGTCGACCTGGACCCCTATCTGAACCGGCACGTTTTTCGTTTCAACATTCACATCGATCCGGTTATAGACGGCGATCGCTGCAGCACCGGCACTGTGGATCGGCAGCGGAACGAGATGAAATCGATCACGAACAACTCGACGTGGGCGAGCGTTCAGGGAAACTGGGACGAGTGGCAGATCCTGGAGTGGAAGTTCAAGCTGCCGAAAGGCTTTCAACCTACGCCGAACTTCACTCACATTCATCAGCTGAAGGCACAGGACGGGCCAAATAACGGCAGTCCGGTGATCACCATTACGCCGAGGGCCGCCAGCTCAGGCTCGAACACGAGAATTCAAATCATCCATTCTGTCGACGGGGCAACCACGGGCAAAGGTACGGTGGTGGACAATATTCCGTTATCCGACTTCGAGGACGAATGGGTCCAGGTTCGTGAAGAAGCCCACTACACGCACGCCGGCTACTACGCCTGTAAAATCACGCGTCTCAGTGATGGAAAGGTCCTGATTGATTTCAAGGACGATAACATCGACATGTGGCGCATCGGAAGCTCGTACATCAGGAGCAAGTTCGGTCTGTACCGCAGCCTTTCCGGCGGCAGGCTGGATCAGGATCCGGTCGGCCAGAGTCCGTTGCTGAAAAACGAATCCCTCTGGATCACTGACTTCAGGGTGTACGAGAAAAATTCAAATCCTGACCCGGGTCTGCCGCATGAATGAATCAGGATAGGAGCGTGTCTGAGAAGAGTGAACACGCTCCTGCCACGTGATGCGGCGGGCCGCGACGACTGCTCACAGGGGCTTGGGGCGTCTGGCTCGGGCCTGCTGCGCCTCAGCCGGATCCTGCCGTTACCATAAACCTGATTAACTGATCCTCCACCAGCCGCTGATGATCGGCGGCTTTCTCGGTACGCTCGTCGGCCTCGAGCTGAACCGCCTGTTGCGGCCGAGATGCCTCGCGCGGGCGATCTCCTGATCGCCGTTGCCCTACTTGTATTCGGGACGGCGCTCACAATCTGGAGTCCGCCGTTCGTCTCCGCTTCTCTGTGTTTTAGCGTTCCCTCCGTGGCCTCCGTTCGATCAGCGGGACGGCATGGCCTGTGGTGCTGAGCGCACGGCCCGACCGCCCGTCCCCTCTATTCGTTCGCGCCGAACTGCTTGACGTCTTCCGGACCTTCCTTCAGATGAACCGGCTCTTTTCCCTGCACCTGGAGCCGTATTTCTTCCACGATCTCCGGATTGGCCAGCGTCGTGACGTCGCCCGTGTCCATCGCGTTCGAGATGGCGGCCAGGACACGCCGCATGATTTTGCCCGAGCGGGTCTTGGGCAGGTCCGGCACGACGTAGACGGCCTTCGGGCGCGCGATCTTGCCGATGATCGTTTCGAGTGTGACCGCGACCTCTTCGCCGACCCGTTCGCGATCCGCGGCGCCGGGCTTCAGTGAAATGTACACCGCCGGCACGCGCCCCTTGATCTCGTCGACCACCGGGACGACCGCGGCTTCGGCCACTTCCGACACCGTCAGGCACGCCGATTCGAGCTCCTTGGTGCCGAGGCGATGGCCGGCCACGTTGATCACATCGTCGACCCGGCCCAGGATGCGGAAGTAGCCGTCGGAGGGCAGCACCGCTCCGTCCGCGGCGAAATACGGCCAGTCATGCCAGTCCTGGCTTTTCGGGTTCTTGCAGTATTTGGAGTAGTACTGTTTCACGAATCGATCGTCATCGCCCCAGACCGTCTGCATGATGCCGGGCCACGGATTGCGAATGCAGATGTTGCCCGCCTTGCCCGAGCCGGCAGCGATCTCGCGGCCCATCTCATCGAAGATGACCGGATAGATTCCGAGCGCACCAGGCCCGGCGCTGCCCGGCTTCATCGGATGGACTGCGGGGATGGTCGTACAGAGAAATCCGCCGTTCTCGGTCTGCCACCAGGTGTCGACGATGACGGCTTCGCCCTTGCCGACCACGTCGTGATACCAGCGCCAGGCCTCCGGCTCGATCGGCTCGCCAACCGTGGTCATGTGCTTGAAACGATAGTTGTACTTTTTCGCCTCGTTCGGACCGGCCTTTCTCAGCATGCGGATGGCGGTCGGCGACGTATGAAAGATGTTGACGTCGAGCCGTTCCGCGATTCGCCACGGCCGCCCGGCATCGGGCCACGTCGGGACGCCCTCGTACAGAACGCTCGTGGCCCCAAGCGACAGCGGGCCATACACGATGTACGAATGTCCCGTGATCCAGCCGATGTCAGCCATGCACCAGTAGACATCCTGGGGATGGATGTCCTGGTAGTAGCGGGATGTTCCGGTGACGTACGCGAGGTAGCCGCCGGTCCGATGCTGACATCCCTTCGGCTTGCCTGTCGTGCCGCTGGTGTACATCAGGAAGAGCGGCGCCTCGGCATCCATCGGCACCGGATCGACTCTGGTGCGCGCGACTTGTTTCACCAGGTCGTCGACGAAGAAATCGCGGCCGGCGATCATCGGTTTCGATGAAAGGTACTCTCCAGGCTGGCGCCGCCAGACGAGGACTTTTTCGACCGTCGTTCCTTCTTTTGCCGCCACATCGACGGCGATATCCGCGCTGGCCTTGTGGTCGATCGGCTTTCCGTTCCGATAGTAGCCGTCCGCGTAGATCATCACGCGGCTCGTGGAATCGGCCGCACGCAAGCCCGCGGCTTCACCGCTGAACCCGCCGAACACGACGGAATGGATGATCCCCAGGCGGGCGCACGCCAGCATGGTGATCGGCAGCTCGGGAACCATCGGCATGTGAATGGTGACGCGATCGCCGCTCCGCAGCCCGCAGAAATCGCGCAGGACGGCGGCCACCTCGTTCACCCGCGTGAACAGTTCCTGGTACGTGACCGCGTGAGGCGGTTCGTCTTCCGGTTCCGGAACGAAGATCAGCGCCGCCTTGCCCTTGTGCGCCGCCAGATGCCGATCGACGCAGTTGTAGCAGGCATTCAACCGCCCGCCGACAAACCACTTCCAGAACGGCGGGCGGCTGGTGTCCAGCGTCGTATGCCAGTAGCGGTCCCAGTGCAGCATGTCGGCGTATTCCCTGAAGCACTCGGGAAAATTCTTCTCCGAAAAGCGCTCCACGGCTCCCGGGTCGACCAGATTCGCCTGGCCGATGAATCGCGCGGGCGGGCGGACGTACTCTTCCTCCCGCCAGTGCACCGCAATCTGTGCCTCGGTGGTCTCTGGTTCGCGTTCAATTGCCATGGTTCGAGATGCCCTTTCCGTTCCGCTGACACCATCTGATGAGCACCGGTTGGCAGGCGCGAGGGCGCCTTTCGAGCACGGCCACCCATCTGCGGTAGCTTACGACAAGCGGGCCTCTGAAGTGATTCGCGTTTTCGGCCCGAACGGAGCTCACGGAGGAAACGGTATCACACAGAGAAACGGCGCAACGGAGACGAGCCGCCATGTTGACCCGGCCGCTGCCAAATTGCGCCTGCGGGTCTCTCGCAGCGCATAATGACATGTTGATCAAACGCATCATTCAAGAGTTCGTTTCTCACGCAGCGAGGATGTGACGTGAAGAGGCTCATCGCACGGCTCCTGCTGGCAGCGGCGCTCATCGGCGTCACGGCACGTTCTGTCAGCGTCCAGGTCCGGCTGACGGCGGCGCCAGGCGCACACGTCGTCACGATCACGCCGCCAGGCCAGACCGGCAGCGAGCCGGCCATTGCCGTGAACCCGAACGATCCCAATCAGGTGGTCGGCGCGGCGGGGGAGTGGGCCGCCTACTCCACGGACGGCGCACGCACGTTCACACCCGTCCGACCTGCCGGAGAAAACGGCCGCGCCGGAGGCGACCCCTCTCTCGCGTTCGATGACAAAGGCCAGGTATTCCTGTCATTCCTCTCGATTCAACGCAACGGCCTGCCGGGCTACTGGGGTCATGGGCCCGGCGCGAACGGCATTTACGTGCGGCGCTCGCCCGACGGCGGCCGGACGTGGGACAAAGAGCCGGTCGCCGTGCTGGCATGGACCGGCGCCGAGCCGGAGGTCAAGCTCGAAGACATGCCGAGGATCTGGGCCGACACGCAGTCGAAGAGTCCTTATCGCGGCAACCTGTATATCGCCTGGATCGAGTGGCAGATCGACCAGTCGATCGTGCTCTTCAGCCGGTCGACGGACGGCGGGAAGACCTGGGCGAAACCGCAGCGCATCAGCACGAAGGCCGGCTATCCGCGCGATGACAACGGCGCCGTCGTCGGCATCATCGGGACGGTTGCGCCCGACGGGACGCAATATGTGATCTGGAACGAGGGACTCAACGTCACGCTGGCCGTGTCACGCGACGGCGGCAGGTCGTTCGAACCGTCACGCCCCGTCTTCGACGTCGGCCCGCCGTACTTCGGCGGCGCGGCCGGAATCCCGGGCGTGTCGCGGGCGATGGGATTCCCTCAGGTGGGGCTCGACGGCAGGAACGGGGGGCTGTACATCACGTGGAGTGACTTTCGCAACGGCGACGTGGATGTCTTCGTCTCGCGCTCGTCCGACCGCGGCCGCACGTGGACGCGGCCGCAGCGGGTCAACGACGATCCGGTTCACAGCGGCGCAGATCAGTTTCTGCAATGGATGGCGGTCGATCCCACCGACGGATCGATTAACGTGCAGTTCTACGATCGCCGTGAGGATCCCGAGAACCGCAGGACGCGCGTCACCCTGGCCCGCTCGGTCGACGGAGGCAGAACCTTCACGAACTACGCATGGTCCGAGCAGGCGTTCACCACCGAGAACGCGTTCCTCGGCGACTACGAGTGGTGCGTCGCGTACGGCGGGCGTGTGTACGGCATCTGGGCCGAAGCCGCGCCAGAGGGCTATGAGGTGCTGCCGCGCGGGCGTGGTCCCGCCGCAGCGGCGCGGCCGCGAACGCCAACGATCATTCGCGTGGGAACGGCTGATTTCACCGGTACACGCGCCACGAGCCGGTAGGCGAGAAGTCGGTTGTCGTGCAGGCCTTCCGGCCTGCCATGTCGAGGTCGTGCGGACCGGCAGGTCCGCCCCAGAACACTGTGCAGATCACAAATAATCCGGCAACTGCGCTTTCGGCCGCGCGCGAGGAACTGCTCGCCGCGACGAGGCAGGGCGAGGGAGGACGGCCGGCGCTCGAATGTTACGCCGACCGCGTCGATGCGCTGCTGCAGCGTCTCTTCTTCGAGGCGCCTGCGGCCGCGCAGCCGGCGACGGTCGTCGCCCTGGGCGGCTACGGCCGCCGCCTGCTGTCGCTCTACTCCGACGTGGACGTGCTCGTTCTGTTCGAGGGCGCGATCGGGCCCGCCGACGAACAGTTCCTCCGCGGTCTGCTGCATCCGCTCTGGGATCTGCCGCTCGTCGTAGGCCATCAGGTACGTGAACTGGCTGACTTCGCCGACCTCGAGACCGACAACCCCGAGTTTCTGCTTGCCCTCCTCGACGCGCGCCGGGTTGCCGGCGATCCGGCGCTGTTCAACCGCTTCAACGCGGTGTTTCACACCCCGCGGACGCATGCGGCGATCCTCGACCTGCTGCAAGGGCTGATTGACGAGCGCCATGCAAGGTTCAACGGCACTCTGTATCAGCTCGAGCCCGACGTCAAAGAGGCGCCCGGCGCCCTCCGCGATCTGTGGGCGGCCCGGACCATCGCGCGGTTGACCGATCCGGCGCTCCTTGGCCACGGCCCGGCGGATCCGGCGCGCCTGGATGAGGCCGAAGACTTCCTCTTCCGGGCCCGGTCCATCGTGCATCTCGAGCGGAAGCGCAATCACAACGTGCTGAGCCATGACGTCCAAGAAAGGGCGGCACAGTCTCTCGGCTATGCCGGCGCCGAGGCGCATCAGCGGGTCGAGCGACTCATGAGCGACTATTTCCGGCACGCGCGGCTGGTGAGCCGATCGCTCGAACTGGCTCGAAAGATGGCGCCGCGGCCGGTCGGGGCCAACCTGGTCCTTTCGCGCGACGGCATTCGCTTCGTCGACGGCCAGCGGGCGGCGCGCGAGCCGCAGACGTGGCTGGCGGCGTTCCAGGCCGCGCTGGAATCTCAGACGGCTGTCGCGGATGAAGCGCTGGCGCTCATCCAGCAGCACGTCGACCGCTACGGCCCGGACGATTTCTTTCCCGGTCGAACCGAGCGCGAAGCGCTCCTCGCGTTCCTCGTGCCCAGGCCCGGACTGTACGCGCGCCTCTCCGAGATGCACGACCGCGGACTGCTCGGCAGGATGTTCCCTGAGTTTCAGGCGATCTTCTCGCGCGTCGTGCGCGACTTCTACCACAAATACACGGTGGACGAGCACACGCTGCTGACGATCCGAAACCTCGAACGCCTGTTGGCGCCATCGACGCCGAGCCGGGCGCGGTTCGGCGACCTGCTGTCGAGTCTGCGGGATCCGGCGCTGCTGGTCCTTGCGCTCCTGTACCACGACGTCGGGAAATGGCGCGACGAGGACCACCACGTCGAAAGCGTGCGCATGGCCCGGCAGATGTTCGATCGGCTCGACCTGGCGCCGGAATCGCGCGCAGTCGTGGAGTTCCTGATCGCCAGCCATCTCAAGATGTCGCTGGTCGCGTTCCGCCGCGATACCGAAGATCCGGAAGTCGTGCGCGCCTTCTCCGACCTGGTCGGGACCGAGGATCGTCTGAAGATGCTCGGCCTGTTCACACTCGTCGACGTGGACGCCGTCGGCCCGGACACCTTGACGCCGTGGCGCGAGGAGCTGTTATGGCGGCTGTACGTCGATACCTACAACCATCTCACCATCGGCTACGGCGACGAGCGGATCCAGCCGGATCAGATCCGGATGCGGGAGCTGCTGGCGGAACGGCCGGCCGATCTGTCCGAAGGCGAGATCCGCCGCTTCGTCGAGGGCCTCCCGCGCCGCTATCTGCAGGTGTTCGCGCGCGAAGCCATCTACCGCCATGTCCGGCTGTCGCGCGACATCCAGCCGGATCACGTGCACGCGGCGCTCGAGCGCAAGGGCGACGCGTGGGAGCTGACGGTCGTGACGCTCGACAAACCATTCCTCTTTTCGAACATCTGCGGGGTCCTCTCCTCGTTCGGCATGGACATCCTTCGCGGCCATGCGATGACCAACCCGAACGGCCTGGTCATGGATGCCTTTCAGTTCATCGACGAGGAACGGTTCCTGGAGCTCAACGCCGGCGGCGAAGAACGGCTGCTCGACGTCCTGGAGGCGGCCGTCTCAGGACGCCTCGACGTCACCGACCGGCTGCGGGCGCGGGAGAGCAGCGTCTTTCACCATGCCAGGGTGCGCCGGTTCGCGCCGGTGATCCACGCCGATCACCAATCATCCGACCGCTACACGATTCTCGACATCGTCGCCAGCAACGAAATCGGGCTGCTGCACCGGATCAGCCGTGTCATTTCGCGCCACGGCTGCAGCGTCGAGCTCGTGTTGATCGCGACCGAGGGCGCGAAGGCCATCGACGTGTTTCACATCACCTCGGGCGGCGCGAAGCTGCTGCCGGCCCCAGAGGCGGCATTGACCGAAGACCTGCAGAACATGTTGGAGGGACACGAAGAGGTGGGTTGAATCGATCGGCGCGCCCCTCCGTTCTTGTCAGCGCCGCGAGCCTCTTCGAGACGCGGCGGACATGGGCCCGACTCTACGCTGAGGGGGACTGTGAACCGGGACCACCTCGTGGATGTTGCGCCGCTATAATCAGCGGTCTTCCGAATGCGCCGCCCGCCCTGGCCATACCTGACTGCCGCCCTGGCGATCGTGTGCGTCACCGCGGCCGTCGAGCTCGCTCTCGGTCGTGTTCCGATTTGCCGGTGCGGCTACGTCAAGCCGTGGCACGGCATCGTGAACAGCGCCGAGAACTCGCAGCACGTCACCGACTGGTACACGTTTTCGCACATCATCCACGGCATCGGGTTCTATCTGCTGCTCTGGCTGGCGGCGCGCCGTTTGCCCGTGCAGGCGCGGTTTGTGATGGCCGTCCTCCTCGAAGCGACGTGGGAAGTGTTCGAGAACACATCTTTCGTCATCGAACGCTATCGCGCGGCCACCATCTCGCTCGACTACTACGGCGACAGCGTCCTCAATTCAATGGCGGACATCGGCGCCATGATGATCGGATTCTGGCTCGCCCGGAGAACGCCGGTCTGGGCCACTCTCCTCCTGGTGATCGTGCTCGAAGCCGCTGTCGGCGCGATCATTCGAGACAATCTGACGTTGAACATCCTGATGCTGGTGCACCCGTTCGAGGCGATCAAGCG
This sequence comes from Acidobacteriota bacterium, assembly GCA_046726355.1. Lineage (GTDB taxonomy): Bacteria > Acidobacteriota > Vicinamibacteria > Vicinamibacterales > CAVVIG01 > QHWF01. The sequence goes on along the minus strand of JBKPAI010000079.1, from coordinate 34,759 downwards.
CTGGCAGCTGGGTGGCGGGTAGCACAAGCGCGTCTGCTCGCCCAGGGCAAGCACCTTCGACTCGCTCCGCTCGCTCAGCGCAGGCTTGAAGTAGGCGCGCGGTAACGTTACGCTGCCGCTGCATGCGGCCAGCCTGCTCGATTGCACTTGCCATCGCTCTTTTCGCCGGCGTCGGTTGTCGATCCCCGCGCGATACCGGAACGGCACCAGCCGCAACACCGGCCGCCGCGCCCGAAGGCATGGTGTGGATTCCCGGCGGGCCGTTCTGGATGGGCTGCGATGACTGCGGCATGCCTGACGCGCTGCCGACGCATCGCGTCTCGGTCGATGGATTCTGGATGGACCGGGCTCCTGTAACGAACGCGGAATTCGAGCGGTTCGTGCAGGCCACGGGATATGTCACGGTGGCGGAGCGCCAGCTCGACCCGAAGGATTTCGCCGGCGTTCCACGAGACAAGCTGGTCCCGGGCTCCGCCGTGTTCCACGCAACATCGGAGCCCGTGCCGCTCGACAACCCCCTGCAGTGGTGGCGATACATCCCCGGCGCGAACTGGAGTCATCCCGAAGGCCCAGGCAGCGGCATTCGGGATCGCGCGGATCACCCGGTGGTGCACGTCGCCTTCGAGGACGCCGCGGCTTATGCCAAGTGGTCCGCGAAGCGACTGCCGACCGAAGCCGAGTTCGAGTTCGCCGCGCGCGGCGGCCTGGATCGAAATCGGTATGCGTGGGGCAACGAGCTGGCGCCCGGCGGCAAGGCCATGGCCAACACGTGGCAGGGTCGTTTCCCCGCCGTTGACGGTGGGGAGGACGGGTATCGCGGGACATCGCCTGTGACGGCCTTTCCGCCGAACGGGTTCGGCCTGTACGACATGGGCGGCAACGTGTGGCAATGGTGCTCGGACTGGTACCGGCCGGACTATTACGCGACGCTTGCGGCGGAGCCCGTCGCACACAACCCGCAGGGCCCGAGCGACAGTCTGGACCCGCAGGAGCCGGGGCTCGCCAAGCGCGTGCTTCGAGGCGGATCCTATCTGTGCACCGATCAGTACTGCGCGCGATACCTGGTCGGCAGCCGCGGCAAATCGGAAATCAGCAGCGCCACGTCGAATCTGGGGTTTCGTCTGGTGCGCTCCGCATCGAGGTAGGGCATGAACCCACGCCTCGGCTCACTGATCGGCACGACGGCGCTCTGCCTCGCGGTTGCAGCGAGCGCCGCGGCGCAGGCTCGACGCGACACGGCGCAGTCGCCGGCGCGCGCAGGCCGTCCGAACGTTCTGCTGATCATGGCAGACGATCTGAACACCGACTTCGGGACGTACGGCCATGCGATCGTGAAGACGCCCAATCTCGGCCGTCTGGCCAGACGCGGCGTGCGGTTCGATCGCGCGTACAACCAGTTTCCATTGTGCAGCCCGAGTCGCGTGTCACTGCTCACAGGCCTGCGTCCGGACACGACCCGCATCTACGATCTACAGACCGATTTCCGGACGATTCTCCCCGACGCGATCACGCTGCCGCAGATGTTCAAGCGCAACGGCTACGTCAGCGCCCGGGTCGGCAAGATCTTTCACTACGGCAATCCCGGCGACATCGGCACGAGCGGACTCGACGATCCGGCGTCGTGGGACGCGGTGGTGAACCCGCGCGGAATCGACAAGGACGAAGAGCCGAAGCTCACGAACTTGACGCCGAATCGGGGCCTCGGCAGCGCGCTGGCGTACTATGCGTCGCCGGCGCCGGATGAGGCGCACACCGACGGCAAGGTCGCGGAGGAAACGATCGCGTTGCTCGCGAAGAACAAGGACCGGCCTTTCTTCATCGGCGCCGGGTTCTATCGGCCGCATTGCCCCTTCATCGCGCCGAAGAAGTACTTCGATCTCTATGCCATCGACCGCATTCCGCCGCCGCCGGCATCGCCCGGCGCGGCCGCACTGGTGCCGCCTGCCGCGTGGTTCACGACCCCGCCGCACTGGGGAGTCGACGAAATGGGACAGCGGGAGAGCATCAGGGCGTACTACGCGTCGATCAGTTTTCTCGACGCCAACGTCGGCCGGCTCCTCGACGCCCTGGACCGCTTGCAACTTGCCGACAACACGATTGTCGTGTTTCTCGGCGATCACGGCTACCACCTGGGCGAGCAGGGGCAGTGGATGAAGCAGACGTTGTTCGAACGATCGGCGCGAGCGCCGCTGATCATCGCGGGGGCTGGCGTATCGGCGAAGGGTCGCGCATCGCCGCGGATCGTGGAGTTCGTGGACCTGTATCCAACCCTCGCCGATCTGGCGCGACTGTCCGGACCGACAGGTGTTCACGGACGCTCGCTCGCGCCGCTGCTGAAGGAGCCGCAAGCCTCCTGGGACCATCCGGCGCTGACGCAGGTTCAACGCGGTGGAAACAACGATGGATTCATGGGATACAGCCTTCGCACCGAGAAGTGGCGCTACACCGAGTGGGACGACGGCCAGCGCGGCACGGAGCTCTATGACGAGGTCCACGATCCGCGCGAGCTGCGCAACCTCGCGGCCGACCCGAAGCACAGGAAGACCGTCTCGGAGATGCAGCGTCTGCTGCAGCGGATGAGAGGCAAATGACGCGCGTTCTCACGCCGATCGTCGCTGCAGCTCTCCTGACGCTGTCGAGCGCGGCGGCACACGCACAGGGCGATCGGCCCAACATCGTCTGGATCTCGAACGAGGACATGAGTCCGCACCTGGGCGCCTACGGCGACGCCCTGGCTCGCACGCCGGTGCTGGATCGCTTCGCCCGCGAATCCACTCGGTTCACGAGGGCATTCACGACGGCACCGGTCTGCGCGCCCAGCCGCGCCGCGATTATCACGGGCATGTACCAGACGGCCATCGGCGCGCAGCACATGCGAACGACGGAGGACAGAGTGCCGGAACTGCCCGGGCCGTACCTCGCCGTGCCGCCGTTCTACGTGAAGGCGTTTCCAGAGTATCTGCGCGCCGCCGGCTACTACACGACCAATCGTGCCAAGACTGACTATCAGTTCGGCGAGCCATTCACGATCTGGGACGATCTCGGGCAGAGGGCGCACTGGCGCAACCGCCGCGACCCGGACCAGCCGTTCTTCTCGGTCTTCAACCTCGAAATCACGCACGAAAGCCGGATTTTTCCGACCAGCCCGGCCCGGAAGGGCAAGCGGCTCGTGACGGATCTCGGGAGAATCGAAGTCCCGCCGTACTATCCCGACACACCGGCCGTTCGAGAGGAACTCGGGCGGATGTACGACAACATCGCCGACATGGACGGCCAGGTGGGCGAGATTCTCAAACAGCTGGAGGACGACGGACTGGCCGGGAACACGATCGTGTTTTATTGGAGCGATCACGGCGACGGTGTGCCGCGCGCCAAACGATCGCTGTACGACTCGGGGCTGCACGTCCCGCTCATGGTCCGCTGTCCCAGGAAGCTCGCCGCGGTCTGCGGCACGGCGTCGGTCAACGACCAGCTCGTCAGCTTCGTCGATCTCGCGCCAACCGTGCTGACACTCGCCGGCGTCGGGATCCCTGCGCATCTCCAGGGTCGCGTCCTGGTCGGACCGAGGGCGGGGCCCGTGCCCGAGTTCGTGTTCGCGGCGCGCGACCGGATGGACCAGGAGTACGACATGATGCGATCCGCGCGCGACACGCGGTTTTTGTACATCCGCAACTTCGTGCCGGATCTACCCTACGCGGGGCACATCATTTATCGCAACCAGAGCGCCATCATGCAGGAGTGGTTCAAGCTCCAGGCCGAGGGAAAGCTTTCCGGTCACGCCGCGCTCTGGATGCGCACCAGCCGGCCGGCCGAGGAACTGTTCGACACGAATACCGATCCGCACCAGATCCGCACGCTCGCCGAGGATCCGGCGCACCGGGCGACGCTGCAGCGCATGCGGAAGGCGGTGACGGACTGGATGACGCGGATCGGCGACCAGGGCCTGATCAACGAGGCCGAGATGATTCAACGCATGTGGCCCGGCGGCGTGCAGCCGGAAACCGCGCGGCCCTACATCGTGCCGCGGCGCTCGACGGACGCGCCTGAGCGGCACGACACCATCGCGCTCGAGACCCCGATGGAAGTCGTCATCTACGTACCGACCCAGGGCGCATCGATCGGCTACTCGGCGGAAGACGGGCCGAACGCGAAATGGCGGCTCTACACCGGTCCGATCCGCGTCGATCGTCCGATGACGCTTCGCGCGAAGGCGATCCGCTACGGCTATAAGGAGAGCCAGGAAACGCGCGTCGTGTTCACGAAGCCACAGTGAAGATTGAAGGCAGAGCGATTCGAACCTCCGGCCCGACCATCCATCGCTCTCCTCCACGGTCTTTACTCCGCCCGTAAGGCAATGATCGGATCGACGCGGGCGGCACGACGCGCCGGAGCGTAGCTGGCGAGCGCCGCAACGCCGAGCAGCATGCTCGTGACCGCGAGCAGGGTGAGCGGATCGTTTGGCCGCACGCCTTGAACCAATCCGACCAGCATGCGGCTGGCAGCGAGACCGGCGGCGAGGCCGATCGCCGCACCCACGGCGGCCAGCGTCAGACCTTGCGCGAGGACGAGCCTGAGGACTTCGGCGCGCGACGCGCCCAGAGCGACGCGGATGCCGAGCTCGGGGATGCGCTGCGACACCGAATAGGAGATCAGGCCGAACAGGCCGATGGCCGCTAGCGCACCGGCCAGCACCGCGAACGTACCGAGAAGGATCGTGTACAGCCGGGGCTCGGTCATCGACCGCGCGACGACCTCGTCGCCGCTGCTGATCCGCGTGATCGGCACGTTGGGATCGGCGTCGCGGAGAATGGCTCGCACCGAATCGGCTAGGGCCATTGGCGCGGACGACGTCCGCACCGTCAGCACACAGTGCGCCCAGCTCAACTCCGATTGCATCGAATGGACGAAGACCTCCCGCCGCGGGGTCGCCGCGAGGCCGACGTGTCTGACGTCGGCCGCCACCCCGACGATGGTCAGCAGCTGAGACGTCGTGCGGGTGATCGGCAGCAGGATCTGCTGGCCGAGCGGCGAACGGTCGGGCCACCACGCCCGCGCGGCGCTTTCGTTGACGATCGCCACGTCCGGCGTGGTGGAACCGTCGGTGTCGAGGAAGTCACGGCCTTCCCGAAGCGGGGTGCCCAGCGTCCGGAAATAGCCCGCGCTCGCGATGTTGAACCCCGCGTTGAACGGCCGGTCCGGGGACGGATCCGGCCGGCCCACGATGTGGAAGCTCTCCGAGTCGGTGGCGCCGCTGAGTGGAAGGTCGGCGACGAACGCTGCGGCCTTGACGCCCGGCCGCTCGCGAAGGCGCGCCAGCGTCGCGGCGAAGAACGACGCGCGATCCTGCAGCTGTGCAAACCGCGGCGATGGGAGCCAGAGGTCGACCACCAGCATGTTCCGCGTCTCGAATCCCGGGTGCGTGGCGCGCATGGCGAGCAGGGCTCTGAGCAGCATGCCTCCCCCCGCCAGCAGCACGAGCGCCAGACCGATCTCGACGACCACCAGTGCCCGGCGAAGCTGCGGCGCACGGGCACCGGTGGCTGAGCGGCCGGAGTCGCGCAGCGCGTCGTTCAGGCCGGGCGAGGTCGACGCGAATGCGGGAAACGCCCCAAAACAGATGCCGGTCGCGAGCGACGCAATCACGGTGAACGCCAGGACCGACAGATCGGTGCTCGCCGCGCCGATGCGCGGCACACGGAACTGCGTTGCCACGACGGCGGCGAGGGCGCGTGCGGTCCAGTCGGCCGCGATCAGCCCGAGTCCGCCACCGACCAACGCGATGAGCACGCTTTCCACCAGCAGCTGGCGCACGAGCCGGCCGCGGCCAGCGCCGAGGGCCGCTCGAATCGCAAGCTCCCGCCTGCGCGTCGCGCCGCGGGCCAGCATCAGGCCGGCGACATTCGCGCAGGCAATCAGCAGCACGATGCCGACGACGCCGAGCATGATTAACAGGCCCGGCTTGACATGACGTGCGAGAGCATCGTCCGCGGCCATGAGGTTCGTCCCGACCGCCCGGTTGGTTCTCGGATACAACCGCGCCAGCCGGTCGGCAACCGCCGCGAGATCGGCGGCCGCCTGCGGCAGCGTCACGTCTCTCCGCAGCCGGCCGACCACGTCCAGAAAGCCGTGACCGCGGCTGGGATCGATCGGAAGCGGCACGTAGTACTCCTCGTCGTCGGGCTGATCGAGGTGAAACCAGGCCGGCATGATCCCGATGATGGTGTGCGGTTCATCGCCGCCTTCCGCAACATGGTTCCCCTGCGCACGGCTGATGCGGACGGTGCGGCCGAGGGCGTCCGGCGCGCCGCCGAAATGCCGTTTCCAGAATCCGTCGCTCAGAACCACGACCCCGTTCGCACCCGGTTCCTGCTCCTCCGGCCGGAACCCGCGTCCGAGCGCCGGGGCCACTCCGAGGACGTCGAAGAAGTTCGGCGTCACGCGCTTGCCCTGGATGAGCACTGTCTGATTGGCAATTGCGAGCGTGGACCGATGACCGGCAAAGGCGGCCATCGATTCGAAGGTGCGGTTCTGGCTGCGCCAGTCGGCGAAGTCCGGATACGTGGCCGAATCGAACCGGTTGCCGGGACGATTGTCGGTGGCAAAAATCATCACCAGCCGGTCGGGATCCGTGAACGGCAGCGGCCGGAGCAGCGTCGCGTTGACAAGGCTGAAGATGGCGCTGTTGGCGCCGATGCCGAGCGCCAGCGTCAGGGTGGCGGTCGCCGCGAAGCCGGGGTTCTTCCGCAGCGCGCGTGCGGCATACACGAGATCCTGCCGGGCCGCGTCGAGCGCAGGAAACCCCCGTCGATCGCGCCATCGCTCCGTGGTCTGGACCATCCCGCCCAGCTTCAAGAGCGCCTGCCGCCGCGCCTCGGCGGGCGGCATCCCGGCGCGCAGGTTATCAGCGATGTGGAGCCGCAGATGGCTCTCGAGCTCCGCTGCGAAATCGTCGTCGTCAGCACAGCCGGTGTGCCGGAGCCGCAACAGCAGCGCGCGCAGGCGTCTCATGATTCTTCCTTCGGCTGCAGGAACCGCGCGAGAATCGCCGTCGTGCGCGCCCAGTCACGCGCTTCCTTCGCGACCTGCTTCCGCCCGGGGCGCGTGAGCCGGTAGTACTTCGCCTTCCGGTTGTTCTCCGATATTCCCCATTCCGACTCGATGTACCCCTCCTGCTCGAGTTTGAGCAGCGCCGGGTAAAGGGTGCCGTAGTTGACCACGAGATGGTGCGCGCTGGTCTGCTCGATACGGCGAGCGATGCCGTAGCCATGCATCGGTCCGAGCGTTTCGAGCGTCTTGAGGACCATCAGCGCGAGCGTCCCCTGCCAGACGTCGGCTTTGTCTTTCATATGGGATGACAATATGTCTGTCCGGCCGCGGAGTGCAAGCGCTTTATAATCACCGCCCATGCCACGCACTGTCGGCATCAGGGACGGCACTATCGACCCGCTTCGCGCCGGCCGGATGCGGCTTCACGCGCGAGGCCGTCATCTGGGCCGTGCGTGGCTCGCTCTGACAATCGTCCTGGCCGGGCACGTCGCCGACGAGGCGCTCACGGACTTCCTTTCCGTCTACAACCCGATCGTGCGCGCCGCGCGCGAGCGTCTTGGCTGGTTTCCATTGCCGACGTTCACCTTCAGCGTATGGCTCACCGGCCTCGCGATCGCCATCGCGTGCCTACTGCTGCTGGCGCCGCTCGCCTATCGGGGTGTGGGAGGGGTGCGGATTGCCGCGTACCCGTACGCGTTCGTCATGTTCCTGAATGGATTGGGTCACCTTGGCGGGTCGGTCTATTTCGGCCGTTGGATGCCCGGCGCAACGACTGCACCTTTCCTGCTCGCGGCATCGAGCTGGTTGTTCATGTCCGCGCGCTCTGCCGGCCGTGCCCCAGCCGGCTGAAGCCGGACCCTACCGAAACATAGTGGGTTGCGGTTTGGGCGGTTATGATGGTCCGCGCAACATCCAGGAGGCACCATGAAGCCGACATCGCTCCTGTTGTCAGCGGGCCTGGCGCTCGCGGCGGCAACCATCGCCTTCGTCCCGACGGCGCTCGTGGCCGATTCGATCAAATGTGACCTGGCCGAGTACAAAGCCACACCAGGCCTCTCCGCCGGCTTCGAGCAGGACCAGCTCGCCGTGACCTGGAATGGCCAGGCCGGCTCGGAGCTGCGTGCGCGCTACGAGATAGACGGCGCCCAGCCACTCATCCGCGACCTCTCGATCCGCAAGGCCGGCGGGCAATGGGCCGTGATCGGCCGCAATCTCACGCCCGAATATCGCGTGACCACCGGCGTCCGCCGGATGACCGAGCAACAGGCGCAGCCGTTGCGGGACGCCGGCGTGGAGCTGACGCCCGCCGTGATCGAAAAGAACCGGTGGTATGCCTTCTGGGATGCGCCGCTCGTCATGCCTGACGGGCCGGAGATGCGAGCGGTTCAGGCCCAGCGCCGCGGGCAGGCGCCGCCGTCAGCGCGGGTGCTCGGGCCGCCGCGCTCGCCCGCGGAGATCCGGCACGCGAGCGCGTCATTCAACGCGACATCGTGCAGCGTGAAGACCGACGGGGCGAGCCTCGAAGTGACGTTTCCCGGCCTGTCGATGGGAATCTTCTCGGGGAGCCTCCGGTTCACGAGCTACCGCGGCGCGAACCTGCTGCGAATGGACGCCGTCGCCAGCACCAGCGAGCCCTGGGTTGCTTACAAGTACGAAGCCGGTCTCAGGGGGCTCTCGACTGAGCTGACACCGCGCGTGAGCTGGCACGATACAGGCGGCCACGTCCAGCAGTACGGCTTCGGCGGCTTGAAGAACGAGACGATCGTCCCCCTGAAGGCCGCCGGCCGCGTCGTCGTCGCTGAGGGCAAGGCGGGCTCGCTCGCCGCGTTTCCGCCGCCGCACACGTTCTTCTTCACCCGCGAAGTCGACACGAACCTCGGATACGTGTGGTACCGGAAGGACGCGGCCGACCGGTTCGGCATCGGCATCCGCCAGGCCGACCGGGAAGAGAACCTGCAGTATGTCGAGAACTTCGCCCTGTTCAACGCGCCGCCGGGTACGCGGCAGCGCATGGGCGTGTACTTCCTCGCGAGCACGGCCGGCAGCGAACCGACGAGGGACGCCGTGCTGGCCTACACGCACGGCGATACCTTCAAGGCCGTTCCTGGCTACAAGACGATGGTCAACCATTTCCACCTGCGCTTCACCGAGCGGGTTCGCGCATCCGGCTCGTTCGACACGCCGATGCAGGATCTCGCCGCCATGAAGGCGTTGGGCCTGAACATCATCGGGTTGAGCGATTTCCACGGCGACATGCACCCGAACGACCCCGGGCCGGTGCGCTTCAAGGATCAGAAGGACTACGCCGAGGCTTCGCAGCGCGCGTCCGACCGCGACTTCCTCGTCACGCCGTGGGAAGAGCCGAGCGCGTACTTCGGGGGCCACTACAACATCATGTTCCCCAGGAACGTGTACTGGTCGAAGGTTCGCCAGCCCGGCCAGCCGTTCATGGAGAAGGATCCCGTCTACGGCACGGCCTATCACACCGGGAGCACGGACGATGTGCAGAAGCTGCTGGATGCCGAAGGGGGCTACTGGTATCACGCGCATCCCCGCACCAAGGGCACGACCGGGTATCCCGATTTGATCTTCGACAAAGCCTGGACGAAGAACGATCGCTATCTGGGCGTGGCGTTCAAGCCAGGGATGGGCATGGACCTGTCCGAGCAGCGGATGTGCGAATGGCGCTGCTTCGATGCCGCGGATACGATGAACAACATGCTCTCAGGCTCGGGCCTGCGGCCCAAGTACATCATTGCGGACATCGATACATATCAGAAGGGCCCCGAAGACGATTTGTACGCCAACTTCCCGGTCAATTATCTGAGACTCGACAGAGTTCCGGGGCCGGCCGACGACTGGGGCCCTGTCCTGGCGGCGCTGCGCAACGGCGACTTTTTTGTCTCCACCGGCGAGATTCTCATCAAGAGCTACAAAGTTGAGGGCGCGGGCAACCAGCGCACGATCACGGCCGACGTCGAGTGGACGTTCCCACTGTCGTTTGTCGAGGTCGTGTGGGGCGACGGCAAGAAGATCGACCGGCAGATCATCCCGGCGACGGATCTGAGCCCATTCGGGACCAAGCGGTTTGCGATCCCGTTCGACGCGACCGGAAAGTCCTGGGTCCGTCTCGCCGTGTGGGATTCAGCCGGCAACGGCGGCTTCGTCCAGCCGGTCTGGCTGAAGCCGGTGACGACGACGACGGCGGCAGGGCGGTAAACAGCACCATGGAGGACGCGGAGCACGTGGAGGTTCAATCGTGCCCTTAGATCCTCAGGCGAACTCTCGGTCGTTTCGAACGCCATCATCGAGGCGCAAAGCGCTCAGGACTGATCCTCCTTTCCTCCGCGTCCTCCGTGGTGGCCAGTCCGTACTGAGCCGTCGCGCATTCCTCGCCGGTACCGCGCTCGGCGCAGCAGCTCGCCTCACGGAGCTGCGAGCGGCCGCCCGCTACGACCTGCTCATCAAAGGCGGCCGGGTCATCGATCCCTCGCAGCGCGTCGATCGCATCGCCGACGTCGCGATCCGCGGCCAACGCATCGCGACGGTGCAGCCTGACATCGCGGACGCCGACGCGGCCGACATCCTCGACGCGCGCGGCAAGCTGGTGACGCCGGGGCTGATTGACATTCACGTCCACGTGTCGGCGCCCGAGATGACGCCGGCGATGCTGCTTCGCGACGGCGTCACGGCGATGGTGGACGGTGGATCGGCCGGCGCCGACAACATCGACGCGCTGGTCCGTGTCGCGCGCGAGGCGCCGAACCGCGTCCGCATCTTTCTCAACCTTGCCCGAACCGGCGTGACCGCCGAGGGCGAGCTGATGAATATCGAGGCCGGCGACGTCGAGGCGGCACGCCGTGCCATCGCACAACATCGCGACTGGATCGCCGGCGTCAAAGTACGGTTGTCCGAGTCGGCGTGCGGCAGGCAGGATCTGGAGGCGCTCCGCCGCGCCCGGCGCGCCGCCGGCCCGCTGCCGGTCATGCTGCACGTCGGACAGACCTTCTCGCCGCTGCCGAAAATCCTGGAATTGCTCAATCCCGGCGACATCGTGACGCATCTGTATTCTCCGCCGCCGCACACCATCCTCGACGACAACGGCCGCGTCCTCCCCGCAGTGCGCGAGGCGCGCCGGAAAGGCATCCGCTTCGACGTCGGCAACGGGCGAACCGCACACATCACCTGGCCGATCGTCGAGGCGGCGACGCGCGACGGCTTCTGGCCCGATACGATTTCGTCGGACATGACCGGACCGGGCCGCACCTTCCGCGTGTTCGATCTGCCGACCGTTGTGTCTAAATTCCTGATGCTCGGCATGCCGCTGGACCGGGCCATCGCGTGCGTCACGAGTCAGGCGGCTGGCAGCGTCGCGCCGTTCAAGGATCTGGGAACCCTCCGCCCCGGCGCGGCGGCGAATGTGGCAATTCTGGAAATCCGCGAAGGCGAGTTCGAGTTCATCGACAACGTCGACGTGAAGAGAACCGGACGTCAGAAACTGGTGACGGCGGCGGTGGTCATGAATGGTGAGATTGGTGATTGGTGATTGGTGATTGCTGATTGCTGATTGCTGATTGCTGATTGCAATCAACAATCAGCAATCACCAATCAGCACTCTCACGTTTTTGCAATTCGCTCCATGCCGTCCATGAACGGCCTGAGCGCCGGCGGAATCGTGACCGACCCGTCCTTCTCCTGATAATTCTCGAGAATCGCGATCAACGTGCGACCGACCGCCAGGCCCGATCCGTTAAGGGTGTGAACGAATTCGGCCTTGCCGGAACCGCCGGCCCTGAACTTGATGCTTGCGCGCCGCGCCTGAAACGCCTCCGTGTTGCTGCACGACGAGATCTCGCGATACGTCTGCTGGCTCGGCAGCCACACCTCCACGTCGTAGGTCTTCGCGGCGGCGAACCCCATGTCGCCGGTACACAGCAGCACCGTTCGATACGGCAGGCCGAGCCGCTTCAACACCTCCTCGGCATGCCGCGTGAGGACCTCCAGTTCCTCGTACGACTGCTCGGGCGTTGTGATCTTGACGAGCTCGACCTTGTCGAACTGATGCTGCCGGATCAACCCGCGCACGTCCTGCCCGTACGACCCGGCCTCGCTCCGGAAGCACGGCGTGTACGCGGTGTAATTGATCGGGAGATCGCGGCCGTCCAGAATCTCGCCGCGGTGAAGGTTGGTCAGCGGCACTTCCGCCGTCGGAATGAGATAGAGGTCCCACGCGCCTGCAATCTTGAACAGGTCCTGTTCGAACTTCGGCAGCTGCCCGGTGCCGGTGAGCGCGGCGCTGTTGGCCAGAAACGGCGGTTCGACTTCACGGTACCCGTGCTCACGCGTGTGGAGGTCGAGCATGAAGTGGATCAACGCGCGGGACAATCGTGCCCCGGCGCCGGTGAGCACCGAGAACCGGGCGCCGGCAAGACGGGTCCCGCGCTCGAAATCAAGAATTCCGAGCGCCGGTCCGAGGTCCCAATGCGGCTGGGGCACGAAATCAAACGCCCTCGGCTCCCCGTGCCGGCGGACTTCGAGATTGTCAGCCGCGCTCGCACCCACCGGCACGCTCGAGTGCGGCAGGTTGGGAAGCGTGAGCGCCAGCGATTTCTTCTGGTACTCGACGCTGTCGACCTGCACGTCGAGCTGCTTGATTTGCGCCGCGCGCGCCTTGTTCGCCTCGTGGATGTGGGTCGTATCCTTGCCCTGCCGCTTCGCCTGCGCGATCGCATCGCCTGAGGTGTTCTGCTGACGCTTGAGCGCCTCGAGCTCCGGGATCAGCCGGCGGCGCGCCGCCTCCAGCGTCGCGATGTCCTCCAGAACCTTGTCGGGGTCGAGACCGCGCCGGCGCAGGGCCGTGCGCACTTCGTCCATGTGGTCGCGGATATAGGCAGGGTCGAGCACATTACCTCAACCTGTCATTTTATACGTGGCTGCTGGGGCGGGGGCGACGCTTCGCGCCGAATGGGTCCTCTGATACGATTTCGTGTGCCTCCATCCGTACGCAAAGCCGTCTTCCCCGTCGCCGGACTCGGGACGCGCTTTCTACCCGCCACGAAGGCGCAGCCCAAGGAGATGCTGCCGCTCGTCGACAAGCCGATCATTCAATACGGCGTCGAAGAAGCGGTCGCGTCGGGCGCGGCCAACATCATCCTGGTCACCGGCCGCGGCAAGAACGCCATCGAGGATCATTTCGACGTCTCGGTGGAGCTCGAATCGTTCCTGGAAGCGCGCGGAAAGCGTGAGCAGCTCTCCCAGGTCCGCAAAATCTCGAACATGATCAATTTCGCGTACGTACGGCAGGGCGAGCCGCTGGGACTCGGCCATGCCGTGCTGGTGGCGCGGGAGCTGGTCGGAAACGAGCCGTTCGCCGTCATCCTCGGCGACGATGTCATCGATGCGGATCCACCGGCGGTCAAGCAGCTCATCGACGTCTTTCAGCGGCTCGATGGACCGGTCCTCGCCGTCGAGCGGGTGCCGCGCGACGAGATTTCGAGCTACGGCGTCATCGCCACCGAGCCCGACGCCGGGCTCGGCGACCACATTTATCGCGTTCGCGATCTCGTGGAGAAACCGCCGCGGGAAGAGGCGCCCTCGGACCTCGCCATCATCGGCCGTTACGTCCTGACACCGGACATCTTTCCCGTACTGGCCGCGACCAAAAGCGATCGGACCGGCGAGATCCAGTTGACGAACGGATTGCGCGAGCTGCTGAAGCGCCGGCCGATCTACGCGTGTGAAGTGCAGGGCGTGCGCCACGACACGGGCAACAAGCTCGGATTCCTCAAGGCGGTGGTGTACTTCGCCCTGAGGCGCCCGGATCTCGCCGACAAGTTCCGCGAGTACCTGACGGCGCTCGACCTGCACGCGGCGGCGGCGAAACGATGAACCGCCAGCCGTCAAAGGGTCACTGTGAGAAACGGCTCACGGTCGCGTCCGGCAGAAGGTCCCGCGACCAACGCGCACCTGAAACTTAAAGACCAGAAGGCAAAACTTAAAACCACAAAGCACACAAAGACCACAAGGAAGAACCCAACAGACTTCTGTGTGTCCTTAGTGGTCTTTGTGGTGTGCGAATTCAAACGCCTCTGAAATGCTCGACGCGTGGCGTGCTTGAGAACGCCTCGCACTTCGTGAAGTGCCGGCTCAATCCTTCGCCGAGGACGAGCCGGCCGCCGGTGATGTCGTGCTCTTTTCCGGCTTGTCGGCCTTACCCGCGGACTTGTCCGCGCTGTCGGCCGCCGCCTTCGGCGGCTTGTCCTTGGCGGTCTCTCCTTTAGCCTCGCCCTTCTTCGCGTAATCGGTGATGTACCAGCCGCTCCCCTTGAACTGAATCGCGGGCGACGAGAGCAGCTTGCGCACAGGACCCGAGCCGCAGACCGCGCACGTGTCCGCCGGCGGATCCGAGAACCGCTGAATCAACTCGAATCGCTGCCCGCACGCCTCGCACTTGTACTCGTACAACGGCATCCTTCGGCCTCCTATTCGAGCATCTCGCCCGAATCGTCTCCGAGGAGCAGCTGACGATGGAGCCAGAAGGGCGCGGTGCCCTGGGCGAGCAGCGTATCGTGAAACGACCGCAGCGAAAACGATTTGCCCTGCTGCTGTTTGAAATCCTGCCGCAGCTTCAGCAGCATCATCTTGCCGACGCTGTACACGAGGTAGGTTGGATCAAACGTGCCGCGCTCCGCTTCGCGGCGTGCGCTGACGTCCTCCAGGTAGGCCTCGTCGCGGAACAGGCGCACGCTCTGTTCCACGGACATATCTTCGGCGTGGAGCCTGATGCACGCGATCACGCGCGTGAGCCGGATCAGCGCCTCGGCGAGCTGCCCGAGCCGGACGCCGTGCTCCATGTGGCCGAACCCCGCCTCGATCATCATCTGCTCACAGTAGTGCGCCCACCCTTCGATGAACGATGCCGGCGCGAACATGATCGATTTGCGCGCCTTCGATTCCACCCGCCGCAGGTGCTGATAGTGGAGGAAGTGGCCGGGATAGACTTCATGAATCGAAATCGACCAGAGCGTCGGGTAATTGTAATCGCGCAGGTGCTCGTCCTGGCGTTCGGGCGGCCACGCCGGATCGACGTCGGTGAGGTAATAGTAGGCCCGCGAGGCCTTCGTCTCGAACGGGCCGGGCGTCCACATGCTGGCGAACGACCAGCGATAGAACTCCGGCGTCGGGGCGACCGTGATCTGCTCGGCGTCGGGCAGCGTGATGAGCGCCTGACGCCGCAGGAACGTGGCGAGCTCATCGAGCTGCTCGCGGCCCACGTTCACGAGCTCGCCGGGCCCGGGATGGTCGGCTTTCGTGCGCGCCCAGGTTTCGAGCGGATCGCCGCCGTTGATCCGTCCGGCGACCGTCTTGAAGGCCTCCTGTGTTTCCGCCAGCTGGCGCGTGGCGATCGCCAGCAGCCTGTCGACCGGCACCGAAATGCCTTCATCGAGCCGCAGCTTCTGCTCCAACTTGTCGCGGCCCAGCCGGAACGATGCCCTCGCTTTCGGCGCGAGCTGGTTCTCGAGGTATTCGAGATACGAGCCGACCGCGTGCGACGCCTCGGTCTGTGCGTCGGCGAGATCCGCCAGGAGGTGCAGATCGTCGAGATCGGCAAAGGCCCGCGGCAGGTCGCGCTCGATGAACTTCAGCGCGCCGCGGACGGTTTCGATGCCGACCTTGATGAAGATGCCCGGCGGCTCCTTGATGTTGTCGCGCGCCGCCTGAATCAGCCGCGGCGCCTGGCGCAGCTTCGAGAGCACCCGGCGCGCCCGCTCGGCCGGCGGCGCATAGGCGAACAGCACCTGGCCGGCGAGACTCGACGCGAGAATGTCGGAATAGAACTGCGGATTGCGTTCCCAGGTCCGCACCACCTCCAGCTCGAACACCCGCGCCTGCAGATGATCGGTCAGCATGCGGTGCTCGAGCCGCTCGACCGGCGTGAGCGCCTCCCGGTTGATCTCATCGAGCCGCCGGAGATAGCCGGTCAGGGCGTGCACCTCGCTGTCGATCGCATGCCGGCTGACATCCTCCAGGTGGTCGTCGTACGCGTGGATGCCGTCGAAGGTCGCGTATGTCGGATGGGTTTCGTGCAGGTAGCCGAGTAAATCGTCGACGAAATGGGGAAGTGGTTCGGAGGCTATCATCTCAGCGCTGCGTTGCAGAGGTTGACTCCCGCGGGAGACCACGATCCGCCAATGGTACAATAAATAACCCCGCCGTAATGCCTGGGACGCTGTTCGTGGTCGCCACGCCAATCGGCAACCTCGAAGACATTACGGTGCGGGCGCTGCGTGTGTTACGGTCAGCCGCCGTCATTGCCGCTGAAGACACGCGGCGAACGGCCCACCTGCTGGCCCGGCATGCGATCACGACGCCCACCACAAGCCTGCACGAGCACAACGAACCGCAGAAAGCCCCCACGCTCATCGCGCGGCTTCTGGCTGGCCACGACGTGGCCCTCGTTTCTGATGCGGGAACGCCGACCGTGTCGGATCCGGGCAGTCACCTGATTCGGGAGGCGGTCAAGTCGGGCATCCCTGTCGTGCCCGTTCCCGGGCCGAGCGCGGCCGTTGCCGCGCTCTCGATCTCAGGCCTGCCGGCGCAAACCTTCGCCTTTTTCGGTTTTACGCCCACTCGGGCGAAAGACCGTGCGGCCTGGTTCGAAAGCTTAATCACCTTCGGAAGCGTTGTGATTTTCTTCGAGGCGCCTCATCGTCTCCGAGGCACGCTCGCGGAACTGCTTGACCGGTTTGGTGATCTCGAGGTGCTGGTGACGCGCGAGTTGACAAAGCTGCACGAACAATCGGTCAGAGGACCGATATCTCGTGTTCTGGAACAGCTTGGCGAGCCGCGTGGCGAGCACACGATCGTGGTTGATATTGGTCAAAAGCTCAAAATACTGCCTTCTCAGCCGCAGCCGTCACCTCGGCAACTACTCGTTGAATTCGGAGATTTGACCAAGTCAACGGGATCCACGAAAAGGCGGGCGATTTCAGTGCTCGCCAAACGCCACGGCTTACGGGTTAACGACCTATATAAAGCCCTCGAGCTCGCGCGCAAATCTGGCGATTGACCGGGCGCGACCTCCTGACGGCCGCCGGAACGGTTCGGTGTCTCAGCCCGACTTGACCGGGAACGAGGCTTTCTGCTAGATTTATTGGGTTTTCGCGCGTTTTTGGTTCGCGCAGACCTCATGAAACAGCGGCGGCCGCAGCCTCGCTCCGGGAAAGCTCAACCACAATCGACCGCAGGATCCGACCGCTCAGCACGATCTGCGTCTCCGGGCGACGAGCTGGATACTCTGGCCGCTCACCGGGAGCCCATCGCCGAGGCGCTGCCTCCTGCTCAGCGGCGATCGACCTATTTCGAGGCGGTCGCGGTCTACGAGCAGGGACTGGAGGCGCTCCAGCATCACGAATATGGCCGTGCTGCTGAGTTGTTCCAGTCGGTCCTCCACCAGTATCCCGAAGAAAAAGAGCTGCTTGAACGCGTGCGGCTGTACTTGAACATCTGCGAGCGCCAGGCGGCGCCACGGGAGAGCGCGCCGCAGACTCTCGAAGAGCGCTTGTATGCCGCCACACTGGCCATCAATGGCGGCCAGTACGACCAGGCGATTTTGCACCTTCGCCTCGTCCGCGACGAGGATCCGGACAACGACCACGCACTCTACATGCTCGCCGTTGCACACGCGCAGCGGGACGAGCACGCGGAGGCGGTGGCACACCTCGAGCGTGCGATCGCGATAAACCCCGAAAACCGCGCTCTGGCCCGCACCGATCCCGATCTCGAGCCGCTGCGCGAAGATGAGGCGTTCCGTGCGGCGCTGGAGGCGCCGTCATCCTCGTCCATTCGGCCGCTCGATCGGCGGCGCCCCATCAAGACTCGAACCGCGCGATAATCGACCGAGTGTCTCACCTTCACATCGTGATCCTTGCCGCGGGCAAAGGCACGCGGATGAAGTCGGCTCGCGCGAAGGTCCTTCATCGCGTGGCCGGGCTCCCGATGATCGATCACGTGCTGGCGACGGCCCGGGCACTCGGCCCGCGATCGATCACGGTGGTCGTCGGCCACGAAGCCGCAGCGGTGCAGGCCGCGCTCACCGGGTACGCAGACGTCTCGTTTGTCGTGCAGGAACCTCAGCTTGGGACGGGTCACGCCCTTTTGATCACGGAGCCGGCGCTGCGCAACGCGGCCGGCACGCTCCTGCTCCTGTATGGTGACGTCCCGCTGTTGTCGGCGCGGACGCTGAAACTGCTCCAGGAGCACCACGAATCGACCGGCGCAGCCGCCACGGTGATCACCGCAGAGCTCGACAATCCTCATGGTTACGGCCGGATCGTCCGCACGGACGGGTCGATCTCGCGGATCGTCGAAGAAAAGGACGCCAGTCGGGCGGAGCGGGAGATCCGCGAGATCAATTCCGGCATCTACGCCTTCGCGCTGCACGGGCTGTTCGACGCGCTGCGGCAGATCGCTCCGGAGAACGCGCAGAACGAGTACTACCTGCCGGATCTCGTCGCCATCTTCCGCCGCCAGCAGCGCGGCGTCGAAACGTTCCGGGTCGCGAGCGCAGCCGAAATCCGCGGCATCAACAGCCGCCGCGAGCTGGCGGAGGTCAGCCGCATCGTGAGACAAGAGAAAACGACAGAACTGATGGACGCCGGGGTCACGATCGAAGATCCGGCGACCGCCTACATCGATCGCGATGTCATCATCGGCCGCGACACCATCGTCCATCCAGGGGTGTCGATTGAGGGCCGGACCACGATCGGCTGCGGCTGCGAGATTCACAGCGGCGCCCGGATCGTCGATTCAACGCTCGGCGACGGCGTTACCGTTCTGAACCACTGCGTGATCGTCGAAGCGCGCATCGGCGACGGCGTCCGCGTCGGGCCGTTTGCCCACCTGCGGAAAGATACCGACCTGCGAGCGAACGCCAAAGTGGGAAATTTCGTGGAGCTCAAGAAAACCGTGCTCGGCGCCGGCTCGAAGGCGATGCACCTCGCCTATCTCGGCGACGCCACGATCGGTGAGAAGGTCAACGTCGGCGCCGGCACCATTACCTGCAATTACGATGGGGTCGCCAAGCACCAGACCGTCATCGCCGACGGCGCGTTCATCGGCAGCGACACCCAGCTGGTTGCGCCCGTGGCCGTCGGTCGCGGCGCGTACGTCGGCAGCGGCACGACCGTGCGTGAAGACGTGCCCGCGAACGCCCTCGCGGTCAGTGCCGGGAGACAACGGAATATCGAGGGTTGGGTCGATAAGAAGAAACAGGCGGAATCAGACAAGACGCCGGTGAAAGGCTGAGCCAGCGCAGCGGCGCCGCCGGCCCGGCAACGGAGCAGACGGAGGAACGGTATAAGCACAGAGGAGCAGAGGAACGGAGACGAACAAGCAAGCACTTCGCCCTGCTCGTCTCCGTTGCTCCGTTTCTCTGTGTCATACCGTTTCCTCCGTGCCCTTCGTTAGCGTGCCCTCGGAAACATAAAGGACACGACGAAAATGCGCGTTTTTTCCTTTGTGTCCATTGTGTCCTCTGTGGTTGTTTAGTTCTCACTTGACTCGATTTCACAAGTTCTGAAGGACCCATATGTGCGGAATCATCGGATACATCGGACCCAAGGACGTGGTGCCGGTTCTGATCGACGGACTGCGGCGGCTCGAATACCGCGGTTATGACTCGGCCGGCGTTGCCGTTGTGTGCAACGGCGAGGTCGACCTGCGGCGGAGCGCCGGCAAGCTGTCCAACCTCGAACAGATCATCGGCTCCGATCCGCTGACCGGCGATTACGGCGTCGGTCACACGCGCTGGGCGACGCACGGCCGGCCCACCGAAGAAAACGCCCACCCGCACCGCGACTGTACCGGCAAGATCGTCGTGGTGCACAACGGCATCATCGAGAACTATCTCGATCTGAAGCACGAGCTCCAGGCCCAGGGCCATCGCTTCGTCACCGAGACCGACACAGAGATCGTCGCGCACATGATCGAGCGCGAGATGAAGGACGACGGCCTGGAGAACGCGGCCCGGCGGGCGTTGATGCGGATGCGCGGGCTGTTCGCGCTGGTGCTGATTTCCGCGGACGATCCCGAGAAAATCGTCGCCGTCCGCAAGGGCCCGCCGATTGTCGTGGGCCTGGGCGACGGCGAGTTCTTCGTCGCGTCGGACATCCCCGCGATTCTGAGCCATACGCGCGACGTCGTGTTTCTCGGCGACGAAGAAATGGCCATCATCACGCGCACCGGCGTGGCGTTCACCGACTTCTTCAGCCGTCCGGTCTCGAAGGCGACGCAGCGCGTCCTGTGGGACCCGATCATGGCGGAGAAGGCCGGGTACAAGCATTTCATGCTCAAGGAGATCTTCGAGCAGCCGACCGCCGCGCGTGAAACCGTCCTGGGCCGCGTCTCGCAGGATTCGGGGAAGGTGTTCCTCGAGGAGATGAGCGTCAGCGATGCCGCGCTTGCCGCGGTCGAACGGGTGACGATTCTCGCGTGCGGAACTTCATGGCACGCGGGCCTGGTCGGCAAGTTCATGATCGAGCGGCTCGCCCGCGTCCACGTCGACGTGGACTACGGCTCCGAGTACCGCTACCGCGCGCCGATCGTGTCGAAGAACACGCTCGCGGTCGTCATCACCCAGTCCGGGGAGACTGCAGACACACTGGCCGCTCTGCGCGAGGCGAAGAACGGCGGTGCCGCCAGCATGGCCATCTGCAACGTGGTCGGCAGCATGGCCACACGCGAGACCGATGGGACCATTTACACGCACGCTGGTCCCGAAATCGGCGTCGCGTCCACCAAGGCGTTCACGTCCCAGCTCGTGGCGCTGTACCTGCTCGGCTTGCGGCTCGGCCAGGTCCGCGGCGTGCTCACGCCCGAGGCGTCGAGACCACACATCGACGCCCTGCTGCAGCTGCCGCAATTTCTGGAGCAGGCGCTCAAGCTGCAGCCCGAGGTGGAAGAAATTGCCAGCCGCTTTTACAGCCGGACGGATTTTCTGTACCTCGGACGCGGCATCAACTATCCGATCGCCCTCGAAGGCGCGCTCAAGTTGAAAGAAATTTCATACATTCACGCCGAAGGCTATCCGGCAGGCGAGATGAAGCACGGCCCGATTGCGCTCATCGACGAGCGCATGCCTGTCGTGACGATCTCGCCGCAGGATCACGTGTTCGAGAAGATGATCGGCAACATGCAGGAGGTGAAAGCGCGGAGCGGATCGGTGGTCGCCCTGACGACCCGCGGCGATCACAAGCTGCACTCGATTCTCGACGGCTCGCGTGACGTGGTGCTCGAGTTGCCAGTGACACCCGATCTGCTGACACCGATTGTCATGTCGATCCCGCTTCAGCTGCTGGCGTACGACATTGCCGTCCGCCGCGGGTGCGACGTGGACCAGCCCCGCAACCTGGCGAAATCCGTGACGGTCGAGTAGGTCGGGTGGGTCAGGCGGGGCGGGTAGGGAGCAAGGTCGACACGGGACGACCCTGCCCTACCAGACCTCACCTGACCCACTTGACCCACCAGACCCGCCTGCCCGCGAGCGCCCTTCGTCAGACGATGGTAAAGTCTGATCCGGTTCGTCATCCACACGCGTGATGCACTTCCTGGACACGTTGAATCCCGAACAGCGTGAAGCGGTTCTCCACATTACCGGGCCGCTGCTGATTCTCGCCGGCGCCGGCTCCGGCAAGACGCGCGTCATCACGAGCCGCGCCGCCTATCTGGTCGGCGGCGGCCACGCCGAGCCGCAGGAAGTGCTCGCCGTCACGTTCACGAACAAGGCCGCCGACGAAATGCGCGCGCGTGTGGAGGCCCTGCTCGGCACCGACTGCAGCCGGATGTGGCTCTCGACCTTTCATTCGCTCTGTGCGCGCCTGCTGCGTCGCGAGGCCCCCGCGATCGGGCTGTCGCGCGATTTCGTGATCTACGACTCCGCTGACCAGCTGACCGTTGTGAAGCAGGCGCTGAAGGATCTGCACATCGAGGACACGTTCGTGCAGCCGCGGGCCGCCCTGGCGCGCATCAGCCATCTGAAGAACCGCATGGAGGATCCGGCCGCAGCTGTTGCCGCATCCTCGCATCCTCGCGACCAGCAGTTCGCCAGGGTCTACGCGCACTACCAGAAGGCGCTGCAGGACAGCAACGCGCTCGATTTCGATGATCTCCTGCTCAAGACCGTCGATCTGTTCGAGCGCTCCGAGCAGGTGCGCGCCCGCTACGCGAAACAGTTCCGCTTCGTCATGGTCGATGAGTATCAGGACACGAATCGCCCGCAATACGTGTTGATCCGGCAGCTCGCCGGCCTCCGCCGCAACCTCTGCGTGGTCGGCGATCCTGATCAATCCATCTACAAGTGGCGCGGCGCCGATCTCCGCAACATTCTCGATTTCGAACGCGATTTCCCGGAGACCCGGATCGTCAAGCTGGAACGAAACTACCGCTCGACGCCGATCATTCTCGACGCCGCCTCAGCGGTGATCCGGCAGAACCGCAACCGCAAGGACAAGCGCCTGTGGACGGTTCGCCAAGGGGGCGATCGGATCGTGTACTACCGCGGCGCCGACGAGCTGGAGGAAGCCGATTTCATCACCCGCACGGCGCGGACGGCCCTCGCCGACGACGTCGATGCGACCGTGGCTGTTCTGTACCGGACCAACGCGCAGTCGCGCGCCATCGAAGACGCGCTGATGCGCGAAGGCGTGATGTACAGAGTCGTCGGCGGCGTCCGCTTCTACGAACGAAGGGAGATCAAGGACGCCCTCGCCTACATGCGCCTGGTCATCAATCCGCACGACGATGTGAGCCTGCGCCGCGTGATCAATACGCCCGCGCGCGGAATCGGCAAGGGCGTCATGGATGCGGTCGAGAAGGTCGAGCCGTCTGCCGACGCCGACCTGCCGCTCCTCGCCTCCGGCCTGCAGCCGGCACTGTCGGTCAACTCGCTCTGGGCGCGGCTGCTTCGGGGACTCGAGGATCGGGCCTTCGCGCCCCGCGCGGCGGCCGCTCTGGGCGCTTTTCGCGATCTGATCGTGAGCCTGACCGACATGGCGCGGCGCGAGCCGCCCTCCATCGCGATCGGCAAGATGCTGGACCAGAGTGGATACCTGGAGGATCTGCGCCAGGAGCGCAGCGAGGACGCCGAGGGCCGCATCGAGAACCTCGCCGAGCTCGTCTCGGCCGCGCGCGAATACGAGGTCCGCGAGCCGGAGCCGTCGCTGGGCGGCTTCGTCGATCGCCTCTCGCTGCTCTCGGACACCGACGAGGAGCAGGGTTCTCGCGACGCCCGCGTGTGGCTCATGACGCTGCACAGCGCGAAAGGGCTCGAGTTCCCGGTCGTCGTGATTGCGGGGCTCGAAGAGGGGCTCTTTCCACATTCCCGGGCCTCGGGCGAAGAGGACGACGTCGAAGAAGAACGGCGCCTCTGTTATGTCGGTATGACCCGCGCGCGATCGCGGCTCGTGCTCACCGGCGCGGCCCGCCGCCGGATCTTCGGCGAGTATCAGACGAGCGAGCCGTCCCGCTTCATCGATGAAGTCCCGGCCGAGCTCGTCGATCGGATCGCGCCGTCGTTCTCATCGTCTTCTGCGGGGCCGTACCAGGGGCATTTTCCCCACTACGAATTCCGGACCAACCCGTATGGCCGCGGGCGCGGCCGCGGCCGCCGGCTCCGCGAAGAGGCTGCGACCTACGCGTACGAGGATGAAGATCAGTCAACCGGCATGCTGGCGCTCCACGCCGGGATGCGGGTCCGACATCCAAAGTTCGGGGAGGGCAGCGTCGTCAGCGTCGAGCCGCTCGACAACGACACGAAGCTCGTGGTCCGCTTCAAGGCGGTCGGCCTCAAGACGCTGCACGCCAAGTACGCGCGGCTGGAGCCGGCGTAATCGTGCCTGCGACAGATAACGGAGAATACGGAGGAAACGGTATCAACACAGAGGAGCAGAGGAACGGAGACGAAACGGAGAAGTCAAAGTCAGTTTCTCTGTGTTATTACCGTTGTCTCCGTGACCTCAGCTCCCCTTATCGTCTTCTCCGTAAACTCAGCTCTCTCCCACCTGCGTCAGGACGTCTTCGCTGCCGGCGGTGCCGCCGCGTCCTTGATCGCGGCAATGATCCAGCGGCCGTTGATCTCGCGGTCCGCCTGCAACAGCGCGCGCTGCATGGTGATCACGAGCGTCTTGTTCACGGTCTCCCCGCTCGGAAGCTTCACCACCGCGTCGATCGTGACGTCCTTCGACACCAGCTCGCCGTCGTATTTGGTAATGTCGACGCGTGAGTTGTTGCCGGCATTGATGCTCAGGTCGACAACGCCGCTCTCGCTCGCCAGCTTGCGTCTGGCGTCTGAGACTTTGCGCGACACGGCGACGCCATCCTGGAGAAATTGCGTCCATGCGGCCTGAACCTCCGCGTCTTTCCCGGTGAGCCTGCCCTTCGTACGGTCGGCCTTGATCACGCGCTGGATGGCTTCGAGGTTTTCGTTCTGATAGGTGTCTTTCCGCTTCGTGAACGCCGCGTCGTCAGCCCTGGCGGCGTCGTGCGCGCTCGCGAGCGCCTTGAGCGTCAGCGGTTTGTGCTCCTCGGGGGTGACCGACACGATTTTGAACGTGGACACGGTGCCCTGCGTCCGCGGCTCGAACAGCACCATCGTGAGGTTGTTGAGCGAGGTGTTGTCGCGCAGGCGCGACGCAGTGAAGAACTGGTTGAGGATCGACTGCTCGGCACCCGAGCAGCCGGCGGCGAGCACGAGAGCCGGAGCGATCAGCGAGGCGGCAATCAGACTCGGGATGCTCAGTCCTGGCCGGAACATGTCCGCACCTCCTGCAGGATCATGAGATTGAAGATTGTAGATGGCAGATTGTAGCCAGTAGTTCAGCACTCGCCGACTCAATCTTCAATCTGCAATCTCAGCGTTCACGGCGGCGGTTCCTCGACTTCCTTCTCGACCAGCCGGGCAATCGAAACGACGTTGTCGTCCTCTCCGATATCGATGAGCTTGACGCCCTGCGTCGCACGCCCGATGGCGCGCACGTCGGTCGCCGGCATCCGCAGGATCATGCCCTGCTGCGTGATCAGCAGCAGTTCGTCCCCCTCCTCGACGTAGGCGATGCCGACCACCGGTCCATTGCGCTCGGTCGTGGCGATGTTGATGATACCGACGCCACCGCGCGACTGCACGCGGTACTCGTCGATTTCCGTCCGCTTGCCGACCCCGCCTTCCGTGACGGTCAGGAGCGTTCCGCCCGGACGGACGACCTCCATCGCGACGACGAAGTCGTCGTCGCGCAAGGAGATGCCGCGCACGCCATAGGCGGTGCGGCCCATCGGGCGGACCTCGGTTTCCTCGAAACGGATGGCCATGCCGTTCCTGGTCCCGATGAACACCTGCCCCTTGCCGTCGGTGACCTGGACGGCGATCACGGCGTCGCCCTCCTCGACGCCCATCGCGATGATGCCGCCCGCGCGGGGATTGCTGAAGGCCGACAACGCGGTCTTCTTGACCACGCCGCGGCGCGTGCCCATGACGATGAACTTGTCCGCCTCGAACTCCTTGACCGCGAGCATCGCCGCGATCTTCTCGCCCTCCTCCAGAGAGACGAGATTGGCGATCGCCTTGCCTTTGCCGCCGGGGCCGACGTCGGGAATCTCGTGGACCTTCAGCCAGTAGGCGCGGCCGCGATCGGAAAAAATCATGATGTAGGCGTGCGACGAGGCGACGAACAGATGGTTGACGAAGTCCTCTTCGCGGGTGCGCATGCCGATGCGCCCCTTGCCGCCCCGGCGCTGGTTCCGGTAGGTGGAGATCGCCGTGCGTTTGATGTACCCGGTGTTGCTGACGGTGATCGCCATGTCTTCTTCGGCGATCAGGTCCTCGACGCTCAGCTCGCCCGACTCGTCGATGATTTCGGTGCGCCGGTCGTCGCCGTACTTGTCGCGTACCTGTTTCAGCTCGTCGACAATGATCTGCATCAGCAGGCGATCGTTGGCGAGAATCGCGCGCAGCCGTTCGATGGTCTGGACCAGCTCGGCGAGCTCGTCGAGAAGCTTCTGCCGCTCCAGCCCGGTAAGCCGTTGCAGCTGCATGTCGAGGATGGCCTGCGACTGGATCGGCGACAGCCCGAAGTTCGTCATCAGTCCGTCGCGCGCTTCCGGCACGGTCTTCGAACCGCGAATCAGCGCGATGACCTGGTCGAGATGGTCGAGGGCAATCTTCAAGCCTTCGAGAATATGGCGGCGCGCCTCCGCCTTCCGCAGATCGAACTCGGTACGCCGCCGCACGACCTCGCGCCTGAACTCGACGAAGCTCTCGACCAGCTCGAGGAGCGTCAGCACCTTCGGGCGCCCGCCGACAATCGCGAGCATGATGATGCCGAAGGTCGATTGCAGCGGGGTGTGCTTGTAGAGATTGTTGAGAATGACCTCGGGCACCTCGCCGCGCTTCAGCTCGATGACGATGCGCATCCCCTCGCGATCCGATTCGTCGCGCAGGTCGGAAATGCCCTCGATCACGCGGTCGCGGACCAGATCGGCCATCCGCTCGATCAACTTGGCCTTGTTCACCTGATACGGCGTCTCGGTGACGATGATCGAGACGCGGTCGCCCTTCTTGCTGGTCTCGATCGTCGAGCGGGCGCGCATGACGACGGAGCCGCGGCCGGTCGTGTAGGCCTGCAGCGCGCCGGCGCGGCCGACAATGTATCCTCCGGTCGGGAAATCAGGCCCGGGAATCAGCTTGATCAGCTGCTTCAGCTTCTCGCCGGATGTCGGCGGCGGCGCGGCGGCGGCGCGGAGATGCGTGTGCTCGACCAGCCAGATGCATCCGTCAATCACCTCGCGCAGATTGTGCGGCGGCACATTGGTGGCCATGCCCACGGCAATGCCTGACGATCCGTTCACCAGCAGGTTCGGGAACGGGGCGGGAAGGACTGTCGGTTCCTCGGTCGTCTCGTCGTAATTCGGGGCGAAGTCGACGGTCTCCTTGTCGAGATCCGTCATCATGTCGTCGCCGAGCGACGCCAGCCGCGCCTCGGTGTAGCGCATCGCCGCCGGTGGATCGCCGTCGATCGATCCGAAATTGCCCTGGCCGTCGACCAGGGCGTAGCGCATGTTGAAATCCTGGGCGAGACGTACGAGCGTGTCGTAGATGGGCACGTCCCCGTGGGGATGGAAGTTGCCCATCACCTCGCCGACGATCTTTGCGCACTTGCGGTAGCCGCGCGTCGGCGCCAGTCCCATCGTCTTCATGCCGTAGAGCACGCGGCGATGCGCCGGCTTGAGCCCGTCGCGGACGTCGGGCAGCGCCCGTCCGATGATTACGCTCATGGCGTAATCCATGTACGAGCGCTTCATTTCGTCTTCGATGTTGACCGGGTGGTGGCGGGAGGACTGTTCCATCGGATGGTTATGAGATTGTTGATTGTTGATTGGTGATTGTTGATTGCTGATTGTTGATTGCTGATTCCCAATCAGCAATCAGCGTTCGCCAGTCGGCAATCGAACGGCCGGATTGTTGATTGTTGAATTCCAATCAGCAATCAGCATTCACCAATCAGCAATCGGCAATCGCACGGTTCATCACACGTCCAGATTCTTCACATCGAGGGCGTTGTCCTCGATGAACCGTCGCCGCGGCTCCACCTGATCGCCCATCAACGTGGTGAACATCAAATCGGCTTCGGTGTGATCTTCGGCGCGCACCTGCAGCAGCGTCCGCGCTTCCGGATCCATCGTCGTCGCCCAGAGCTGGTCGGGATTCATCTCGCCCAGGCCCTTGTACCGATTGATGGCGACGCCCTTCTTGCCCGAGGCGATGAAGAACTCGACCAGTTCGTCGAGCGTCTTCAGCCGGATCTCGGCGACCTCGGTCCTGGCCGCCTGGCGCTGTCGATCCTTCGGCTCGGCGGCGAGTTTCGTGGCTTCATCGGCCGGCGCGCCGCCGATGACGGTGCCGTCGGTGCCGGCCGTTGGGGTGTCCGCCGTCTCCGGCCCTTCAGCCGGCGCGCTGCCGGCCACCACGACGCCGCCGTCGAAGGCGGGGATGTCGCGGTGGTTCGCGAGGAGCGTCCGGTATTCGGCCGCGGTCACGAAATCGACGCCGATCATGTGCTGGCGCGGGTAGCCGCTCGATCGGTCCTCGACCTGCAGGAGATATCGATTGTGCTCCTCGTCGCGCTGCACGGTGACGACGCGCGTCTCGGTCGTGAGCGCCCGGCAGAGGCCCTCCAGCTTTTCCTTGTCGGCGAAATACTCGCGATCGGCGCCGGCGGCGACCAGCGCCTCGATGATTTCACGCGGGTGCCCGCGGCGCTCGACCACCTGCAGCAGCTTCTGGTGCGCGATCATCTTCTGCAGCAGCTTCTCGAGATCGGCGCCGGCGACTTCGGCGTTCGTGGACGGAATCCGCACCACCCGCGCCGCCGCCGCACGCGAGATCAGATACGCCTCGAGCTCGCGCTCGTCCTTGATGTAGGTCTCCGCCTTGCCGCGCTTGACGCGGAACAGGGGCGGCTGCGCAATGTAGACGTACCCGCCCTCGATCACCTTCGGCAGCTGCCGGTAAAAGAACGTCAGCAGCAGCGTGCGGATATGCGAGCCGTCGACGTCCGCGTCGGTCATGATGATGATGCGGTGGTAGCGAAGCTTCTCGAGGTCGAAGTCCTCGGCGCCGACGCCGCATCCCAGCGCGGCGATCATTGTCTTGATTTCGTCGCTGCCGAGCATCTTGTCGAACCGCGCCTTCTCGACGTTCAGAATCTTGCCCTTCAGCGGCAGGATCGCCTGGAAGCGCCGATCGCGCCCCTGCTTGGCCGACCCTCCGGCCGACTCCCCCTCGACGATGTAGAGCTCGCTCTGCGCCGGATCGCGCTCCTGACAGTCGGCCAGCTTCCCCGGCAGCGAGCTGCCGTCGAGCGCGCCCTTGCGGCGGACGAGATCGCGGGCCTTGCGGGCCGCTTCGCGCGCACGCGCCGCGTCGATCGCCTTGCCGACGATCCGGCGCGCGACGGGCGGGTTCTCCTCCAGATACGCACCGAGCTTGTCATTGAGGATCGCCTCGACAATCCCCTTGACTTCGGTGTTCCCCAGCTTGGTCTTGGTCTGGCCCTCGAATTGCGGATGCGGGATCTTGACGCTGATCACCGCGGTCAACCCTTCGCGGATGTCGTCGCCGGTGACGCTCTCCTTCAGATCCTTCGCCAGGTTGTTTTTCGCAGCGTAGAAG
This sequence comes from Acidobacteriota bacterium, assembly GCA_046726355.1. Classification (GTDB taxonomy): domain Bacteria; phylum Acidobacteriota; class Vicinamibacteria; order Vicinamibacterales; family CAVVIG01; genus QHWF01. The sequence continues at coordinate 5,493 of JBKPAI010000079.1, read as the reverse complement.
TTGATCGTCCGCGTCAGCGCCGACCGGAATCCTGAGAGATGCGTGCCCCCTTCGTGCGTGTTGATGTTGTTGGCGAAGGTATAGATCGTCTCAGCATAGCCGTCGTTCCACTGCAGCGCCATCTCGGCGTCGATGCCGTCCCGCTCGCCACGCATGTAGATCGGCTTCTCGTTCACCGCCGTCTTGTTCTTGTTCAAATGGGTGACGAAGGAGACGATGCCGCCTTCGTAATGAAACTTGTGGCTCTTGCCGTCGCGCTCGTCGTCGAGCGTGATCACGATACCGCCGTTCAGGAAGGCGAGCTCGCGCAGGCGCTGCGCCAGCGTGTCGAAGCTGAAGACGAGGGTCTCGAAAATCTGGGCGTCCGGCTTGAACGTGACCTTCGTGCCGCGGCGCTTCGTCGTGCCCGTGATTTCGAGCTCTCCGAGCGGATTGCCGCGCTCGTAGCTTTGCTGGTAGACCTGCCCGTTGCGCCAGATCTCGAGATCGAGCGTCTCGGACAGCGCGTTGACGACCGACACGCCGACGCCGTGCAGGCCGCCGGAAACCTTGTAGCTCTCGTTGTCGAACTTGCCGCCGGAGTGCAGGACCGTCAGCACCACTTCCGCCGCCGACTTGCCGCTGGCGTGCCGGTCCACAGGGATGCCGCGGCCGTTGTCGACGACCGTGACCGAACCGTCGATGTGGATCGTGACATTCACCTGGTCGCAGAAGCCGGCCAGCGCCTCGTCGATCGAGTTGTCGACGACTTCGTAGACGAGATGATGCAGCCCGGACTGCCCGGTCGAGCCGATATACATAGCCGGCCGGGTTCGAACCGCCTGCAGGCCTTCGAGAACCTTGATCTTGTCGGCGGAATAATCGTTCTCGTCGACGGTACCGGAAGGCTCCGCCGCCCCCGCGGCGGGCGGCCCCGCAGCGACACCTTGACCATTGTTTTCGGCGGGAACTTCGCGCACCTGACCGTCGTGAACGGACTGCTGATCCTGATCTGGACCCGTGTGTGGCATTACACTCGCATCGGCATGATGACGTACGTGTAGTCGTAGCCCTCTGCGCCAACCGGCCGCATGACGGCCTGGCTGACTTCGTCCTTCAGCTCGAGCGACACGACGTCGGTAGTGACGGCAGTCAGAAATTCGAGGACGTACTGCGCGTTGAAACAGATCTGCAGCGCCGGCCCGGCGTACTCGACCGGCAGCGTTTCCCGCGCCTCACCGACATCCGGACTGCTCGACGTGATGTCGACGCGGCCCGGCTCCACCTGAAACTTCACCGCTCGCGATCGTTCGTTCGAAAGCAGCGCCACGCGGCGGACGGCACTCGCGAGCCGATCGCGTTCGAACTCGATCTTCTTGTCGTTGCCCTTCGGGATGACGCGTTCATAGGCCGGAAACTGGCCATCGATCATCCGCGAGATCAGGAGCCGCCCGCCGACGTCGAAGAACAGATGATTCTCGCCGCGCTCGTATTGAATGTCCTCGTCGCCTTCCTGCAGCAGCCGCGACAGCTCGGCCAGCGTCTTCCGGGGCAGAATCGCCCGCACTTCCTCAGCGCCGGCCGCAGCCGCGGGTGCCGCGGCGCCATCGCGCGCGACCGTGACGAGCGCGAGCCGGTGGCCGTCGGTGGCCACGAGACTCATCGCGGCCGGCTTCAGAACGAACAGCGCGCCGTTCAGAAAATAGCGCGTGTCTTCGCCTGTGATCGCGAACGAAGTCTTTGCAACCATTTCCTTCAACGCCGATCGGGCAAGCGTCGCTCCCGGCGAGGTCACGCCGGGCGTGCCGCTGCTTTCGGGCAGCGTCGGAAAGTCCTCGCGCGGCAGCGTCTGCATCCGGGAATCGAACCGGTCGGCCGCCACCTTCACGCCGCCCTTGTCCTCGGCAATGCGAATGTCGGTCTCAGGCAGCGATCGGACGATCTCGTAGAACTTCTTCGCCGGCAGCGTCAGCGACCCGCTTTTCGCCACCGATGCCGAACACTTACTGCGCAGGCCGACCTCGAGGTCCGTTGCAAGAAACCGCACCTCATCACCTCTGGCCTCCATCAGCACGTTGCCGAGGATGGGAATGGTGTTCTTGCGTTCGACGATGCCCTGAAACAGTTGCAGTTCACGCAGAAGATCGTTCTTCCGGACTACGAGTTCCATGGCTGTGCTGACCTCGAAAGGGCGGCCCGAGACCGCGATCTCCTGGAGAAGAAGGAGGATTCGAGACTGAGAAAGTATATAGGAGAGTAAGGTCTGTTGAAAAGGGCCTCGACCACGTTAGTCCTTGTCTCTGTGAGAGTTAAGGTGTGCAAAAAAGGTGGTCTCTACCGCGCCCGCAGAACGGGTTTTCAACACCCTAGAACGATCGGCTCCGTTTCAACAGGTTTCCTCAACCGCTGTGGACGATGAACTGTGGAAATCAGTCCAGCCTAGCGGAATGCTTCGAGAAAATTCGTAATCTGGCTGTTGAAATCGGCATCGCGTTTTCGCAGCCCTTCGACTTTTCGAATCGAGTGGATTACGGTCGAGTGGTGCTTGCCGCCGAAGCTGCGCCCGATCTCCGGTAGAGAGGCGTGTGTCAGCGCCTTGCACAGATACATCGCGATTTGACGCGGCATGGCGATCGATTTCGAGTTATTGCGGGATCGGAGGTCGGCCATTTTCAGGTTGTAGTAATCGGCGACGAACTTCTGGATGTTCTCGATCGTGACCGCCTTCTCCTCGTGGTCCAGGATGTTCTTCAGGACTTCCTGGGCGAGCGGCAGCGAAATCTCCTGTCCAGTCAACGACGCAAACGCGATCAGCCGGATCAACGATCCTTCAAGCTCGCGGATGTTCGACTTGATCTTTCCCGCGATGTACATAGCCACGTTGTCGGGCAGCGGCACCGCTTCCGCTTCGGCTTTCTTCTTGAGAATGGCGACTTTCGTCTCGAGATCCGGGGGCTGGATGTCGGCGATGAGACCCCACTCGAACCGCGAGCGGAGGCGCTCTTCGAGCGCCTGGATTTCGTGCGGCGGACAGTCGCTGCTCAACACGATCTGCTTCTGCGAGTCGTAGAGCGCATTGAACGTATGGAAAAATTCCGTCTGCGTGCCTTCCTTTCCGGCGAGAAACTGGATGTCGTCGACCAGCAGCACGTCGACCGATCGATACCGTTCGCGGAAATCCAGCACGCGGTCGAAGCGGAGCGCGTTGATCATCTCGTTCATGAACCGCTCGGACGAGATGTAAGTCAACTTCAGATTGCGATCGTGCTGCAGCACGTACTGCCCCACGGCGTGCATCAGGTGCGTCTTGCCCAGTCCCACCCCGCCGTAGATGAACAGCGGATTGTACGACCGCGACGGCAGTTCGGCGACGGCCCGGCACGCCGCGTTGGCGAACTGATTCGAGGATCCGACGATGAACGAATCGAACGTATAGCGCGGATTGAGGCCCGCTGGGCCCGGTGAGGCCGGCAGCGGGCTCGATTCGAATACCATCGTCTCATTCGCGTTCAGGTGAATCGGTCCGGAGTCTGGTACCGGTTCCGGAGCTTCGTCGGAGCCGGACCGGTCCGGAACGTCCTGTCCATTCAAGTCGGCCATGGCTTCACCGTTGACGTCAGCCTCGATCTCGCAAACCGGATCCCGATAAGTCATTCGGACTCGCGAACTGTAGACCCGAACGGTATGTTTGTCACGAAACTGCTGAATCAAGAATATTTGTGAAAACCGTTGCCACGGCCCTTCGATTGGAGTAGGGCGTCTCTTCACTGGACTTTCGGGCGACTGCTGTCGCGAAACGCGACGCCGTCAGCGTGATACGGGCCCATTCACGGCGAATTTCCACAGTTTTTTCCACAGGTGTGGAAAACTTTGGGGGGAGCCCGAACGCCATCTACGAACCTGCGAGCTACGGAACGAAAAGGACGCCGACTGTAACACACCAGGCCGCTCAATTGACACTCTTGGAACGCGTTCGCTAACATTAACGGTTCATTTCCAGTTCAGGACACCTCATGAAAGGCAAACGCACATTTCAGCCGAACACGCGCCGCCGCAAGCGCGCGCACGGATTTCTCGTCCGCATGAGCACCAAGAACGGCCGGCTCGTTCTGAAACGGCGCCGGGCGAAAGGCCGTAAACGGCTGACCGTCTCCAGTGAATAGGGGCGGGATGTGCTCCATCGATGCCTCGCTTCCGTCCCATCGAGCGGATTCGCCGTCGAGGAGAGTTTCAGCGCGTGTACGAGCACGGTACCAAGATTCACGGCCGTTTTTGCACGATATTTGCCTTGCGGGCCGCTGAATCGCGGGGACGTCTGGGAATTGCGGCCACGCGGAAGCTCGGTGGCGCAGTTCAGCGGAATTTGGCGAAACGGCTCATCCGAGAGGTTTTTCGTCGGAACAAAATAGCCGGGGGGTTCGATGTCGTCGTCGTGCCCCGGCGTGAACTGCTCGACGCCAGCCTGACCGTCCTTGAAGCTGATTACCGAACCACTCTCGAACGGATGTTCCGTCAGCGCGGCGGCCCGCGCCGCCCTGCTGTCGATCAGGGTATATAAATTCTTTATTTCTCCGTACTTTAGAGGCTCCTGCCGCTTCCTGCCGTCGTGTGCGGATTACGCGGCGGAAGCGATCGCCCGGCATGGACTGGTGCGCGGCGGGTGGCTGGCCGCGCTGCGCCTGGCCCGATGCCACCCCCTCTGTGTCGCCGGCCACGATCCGGTTCCCTGGTAATGGAAAGACGCGTTCTCCTGGCTATTTTTCTCTCGTTCCTGGTGGTCTTCGTCTACCAGTCGGTGATCATGAAGCCGGTGCCCCCGCCGGCTGCTACCGCTGAGCCGCCAGCTCCACAAAGCTCAACAGCACAGTCGCCTCCGCCCGAGCCGGCACGGCCCCCCGTCGAGCGGCCTGTCGCGACCCTCCTGGTGGGGGAATCAGCAGAACGCGATGTTCCGGTCGAAACCGAGAACGTCGTCGCAGTTTTCACCAATCGCGGGGGCCGGCTCAAAAGCTGGCGTCTGAAACATTACCGTGACGCCCACGGCGATCCTCAGGAGTTGATCGAGCGCGACCTTTCCGCTGCCGGAGGCGGAACCGTCGAGACCCAGGCATTACCGTTCACGCTTCGAGTTCCAGACCGCGGCATCACCGACACGATCAACCAGGGCCTCTACGCCGTCACGGCGGCCCAGGCAGGCGCCGTCGACCTGCGCTTCGAATATCGAGACAGCAGCGGTCTGCGCGTCACGAAGCAGTTTCATCTGGATCCGTCGTCGTACGTCGTGTCATTTCGCGCCTCCATCGCACAAGGAGACCGCGCGCTGCCGGGGACGGTCCTGTGGGGGCCGGCGCTGGGCGATACCGCGGAGGTCAGCCGATACGCGCAGAAACCGTCCGGCCTCCTGTTCCAGACCGGCAAAGTCCATCGCCTCGGCTCCAAGGAAATCGCAAAGCAGTCGGAGTACGAGGGCGACTACGGGTTCGCCGGCGTGGACGACAACTACTTCATGAGTGT